>NZ_CP061336.1:852500-1540000 GCF_005473905.2 Ruminiclostridium herbifermentans
TCAAAAGGGAAACAGCCCAGACCATCAGCTAAGGTCCCCAAATTACAGTTAAGTGGAAAAGGATGTGGGTTTGCTAAGACAACTAGGATGTTGGCTTAGAAGCAGCCACTCATTCAAAGAGTGCGTAATAGCTCACTAGTCGAGTGAGCCTGCGCCGAAAATGTCCGGGGCTAAACTGTATACCGAAGCTATGGATCAGCGTGTGTTCCATGGTATACCCAGAAGAAATGGATTAAAAACATTTCACGAAAACCGACCATTAAGAATAATTCAGAGGTTTTCGTAAAATGGTTTTAAGGCTAAAGTGTATACCGGGTATAGCATGGAGCACACGAGGGTGGTAGGGGAGCTTACTGTTGTAGGTTGAAGCACGACCGGAAGGACGTGTGGACGAAGCAGTAGTGAGAATGCCGGAATAAGTAGCGAGAGTAAAGTGAGAATCTTTACCGTCGAAAGCCTAAGGTTTCCTGGGGAAGGTTCGTCCGCCCAGGGTAAGTCTGGACCTAAGCTGAGGCCGAAAGGCGTAAGTGATGGACAACAGGTTGAAATTCCTGTACTACCGTTATTCGTTATGAGAGAGGTGGGGACGCAGGAGGATAAGTCAAGCATACAGCTGGAAAAGTATGCGCAAGCGAGGTAGATAGTCTAGTAGGCAAATCCGCTAGATGTTTCGAAGGCGTGATGCGGAGGGAAAATAAGTACCGAAGTGACCGATTCCACACTGACGAGAAAATCCACTATCCAGAATAAAGGTACCAGTACCGCAAACCGACACAGGTAGGTGAGGAGAGAATCCTAAGACGAGCGGGAGAAGCGTTGTTAAGGAACTCGGCAAATTGACCCCGTAAGTTAGCGATAAGGGGTGCCACTAGAGATAGTGGTCGCAGAGAATAGGCCCAAGCAACTGTTTATCAAAAACACAGGTCTCTGCTAAATCGAAAGATGAAGTATAGGGGCTGACGCCTGCCCGGTGCTGGAAGGTTACGGGAATTGCTTAGCGCAAGCGAAGGCATGAACTTAAGCCCCAGTAAACGGCGGCCGTAACTATAACGGTCCTAAGGTAGCGAAATTCCTTGTCAGGTAAGTTCTGACCCGCACGAATGGCGTAATGACTTGGGCACTGTCTCAACAACGTACCCGGCGAAATTGTAGTACTTGTGAAGATGCAAGTTACCCGCGGCTAGACGGAAAGACCCCATGGAGCTTCACTGTAGCTTGATATTGGGTTTCGGTATTTTTTGTACAGGATAGGTGGGAGACTGAGAAGTAGTGGCGCCAGCCATTATGGAGTCGACGTTGGGATACCACTCTAAAAGTACTGGAACTCTAACCAGGTACCATAAACTGGTACTGGGACACTGTCAGGTGGGCAGTTTGACTGGGGCGGTCGCCTCCTAAAGAGTAACGGAGGCGTTCAAAGGTTACCTCAGCGCGGTTGGAAATCGCGCATCGAGTGCAAAGGCATAAGGTAGCCTGACTGCGAGAGCTACAACTCGAGCAGATACGAAAGTAGGACTTAGTGATCCGGTGGTATGAAAGTGGAATTGCCATCGCTCAACGGATAAAAGCTACCCTGGGGATAACAGGCTTATCTCCCCCAAGAGTCCACATCGACGGGGAGGTTTGGCACCTCGATGTCGGCTCATCGCATCCTGGAGCTGTAGCAGGTTCCAAGGGTTTGGCTGTTCGCCAATTAAAGCGGTACGCGAGCTGGGTTCAGAACGTCGTGAGACAGTTCGGTCCCTATCTGCCGCGGGCGCAGGATATTTGAGAGGATCTGTCCTTAGTACGAGAGGACCGGGATGGACGAACCTCTAGTGCACCAGTTGTCATACCAATGGCACAGCTGGGTAGCCAAGTTCGGAAGGGATAAACGCTGAAGGCATCTAAGCGTGAAACCCACCTCAAGATGAGATATCCCACTAGCAATAGGTAAGACCCCATGTAGACTACATGGTTGATAGGTCAAGAGTGTAAGTACAGTAATGTATTTAGCTGATTGATACTAATAGGTCGAGGGTTTGACCCAAAGAAGAGGAACAAAAGTTTCCAACAGGTATTCAAGAGTAGGTCGTTTTAATCTAGAAATGAGGAAAGTACATCTTCAATCGATAACATTATTTAGTTCTGAATGTACAAAATATGCTTGACAGAGTATATGAAATGTATTAACATACAAAAGCAGTAAAGGTACATTTAATGAATAGCAGTAAAAAATTAAGTCAAAAACTCTTCGAGGAGTAAAACTTTAAGAAGAGATAAAGTTTCTGGTGGATATGACGAGATGGACACACCCGTTCCCATACCGAACACGGAAGTTAAGCATCTCAGTGCTGATAATACTTGGCTGGCGACGGCCTGGGAAAGTAAGTCTCTGCCAGAATTATATCAGAGTTTCAAGTTCATAGCTTGAAACTCTGTTTTTATTTATAAAAGACTTACTTTATTTTAAATAAAATAAAAATAAGGCTTGCAAAAGAATAAAAAATGTAGTAAAATATTGAATGTTGTGGCGAAGGCATACGATGACGTAGGAGATTGCTATTCATAGAAATAGGTAACTTCTGCTGAGAATGTCCGATTCAAGAAACCGGGCGACAAGTCACTGTACATTTTGCGTTATATCATGCTGTGTAATATAATCGCTTTAAATGCCCAGGTTAAGTTTGTCCATTAGGATAAGAACGATCCTGGGTTTTTATATAAAACGTTATGAAACACCCGGCGTAGTGTACAGAGCAATACTTGTTGTACGTAACCAAATACAACGTACGAGGAGGTATATGTATGTCAAACAAACAGAAAATACGTATCAGATTAAAAGCGTTCGATCATCAGGTGTTAGATCAGTCGGCTGAAAAGATTGTTGAAACTGCTAAAAGGACAGGAGCTAGAGTTTCAGGACCAGTTCCACTTCCTACTGAAAAAGAAATAATAACAATCTTAAGAGCTCCACACAAATATAAGGACTCTAGAGAACAGTTCGAAATGAGAACTCATAAGAGATTGATTGATATCCTTCTTCCAACGCCAAAAACTGTTGACGCATTAATGAGACTGGATCTTCCAGCTGGCGTAGATATAGAGATTAAGTTATAAACTCTATAATTCTATTTTGCTAGAGCAAAAGGTCATGTTCATAGCGTGAATACATTACACGCAGATATATGAACCAATAACCATAGGAGGTAATTTATATGAAAAAAGCAATTATTGGTAAGAAAATAGGAATGACTCAGATATTTGACGAAAAAGGATTGGTTATACCAGTAACAGTTATCGAAGCAGGACCAATAACTGTTGTTCAAAAGAAAACAGTTGAGACTGATGGGTATGATGCAATAAAGGTTGGATATTTAAAAGTTCAGGAAAAGAAGCTAAGTAAACCAAAATTAGGTCAATTTACAAAGTTCAAACTTGCTCCAATGAAATATCTTAAAGAGTTTAAATTTGAAGATGTTTCAGGTTACGAGGTTGGACAGGAAATTAAAGTTGAAGATATGTTCCAGTCTGGAGATAAAATAGACGTAACTGGTATCTCTAAAGGTAAAGGATTTGCAGGTGTTATTAAAAGATTTGGACAAAGCAGAGGTCCAGAAACTCACGGTTCTATGTATCACAGAAGAACTGGTTCATTGGGTTCTGGTACAACACCAGGTAGAGTTATTAGAGGTAAGAGAATGCCAGGACATATGGGTATGGATAAAATAACAGTTCAAAATCTTGAAGTTGTTAGAGTTGATGCAGAGAGAAACCTTATGTTAATTAAGGGAGCTGTTCCAGGACCAAAAGGTGGTTTGCTTGTTATTAAAAATACGGTTAAGTCCGGTAAATAATAACGTTGAAGGGAGGACGTAACACATGCCAAAGGTTGATTTATATAACATGAAGGGTGAAGTAGTTGGAGATTATCAACTTAGTGATAATGTTTTTGGCGTAGAAATAAATGATTTAGCACTTCACACTGTAGTAGTTAATCAGTTAGCAAATAGAAGACAGGGAACTCAGTCTACTAAAACCAAGAGTGAAGTTAGAGGTGGCGGTAAAAAGCCGTGGAGACAAAAGGGAACTGGTCGTGCAAGACAAGGAAGTATCCGTTCAGCTCAGTGGATTAAAGGTGGTATAGTATTAGGACCTAAGCCACGCAGCTACAAATATACTCTTCCTAAGAAATTAAAGCGTATTGCATTAAAATCAGCATTGACATCTAAGGTGGTAGAAAATGAAATATTTGTACTTGATTCCTTAGCATTAGATGCAATCAAGACAAAATCAATGGTAGGCGTTCTTAATAACCTAAAAGTTGATTCAACTGCGTTAATTGTAATTGATTCAGGCAATGAAAATGTTATTAAGTCTGCAAGAAATATTCCTGGAGTTAAGACAGCATTTGTAAATACTATCAATGTATTTGATATATTGAAGTATGACAAATTCATTATAACAAAGGATGTTGTTGAAAAGGTTGAGGAGGTGTACGCATAATGAGATTACCACAGGACATTATTCTTAAGCCATATATTACAGAAAAGAGTAATATGGAAATCGCTTCTGGAAAGTACACTTTTATAGTTGATGTTAAGTCAACAAAGACCGAAATCAGAAAAGCGGTTGAAGCACTTTTTAATGTTAAAGTAATTCAAGTAAATACAATTAATATGGATGGTAAAATCAAGCGCACAGGTGTTCATGTAGGACCACGTCCAGCTTGGAAAAAAGCCATCGTTAAAATAGATACTAATCCAAAGCCAGTAGAATACTTAACTAAGGGTGGAAAGACAGTATCAAATGCTAAGAAATATAAGACTAGCATAGAAGAATTTGGCGTTGCTCAGTAAAAGATTTAAGTTATAAAGGAGTGAGAAGAGATGGCAGTAAAAAAGTATAGTCCTACAACCCCAGCGAGAAGGTTTATGACATCACTTGATTATTCAGAACTTTCAAAAGTTGAACCTGAAAAATCATTATTACAGCCTAAAAGTAAAAACGGGGGAAGAAACTCATTTGGTAGGATTACTGTTCGTCACCAAGGCGGCGGTAATAGACAAAAATATAGAGTTATAGATTTTAAAAGAGATAAAGATGGTATCAAGGCAAAAGTTGCAACAATAGAATATGATCCTAATAGGACTGCAAATATTGCACTTCTTAACTATATAGATGGTGAAAAGAGATATATCCTTGCACCAGTAGGATTAAGTATAGGCGATATAATAGAATCAGGCGAATCAGCTGATATCAAGCCTGGTAATGCACTTCCATTATCAAATATTCCTGTTGGTTCATTGATTCATAACATTGAACTTAAACCAGGAAAAGGCGGACAGCTAGTAAGATCAGCAGGTAACTCTGCACAGCTTATGGCTAAAGAAGGAGATTATGCTCAAGTAAGACTACCATCTGGCGAAGTTCGTATGATTAGAATTAATTGTAAAGCGACTATCGGACAGGTTGGAAATATTGAACATGAAAATATAAAGGTTGGTAAAGCTGGTAGAAAGAGATGGATGGGAATAAGACCTACTGTACGTGGTGTTGTTATGAACCCATGTGATCACCCTCATGGTGGTGGTGAAGGTAAATCACCTATCGGTAGACCAAGTCCAGTTACACCTTGGGGTAAACCAACTCTTGGCTACAAGACAAGAAAGAAGAAGAACAGTTCAGATAAGTTTATTATTAAGAAGAGAAATCAAAAGTAATATAAAGGGATGGGCATTAGTAGCTATGAAGTGAGAGCGGTATAGCCGCTCCGCCAAATCCTAGAGATGCTGGCGAAGGGAGGATTAAGAATATGAGTAGATCAGTAAAAAAAGGACCTTACGTGTTAGATTCATTGATGAAAAAGATTGAAGAAATGAATAAGGCTAATGAAAAGAAAGTTATTAAGACTTGGTCAAGAGCTTCAACTATATTCCCTCAAATGGTCGGACATACAATTGCTGTTCATGATGGAAAGAAGCATGTACCAGTGTTTTTGACAGAAGAAATGGTTGGTCACAAGCTTGGTGAATTCGCACCGACTAGAACATATAAGGGACACGGTGGTAATGAAAAGTCAACTTCACTAAGATAATTGAAGTTAGTTATTCCAACACCGAGATTATAAGTCTAAGATTAGAACTGAAAGGAGGCTATTCAGTTGGAGAAAAAGGTTTTGTCCAAAGAGGAGCTATTAAAAAATAAAGAGCAAATATTAGCTGAACAAAATGCTAAACACAGAAAGTCAAATAAGCCTGCACTTCTTACAAAGAAAGAAAGAAAAGTACTTGGTATTGGTAAGAATGAAGGTAGAGCAGTATTAAAATATGCACGTATATCATCTAGAAAAGTAAAAATAGTATTGGATTTAATAAAAAATAAAGGTCTTGATGAGGCATATGCAATTCTTAGATTTACTCCAAAAGCTGCTGCGGAGGTTTTATATAAGGTTCTTAAATCAGCAGAGGCTAATGCAGTAAACAATAATAATTTAAATTATGATGATTTATTTGTTGCAGAAGCATACGCAACACAAGGACCTACATTAAAGAGAATCCAGCCACGTGCTCAAGGTAGAGCATTTAAAATTCTGAAAAGAACAAGTCACATTACACTAGTTGTAAAAGAAAGACAATAAGTGAAAAGGAGGTTAGATAATGGGCCAGAAAGTAAATCCACATGGATTCAGAATCGGGGTAATTAAAGATTGGGATACTAAATGGTATGCAAATAAGAAAACATTTAGTAGTTATCTCGTTGAAGATGTTGCAATCAGAGATTTTATAAAGAAGAAACTTTATGCATCAGGTATATCAAGAATTGAAATTGATCGTGCTGCTAATAAAGTTAAAATAAATGTTAATACAGCAAAACCAGGTCTTGTAATTGGTAAGGGTGGACAAGGCATTGAAGATTTAAGAAAAGATGTAGAAAAGTTAACAGGCAAAAGCGTTCTAATAAATATTACAGAGATTAAATCTCCTGATAGCGATGCTCAGCTTGTTGCAGAAAATATTGCATCACAGCTTGAAAAACGTATTTCATTTAGAAGAGCTATGAAGCAATGTATGTCAAGAACAATGAAAGCTGGTGCTAAAGGTATAAAAACTTCATGCGCTGGTAGACTTGGTGGTGCTGAAATTGCAAGAACTGAGCATTATCATGAAGGAACTATTCCACTTCAAACACTTCGTGCTGATATAGACTATGGTTTTGCAGAAGCAAATACAACATATGGAAAAATTGGCGTAAAGGTATGGATATATAAAGGAGAAGTTCTTCCAGCTGTTAAGAAAGAGACAAAAGCGGAAGGAGGAGTTAAATAATGTTAATGCCCAAAAGAGTAAAACGTAGAAGGGTTCACAGAGGCAAAATGACTGGTAAAGCAACCAGAGGTAATGTTGTATCAAATGGTGAATACGGCATTCAAGCTACAGAACCTGCTTGGATTACAAGTAATCAAATTGAGGCTGCCAGAATAGCGATGACTCGTTATATTAAGCGTGGTGGTAAGGTTTGGATTAAGATATTCCCAGATAAGCCAGTAACAAAAAAACCTGCTGAGACTCGTATGGGTAGCGGTAAAGGTTCACCTGAGTACTGGGTAGCAGTAGTTAAACCAGGTAGAGTATTATTTGAAATCGCGGGAGTACCAGAAGATACTGCAAGAGAAGCATTAAGACTTGCTATGCATAAACTTCCGGTAAAATGTAAATTTGTAACCCGTGAGGTAGAAATGGGTGGTGAAGCAAATGAAAGCTAGTGAAATCAGAGAAAAAAATATGTTAGAGTTAAATAAAGAATTGTTAGATTTAAAGTCTGAACTCTTCAAGCTTAGATTTCAGCTTGCTACAAATCAGCTTGAAAACCCAATGAAGCTAAAGGATGTAAAAAAATCCATAGCTAAAGTTAAGACAATTATAAGGGAAAAAGAGCTTAGTGGTGCCGAAAAGTAATTTTTAATCAGATTGCTAAGAACTATTGAAAAACCTTAACCATAGAAGTATGTAAGTATTCGGAAGGAGGTAATTCCACTTGGTAGAAAGAGCGCTAAGAAAGACTAGGGTTGGAAAAGTAGTCAGCAATAAAATGGATAAGACTATTGTTGTTGCTGTTGAAACTAGTGTAAAGCATCCGTTATACGGAAAGATAATTAAGAGAACTTATAAGCTAAAAGCACATGATGAAGAAAATGCATGTAATATAGGCGATAAAGTTAAAGTTATGGAAACAAGACCATTAAGTAAAGAGAAGAGATGGAGACTTGTTGAAATCGTTGAAAAGGCACAATAAGATTTTTGTGTCTGCATGAGCAGAAATATTGGAAGGAGGTACCATCATGATTCAAGTTCAGTCTAGAATGAAAGTAGCTGATAATACTGGAGCTAAAGAACTTATGTGTATTAAAGTTCTTGGTGGTTCTTGGAGAAAGTATGCTAATATCGGTGATGTAATAGTTGCTTCAGTTAAAAATGCAACACCCGGCGGTGTTGTAAAGAAGGGTGACGTAGTTAAGTGTGTTATTGTGCGTTCAAAAAGAGGTGTTAGAAGAGCAGATGGCTCATACATCAAGTTTGATGAAAACGCTGCAGTAATAATTAAAGATGATAAAACCCCAAGAGGAACGCGTATATTTGGACCTGTTGCGAGAGAATTAAGAGATAAAGAATTTATGAAGATTGTTTCTCTAGCACCAGAAGTATTGTAAGGAAGGAGGCGGCTTAATTGGCTAACAAAGTTCATATAAAAAGTGAAGATACAGTACTTGTTCTTTCAGGTAAGGATAGAGGTAAAAAGGGCAAAGTATTAAGCGTAAATCCTTCTACTAATCAAGTTATTGTTGAAGGCGTTAACATGGCAACAAAACATAAAAAGCCTAGAGGAAGATATCAACAAGGTGGAATTGTTCATCAGGAAGCGCCTGTTCATAGCTCAAATCTAATGTTGATTTGTAATAAATGTGGTAAGCCTACAAAGGTTGCTAAGACAATTCTTGATAATGGTGAGAAGGCAAGAACTTGTAAGAAATGTAATGAAATAATTGAAGTAGTTTTAAATAAAAAGGAAGTATAATAGTTCTACTGGAAGGAGGTAACGTGAGTGGCAAGGTTAAAAGATAAATATAAATCTGAAGTGGTTCCAGCTTTGCAGACAAAGTTTAAATATAGTAGTTGCATGCAGATACCAAAGCTTGAAAAAGTAGTTCTTAACATGGGCGTTGGTGAAGTTAAGGATAATCCTAAAGCTATGGATTCAGCTGTTAATGATATGACGCTAATTGCAGGACAAAAGCCAGTTGTAACTAAGGCTAAGAAGTCAGTTGCAGCGTTTAAGTTAAGACAAGGAATGAATATTGGTTGCAAGGTAACATTAAGAGGAGAAAGAATGTATGAGTTTGTGGATAAACTCTTCAATGTTGCTATACCTAGAGTAAGAGACTTTAGAGGTGTTTCAAATAATTCATTTGATGGAAGAGGTAATTACTCATTAGGAATTAAAGAACAGCTTATATTCCCTGAAATTGAATATGATAAGGTTGATAAAGTTAGAGGAATGGATATAGTTTTTGTAACGACGGCAAAGAGTGATGAAGAAGCAAGAGAGCTTTTAAAATTACTTGGTATGCCATTCAGCCAGAATTAAGGAGGGATTTAAGGCATGGCAAAGAAGTCTATGATAGTAAAGCAACAGCGTACACCTAAGTTTAGTACTAGAGGTTACAATAGATGTAAATTATGTGGAAGACCACATGCATACATTAGAAAATTTGGAATTTGCCGTTTGTGCTTTAGAGAGTTGGCGTACAAGGGTCAAATACCTGGCGTTAAGAAGGCAAGCTGGTAATAGTCTTTGGAAGGAGGTTAAACATATGCAAATCACTGATGCAATCGCTGATATGTTAACCAGAATTAGAAATGCAGGTTCTGCTAAACATGAATCAGTTGATATACCCGCTTCCAACCTTAAAAGGTCAATAGCAACTATATTGCTGGAAGAAGGTTATATAAAGAATTTTGAAGAAGTTAATGATGGTAAGCAAGGTATTATTAGAGTTAACTTAAAGTATACAAATAACAAACAAAATGTTATTACTGGAATAAAGAGAATAAGCAAACCTGGTTTGAGAGTATATGCTGGTAAGGAAGAATTACCTAAGGTATTAGGTGGTCTCGGAATAGCTATAATTTCAACTTCAAAGGGAATAATGACTGACAAGAAAGCTAGAGTTGAAGGCGTAGGCGGAGAGGTACTAGCATTCGTTTGGTAAAAGACGAATTTTACTTCGTAAAATTCGTCGGGAAAAACACTTTGTGTTTTTCCTGGCTGTTTGCCAGTCACAGGCTATTTTATTTATAGTAGCCCGATGAAAAAGGTCTGAAAAGGGCAATTATTTGCTCATAATTTTAAGAACTGGAGGTAATTGAAATGTCAAGAATAGGAAAGTTACCAGTAGCTATTCCTAAGGGTGTAGATGTTAAGCTAGATGGTAACAATGTATTGACTGTAAAAGGAGCAAAAGGAACATTAGTAAAAGGGTTCCACAAAGATATGATTATTAAAATTGAAGGTGACCAAATAATAGTTGAGAGACCTTCAGATATAAAAATGCATAAGGCACTTCATGGATTAACTAGAACTCTAGTTAACAATATGGTAGAAGGTGTAACTAAAGGATACGAAAAGAATCTTGAAATAAACGGTGTTGGTTACAGAGCTCAAAAGCAAGGTAAGAAGCTAGTATTAACATTAGGATACTCTCATCCAGTTGAAATGGATGATCCAGATGGAATTACAACTGAAGTACCTGCACCTAACAAAATAGTTGTTAGAGGTATTGACAAGCAAGCTGTCGGTGAATGGGCAGCAAAGATTCGTGGAAAGAGATTGCCTGAACCATATAAGGGTAAAGGTATTAAATATGATACTGAAGTTATCAGACGTAAGGAAGGTAAGTCAGGCGGCAAGGGTAAAAAGTAGAAAGGAGATGAGAGTAAATGATAAATAAACCAAATAGGAACGATATCAGAAAAAGAAAGCACGTTAGAGTACGCAAAAAGATCACTGGAACTCAAGAACGTCCAAGAATGAACGTTTTTAGAAGTTTAAACAATATCTATGTTCAAATTATTGATGATACAATTGGAAATACTCTTGTATCCGCTTCAACCCTTGATTCAGCTATTAAAGGAAAAGTTGCTAACGGTGGAAACAAGGAAGCAGCTAAAGAGGTTGGAAAATTAATAGCTTCTAAGGCTATTGAAAAGGGTATAAAGAAGGTAGTGTTTGATAGAGGCGGTTATATCTATCATGGAAGAGTTAAAGAACTTGCAGATGCTGCTCGTGAAGCAGGTTTGGATTTCTAAGAGAAGGAGGGGAATACATTGCAACGAATTGATGCTAACGCTTTAGGAGAACTTAAAGAAAAAGTTGTAAATATAGGACGTGTAACAAAAGTTGTTAAAGGTGGTAGAAATTTCAGATTCAGCGCTCTTGTTGTTGTTGGAGATGAAAACGGATATGTTGGTAGCGGTATGGGAAAAGCAGCAGAAATTCCTGAAGCTATCCGTAAAGGTATCGAAGATGCTAAAAAGAATCTTATCAAAGTACCATTAGTTGATACTACAATACCACATGAAGCTATTGGAGTATTTGGAGCAGGAAAAGTATTGATAAAGCCAGCTGGAGAAGGTACAGGAGTTATTGCTGGCGGTCCTGTTAGAGCGGTACTCGAACTTGCAGGAATACGTGATATCAGAACGAAGTCATTGGGATCAAATAATCCTATCAATATGGTTAATGCTACTATCAAAGGTCTTTCTCAGTTAAAGACTGTTGAAGAGGTTGCTAGACTTCGCGGAAAAAATCCAGAAGAAATACTAGGATAGGGGGAACATTAATGGCTAAGTTAAAGATAACTTTAAAACGAAGCACAAATAAAGCTGTTGCAAGTCAAAAAGCAACCGTAAAAGCGCTTGGTTTAGGTAAAATCAATACTTCTGTTGAGCAAAATGATAACCCTCAAATAAGAGGTATGATAAAAAAAGTTTCACATCTTATAAGTGTAGAAGAAATATAAGGGAGGTGTAGTCAATGAAATTATTTGAATTACAGCCTGCTCCTGGATCAAAAAAGCTACCTAATAGAAAAGGTAGAGGTATAGGCAGTGGTAATGGTAAAACAGGCGGCAAGGGTCATAAAGGACAAAATGCACGTGCTGGTGGCGGTGTAAGACCAGGTTTTGAAGGTGGTCAAATGCCTCTATATATGAGATTACCAAAAAGAGGATTTAATAACTATGAGTTTACATCTAAGTATACTGAAGTAAATATTTCTCAATTGAATATATTTGAAGATGGTACTGTTGTAAATGAAGAACTTTTAAAATCATCAGGCCTTGCTAAGAAGATTATAGATGGAGTAGTTATATTAGGAAATGGTGAGTTAAATAAGAAATTAACAGTTCAGGCTGCTAAATTTACGAAGACAGCTATTGCAAAGATAGAAGCTGTAGGAGGAAAGGTCGAGGTGGTATAACGTGAGTGGTATGTTGGAAACACTTAAGAATTCCTGGAAAATTCCTGATTTGAGAAAGAAACTACTTATTACAATAGGTTTGCTTATTATTTTTAGGTTAGGTTCAAGACTTCCTGTTCCATATCTTGATTCATCAGCATTTGAGAGCCTTATTAACAGCGGAGGTCAACTATTTAATTTTCTTAATGTTATCGGTGGTGGTGCTTTTAAAAATGCAACAATATTTGCAATGAGTATTACACCATACATTAATGCTTCTATTATAATGCAGCTTTTGACTATTGCTATACCAAAACTTGAGCAATTGTCAAAGGAAGGCGAAGAAGGTAGGAAAAAGATTGGCCAATGGATTAGATATGTGACAGTTATATTAGCATTTTTTCAGGCAACAGCTATTACAGTTGGTTTGAAATCTTCACTTGTTTCAGGACTAAGCGTTATATCCTTCATTACAGTTACATTTACACTTACTGCTGGTACTGCATTTTTAATGTGGCTAGGTGAGCAAATTACAGAATATGGTATTGGTAATGGTATTTCAATGTTAATTTTCGCAGGTATAGTTTCATCTGCTCCAACAGGTGTTTTATATCTCATCAACAATTACCAAATTGGAAATC
This sequence comes from Ruminiclostridium herbifermentans, assembly GCF_005473905.2. Classification (NCBI taxonomy): domain Bacteria; kingdom Bacillati; phylum Bacillota; class Clostridia; order Eubacteriales; family Oscillospiraceae; genus Ruminiclostridium; species Ruminiclostridium herbifermentans. The sequence goes on from NZ_CP061336.1 coordinate 865,637, forward strand.
TTGGTACTGGATTCATTGGAATAATTAGTATTATTGCAATTCTTCTAGTATTTGTTCTTGTAATCGCTTGTGTTGTTTGGGTTAACCAAGCTGAGAGACGTATTCCAGTACAGTATGCAAAAAGAGTTGTTGGCAGAAAGGTATACGGAGGCCAGAGTACTCATTTGCCTATTAAAGTAAACTGGGCTGGTGTTATTCCAATAATATTTGCTATGTCTATTATGATGCTACCATCTACTTTAGTTGGATTTTTTGGTTCAAATTCAACAAATGCATTTCTTGTATTTATGAAAGATTGGCCATCACATTGGTCATATGCAATTTTCTACGGCATACTTATCGTTGCATTTACTTTCTTCTACACATATGTTCAGTTTAATCCAATTGAACTGGCAAATAATATGAAGAAAAACGGTGGGTTTATTCCTGGTATCAGACCTGGTAAGCCAACATCTGATTATATTGCAAAGGTTCTAAATAGAATAACTTGGTTTGGTGCACTTTTCCTCGCAGTAATTACATTGTTCCCATATATAATTGGTGCTATTACAGGTATACAAGGTGTATGGTTTGCAGGAACAAGCGTATTGATTTTGGTTGGTGTTGCACTTGATACTGTTAGACAGATTGAGTCACAAATGCTTACTAGACATTATAAGGGATTCTTAGAATAATTAAAAATGTAGTTAATTTAAGTTTATATTTATATTTGTTTGGGGTTTATGATACGTCATAGACCCTAAACTTAGTATTAGGTATTTTAATATTGATGATAGAAAGTTTTAGAATAAAAGTAGAAAATTTAGTAACAAAGGGGGGAACAAGTCCACGCTAGTACTTTTTTACCAATAAGGGGTGTGGACATAAATATGAAAATAATACTATTAGGAGCGCCTGGTGCAGGCAAGGGAACACAAGCAAAAATAATATCTGAGAAATTGGAAATACCACATATATCTACTGGCGATATTTTTAGAGCAAATATAAAAGGAAATACACCATTGGGTATGAAAGTAAAAGAATATTTAGATAATGGTGAACTTGTTCCTGATGAACTTACTGTAGAGATTGTAAAGGACAGATTAGGAAATGATGATTGTGCTAAAGGATATATATTGGATGGTTTTCCAAGAACAATTCCTCAGGCAGAATATTTGGATAAAGTTTTAAGTGAAATGAATACTTCTATTGATTTAGCACTCTTAATAGATGTTAAGGATGAGGATATCATTACTAGAATGTCAGGAAGGCGTGTATGTACAAATTGCGGTGCTACATACAATATAGTTTTTAATCCAACAAAGGTTGAAGGTATTTGCGATTCTTGTAATTCAGAGGTTATTCAAAGAGCAGACGATTCGGCTGAAACAGTTTTAAATAGATTGGAAACATATCATAAGCAAACGCAGCCATTGATTGACTATTATAAAAAGACAAATAAGCTAGTGGTAGCTGAAGGTGCAGAGGAAGTTAAAGATACTACTGAAAGAGTTTTGAAAGCATTGGGGATTTAAGCGATGTTTACTATAAAGTCACAGGCAGAAATTGATAAGATGAGAAAATCAGGAGAGATTCTATATGAAACTCTTCAAATTATAAAGAAGAACACAGTTCCTGGAGTTACAACAAGGGAATTAAATAGAATTGCTGAAGAACATATACTTAAAAAAAATGCTATTCCATCTTTCAAGGGATACGATGTAGGGATACCAGGTGTGCCACCATTTCCTGCTAGTATATGTGCATCAGTAAATGAAGAAGTGGTTCATGGTATACCAGGTTTAAATATGCTAAAAGATGGCGATATTATTAGCATAGATGTTGGTGTATATTATAATGGATATCATGCTGATGCTGCCCGGACTTTTGCAGTAGGAAATATATCTGAAGATGCTAAGAAATTAATTGATGTGACAAAGCAATGCTTTTATGAAGGTCTAAAACAAATGGTAATTGGAAATCACATCAGAGATATATCAGCAGAAATTCAAAAATGTGCTGAAAATGCTGGGTTTTCAGTTGTTAGAGATTTTGTAGGCCATGGTATCGGAGCAAAAATGCATGAACCACCTGAAATACCAAACTATGTTACAAAACGCAGAGGTATAAAATTAGAAAAAGGAATGACAATTGCTGTTGAACCAATGATAAATGCTGGAGATTATGGTGTTAAAGTTTTAGATAATAACTGGACAGTTGTTACGATAGACGGTTCACTATCAGCACATTATGAAAACACAGTAGCAATAACTGATAATGGACCTTTAATATTGACAAAGTTCTAAAAAGTTTTTTAATAAGCTATTGTTATTATTTTTATTTTGTTGTATAATTTATAATTGGTTTGATTGTAAATCTAGATTATTGAGGTGACTAAGTTTGAATGTAGTCCTGGGACAGGTTGTAATTTCGAAAGCAGGGCGAGACGTTGGAAAGGTATTTATAGTAACAGAGATCATAGATGCGAATTATGTTTATATTAGCGATGGTGATCTTAGAAGAGTTGAAAATCCAAAGAAGAAAAAAATCAAACACTTAGTTATTACGGAAGATGTCATTGAAACGATAGTTCAGAAGATATCATCTGATATTAGAATTACAAATGCCGATATTAGAAAGGCAATTGCAGATATACAAAATTCATCTCAATCAGATGAATAATTACCTGCTTTAATATTTAATTTATATAGATATTTCGACCCTTTGGAGGAGGTGTTAGTTTGGCAAAAGATGATGTTATAGAGGTTGAAGGAACTGTTGTTGAGTCATTACCTAATGCAATGTTTCAAGTAGAATTGGAGAATGGACATAAGGTACTTGCTCACATTTCAGGTAAACTAAGGATGAACTTTATAAGAATTCTTCCTGGAGATAAGGTTACTCTTGAATTATCACCATACGATCTCACAAGGGGAAGAATTACTTGGAGAGCTAAATAATACATACCTTTGTTGATATGGTCGTTGACTAGAGGAAAAGGTATTATTAATATATAAGAGTTAAATGATATATGTAAATTTTTTTTTCTTACCATAAGGAGGGTAATGTAATGAAAGTTAAACCATCAGTTAAGCCTATATGTGAAAAGTGTAAGATTATAAAGAGAAAAGGCAGAGTTATGGTTATCTGCGAAAATCCAAAACATAAGCAGAAACAGGGTTAATTATAGACCCACTATGAATTTATTAACTTCGTAAAATCTCATCAAGAAGCGGCTGAACAATGAATTTTCAATTTATTTGAAATATCCCAATTCATTGTTTTTCTTGCTGATATTTTAAATATTTGACGATATCGCTTGGGCATGATGCCTATGGGAATGGCGTTTAAACTACATCATTGACCACGCGGTGGAGAATTAGCTTGTAATAACTTGGAGGGTATAAGATAATAATCTTTCGTACCACCACGTTACTCTGCTGATTTTTATGCTGAAAATCAGTGTGAAGGTTAGTAAGAATAATGCGAAAAATATATTTCTAAAATGAAAGTTATTCGCATTACAAAAGCCAAAGGCTTAAAAAGAGAATTATGTTACAGGAGAATTTTATTGGAGGTGTAAGATAAGATGGCACGTATTGCCGGAGTGGATTTGCCCAGAGAAAAAAGGGTAGAAATTGGTCTCACTTATATCTTTGGAATTGGAAAAGCAAAGTCTAATGAAATACTTACAAAGACTGGCGTTAATCCAGATACTAGAGTTAGAGATTTGACTGATGAAGAAGTAAATAAACTTAGAGAAATTATTGACAAAGAGTTTAAGGTTGAAGGTGACCTAAGAAGAGAGATTGCTTTGAATATTAAGCGTCTTATCGAAATTGGATGCTATAGAGGAAGAAGACATAGAATGGGTCTTCCAGTAAGAGGTCAGCGTACAAAGACTAATGCGAGGACTAGAAAAGGGCCTTCAAAGCCTATTAGCGGTAAAAAGAAATAGTTAAAGGAGGTTTGCGAACACATGGCAACAAAAACTGCTGGTGCTAAAAGGACTACCAGAAAGAGAAGAGAGCGTAAGAATATTGAACGTGGAGCTGCTCATATACGTTCATCTTTTAATAATACAATTGTTACCTTAACAGATACTGCAGGAAACGCTCTATCATGGGCGAGTGCAGGTGGACTTGGTTTCAGAGGCTCAAGAAAGAGCACTCCATTTGCTGCTCAGATGGCAGCTGAAACTGCTGCAAAGGCTGCGATGGAACATGGACTTAAGACTGTTGAAGTTTACGTAAAGGGACCTGGAGCAGGTAGAGAAGCAGCTATAAGAGCTTTGCAGGCTGCAGGATTAGAAGTAAGCCTTATAAAGGATGTAACTCCAATTCCTCATAATGGCTGCAGACCACCTAAGCGTAGAAGAGTATAATTGTTTATTAAAATGGAGGTGTAAAATTAAATGGCAAGATATACAGAGGCAGTTTGCAGACTCTGTCGTAGAGAAGGCGAAAAGTTATTCTTAAAAGGCGAGAGATGCTATACTGATAAATGTTCTATATCAAAAAGAGCGTATGCTCCTGGACAACATGGACAGGCAAGAAAGAAATTGTCTGAATATGGTATACAGCTTCGTGAGAAGCAAAAAGTTAGAAGATTCTATGGCGTAATAGAAAGCCAATTTAGCAAGTATTTTGAAATGGCTTCAAGAAGACGTACAGGAATCACAGGTGAAAACCTGTTACAAATTCTTGAAACAAGACTTGATAACGCTGTTTATAGATTAGGTTTGGCAACATCAAGACCAGAAGCAAGACAGTTAGTTAGTCATGGTCACTTTAAAGTAAATGGTAAGCGTGTTAACATTCCATCATACTTATTAAAGGTTGGAGATGTTATATCAGTTGCAGATAAAACTAAGAGTTCTCCAAAAATTAAAGCAATTAGCGATATAGCTGGTGGAAAAGTAATACCAAAATGGCTTGAATTTGATGCTGAAAACTTAGTAGGAAAAGTTGCCGCTCTTCCTGAAAGAGAAGATATTGACTTACCAATCAAGGAACACTTAATCGTAGAGTTGTACTCCAAGTAATAATTGTAAAATGGTAATTGACTTGGAAGCAACTGAAAGGATTATTTTATTAATAATTCTCTATGAGGATTGTTTGTTAGAATCAGTTGCCCTCAAAAAATAAAAATGTTGTTAAGGGAGGGTTCTTGGTGATAGAAATAGAAAAACCTAGAATAGAATGTGTATCTAATAGTGATGATAACACTTATGGCAGGTTTATAGTTGAACCTTTAGAAAGAGGCTATGGCATTACTCTTGGTAATTCGTTAAGAAGAATACTGTTATCTTCATTACCGGGTGCTGCTGTTAATTCAATCAAGATTGATGGAGTATTACATGAATTTTCTACAGTTCCCGGTGTAGTTGAAGATGTTACAGAGATTATACTTAATATAAAGTCTCTTTCATTAAAAATGCATACAGAAGGATCTAAAGTTATTTACATTGATGCAAATGGTGAAGGACCAATCACGGCTGGTGATATTATCACAGATCAGGATGTTGAAATTTTAAATCCAGACCTTCATATTGCAACACTAAATGGTGACCACAGATTTTATATGGAGTTAGTAATCAGTACAGGTAGAGGTTATGTATCTGCTGAGAAAAATAAGCAACCAGGACAACCAATAGGCGTGATTCCTGTTGACTCTATTTATACTCCAGTTAAAAAGGTCAACTATACTGTAGAAAATACTCGTGTTGGGCAGATTACAGACTATGATAAGCTTACTTTAGAAGTTTGGACTAATGGAAGTATAAATCCAGATGAGGCTATAAGCCTTGGTGCAAAGATTCTAAGTGAACATTTGAATTTATTTGTTGATTTGTCTGATCAAGCAAAGCATACAGAAATTATGGTTGAAAAAGAAGAGACTAAGAAAGAAAAAGTTCTCGAGATGACTATTGAAGAGCTTGATTTATCCGTTAGATCATACAACTGCTTAAAGAGAGCTGGAATAAATACTGTAGAGGATCTTACTAACAAGACCGAAGAGGATATGATGAAGGTAAGAAATCTCGGAAGAAAATCTCTTGAAGAGGTTCTTCAAAAGCTACAAGCACTTGGTCTTGTCTTAACTCCAAGTGAAGAGTAATTTCTGAATGTTCATCTAAATTGATATTTCAATATTGTTTAGTTGTTTTATAAATATTAAATTGTATTCGTTAAAATATTGAGCAAGGAGGGATATAGTAATGCCAGGTTATAGAAAGTTAGGTCGTCCGTCAGACCAAAGAAAAGCAATATTAAAGAATCTGACAACAGCCTTATTTGTAAGTGGTAGAATTCAAACTACTGAGGCGAGAGCTAAAGAAGTTAAAAATATTGCAGAAAAACTTATAACACTAGCAATTAAAGAAGCTGATAACTTTACTTCAAAGTCTGTTAAGGTAAGTTGTGCTAAAGTTGATAGTAAAGGTAATAAGCTTACTGATGCTAAGACTTCAAAAAATGGTAATAAATACTATGTTATAGATAGAGAAGTAAAGACTGATATGGTGTCTGTTGATAATCCTTCAAGACTTCATGCAAGAAGACTTATGATGAATTGGGTATACAGACCAAAGACAGCTGATGGTAAGAACATTAATATCACAGATAAGCTTTTTGATGAGATTGCTCCTAAGTATAAAGGTAAAAATGGTGGATACACTAGAATTTACAAAATAGGACCAAGAAGAGGCGATGCTGCTGAAATGGTAATCTTAGAGCTTGTTTAAGAGACGTTTTAAACATTAGCACTGTTGATTGTCAACTTTGGTTATTTAGTGATCAAAACAAAAATTGGGGATTAGGCACTAAGGAGTGCTTAGTCCCTATATTTATTTAAAGTAGCCAAGCTTTGTTTATGATATAAAGATTATTTATGAAGATATATAAGAATCTTTAAGTACATATATAATTAGTTTCTGCTTTAGTATAATATTATAGTGATGTAGGAAATAAATACTAAAAGGAACTTTTACTAAAATAAAAATAGATATGGATGGGTAGCAAATTCTCTTTTGCTTAGTTATAAATCGTACATTTAAGCTTTTTTGGAGGTAGTTAGTGAAAAAGAATATTTTTGAAGTAAATAATGTTAATTATTCATATACCGTATATGATGATATCGGTAATGATATTCAAGCAGTTAAAGACATTAGTATCAATATTCAAAGTGGCGAGTTTGTTGTTGTTCTAGGAAGAAACGGTTCTGGGAAATCAACAATGGCAAGGCTTTTAAATGCATTACTAATACCTAAAAAGGGTAGAGTGTTAGTAATGGGAATGGATACAGCAGATGAAAATAATGTTTGGGATATTAGAAGTACAGCAGGAATGGTGTTTCAAAATCCTGACAATCAAATAATTGCTACTACAGTTGAGGAAGATGTTGCATTTGGCCCTGAAAATTTAGGGGTTGACCCTAGTGAGATAAGAACAAGGGTAGACGATGCGTTAGCAACAGTTGGTATTAGCCACTTAAAAGAGAATGCACCACATCTTTTATCTGGAGGTCAGAAGCAACGCGTTGCAATTGCTGGAATTCTTGCAATGAAGCCACAGTGCATTATTTTAGACGAAGCCACTTCTATGCTAGACCCAGTAGGACGTAAAGAAGTTATAAATATATTAAGAAAACTGAATAAAGAAGAAAATATAACAGTAGTACACATCACACACCATATGGATGAAGCTGCATTAGCTAAAAGACTTATAATTATTGACAATGGAAGTATTGTATTAGATGGAACACCCAAAGAAGTATTTAGTGAGGTGGATAGGATAAAAAGCCTTGGATTAGATGTGCCTCAAGTAACAGAACTGATGTACTCTCTAATGAAACAAGGCTTAAAGGTTGATAATTTGCCGCTAACAGTGGATGAAGCGTTTGACTTAATTAATGATATATATCAGCATCTTTCTTAGCATTTTTGCTGAAGTATAAATATAGTAAATAGTAAAAGCTGCTAATATTAGTGTTAGTTAAGTGTTTTTTATACTTTTGTATACTCTAATTCCGCCGCTTTTATCTATATCTAAGACATTTCCAAAGACATTCATCATTATGTTTTTAAGTGTGGAACCTCCCTTATTATGAAAAGCTACTAGCCATAATGAGCCATTTTCTGATATATGGTGATAAGCTTCTTCAATTAAATGGGTGTTTAGTTCTTTTCCAGCAGCAATAGGGGGATTTGAAACTATATCATCAAATACCCTATTAGATAATGATGAAAATAAATTGCTGTTTAAAATTTCAACTTCAAGATTGTTTGTTTTTGCATTACTTTTTGCATAGTCTAAAGCTCTGTTATTTATGTCAATCATAGTTACCTTTTGTTCAGGAAAGATAGCTTTAATGTATAGCCCGATAGCTCCGTAACCACAGCCTATATCAAGTACATTTTTTCCAGTGGGGTTAAAGTTTTTAATTAAATTAGAGGAAGCTTTATCAATTTTAGTGCCAAATGAAAATACTCCACTTACTGACGTAAATTTCATTTGTATACCAGATAAATTTTCAATAAAGGTTTTTTCTTTTATTTCCGAATCTGGATTTTCTGTATAATAGTGTTGATTCATATATGTTATTTGCCTCCAAGGTTTTATTTAAAATTACTCTGAGCATAATGATATTACTCAAACTTGCACATATAAAATCTGATTGTGTGGTAGAATCATCAATGGTTTGTTGACAAGTTAACTCGATAGTATAGTATGTGCTTGCATGGTGCACTTTCGAGTCTCATATTTCTTGAAATTATTTGATATATCATCTGACCTTGCTACCATATCTTAAATAGTAGGCTTTAAACAGGATATTCGTTAATCTTCAGCCTATTAAACTAGGTTAGTATATGAGTGTTCAAACTTATCAATGGTTTGTTGACAAAATAATTGCTAGAATTAGTAATGATTCAACTTAGTAGTTTTTAACTGTGAAGTTTGAATTTCTTATTAGTTTAATATAATAATATATAATTGATACTATATAATCAATATTAAATCAGTGTTTATTTGTAAATACTATTTCATATTTAAGTATAGAAAAATTATATTTAAAAGAACTATTTATGTCATGCATCTTAACTCATTGCACATAGTTCGAAATTATAAAACTTAAATTATGCACAGTTTTGTGAAATAATTTTTCGATAATACAACATTATTATGGTATGATAGATTGACAGGCATTAAATTAGAATTGTAATATTATACTGATAATATTCATTCTATATTTAAAATATAGTAGTACAAGCGATATTACTGTAAATAATAAATATAGAAGTTTCTATTAAGGACTTAAGCCTTAGATGGATTTCGTGCAAAATGCATGTTTGATATTAATGCTACCTGTTATTAAAAGGGGTTAAGTAAATATTTTTTAGGAGTAACAATAAGTATGTCAATTAAAATAGAAAATTTGTATTATACTTATATGGATGGAGGGCCTTTTGAGAAAACTGCTCTGCAAGATATAAATATTGAGATAAATGATGGAGAGTTCGTAGGAATTATAGGCCATACAGGTTCTGGAAAGTCTACATTGATTCAGCATTTAAATGGTATTTTGAAGCCAACTAAGGGATATGTAATTATCAATAATATAAACACGCAGCAAAAAAATTTGAAAGAATTAAGAAGCCAGGTTGGGATTGTGTTTCAGTATCCTGAGCATCAGCTTTTTGAGGAAACTGTAAAGAAAGACATTGCATTTGGATTAATTAAGCAGGGCTTAAGCCAAGAGGAAATAGATAAGAGAGTTATTCAATCCTTGGAATCAGTTGGACTTAATGAATCTATTCTTGATAAATCTCCATTTGAGTTATCTGGTGGTCAGAAGAGAAGAGTAGCGATTGCCGGAGTCATTGCAATGATGCCTAAAATATTGGTTTTAGATGAGCCTACAGCAGGCTTAGACCCAATAGGAAGAGATGAGATATTTGGATATATTAAAAAGCTGCATAAGGATTTCAATATGACAATCATTCTCGTTTCTCACAGCATGGAAGATGTAGCAAGACTAACAGATAGAGTAATTGTTATGAATCAAGGCTCTGTATTTATGGACAAACCATCGAGGGAGGTATATGCTGAGCCTGAAGCTTTAGAGAAAATAGGGTTATCAGCTCCTCAAATTACTTATTTAATGAAAAGACTTAAAAAATCATTTCCAAATATTAATGAGAATGTTTTTACCGTTGAAGAAGCTTCTAAGGAATTAGCTAAGTATTTGATTAGAAAATAGTAGCTACGCGTTTGTAAACTTCTATTTCCAAGCATAAGCTATATCAATTAAGAAGGAAAGCAAAGAATAAACTATTACTAAAACTTTGCTTGTAACTTATGGACATAATGATTTTAGAAGGGAGAACTATCAAAAGGCAGCGCTTTTTGGAGAAAGTATGATTAGAGATATAACAATTGGACAGTATATACCAGGGGATTCGCTTTTACATAAGGCTGACCCTAGAACGAAAATTACACTTACGTTTATAATGATGATATTCATTTTTATGATAGAGACTTATTGGGGATATTTGTCCCTTGCCATTTTTACTGCAATAACTATCATTGGGTCAAAGATACCTGTTAAATTTGTATTAAAGGGTGTAAAGCCTATTTTATTTATAGTTATTTTTGCAGCAATTATTAATACGTTTACAATAAGTGGCACTCCTATTTTTGAACTTGGCTTTCTTAAACCTACATATGAAGGTGTAAATGTTGCTATTAAGATGGCTATTAGGCTATTTTTGCTAATAATCATTGCCAGCTTATTAACCTATACAACTACGCCCATATCTCTTACAGATGGAATTGAAAAGCTTTTAGGGCCTCTTAAACGAATTAATGTGCCAGTTCATGAAATATCTATGATGATGACGATAGCGTTAAGATTTATTCCTACACTTCTTGAGGAGACAGATAAAATAATCAAGGCGCAATCCTCTAGAGGTGCAGACTTTGATAATGGCAATTTAATTGCACGAGCAAAAAGCTTTATTCCAGTATTAATTCCACTATTTATCAGTGCTTTCAGGAGAGCAGATGAACTGGCAACCGCAATGGAAGCAAGGTGTTATAGAGGCAGTGAAGGAAGAACGAGATTGAAGCAGCTTAATTTTACCGAGAATGATGCCATTGTAGCAGCAATTACCATTTCATTTATGGTGTGGGTGTTGGTTTTTCAATACATTTCTTAATAAGAGCAGGTTATAAGACTTAGAATAAGCAGTGGACAATAGGTAGTAAGCGATATAAGTTCTAAATATAAGCCTGCTTATCGTAAACAGCATAATTAGATGGGTAGTAACTAATTAAATAAACTTAATTTACTAATTTGTTTACTAATTTATTTTGAACTGAGTTTTTAGGTAAATAACTTATTTCTTATACAGGTACGAGTGTACCACTTTACTAAAATTATATTTTTTTTCTGAAATAAAAGAATTAGGACAACTTGTTAAACTTACAATGCATAATATAATAGTGTAAATACGATATGTTTTTATAATTTTTTTGAAAATTATATTAATCGAAATGTAGATTAGTTATAATTAATTTTTAATAAATATTCATAGGTGGAAAATGAGAAAAATAAAGTTAAAAATTGAGTATGACGGTACGAACTATCATGGATGGCAGATACAGAAAAATGTAATTACCGTACAGGAAACTATTGAAAAGGCCATTTCAAAGCTATTGGGAAATCAAGTGGGGATTATTGGTTGCAGCAGAACGGATGTTGGAGTACATGCATATGGTCAAATTGCCCACTTTGTTACAGATTCAAAAATTCCAGGAGATAAGTTTTCTTATGCAATAAATAATCTGCTACCAAGTGATATCGTTATTAAGCAATCTGAAGAGGTTTCAGAAGATTTTCATTCAAGATATTCTGCTAAAGGTAAAAGATACAGATATTTAGTATATAATGATGCACATGCTTCTGCAATTATGAAAAACAGATCATATCATGTAAGACCAAAGCTTGATATTGAAAAAATGAAAAGAGCGGCTAAGTACTTTATTGGAGAACATGATTTTGCTGCTTTTCAGTCAACAGGTGGACAGGTTTTAAGCACTGTGAGAGAAATATTCAGTTTGGAGATTGAAAAAAAGGAAGACAATATAATCAGCATAGAAGTTACAGGCAATGGTTTTTTGTACAATATGGTAAGGATAATTGCAGGAACCTTAGTATATGTAGGAATGGGAAGGATAGACGCAGATGAAATACCATTGATAATTGATAGCTTAGATAGAACCAGAGCCGGTAAAACCGCACCTGCTGAGGGGCTATATTTGATGGAGATATTTTATTAATTCTGTGTTTGTACATAGAGTATTTTAAAAAGTACTACCGTATAATATATATCTATAGATCGATCACGAAAATGACGCTGAAAAAAACACTTTTCGCAGCTTCAATTGCTACTGGTTCATTACTTAATTGCATAATTGCTCCATTGATAATATTTGGTTATCAGATTTAGTTGCTGCTATTTCAATTTTATGGGGTGAAGAACAAGCACTTTCGCCGACAATATTACCAAGGCATCTTGTCTTGGGTCAATATTCACAGCTAATGACTTCGGCTATGTCGGCTACAAATTGTTCTTCACTTATTATTTCTAGCATCAATTTCTAACCGAACTTCGCAATTAGATATATATTGCTGCTTAGTACTATTTCTTGAAATAAAATATCCATATACAGATAATGCTGTTTTGAAGTGCCTATTTTGCAAAAATACTTAGAGGTTGCTGACCAACTTTAATCATAGATGAATACTGATTTAATAACATTTAATATACTTATTTCATGTTTCAACTATTTCTAAAAGTCTTCCACACCTATATATTTCAGCCGTTTAAGGGGTTTTTAGAATTTAAATAAAAAAGTGAAATGAAAAATGATTATACAAGAGAATGAGAGATATATTGAGATAAATAGAGAGAGAATGAGAGGTAAATTAAATTATCTGCAATTTATACTTGACAGGGTGATTTGTCTATATTAAAATATGTAAGTGTCCTAAACGGTTACTTTTATAAATATGGAAATTAACTGTTAACATAAAAAGGTTATAGATTTTAGAGGAGGTTGTATTAAAGAATGAAGACTTTCATGGCAAAGGCTGAACAAGTTGAAAGAAAATGGTACATTGTTGATGCAGAAGGTAAGCCACTTGGAAGATTAGCAAGTCAAATTGCTAGTATTTTAAGAGGTAAAAATAAGCCAATTTATACACCACATTGTGATACTGGTGATCATGTAATTGTACTAAACGCAGCAAAAGTAGTTTTAACTGGTAAGAAGCTTGAACAAAAAACTCACAAAACTCACTCTCAGCATCCAGGTGGATTCAAGGAGATCAAGTACAGACATTTGTTAGAAAAGTATCCTGAGAGAGCTATTGAATTAGCTGTAAAAGGAATGCTTCCAAAGAATAGTCTTGGCAGACAAATGTTTAGAAAACTTAAGGTATATGCTGGTTCAGAGCATGTTAACCAAGCACAGAAACCTGAAGTACTTGATTTAGATATTTAAGGGAGGGAGAATTTAAAATGGCAAAGGTATATTACTACGGTACAGGACGTAGAAAGAAATCAATAGCGAGAGTTAGACTTGTTCCTGGTGAGGGCAAGATATTAATAAATGACAGAACTTTAGATGATTATTTCGGATTAGAAACAATGAAAGTTATAGTTAAGCAGCCATTAACTCTTACTGATACACTTTCTAAGTTTGATGTTATATGCACAGTAGTTGGTGGTGGTTTCACAGGTCAAGCTGGTGCAATTAGACATGGTATCTCAAGAGCACTTTTAAAGGCTGATGAAGAACTCAGACCAGCTCTCAAAAAAGCAGGCTTCTTAACAAGAGACCCAAGAATGAAGGAAAGAAAGAAATACGGTCTCAAGAAAGCAAGAAAAGCATCACAGTTCTCAAAGAGATAATATTCTTCAAAAGAAGAATTCAAAGACCTCAGAAATCATATGGTTTCTGGGGTTTTTATTTGCCTTAGAAACCTTTATTCTACCCCAACATATAATGAGGGCGAATATACTTATATTACAATTCTTAAAAAACTCATTATTATTTTAACATACCCAATCTAAAGCATTAAATTTCCACCCATACTTTAGCATCCAAGCTAATTTCAGCATAAAATTGGAATACTCTCACCATATTTATGTAAAAGAATAATGATTCATGTCAAAAAAATTATTGTTTATGAAATGAAAGTTTTGTCGATAAAAATTATGATAGACTTAATTTGGGTAATAGACTTTCTACGCCTTAAACAACAATGCTTGAATAGGAGGAACAATATATGATGAAACGACTTATGAGTATTATGCTAATTCTGTGTATGGTAATGACCCTGCTGCCTTATTCGGCAATAGCGGCAGACAGTAATACATCAACTGCTGAGTCCACTAATACAGCTGAGAATCAAAACTACTATGACAGTGATGTCACATGGCTTGGCACCACATCCGACTATCAAAAGACCCTCAATGTTTTCTTTGATTCAGGATTGCGTAAGGTAGAGTTGAACAACAAATACGGACTAGTTGACAAGAACGGAGTCTTCGTTGTTCAACCAATCTATGATAGTATAGAGGCGTATTACTTACACAAAGAACGTAGCGAAACAAAATCAACCAACCAAAATAAGAAAAATGAAACCATTTTCGTTGACGGGTATGTTCAGGCAACTCGAAATGGAAAAATGGGATTGCTTGACAGTAAAGGCAAAGAAGTCATTCCATGTAATTATGATGCGGTAGGACTGCCATCGGAGGGCATATGCCGTATATCTAAAAAAACAAACGGAAAGACATACATAGGCTATTGGAACCTGGCATTAGGAAAGGAAATTGTTGCACCAAATAAGTATGTTCTTCCTAAAGGGTATGAAGATTTAGGAGATGCTGAAGGAGGCACTATATATGGATTCATTATGCCTGATATTGGTGAAAACAGGATTGCTGTAGTATTTGATTTCTATGGGGGATATGCTTTAGTACCAACAGCAAAAGTGGTTAATGTTACTGAAGAGTGTACAAACAACAGAGATTCTCGTGAAAGAACATTAGTATATGCTCAAATTATTGATAAAAACGGTAAAGAAGTACTAAAAGGCGGACCATACCCTTTTAATATAAATCCAGCTTCTATTAGAGACTACCCACAAACAGGAGCCTATATGGTTTATGACCAACTCTCCACAAAAAGAATTCGTATGAAAATGGATACTGGTGGAGAGGTAATATTTAAATCCCACCTTGAGTCGGGTATTGTGGGACCGAAAGGCATTATTGTAACCGCCCAATATCACGGAGGCATTTGGGGTAACTCTGCAGTAGGATGGTACGCTCCTGGTGCCCAAATGAAGGTAATCCCTGAACTGTCATTGGCTCTAACATATAAATGTGGATACGAAGGTATCAAAGAATCTGCCGCTCGATTTGGAGTTATTGATTTCAGCAACAAAATTATTATCCCTTTTGGAAGTACTGAGCATTTAGACTATGATTCTGATAGCAAGGTGTTTGTTACAGAAATGGGCAAAGCTATATTAAAACCCAATGGAACCAAGATATCTGGAACAGAAAAGCGCTCAAACTATCTTATTGTGAATGGGTATACTATACTTGGAGAAAAAGGAGATGATACTGGTAAGCTTGTATTTTCTCCTAAGAAGCTATTGTCATTAAAGACTGGTAAAACCTATTCTATAGAAAGTATAAAGGGTTCAGTCTGTACTACGGTAAGTGTTAGTGATACTCTGTGGGTGAAAAAGAACAACAAGTGGGGGCTTATCAATGTAAATGGAAAAACAATTCTTCCATTTGAGTATGAGGATATTGATACCTACTCTTGGGAAGAAAAAACAAAACCCTATGCACTTGTAAAGAAAAGTGGGAAATGGGGTATGGTTGACGCAACTGGTAAAGTAATTTTAGCGTGTAATTATAAATCTATTTCATGGGGTGAGGATGGCTATTACAATATTCAGGATTATGCCACTGGGAAGTATGGCATATTTAACTTCAACACCTCCAAAATTACAACTCCCTGCAGTTTACCAGGAGCCATTAACAACAAGGAATTTTTAGAAGATGGGTGGGGAGGTATTGGTGGTACAGTTTCAATTAATGTAGGAAATAGCTTGAACGCTCTATTTGACATGGATACTGGAAAACAAGTCACTTCCACATATTTAGTTATGAAAACATCAAGCCGAGGATTGTTTTATAACACCTATAATGATATATTTGGACCAGATGGACGAATTGTATTTAATAGAGCAGAAGATACAATAAATTACACACTAGTGGTGAAGGATGGGAAGGTTGGTTCCATTAACGTATCAAGACTAAAAATAGGTGGAAAACTACCTACTTCAACTTATGAGAAACCTAAGCCTGAGCCCATAAATCCTAGATGCTACTTAGTTGCGTATCCAGAAAATAGAATGTATTTAATAGGCGATGGCTTTGATGTAAAGGGTCTTATTGTACATTATCAAGATGAAAATGGAGTTCGCAGTATTGTTGACAATTCAAAGCTTAAATTTATCACGTCACGTACGGTGGAATTAACACAGGGCAGAGCGTTTACAACTGGTGGAATAAAGACAGTCGAAGTTCAGTATGACGGTAAAAAAGTTGATACATTTGACATTAATGTTTTACCAAAAGAAGCTGGTGACATTTTGAAGACTGGCGAATATTATATACAAATCTTAGGTAAGTACATTTATCCGGTAAATGCGAATGGTACTTTGTGGTTGGAACTTTCGGACAAAAAACCTGAAAAGCCGTTTAGTGTAAAACTGGTAAATTACATTGAAGACCGTGGACCTGCGTACACAATTCATTATGACGGAAGAGCTATAGGGCAACCATCATCAAAGAACGGGGCTCAGTTGCAATCAGCTGCTCTTTCACATACGTGGAGAATCAATAAGTATACTTCCTTCTGTACAATTAGAGATTATGGCAATCAAAAATTGCTTGTTAATGCAAGCGGTGAAAAGAATGCTAATGGTACGAAGGTTATAGTTTGGTCTCATACTGGGTCAGCACCCGAACACGGAAAGGTAAAATTTATTCCAGCAAAGTAGGGGAAGTTATTTTGAGTATAGTAAAATAAAATTTTTTTACAATGTTCTATGTTATAGTTAAGGCAAAATAGTAAACAGGTAATATTTACAGAGCCAATTGCTATGATATGCTCCTCTCATAGTTGACAGTTTTTGTCTGATACAAGGTAAGCATATCTTTGAAATTGGAGATAAGGCTGAGGGATATGTTAAACAAAGAATCAATGAACGTCTTTACGAGGTTTTGGCCGCATTTATGACAATGTCAATTCGCGTAAAGTTAGGATATGGTTCTGAAAGAGGAAATATGGGACTTAGCCATAAAATATTAAGTGATCTTAGTAAGGGAATAATTTCTATTGAAGATGAACGAGAATTAGAGAGCGCAGAAAGAATGGTAAATGAGTTTTTTACTCTAGCATATTCTGATATAAAAGAAGCTTACTATAAAAGAGAGGCTATTGATGGAAATATAAGATATAGTTCGTTTTTTAAAAAATTGATATATGGAAAAGTAGTTGATGTTGATTTTGAATTGGAATCTACAGGAACGCAATACCTGCTACAAATAATTCCTTTTTTATTTATGAGTGTTGAAGGAGAAACGGTTATTATTGATGAATTAGATACAGGTATTCACGACTTGCTAATCAATAATATTTTATGCAATATTACTGATTCAATTAAAGGACAATTAATAATTACAACACACAATACTATGCTTTTAGAATCGGATATAAATGCGGAATGTATTTATACATTTGTTGTAGATAAGGATGCCAATAAAGAATTAATACCAATTACAAGTTTTGAAGATAGAACACATCCAAATTTGAACTATCGTAACAGATATTTAAAAGGTATGTATGGAGGAATTCCAATTGCTAGAGATCTTGATTTTGATGAGCTATTAGAAATGATGGAATAGGGGGAACGAATTATGAAACGTGAACCCTGCTATTTAAAAGCAATTGTTATTGTACATGGAAAGAGTGAGAAACAGATATGTGACTATATTAAGTCTAATTTAAGGTTAAAAATGGAGGTGATAAGTGATAAAAGGGCGAAAAATCAATACAGATTACAAGTTTAATGAATATTTTGAATGATTCGAGATTTAAATCGCTTGATGCGTTATTAAAATATTTTGAGGATGTGGAGATTGTCTTTGAAAAAAAGAAAAGAAGATTGTCTCCAGATTTTAAGATTTTCACGATTATGGATACAGATGATTGTACAGAAAAAGAGAAAGAAGATTATATAAATAAGTCAATGTTTAAAGGACATTGGGCATATGACTACATAGTACCTATATATAATAATCCTGATTTAGAAAATGTATTGGTAAAAGCTAAAATTCCTTTTGAAAAAAAGGGGATGATCGTAAAAAAGAATATATTAAAATTTTTCCAACAAGTAGCAAATATACTATACGTGAATAAGCAGAGTTAAAAAGATTTTGTGAAAATTTAAGATTAGTTAAGGATACTAATATGGAAGAATTCATTGAATTTTGCTTATCGAAAGCATAAAATGTATTAAGATAACTTTGATAATAAAATTGATTGTCCAATTTAAGGTACATAAAGGTAATAATGAATAAACGTTCAGAGTATTTTTGATTATAATTCAATTAGAGAAAGAGGCTAGTTGTTATTAAGATGGACAACCATAAAGATTGATTATTTTAATGGTAGTAATATTGCATAAGAGAATATTATTCACTATAGAAGTATATAGCCGTATATTTATATAGGTATAGATTATTTGGGAGGTTACAAGAATTTATGAGCCATATTCTTACAGAAGAAAATATTCAAAAATTGAGAGAAGAACTGGATTATAGGATGAATGTTAAAAGGAATGAGATAGCTAGAGAAAAGTTGATTGCCGCTGAACATGGAGATAGATCAGAAAATGCAGAATACAAAGAAGCCTGTGAAAGATTTAATGCAAACGATGATAGAATTCAGCAGCTAATGACCATTATTTCAACAGCTACAGTGATAGATGATAAAAATACAGATAAGACTAAGCTTGGAATAAATACAAAGGCTAGAATAAAATTTATTGAAGATAATGAAGAAGATATTATAACGTTGGTTACTACTATGGATGCAGATGTAAAGAAAATGCACATAAGTATAGAAGCAGACTTGGGTAAGGCTTTATACGGTAAAAAAGTTGGAGATTTGGTTGAAGTTAATGCTCCTAGCGGTAAATATTTTGTTGAAGTATTAGAAATTTTATAATATTATTTTTGGGATTATAAATTTCACGTTTTTTATAATATTACAAAATAGGTTATTGTGGTACAGATTTATTAAGTTTATGAAGATGGGTTATATATATTTGAGGAAGCACTTAGGAGTAAAACATTTCCTATAGTTGTTTCATTACTTTTTGTTGAATAAAACGAAAGGAATGTTAGCTAAAAGTGAGTAAAATTAAATTATTTTGCTTACCACATGCGGGTGGTTCGGCAGCAATATATTATAAATGGAAGAAATATATAGATAGCAATATAGAGGTAACTCCATTAGAATTAGCTGGCAGAGGCCGACGCATTAGTGAAAGCTTTTATGAAAGTATACTCAGTGCAGTTGATGGTATGTATAATACTATAAAACCAATAATTAGGGACTGCGATTATGCGTTCTATGGCCATAGCATGGGAACTATAATAGCTTTTGAGTTATGTCGCAAAATTATGGATACAAATGAAAGACAGCCCTTACATTTATTTGTTTCAGGCAGATATCCTCCAAGCATTAAGAGAGCAGAAAGATATCTAAGCAGATTACCTGATAATATGTTTTTAGAGGAAATTTGCAAACTAGGAGGAACAAGTGATGAACTCATTAAAAATAAAGAATTATGCGACATATTTGTTCCAATTTTAAAAGCTGACTATAGGATTATTGAAGAATATAAATACATAGACTGTGACAAAAAGTTTAATTATGGAATTACAGTTTTTAATGGTAAGGCAGATCCTGAAGTTTTCTATAATGAAGTGAAGGAATGGGAGAAACACACCTTGCTACAATGCCCAATATATGAATTTGAAGGAGATCACTTTTTTATAAATGATAAAATTCCAGAAATTGCAGAAATTATTAACAGTACGATAGATTGTATAATATCAAAAAGTACTTATTGATATAGGCTTTACATAATATTTATGTGAAAAGCGATTTTTACTAAAGCCAATTAACGGAATATAGCAGGACTTGTGATATTGTATTATTCCAAAAGCATAAAATGACCAGAAGTTTTATGGTTGAGTGATATTTATTAATGCTAAATAGATAGCCTTATACACTTATTCACAGAGTTTTGCATGCTTCGTTATAGAATTCTTTTACATCAAAAACAATTTTTTTATAAGAATCAATATTTTTGGCGCAAACTGCAAAAAAGGTGCTTTCGTCAAGGGAGAAATGAAGCAGAGAATAATCTATAAGGGCTTCATTTGAATTGACGATAGCACTTTTTTCAACGCTTATTGTAAAGGAGTCGAGAGGAATTGAAAGTCCTTTGCCTACTGCTTTTATATAGCTTTCCTTCAATGTCCACAGCTTATAGAAATATGCTCGTTTTTGATCATCAGGCTGTTTTTGAAGTTCATCATATTCATTTTTCGAAAAAAATCTTTTAGCTATGTCAAATCCTATATTTTTAATTACCTCCACATCGATACCGACGGGATAATCACTTACTGCACAAGCTACCCATTTTCCAGAATGAGAGATGTTAAAATGAAAATTATTCTGACTTGATAGAAATGGCTTTCCATATTCATTTTTATCAAAAGTAATATCGGAATTTTTTATATTTAAGCCTTTACAGATTGCGTATCTTGATAATACATTGCCGATAAGTGCTCTTTGTGAATCTTCAAAATGATAAAATCTATGTATTTGGGCTTTTTTATCTTCAGACACATAGCAGAGCAGAGTATCAAAAGCTTCTTTATCTAAATTATTTTCAAGATTAACCATATATATTTCAAGCAAAGTAAGTCCTCCTAAACATATTTATCTACTGTACTTTAAATAGTTTCATGCTTAGACTTATTAAATCATAGAATAAATAGAATTTAAATGCAATACCTTATTAGTGCCTTTGGCTTTTTGAATGATTTATAGTAAGCATATTGTATTGTGCTTTTGATTTTTTAGTTCAAATACTTATGGAGATAATGCTTAAAGATTTTTGATTTCAATTGTCAAATATTGATAATTTGTAAATAAGACAATCAATAACAGATGAAATGGAATAATATTATTTCAAGAAATAGTGACATGGAATATAGAATATCGTTGATATTCTTATCAAAATTGTTGACAAATGATAAGGAAATGTATTATCTTATAGATAAGATATTATAATATATAAAAAATGAGGCGGTATGATGAACTACGAACTATTATCATCAATTTATTATAAAAATCGTGAACAGTACGATAAAATATATCAGCAGAGATTTAATAGTGAAGCTAGCTATAAATTGCCTATTAATTTAAATGACTATAAAGCTTTTTTTATAGTTACCAATGAGTTGTGCACAAAAATAGAAAGCATCTATTTAAAAAACATGCAATTAGAGAATGTTTGTAAGCAGCTTCCAGGTGTAGCTATGAATAAATATATCTTAAAAAATTTAGTAGATGAAATCATGCTTACTAATGATATTGAGGGTATTTATAGTACAAGAAAGGAAATAACAGATGCATTAAATAATAATACTAGCAATAAACATGCTAGATTTATAGGGATTGTCAAAAAATATGAGAAATTAATTTCTAATGATGTTTTATCTTTAAATAATTGTGAAGATATAAGAAAATTATACGATGATATTGCATTAGATGAAATTGATAAAAATGATTTACCAGATGGGGCCATATTTAGAAAAAGTGAAGTTTCGGTTTATTCTGCAACTGATAAAGAAAAGCATAAAGGTATATATCCTGAGAACAGTTTAATAGATTTTATGACTAAGTCGCTAGAAGTCTTAAAAGATAATAATATTGCCTTTTTAATTAGGATATGTATATTTCATTATCTATTTGGCTATGCGCATCCGTTTTATGACGGGAATGGTAGAGTTAGCAGGTATATCAGTAGTTACTTATTAAATAATCATTTAAATATACTAGTTGCTTTAAGAATATCTTATACAATAAAAAATAATAAAAGTTCTTATTACAAGGCATTTGATGATTGTAATAATAAAAAGAATAAGGGAGATATTACGCCATTTATATTAATGTTTTTAAATGTTATAGAAAATTCACTAATAAGTTTAATAGAAAAGTTATCTGAAGCATTAGAAAAACTGTGCTTTTATGATAGTATGCTTAGAGATGAAATATTTAGTTTATTTAACATATTGCATAAAAGAATTATATATATTCTTATACAAAATGCTTTGTTTGCAGATGAGGGTATGGACATAGATGAACTAACAAAAGAGACTGAAAAAGGTAATACATTGATTAGACAGAATATAAAAGAACTTCAGCAAAAAGGTATCCCAATCGTAATAACAAGAAGTGGGAAAAAACTATTATATAGTATAGATTTAGAGCGATTTGAATTGCTAGGTAATGAAATTTCTTAAATAAGTTTGTGGTAAGGCACAATAAAAATTTCTTCTGGTTAGTGATTTAATTCTTAACCAGTAACCAGAAGGAAGAATTTAATTATTATAGATAAAAAATTCTTTTCACATTTAATAAAAATATCATTTAAAACTTATTATAGACGATTATAAAGCTGAAATCATTTTATTTTATGGACTTATACGCCCCCAGTAAATGTAAGAAACAGCAATATAGCATTTGCAGCAATAATTATGCTTGTGATAATAGCCCCTACAACATTTGTCAAAGGTTTATTGACTAAAGCACCCATCAAATCCTTACGTTTTGTGATAATTAACATAGGAATTATTGCAACAGGAAGGATAAAGCTTAATATGACTTGGCTAATTATCAGAGCCTGCATAGGATTTATACCAATTAGAATAATAATCATTGCTGGCAGCATGGTAACAATTCTTGTTACATTATCGCTTACCTTTAATCCAACAAAGCCTTGCATTATAGTAGTTCCTGCCATAGTTCCTACAATTGAAGAGGATAGTCCGGAAGCAATTAATGCTAACCCAAAAGCTCCACTTGAAGCGGCTCCTAAAAGTGGTGACAGTGATTGGTGAGCTTGCTCTATAGTTTCAACCACTAAGCCATTTCGATAGAATACGGCAGCAGATACAATAACCATAGAAGCATTAATGATAAAAGCTATATTCATTGCAATGGTTATGTCAAGCCTTTCCATTTTCAGGTGCTGTTTTTTTGCTACATCTGAAGTGTGAGTATTTCTTTCTTGAACCAGCTGTGAGTGTAAAAAAATAACATGTGGCATTACGGTAGCACCTAGCATACCAACAGCAATCATTACAGCTTCGCCATTAGGAAGTGATGGAATCAAGGCGTGCAGTCCTGCAGACGCCCAGTCAGGCTTTGCCAAGAAAACCTCTAAGGTATAGGCTATACAGATTACTGCAACTAATAGTGAAATTAGTGCTTCTAGCACTCTCTGACCATATTTGCCCAAGTATATTATTAGAAAAGTAACACTTGCAGTAATTATTCCAGCGATAGGCATAGGTATATGAAAAAGTAGATAAAGTCCAAGAGTGCATCCAAGAAATTCTGCAAGATTTGTAGCCATTGCTGCTAGTTCAGCAACAATCCAAAAACACCAATTAGTTTTCCGTGAAAAAACTTTTCCGCACATTTGCGGTAAATTATACCCAGTTGCAATACCCAGCTTTGCTGAAAGAAATTGCAAAAAGATTGCCATTAGATTACTCCATAGAATTACCCAAATCAGATTATAGTTAAACTTGGAACCTCCGCTGATATTTGTTGCAAAGTTACCCGGGTCTATGTAAGCGACACTTACTATAAAGGCAGGCCCTAAAAAACGAAGAGCATTTCTAAACTTATTAAATTTTACTTTGGGATTATTTATATTTTTTACAGCAGACAAGGAGGGTTCTTGTGCATCTGCACTTGTTATATAGTTTTTTTCCAACAATTGATAACACCTCAGCAGTTTTATACTCCGCTAACAACTTTAGCTTAGCCTAAATTGATTTACCTAATCTAAAATATGTGATGTTATTATAATGTGTTACAACTCAATATTATTTAATTTTAATTTATTATTTTATGGATGCTAAAACAGTAATATAAGGATATGAAATGCGGTGAGCCATTATAGGAAAACATTATGCAGAGTATAGGTAAATGTTAATCCCATTTATATAAGTTGTACGTAAGTAAAAGCATAAAAGGTATAAGCAGATTATCTGCAACCTTAATTCATTTGATAACATAGAATATTAATCGCTATTGTTTGAATTTGAAAATTCGTTGTACTTTTTAACTATTTCAGGGTTTTGACTAAGAAAACTATTAAAAAGCGAAATTTTTGACAGAGTGTTAGCCGAAATATAATGTTCAATTAGTTCGGTTTCAACAAGTATATTATCTGTAACACCTAAATTCTTTAAAAATGCTTCTATTAAGTTATGACGTTCTAATAAAAATTTACCTATTTCACGTCCATTTTCAGTTAAAAAAATAATTCCATATTTTTTATAATCAAGCAAACCTAGTTTAGTAAGCTTTTGAACCATTTTTGTAGCTGATGGAGCGGAAACATTAAGAAGTTCAGAAATAGTGTTTATACGCATATAGCCATCAGTAAGACTATTTCTGTATATCATTTCAAGGTAGTCTTCCATTCCGGAGGTTAGAAGATTTTTATTTTGAGATAGTAGTTGGTAACCACGAACAGTGTGAAACTTTGATATTTCTTCTATGTAAATCACTACCTTTAAAATTTTTTTGATGACTCTATAAAAAGTATATTCTTAAACAGGTTTTTAATAGTACCATTTTTATATTAAAATTAACGCTATGCTAATTATTTTTTACATATATTCTTTTGCTTTTATTTTTACTGCTTTTATTGATATAATATAACGAGGCAATTAAATGTCATCCACTTCTATGAGTTGTGGATACCACTATGGTTTTCAGGCAGTGAGAATATCTCTTGCTTCGATGAAATGCCGCTGAATGTAATGAAATTTTTCCACAATCGAAAAATTTCATTTTGAATCTAGGCATCATAACTAGGCAAGAAAATGTCCCACACTTCTATAAGTGGCGGGTACCGCTTTGGCTTTCAGGCGGTAAGAATTTTTTCTGCTCTGCTTACACGCCTCTGAATCCTAGTGAGATTTTTTCAATAAACGATAAATTTCATTTTGAATCTAGGCGTTTAATAAAAATGGACTGGCTTTAAAGGATTAGAATAACAATGCTTTGATTCTTAAATGTGTTATGTGGAGGAAATATTGATGCTGCTAATTTACAATGGAAGAATAATAACAATGACTGATATAGACTTTGAAAATGGATATATACTAATAGATAATGGCAAAATAATTGCTATTGGTCAGGATATAAAAGAAGTTGAAAATATGCTTCAGCGTGATGTATTGCAGATAGATGCTAAGGGAGGATATGTTCTTCCAGGTTTGATTGATGCACATTGTCACATAGGAATGTGGGAAGATGCAGTAGGGTTTGAGGGAGATGACGGGAATGAGTCTACAGACCCTGTAATGCCTCATTTAAGAGCAATTGATGCTATTTATCATGCTGACAGAGCTTTTGTTGAGGCATATGAAAATGGGGTTACAACTGTGGTAACAGGTCCCGGTAGTGCAAATGTAATTGGTGGACAGTTTGCAGCTCTAAAAACTTATGGACGCTATGTGGATGAAATGATTATTAAACATCCTGTAGCAATGAAGGTTGCATTTGGAGAAAATCCTAAGACTATATATAATGAAAAACATCAGGCTCCAATGACAAGAATGGCGACAGCGGCTATTCTTAGAGAAAGCTTATTTGAGGCTAAGGAATACAAAGAGCGTTTGAAAAGCTTTATGAGTAATCCTGATGAATATGAGAAGCCAGATTTTGATTTTAAGAAGGATTCACTTGTACAGGTGCTTAATAAAGAAATACCGCTTAAGGCACATGTTCATAGAGCTGATGACATAATGACAGCTGTTAGAATAGCAAAGGAGTTTGATGTCAATATCACTTTAGATCATTGTACAGAAGGCTATTTGATTAAAGAGGTACTGGCGGAAACAGGCTTGCCTGTGATTATTGGGCCACTTATTACAGATAGATCAAAAATAGAACTCAAAAACCAAAATTTAGAGACACCAGGAATTTTATCAAAGTTAGGCATTAAGGTTGCTATTATGACAGATCATCCTTGTGTGCCAGCGCAATATTTATGTCTTTGTGCGGCTATTGCTGCCAGAGAGGGTATGGATGAGAAGGAAGCTATGAAGGCAATAACAATAAATGCAGCTGAGATTATAGGAATAAATGACAGGGTTGGCTCTATTGAAATAGGGAAGGATGCAGACATAGTAATATTTGATGGACATCCTTTTGAGTTAAAGACAAAGGTACAGAAAACAATAATAAATGGAAATATTATATACGAAAATCTTGAATAATAAGTATACGCTAACATAGTGCATATTAGAGTATCAATAAACCACAAGAGGTTTGCGCCAGTGCAGAGTATTATAATGCTATAAAGCTATAAATGTCTTTTTGCACAGATTTACGTGTGTGCAAATATATTTTAAGCTGCTTGAATATAAAGTTTGTCGAACAAACGCTTTTTTAAGTTAGAGTCGGCATGGAGGTTAGTTTATAATGATTAAAATTGAAACACATTCCTTTGAGGAAACAGTTGATTTTGGCAAAAAATTAGGATATCTATTGAATAGTGGTGATATAATATGCTTATCAGGTGATTTGGGAACAGGAAAAACAGCGCTTACAAATGGAATAGCCAAGTCACTTGGGATAACTTCATATATAACAAGCCCAACCTTTACACTTGTTAATGAATATGAAGGAAGGCTTCCGCTATATCATTTTGATGTTTATAGAATAGCCGATTCTGACGAAATGTTTGATATAGGGTTTGAAGAATACATTAATGGTCAGGGTGTTACAATAGTTGAGTGGGGAGAGCAGATAGAAGATATACTCCCAAGAGAATTAATTAGAATAAAAATTACTAAAAATCTTAATAAAGGTATTGATGTGAGAGAAATAGCTATTGAATTTATTGGGGACAGATACTCTGGATATGAGAGTAAGCTGTAAAAACTCAAAAATAGCTTTGTTAAAACATGGTGCCATATCGTACTACAATAAATACAAGTGGCTTTTGCCAGCGTTGGTAGAGTAGGTTGTCAAAAAGGAGGATACCTATGAAAATCTTATGTTCTCTACCGATAGGTTCATTATAATTTCGCCGAAAGTAGGCGTGGGAGGTTAGTATGCGAATACTTGCAGTAGATACATCCACTAATGTTGCTTCTGTCGCAATATTAGAAGATGATATAATAATAGGGGAATATACTTGCAACAAGGGGAAAACACATTCACAGAAGCTTATGCCAATGATTCAGTGTTTGTTGGAAAAAGTGAATCTTAGTGCTGCGGACATGGATGTATTTGCGGCATCTATTGGACCAGGTTCATTTACAGGTCTTAGGATTGGTGTAACAACAATTAAGGCTATGGCGTTTGCAGCCGAAAAACCAGTAATAAGTGTTTATACGCTAGATGCTCTAGCTTATAATGTGCAAATGTCAAAGGCACTGCTATGTCCAATTATTGATGCAAGGAATAGTCAGGTTTTTACTGCAATATATAGATTTGTTGATGGAAAGCTTAAAAGACTCACAGATTATTTGGGGATACATATAAATGAATTAGTGGAGATTATTCGCCCAATGGAAGGCGAGGTTATTTTTTTGGGAGATGCTAGCGGTTTGCATAAAGATTATTTTACTGCAGAGTTAGGTGAGAGAATAAGTATAGCACCTCCTAATTTTGCACAGGCAAGTGCTTCTTCAGTAGCATTGCTGGCACGAGATTTGCATTTAGAAGGAAAAGCAGAAAGTTGTTTTGATATGGTACCTTTTTATCTTAGAAAGTCTCAGGCAGAACGTGAACGAGAAATAAATGAAAAAAGGATAACTCAAAATGATTGACAAAATTGAAGTAGTTGAAATGGGATTGGAGCATCTAGATGATGTAATGATAATAGAAAGCCTGAGCTTTAAGATACCTTGGTCAAGAAGTTCATTTATAGAAGAACTAGTTGATAATAAGCTTGCCTTTTACTTTGCAGCAGTTTCAGGAGGCAGGGTTATAGGGTATGGTGGTGTATGGAAGATATTTGATGAAGGGCATATAACAAATATTGCCGTGCATCCAGAGTTCAGACGTTGCGGAGCAGCTTCTGCAATAATGGAAAGAATTCTTTATATGTGCAATGAAAATGAGATAAAGAGTCTTACTCTTGAGGTACGCAAAAGCAATATTGCAGCACAAAAATTGTATGAAAAGTATGGCTTTAAAGCTGAAGGTATCCGGAAAAGATACTATTCAGATAATAATGAGGACGCATTAATTATGTGGAGACATAATAACTAAATAAACTTTCGCACATAAGAACTATCGGTGCGTGAGGCTTATCAATGGTTTGTTGCCGAAATAATTTATTAAATTGGTAATTGCTAGTACTAGCAATTGTTCTGCTCAGCGTATAAGCCGTCGTACACTTTCACCATTCATTGCTTATGGTGTGCAAACCCGACAATCTTGTCGCTTTGCGGCATAGAAGCTTAGAACTTACTTAACAATTGCAAAGGTACACGAATACTATCTTAATACTAAATACTTGTATTCATACAGCACGGCTTTTTTGCTATTTAATTTATGCAATTATTTCTAACCAAACTTTCCATTTATAAGTTTCTTACACCTACAATTTTTACCTGCGTTAGTTAGCAACTAATAAATAACATTACCGGAGGGCATATATGTCTATACCAAGGGAACTAACTTATCAGGAATTAGAAAATAAATGTGATACAGCTTCCTTTCCTTTCAGCAATACCTCAAAGCTAGGTACATATGAAGGAATAATTGGGCAGGAAAGAGCTGCTAAAGCTATGAAATTTGGCTTAAAAATGAAAACAAGAGGCTACAATATCTATATGGCAGGTCCTACAGGAACTGGAAAAACCAGCTTTGCAAGACAACTGGTGAATGAAATTGCAATAAATCAAAAAGTACCTGATGATTGGTGCTATATTTATAATTTCAATAAACCAAATCAACCTATGGCAATAAATCTTCCAGCTGGAATGGGAAAAGTATTTCAAAAGGATATGGAAGAATTTGTAAAAACAATAAAGCAAGAGATTGTAAATGCCTTTGATAATGAGAAGTATGAAAAAGAGAAAGAAGAAATTTTAGATGAATATGAGTCTACAAGGGATGAACTGCTTGCAAAGCTAAGTCAGGATGCTGAAGCACAAGGATTTAAGGTTAATACAGGAAGTTCAGGCATTTACTTTTTACCAATAATAGAAGGTAAAACATTAAGTGAAGAGGAATTTGAGAATTTAGATGATGACATAAAAGACCAAATAGATGAAAAGACAAATATTCTACAACAGGACACATTGGAAATAATCCGAAAACTAAAAAATAATGAAAAAGAGACTAAAAAGAAAGTTGCTGAGTGGGAAAGCAGGATAGCATTACTGGCAATAGGAGTTCAGGTTAATGATCTGAAGGAAAAGTATAGTAAATATTCTGACATCGTTGACTATCTGGAAAATATTCAACAGGATATACTCAACAATCTGGATGAATTTAAAGAAGAAGAAATTAGTGAGGAACAACCTCAACTTATTATCCCATGGATGCAAAAGGAAGAAACACCTTTGCACAAATATAAAGTAAATGTTTTAGTTGATAATAGCAATTTAAAAGGTGCACCAGTAATTGTTGATTTTAACCCGTCATATTCCAATTTAATTGGTAAAATAGAGTACGAAAATGAATTTGGATCAGTTTCAACTGACTATACAAAAATAAAGCCTGGATTATTTCATTTAGCTAATGGTGGATATATGATACTTCAAGCAAAAGATGTATTGAGTAATCCACAGGCATACGAAGCAATTACTAGAGTACTTAAGACTAAGAAAATAACCATAGAAAATATGAAGGATCAGACAGGTGTGGTGACTGTATCTGCCATTAAGCCACAGTCAATCCCTGTAGATATTAAGGTTATCTTAGTTGGAAGTTCTTCAATCTACCATCTGCTTTATGAATATGAAGAGGAATTCAGAAAGCTGTTTAAGGTAAAGGCAGATTTTGATGAGGAAATGGAAAAAAGTAATGAAAATATATTAAAGCTTGCCTCTTTTATAGGTGGCTTTTGCAAAAAGGAAAATACTCTTCATTTTGATAAATCAGGTGTTGCAAGTGTTGTTGAGTATGCTTCATGGCTTGTTGAAGATCAAAGGAAAATGTCAACAAGGTTTAATGACATTTGTGAAATATTATGTGAAGCATGTATGTGGGCTGAATGTGATAATGCAAAGTATGTAAAGGCTAAGCATGTAAAGCAGGCAATTAAAGAAAAAAATTATAGAAATGACAGGCTGGATAAAAAGCTGTTAGATATGTTAAACGAAGGTACCCTAATGATTGACACGGATGGCAGAGAGGTTGGACAGATTAATGGTTTGACTGTTATGGATATGGGAGACTATTCTTTTGGTAAACCAGCTAGAATCACAGCTTCTACTTATATTGGAGAAAGTGGAATTGTGAATATCGAAAGAGAAGTTGAACTAAGCGGAACATCTCACAGTAAGGGCGTTTTGATATTAAATGGCTATATTGGTCAAAAATATGCACAGGATTTTCCGCTGTCATTATCAGCAAGCCTGTGTTTTGAACAATTATATGGGGGTATTGACGGAGATAGTGCCTCAAGTGCAGAGTTATATGCTATATTATCAAGTCTTTCAGAGGTACCACTAAAACAATATATCGCCGTTACAGGTTCGGTTAATCAAAAGGGAGAAATTCAGCCTGTAGGTGGAGTAACACATAAAATCGAAGGCTTTTTTGAACTGTGCAAGCTTAGAGGGTTAAATGGTAAACAGGGGGTTATAATACCATATCAAAATATTAAAAATCTTGTATTAAATGACGATGTTGTAAATGCTGTTCGCAAAAAGCAGTTTCATATTTATCCAGTAAAAACAATAGATGAAGGAATTGAACTGCTGACAGATATGGAGGCTGGAGTTAAGGGCGCTGATGGCAAATATAAAGAAGGAACAATAAATTATTTGGTTAGCAAAAAATTGGAGCGATTTGCATTAGCAGTACTTAATTCTGGAAACCACAAAAAATAATATATTTTATCACTACTCAAACTACTAACTGCTAATTGTTATTTATTAATCAGACAAATAATAAATTATAGCGTACTTAAATATATAACGAGGCAAGAAAATGATCCCCTACTTCTATAAGTGTAGGGAACCGCTCTGGTTTTCAGATGGTGAGAATATTTCCTGCCTCGATGAAATACCGATAATGTAATAAAATTTTTCTACAACTGCGAATTTTGTTATATCCAGTTGTTATAAAATTTGCGTATTCTGCTCATTATGAAATTAAACTTGATTATACTTGTGCAGAATTAAACTAATAGCAGTTTATGAGTTAGGGGGTGTATCGAGCATTGACCAAGACAGATGAAGAACTGGTGTCTCTATGTTTGAATGGCGATACTAGTGCTTTTGAAGAAATTGTCAGTAGGTATAAAAAGTTAGTATACAGTGTAGTTTACAAAATGATACCTGATAGAGAAGAAGTGAATGACGTATCTCAAGAGGTTTTTATCAGAATTTATAGATCTCTTGATAAATATAATCCAGAATACAAAATGTCAACATGGATTGTAAAAATAACTACTAACCTTTGCTTAGATACTCTTAGAAAGAAAAAGCAGGATACCGTTTCTCTAGACGATGCTATTGGAGTTTCAAGCAGTATAGATACACCCGAAGAGGCGTTGATAAAAGATCAAAGAACGCAGCTAATAAAAAATGCAATTGATGAATTGCCACAAAAATATAAAATTTTAATAACACTATTTCATAGTAATGGTTTGTCGTATGAAGAAATGACAAAGGTACTTAATGAGCCAATGTCAATAATAAAGAACAGACTTTATAGAGCAAGGCTTATGCTTAAGGGAAAACTTGATAGTGCAAGAAAGGAGGAGGTATTATGAAATGCGTTGATTCTCAAAATTTTATTATGAAATTTTTTGATAAAGAACTAAATGATATTGAAGAGGCACAACTAAAACAACATCTAAAGAATTGTAAGAATTGTTCTGAAGAATTTAATAGTTTAAAAGAAATATTTGATATAGTTGAGCAAGATTCTGGCATTGAACCTCCTGAAGATTTTGAATTTCAAGTTATGAGCCGTATAACAAAAGAAGAGAAAATTTACAAAAAGACGATGGATAATAATCTATTTGTGTATAATATCCTATTAGTTACAGTATCACTGATTTTTGTTATATTTTTTGCTGGAGCACTTTGGGAGGTTTTAAAAACTCCTATTAATTTAATACAAATCATGAACAGATTTGTTGATTCTTCTAAAGATTTAATTTTATCTGCTATAAGTATGTTTAGAGGTATTGTAATTGCTATATTGAGTGTTGCAGCATCAATATATAAGACTTATTTTTTCGAATACATTGCACTAGGTTTTCTATTACTCATAACGCAAGGATTGTTTTTTAAAATGGTTAGACGGAGTAATGGAGGGTCACAATGAGGAAAATATCAAAGGCTATAATAATTACTCTCATTCTTTTGTTATCTGTACCATTTATAGTCTCAGCTAAACAAAGTGATATAACTACAGGTAATCTTGTCATATTTGAAGATAGGATAGTAGACAATATAAGTAGTGGAAATGTGACTGTAGTGAGTGGCAATGCTGATATTCGCACAAATGTCAGTGGAAGTATAATAGTTGTTTTTGGAAAGGCAACTATTAATGGAAATGTCAGCGGTGATGTTATTTCTTTATTTGGTGAATTGGATGTTCTGGACAATACCATAATAAAGGGTAATTTAGTCTCAATAGGTAAGCTGAAAGCAAGTGATTTGATTTCAGTATTAGGAACAAAATTGTCAATTGATTTTGATATTATTTCGTTATTCAAATCAAATGGTATTATTATTAATACATTTATTTTGCTTGCACTATTCTCGTTAGCTATAGGGCTTATTTTAATTAGTATATTTACTAAAAGATATAGAAGTATGGCGTACTCTATGAAATCCGGAAATGCTAGAAGATTAGTATTGGGTTTGTTATTTTTTATTAGTGCTACTATAGTCTTAGTGTTCCTAATATTTTTGATTATTGTTCCAATAACTTATGTTTTACTTGTTATATTTGCTGAAATTGTAGTAGGTATATATATTGGAAGATTAATATTTAAGAATAATAATGAAAAATCAACAATATTTATAGAGTTTTTTGTAGGACACATTATAGCTAGCATTTTTAAAATAGTACCTCTGATTTTATTGCCCGAAGGTTCATATTTTGCATTGATGATATATGGAATAGCATTGTTAGTAATTGAATTTGTAATGGCGTCTTTTGGAATAGGAACAATAATAGATACTGGTTTCGGTAAAAATATTAAGACAGTACAAAAAAGCAAATAATATTTAGAGATGATAGGTTCAATACTTGAGATAAACGAGGTATACCGCTTTGGCTTCTAGTTGGTGAGGAATTCCTTGCCTCGCATACATACCGCTGGTGTAATAAAATTTTCTGTGATCTAAAAATCTTATTATGAATCTAGGTATTATTACAAGAGAAAAAGAGTCCCTCACTTACACAAGTATTGAGAACAATTTGATTTTACCGGCAGTGAGAATATTTCCTGCCTCATTTACACCGTCCATGTAATAAAGCTTTTCTTTGATTGAAGAGTTAATGAAGATTTAATGAAGAGTTAAATTTTGACTCTAGGTGTTATAATATTCACAGGATTTGATTTATATGGACTATTTTTGGTATAATAGAAAATATATATTCTCAAGTATAGAAATTGGGGGAACATAGAAATGATTTCAAATAAAGTTGTTATTAACTGTCCATCAGGATTGAATTCTAAAGCAGCGGCTTTGCTTGTACAAAAGGTATCTAAGTTTAGTTCAAATATCTGGTTGGAAAAGGGAGAAAGAAGAGCAAATGCAAAGAGCTTGTTAGGATTACTTTCACTGGGGGTTGAGAGACAAGCAACAATAAATATAATAGTTGATGGTGAAGATGAAGAAAAAGCCTCAAAAGAAATTGAAGAATATTTTTTGGCAGGTTTCTAATCCAATAGATTAATTATATTATAGGCTTAAAATTAGCTGTGGTTTATTATAAATCACAGCGCTTTTAAAATAGGCTGATTTTTAATGTAAAGCTGTAGTTAGACTAGTAATAAAGCTTTTATTGAATTTATGAGGTGAATTGTTTGTTTGATATCCAAGAAGAACTAAAAAAATTACCAGATAAGCCTGGCGTATATATAATGAAGGATGCTAATGGTATTGTTATATATGTTGGAAAGGCAGTAGTACTAAAAAACAGGGTAAGGCAATATTTCCATCAATCTGCAAATCATCCTCCTAAGGTTCAAGCAATGGTAGCAAAAATTAGCGAATTTGAATATATTATTACAGACTCTGAAGTTGAAGCTTTAATGCTTGAATGTAACTTAATAAAAAAGTATAAACCAAAATATAATATTTTATTAAAAGATGATAAGCATTATCCTTATATAAAAGTTACTATGAACGAAGAATATCCTCGGATACTTAAAACAAGACGAGTTGAAAAGGATGGGGCTAAATACTTTGGACCATATTCAAGTGGCTTTGCAGTAAATGATGCAATAGACACTTTGAAAAAATTATTTCCGATAAAAACCTGTAATAGAAAATTGCCCAATGACATTGGTAAGTTTCGTCCCTGTTTGAATTATCACTTGAAAAAATGTCTTGGGCCATGTCAGGGTGAAGTTAACAAAAATGAATACCATGAAATGATGAGAAAGATTTGCTCCTTTTTGAGTGGTCAATATGATGAAATACTCAATGATTTAAAAGCTCAAATGGAGGAGGCTGCTGAACAGCTTGAGTTTGAAAAGGCAGCGCAAATTAGAAATAAAATATCAAGTATGACTCAGCTGTCAGAAAAACAAAAAGTTCTTTCTACAGATGGGCAGGATAGAGATGTAATTGGTTTTTCAAGAGATGCTACTGATTTATGTATTCAGGTTTTTTTTGTAAGGAATGGACGAGTTATTGGTAGGGAACATTATATTTTTGAAGGTGAAGGTGATGAAGAAATAGGATACTCCCTTTCAACCTTTATAAAACAGTTTTATAATAATGTTCAGTTTATACCATCAGAAATAGTAATTCAAAATGAAATTGAAGATAGTGAGACAATATCACAGTGGCTTACTGAAAAAAGGGGACACAAGGTAAGCATAAGAGTTCCTGTAAGAGGAGAGTTAGTCAGACTGGTTAAAATGGTATCACAGAATGCGGAAGTTTCCTTAAAGCTTTTTAAAGATAGACTAAAAAGAGTGGATAATGTCAATGAAGAGGGTATTAA
This sequence comes from Ruminiclostridium herbifermentans, assembly GCF_005473905.2. NCBI lineage: Bacteria > Bacillati > Bacillota > Clostridia > Eubacteriales > Oscillospiraceae > Ruminiclostridium > Ruminiclostridium herbifermentans. The sequence continues at coordinate 901,495 of NZ_CP061336.1, forward strand.
TCAATTAATGAAGCTTCTTGAATTAGAGCAGAGGCCAAGGAGAATTGAAGCATATGACATATCAAATACAGGTTCTTCCGAAATAGTTGCTTCAATGGTTGTTTTTATTGATGGAAAGCCAGCTAGACAGGAGTACAGAAAGTTCAAAATGAAATCAGTTGAGCAGCAAAATGATTATGCCAGCATGCAGGAAACATTATATAGAAGGTTATCACGTGCTAAAAAAGAAAAGGAAGAAAACATAGAAAAGCCTAAATTTTCTGACTTACCTGACTTAATTTTAGTAGATGGAGGCTTTGGACATGTCAGTGCTGCTCAACAAATAGCAGATGAGTTTGAATATAGACTTGTAATAGCAGGTATGGCAAAGGATAGCAGGCATCGCACAAAATCCCTTGTATACAACGGTAAGGAGTATGAATTGTCAGCATATATGCCTTTGCTTAGATTAATTACAGAAATACAAGATGAAACTCACAGAGTAGCTGTTGATTATAATAGGACGCTAAGGGCTAAAAGATACACTCATTCTGAACTGGATGAAATAGAGGGGGTAGGAGAAACCAGAAAAAAGGCACTACTAAAGCACTTTAAGTCTTTGGCGGCAATAAAAAAAGCGGATATTGCTCAGCTTATGGAAGTTCAGGGAATAAATGAAAAGGTTGCAATAAAAATATATAATTATTTTAGAAACAAATGACTTGTTAAGGAATAGGTGCGTAAACTTTATGTCAATTTTCGCAATAGCAGACTTACACTTAGCATTGGGAATAGATAAACCAATGGACATTTTTGGCGGCAGATGGTCAAATTATATGGAGAAGCTTAGAAAAAACTGGATAAGTGTTGTTAGGGACGAGGACAGTGTAATAATTCCGGGGGATATTTCTTGGGCTACTTATATTGAAAATGCCTATGAAGACTTTGAATATATTGAAACTTTACCTGGAAAGAAGATTATTTCCAAAGGTAATCACGATTACTGGTGGACAACAGCTTCAAAATTAAACAAATATTTAGAAGAAAACAAATTTATGACTATTTCTTTTATGCATAACAATGCATTTAGTATTGAAGATATTGCTATATGTGGTACTAGAGGCTGGAAATGCCCGGGCGAGGATGATTTTAAAAAAGATGATGAAAAAATATATAAAAGAGAGGTTGCAAGGCTAGAATTGTCAATAAAATCAGCTCAAGCAATTAATCATAAGAAAAAGTTTGTTTTTATGCATTATCCGCCAGTGACTACAAAAAGTCAAACCTCGGGCTTTATTGATATAATGAAACAACATGGTATCACAGATTGCTTTTATGGTCACTTGCATGGCGAAGGAATAAAAGGAGCAATTGAGGGTGATTATGATGGGATTAAACTGAAGCTTGTATCGGCGGATCATCTCGATTTTATGCCTGTTATGATATACGAAAAGTAATAATATATATAATGTATAATAAATGCAATACTGATTATAACATTATGGTAATTGAGTTTAGCATATATGGCAAAAAGAGGTTATGCAAACTATTTATTTTGTCGATAATAAGAGTATATAATGGCTTGAAATATCATTTTTATATGGTATAATTGAATGGTTAATTTTTTATAATTGATAATATTTTCTGATTTTATAGTTAGAAAAATTAAATTCAGCTAGAAACTAGCGATTTAGAGTTATATATATTGCTGAGATAAAATTAATAAATAAAACTAAATACTGGGAGGAAGTTTACAAAATGAACGTAAAAATGGAAGATATCGAAAAGAATGTTGTTCAGCTTGAGATAGAAGTTGATGCAGCTAAATTTGAAGAAGGTATGCAAAAATCTTTTGCTAAAAATGCTTCAAAATTTAATGTTCCTGGCTTTAGAAAAGGTAAAGCTCCAAGACATATTGTTGAACGTTATTATGGGGAACAGGTATTGTACGATGATGCTATTAACATAGTATGTTCCGAGGCATATGACCAAGCCGTTGATGAAAAAAATATACATCCAGTGGATAGACCGGAAATAGACATAATACAAATAGGCAATAAACAAAACTTGATATTTACTGCTAAAGTAACAGTTAAACCTGAGGTTGAACTAGGTGCATACATGGGAATAGAAGTAAAGAAGGCAGAAGCTGTTGTAACTGATGAAGATGTTGAAAAAGAGTTACAAAAGGTTGTAGAGAAGAATTCTAGATTAATTTCTGTTTCTGATAGACCAGTACAAAACGGAGATACTGCAATAATTGATTTTGAAGGCTTTATTGATGGTGTTCCTTTTGAAGGTGGAAAAGGTACAGATTATAATTTGGTAATTGGCTCAGGAACTTTTATTCCAGGATTTGAAGACCAATTAATTGGAAAAAATGTTGGCGAAGAAGTTGATGTCAATGTTAGTTTCCCAGAAGATTATGGCAAGGAAGAACTTAGTGGTAAACCTGCATTGTTTAAGGTAACTATTAAGGAAATAAAATTCAAAGAATTGCCTACTGTAGATGATGAATTTGTTAAGGATATAAGCGAGTTTGACACTCTTGATGAATATAAAGCTGATTTGAGAAATAAATTAGAAGAAAATGCAAAACATAAAGCTGAACACGAAGATGAGAATAATGTTATAAAACAGATTACAGATAATGCAACTGTTGATATACCAGAGGTTATGGTACAAAATCAGATTGATGCTATGGTTAAAGATTTTGACATGAGACTTCGTTATCAGGGCTTAGAATTAAGAAAATACTTGGAAATAATGGGCATGGATTATGAAGGCTTCAGAGGACAATTTGCACAAAGAGCTGAGAATGAAGTTAAGGTACAATTAGTTGTTGAAAAAATATGCCAAGTAGAAGATGTTAAAGCTACTGATGAAGATGCTGATGCAGAAATTCAAAAGATGGCTGAAGCTTATAAGCAATCAGCTGAAGACCTCAAGAAAACATTAAGACCTGAAGATATGGATTATATTAAAAAGGATATAGCTTTCAGAAAAACAATAAAATTATTGGTTGATAATGCTAAGTTTATATAACTTAATATTATATATCAAGGGGAAATAGGTAATATTATATTAATGTGGTTTTATTTACCACAAAGTGGTTCATGAATTAAAATCAAACATATATTAATAAGGGAGGTATGTTCATGAGTTTAGTACCTATGGTTGTTGAACAGACAAATCGTGGTGAGAGGTCTTATGATATTTTTTCCAGACTATTAAATGATAGGATCATTGTATTAAGTGATGAGGTTAATGATGTTACTGCAAGCCTAGTGGTAGCGCAGATGCTTTATTTGGAAGCACAGGATCCTGACAAAGACATACAGTTTTATATAAACAGTCCAGGAGGAGCAGTACACTCAGGATTTGCAATATATGATACTATGCAGTATGTTAAGTGTGATGTATCAACAATATGTATGGGAATGGCTGCGAGCATGGGTGCTTTCCTATTAGCGGCAGGTGCAAAAGGAAAAAGATTTGCATTGCCAAACAGTGAAATTATGATACATCAACCTCTTGGTGGTGCGAAAGGTCAGGCAACTGATATAAAAATTCATGCAGAGAATATCCTAAAAACTAAGGATAAATTAAATAAGATTTTAAGTGAAAGAACTGGGCAACCTCTTGAAAAAATTGAAAAAGATACAGATAGAGATTTCTTTATGTCTGCACAGGAAGCTAAGGCATACGGATTAGTTGATGACATTATGGATAGAAGAAAATAGTTGAGGTGCAATTATGACCAGATATGATGAGAAGAAGCAGTTAAAGTGTTCTTTTTGCGGTAAATCTCAAGAACAGGTAAAAAGGCTAGTTGCAGGACCCGGAGTGTACATTTGCGATGAGTGTATTGAACTTTGCTCAGAGATTATCGAAGAAGAATTTGAAGATACAAAAATTGATGCAGAAGTTAACGAGATACCGAAACCAAGAGAGATAAAGGATATTCTTGATGAGTATGTAGTAGGTCAAGAGTATGCTAAAAAGTCTCTTTCTGTAGCTGTTTATAATCATTATAAGAGAATAAATAGTGATTTTAAATCATCAGAAGTAGAACTTCAAAAGAGTAATATACTTTTACTTGGACCTACTGGTAGCGGTAAGACTTTTTTAGCACAGACACTTGCAAAAATACTGAACGTTCCTTTTGCTATTGCTGATGCTACTTCTCTCACTGAAGCAGGCTATGTAGGAGAGGATGTAGAAAATATACTCCTCAGACTGATTCAAGCTGCAGATTACGATATTGAAAAAGCCGAAAAAGGTATTATCTATATTGATGAAATTGATAAAATAGCCCGTAAGTCAGAAAATCCATCTATAACTAGAGACGTTAGTGGTGAGGGTGTACAACAAGCTCTATTAAAGATTCTTGAAGGTACATTAGCTTCTGTTCCGCCGCAGGGAGGAAGGAAGCATCCACACCAAGAATTTATCCAGATAGATACTACCAACATATTATTTATATGTGGTGGTGCTTTTGATGGTATTGAAAAGATAATTCAAAATAGAATTGGCAAGAAATCTCTTGGATTTGGGGCTAAGATAGAAAGTAATAAAGATAAGGATGTAGGCGAACTACTTAAAGATTTACTTCCACAGGATTTATTAAAATTCGGATTAATACCTGAATTTGTTGGAAGACTTCCGATTGTAGTTACTCTCCAGTCTTTAGACCAAAATGCTCTTGTGCAAATATTAACAGAACCAAAGAATGCTTTGATAAAACAATATCAAAAGATATTTGAAATGGATGATGTTATATTAGAAGTACAGCAAGAGGCTTTATTGGGAATTGCTCAGAAGGCTATATCTAGAAATACTGGTGCAAGAGGCTTAAGAGCAATACTTGAAGAATTAATGTTAGGTGTAATGTACGATATTCCATCTATGAATAATGTAGAAAAGTGTATTATTAGTAAGGATGTAGTGGAAAATGGTGCAGAGCCTGAATTGATTTTTAATGAAAATCGCAAGTCTTTAAAAAAAACTGGCGTTAAAAAGCCAAAATCCAAAAGGGAATCAGTTTCATAATTTTTTAAAATAATAAACTGTTTTGATGTTAAATTTGAAAGAATTTTTCGTTGGAGCAGTTTTTATTTTTTGTTTTTATGTCAATAGTTGAGGTAGAATAGCGAGAGAATTTTTAAGGTTTTATGCAATAGATGATGGAGTGCAGCAAATTAAATTTCGAAGAGTCAATTGCTTAACAGGCGATTGGCTCTTTGTTAGTTTGCAAGGTATATCATTTATAGTATGAACACCAACCAACTTAATTAATAATCTAATTTAGTAACTGATTAGTAACGAGATACTAAATTATTTTTTTATTTATTTCTTAAATTATTTTTCATAGAGAAAAAAATATAATAAAGTCTATACTTATTGGATAAAATATTAAACATTGCCAATAATATTACTATACACGTAAAAACAAGTTCTTAGGCTATTAGTTATCTCAATCAAAATAGTTAAAACTAAGGCTGAGTAGAACCCAATTATCTAGAGCGCAGAGAACTTTGGCATATGTTTATACTAATTTTTGCTTAAAATATGTACTTTAATATTTTAGTGAAGAAATAATATTTTAAGTGAAAACTGCAAACATATACATCGAAAAAAGAACAGGTATTTATTAGTGCTGTGTATGAATGAAAATCTAGGGAGGTTTAAGATTTTGACAACTATAATGTTGATTATACAGTTTTTTTTCTCTATTGTTATCGGTATTTACTTTTTTTCATTACTTAAGAACCAACAAGGCAATAAATATGCTATCGAGAAAGAATCTAAAAAAGAGCTTGAGAAATTGAGAAAATTAAGGGATATACATTTATCTGAGCCATTATCAGAGAAGACACGTCCTGCTACTCTAAAGGACATAGTAGGACAGGAACAGGGAATTAAAGCGCTTAGGGCATCACTTTGCGGCACAAATCCACAGCATGTATTAATTTATGGGCCTCCAGGGGTTGGAAAAACTGCTGCAGCAAGAGTTATTCTTGAAGAGGCAAAGAACAATGCATGTTCTCCATTTAAAAAAGAAGCGAAATTTATAGAAATTGATGCAACAACATTAAGGTTTGACGAAAGAGGCATTGCAGATCCTTTGATTGGTTCAGTTCATGATCCCATTTATCAGGGCGCTGGTGCATATGGCATGGCTGGTGTGCCTCAACCCAAGCAGGGAGCAGTAACAAAAGCTCATGGTGGTATATTGTTTATCGATGAAATAGGAGAACTTCATCCTATCCAAATGAACAAGCTTTTGAAGGTACTTGAAGATAGAAAAGTATTTCTAGAAAGTGCCTATTATAGTTCAGAAGATACCAATATTCCAATTCATATACATGATATATTTCAGAAGGGTTTACCAGCTGATTTTAGATTAGTAGGAGCCACTACCAGAACTCCGGATGAAATTCCAGCAGCAATTAGATCCAGATGTGTTGAAATTTATTTTAGACCGCTAAGGGCTGATGAGATTAGCAAGATATGCGAGAATGCAGCTAAAAAGGGTGGATATGATTTAGCAGAAGGATGTAGTGATGTAGTAGCTAGATATGCTCAAAATGGAAGAGATGCTGTAAATATCATTCAAATAGCTGGAGGAGTAGCAGCTGTTGAAAATAGATGTAAAATCGAAATAAAGGATATAGAATGGGTAATTGAGTTTGGGCACTATAGTCCAAGAATTGAAAAGAAAGTAACAGCAAAACAGCAGATTGGCTGCATAAATGGATTGGCTGTATTTGGGAATAGTACAGGTATGGTGCTTGATATAGAGGTTTCAGCAATACCAGTTGGACATGGGAATGGTGGAATTAAGATAACTGGTATAGTTGAAGAAGAAGAAATGGATAATAGAGGTCATAAGCTAAAGAGAAGCAGTTCAGCTAAGGCTTCTGTAGAAAATGTTTTAACAGTGCTTAAACGATATTTGAACATAGATTTTAAAGACTATGAAATCCACTTGAATTTTCCGGGAGGTATTCCTATTGATGGACCATCAGCTGGTATTGCTATTGCTACAGCTGTATATTCTGCAATTAAAAACATACCACTAAGTGGAGAGATAGCTATGACAGGTGAAATATCTATTAAAGGAAATATAAAGCCTGTAGGTGGAGTGGTAGCAAAAGTTGATGCTGCTAAAGCTGCAGGTATAAAAAAAGTATTTATTCCAAAAGATAATTATCAAGAACTATTTGATGATATGGATATAGAAGTAATACCTGTAGAAACCATAGCAGAAGTAATGAAATTAGTATTCAATGCTTCTATTGATGAAAGAAAAGATGACGCAGTTATTAATAATACCGTTCCAATATCAATACTAACTGCTCAAGGGACAACTTAAACTTAAATAACAATCTTAAGTGATATCGGCCAATACACTTAATGAATAAATACCACGACTTAGATCAAAATAAGCGTGGTATTTTATTTTGCAGCTAGTATACAAAACATTCGTATACACCACAGTAATTCACAATTAAGTTATGCTGCTGCAAAATAATAATGCTGTAAAACAAGAAATAATATAATCAACAGTAAACAGCTTAAATAGTACTCCAGTGAAATGATTTAGATTACCAATGGCTTGTTATGCAGTAAATTAGGTTATATTATGAAATTTCTTTTCATTTGATAGTGCAGTCGCACCTAATTTTATTAGGTTTAAGAAGTATATTTAACTGTGAAGTTTGATGAGCAATCAGTAATTTTATTAGTTATTCTAAATCCCAATTTAGAGAGTCTTTTTTTAGAAATTGTGTTATGTATATTCATCTTCGCTATGTAAATACATGTTACAATCTATAAATAATAAATATGATATAATAAGAAAGTATGAAATTAGAAATACTGAGGCAGTTAATATAATAGATGGTAGTTGAGCCTACAAATTATACTGATGTGTAAAATCCTAAAACTCTATCATTGACAAGTATGAACTCCTGCAATCTTTTGGGAAAATAAATTTTTAAGTATCAAGTAAAAATAAAAGGGTGTAATAAAATGAAGAAAAAGAATATAAAAGCAGTAGCATCGCTAGTTACTGCAGTAGTAGTTCTAATAGGCAGTTATATCTATAAAACCGATGTGATACAGTTTGATAATGTTTCACAGAATACACAAAGCCAGAGCAGTTCATTGAAGGAAAACAAGCAGAACACGGAACCTAATAGTAGTTCTTTTGAGGACGCAAATAGTACAGATTCGCAAAATACTTCTATTGAGGATACACAAAGTGCAGAGTTGCAGGATGGTTCTGTTAAGGGCGCACAGAGCACAAAATCACAGAATAATCCAGATAAAGATGGACAGGTCACAGACTCAAAAGGTATTTCTGCAAAAGAGTCAAAGGCTAAAAGTGATGAAAAACAAAGTGACCCTGCAAATAAATTTGAAAAGTTAGAAAAAACGAAATTTCCGGAGTCAACTATTAAAATTCAAAAGGAAGGTATACATTCCTTTGGCTATATTAATGCATATGTTAAAAAGGTGGTTGATGGAGATACATTTCACATAAAATATGGTGATAAAGATTACAAGGTTAGAATGCTTGATATAGACACTCCTGAATCTATAAAATCAGGGGTTGAAGCCCAGCCCTATTCATTAGAAGCTAGCGAGTTAACAAAAAATAACTTAACAGGTCAAAACATAAAACTAGTTTTTGAAAAGGACACTACAGACCAATATGGAAGACTGCTTGCTCATGTAATCCTAGAAGATGGTACATATTATAATGCTTTAATGGTTCAAAATGGATTTGCCATATCTGTTTTTTATAGTCCCAATACACTATTTAAAGATTATTTTACTGAGTTGCAAAACAAGGCCATTGAAAATAAGGCTGGGTTTTGGAAATTGCCTGAAAAAGACCGCCCGTTTGTGAAGAATAGTAAAGGAAAATATGTAGCAGCATATAAAATAAAGGAAGATGATGCTGCATAAATATAAATTTTTTCTGTATATTGTATATATAGACTAAAAATTAGGACTTTTGGACTAGAAGTTGTGGTATATATTTTCTATATTAATAATATATATTATTTGGTAATATGAGTAAGAACATTAGCATATCTCCTTTTTCGGAGCATGGGGCCTAATGGCTCCATGTTTTTTGTTACCTTTTTTCCTTATTTATTATCAGAAGACAAGTACTATCATTTAGAAAGCCATATCATCAAGTAAAAACATATAATTATAATGCCTGTGCATCTGTTGCTGCTTCGAAATCAGCCTCATAGCATGTAAAAACTTACATTAGTAAAATTGCTATGCATTTGTTGAGCTTTTGAAGTCAGCCGTAAAGTATGTAAAAAGTATACTAGTAAAATGGTTTTACATTTATTGTTGTCTAGAAATCAGCCCTATAGCATGTAAAACTCATACATATTAGTAAAATGGCTCTACATTTGTTGATGCCCAGAAATCAGCCCTATAGCATATAAAAACTCATATTTTATAATGGCTGTGCATCTGTTGGTTTCCCAAAGTCGACTTCATAGCAAGTAAAAACTATATTATTAAAATAGTTTTAGTCAATTATGCAGCTAATGCATAAGTTTCTATACATTAATTTTGAATTCTTGAACATATTCACAAATAATAATACCCACAAATTAGGTTTCACAGTATACCTTGAAAATTAATATGCATTGGGCTATTATAAAGAAGACCTAGTCTAGAATGGAGGGTAAAATGGATACATTAATTCTTGGAATAGAAAGCAGCTGTGATGAAACGGCAGCAGCTGTTATCAAAAATGGTAGACATATTATGTCAAATATTATTTCAACACAAGTTGACTTACACAAAAAATACGGCGGGGTAGTACCTGAAATAGCATCAAGAAAGCATGTGGAGTTAATTATACCTGTTATAAATCAAGCACTTGAAGAGGCAGGAGTATTACTTTCGGATATAGATGCAATAGGAGTCACCTATGGTCCAGGTCTTGTTGGAGCTTTATTGGTAGGGTTAACTGCAGGTAAAGCTATTGCTTATACTACAAACAAGCCATTAGTAGGTGTACATCATATTGAGGGTCATATTGCCGCAAATTACTTGCAATATCCAGAGTTAGAACCGCCTTTTATTTGCTTGGTAGCATCTGGTGGTCACAGTCATATAGTTCATGTGAAGGATTACAGAGAGTTTGAAATACTTGGACAAACAAGAGATGATGCAGCAGGAGAGGCATTTGATAAAATTTCTAGGGCAATTGGATTGGGCTATCCTGGGGGTCCTCTTATTGATAAGTATGCTCAAAAGGGCAATAGTAAAGCCATCCCATTTCCTAGAGTTTATTTTGATGATGGTACTTTGGATTTTAGCTTTAGTGGATTAAAAACCGCTGTTTTGAACTATTTAAACAGAATGGAGCAAACTGGCGAGGCAATTAATATTCCAGATATTGCAGCAAGCTTTCAGCAAGCTGTTGTAGACGTGCTTGTCAAGAATACTATTGCAGCAGCAAAGCTAAAAAATATAAAAAAGATAGCACTAGCAGGGGGCGTTGCAGCTAATTCACAGCTAAGGCATGATATGAAGGAAATAGCTGAAAAGCAGGGTATGGAGGTTATGTATCCAGGATTGATTTTGTGTACTGATAATGCTGCAATGATTGGATGCGCTGCATATTATGAGTTTATTAAAGGTGAACGAGCAGGTATGGACTTAAATGCAATACCAGGATTAAAATTGGGTTAGCTGAAAAATAAAGTTTGTACAAACATGGTGCGTTTTCGAGCCAAAAAACACAGTAGATTTGGATGACATGCTTGAAATACTGTTTGAAAAAATGAAGTTTTAGCTTTATATGTTCAAGCTTCTCTTCGCTCATTTGAGCAATTTTTTGCAGGAAATAGAATGCTATTAAACGGAAAAGCAACAGGAGTTTTTATTACTGTGTTTGAAATGAAGCTGTTAAAATAGACGAATGTATGCAAGCATAATTAATTGATTAACTAAATGGCAATTGTTTGAATAAAGTTATCCACATGCATGGAAAATATTGAAAAATCTCTGTTTTGCTGTAATATTGGCGGATACAAAGATTGTATTTATAGAAAAACAATGTTAAAAATGTTCTGAAAGCCTTGAAAAGACTGCTTTTCAAAATTGGGTTTTGAGATTGTGAATAAAATCACGTTCAATATTTGTGGGTTATGTGGAAATATCTCAAAATGTAGAAAACACAAGTGTTTCAATGTTGTGGATAATTATGTGGATTATGTGAATAAAATTTGTTGCTTGAGTAATATTATTTAGGAAATAGAATATAATGGTTATCCTGTAATATTAATTTAATAATTGACAAATCAGTTAAGGTACATGGAGTTCTATATAAGCTTATAGAACGATAAATAACCCCCAGTGACTAAAGGATAAGGTTTACACAAGCCATATCAATAGTCAAAGGAGGAATATGTTTGAGAGCAAAATATAAATTTAGTTTGCTATTACTTTTGAGCAGTGGATAGCTGCTGATATTGATTATAGTATTCTGTTACTTTTTTTACATAGTTTTGTGTTTCAGCGTATGGTGGTATGCCGTCATATTTTATTACACTATTTGGACCGGCATTATAGGCGGCTAAAGCCAAGCTTATATCACCCTTGAAATTGGACAGTTGATCTCTTAGATAAAGTACACCACCATTTATATTTTGAACAATATCAAAAGGGTCAGTCACGCCCAGTGAAGCTGCTGTACCAGGCATTAATTGCATTAAACCCTGTGCTCCAGAAGAGGATATTGAAGTAGGGTTAAAAGAGGATTCCTGCTTCATTACAGCACGGATTAAGTTTTTATCAACGCCATATTTAGCTGAGGCATTATCAATAGCTGTATTTATTAATTCCATTAATTCTGTTTTATCACTTGGAATATAAGCTGTGGAATTTGCAAGTGCTTTCTGCGCTTTTAGTATATTGGAACTTTTAGAATCTCCAGACTTGTCCAGCAAATCTTCTAAGTATTTGTTCAAGACAGAATTGCCTGATAATTCTGAAGAATCTCCATACAAGGAATCATTTAAGCCTAATGAAGAGGAATCTAAACCTAACAAAGCGGCATCTGATAAGTAATCTTGGAAGGAAGTATCAGATGAACTTGCTTCACTAGAACCCAATTTTGGAGCCATACTAGAAAGTCTGCTGTTTATATCGGCTATTTTTTGTTGGAAAATAGCATTAATGTCTAATTTCATAAATATCCTTCCTTTCAATGTCTTCTACTAACAAAAGAAGCAGTTAACACCAGTCAATTAACTTCTAATCCAAAGCGCTTCCGGTTTAAAGTGGCAAACATTTTTGCTTATGCGCAGAAGCACTAGTTCATCAAATATGTTAATAGTGTTGATATACTGACATTATCCCGTTTCTTTGGAATGAAGCTATTTCATGTAATTATTTCAAAATCAACGTATATTCATAAGTTGTACTCATATTGAACTGTGAAATTCGAGTCAATATGCTTTAAGCAAATATGATATTACTTGATTAATTAGCGGATAATTCCTTTAAAGTGCTAGGAGATCATCCCAGTTACAAATATTTAATGTAATATAACTGAGTAACATCCAAAATTATAATTTATTTATCGGCAGTTTTGCAAGCTAAGATAACAGGGAATATTTTCTGAATGCAAATTAAGATTATAAAATATAAAATACTTCTATTAAGTAGATTTCTTAAGGATAAGAAGTATCATTGAATATTAATAAAATATTAATAGGTTCTAATATAGTCATCAAAGATTTCTATAAGAAATATCATTGAAAAGTAATAAAAGTATGCTCAAAATGATAAAAATTCAAGGTAGAAGTAATTGTTGAGAACCATTTGATGGAAATGGATTTTTGCATAAATGCTAGGCAGGGGTGCTGGTTTCTTAACATACATAAAATTTACAAACTTTATTATTTCGTACAACTCATTTTGTGAGAAAATTAAATTACAAATGGTTGTATTGGCGTAGAAAGGTAATTGTTTATACTACTGCTTAAGTCTATTAGGATGCGAAAATATTTGTGAATAAAAGTTTATTTTACTAACTCAAATTTATGATGTTAACTATAATTCATCAAGCCCCAAGACCCAATAGCGGCATGTACTAATTGACTAAATTTAGATCTTTGACAAAAAACAGTGTTAGTATAAAATCGTATAAATGATTAAAAGATATGTCTTAGTTAAGAAACTTCAATAAGCATTTTTTTAGAAAATTTTGAGCAAACATTTCTGGTTGTTCCATCAAACTCTCTTGCGGAGAAAAGCTTACATTTTCCAAGATGCTCATTTGGTGAATCCAATTGTACTATAAAGTACTCACAATGGATACATTTATAGTTCTTTTGCCTAGAAGCAGTTGATTCAGAGCGCTCCTTATATTTGAAGCAAACATAATCTGGTGTTACCACTCCATGATATTTGCACAAAATATCCTTTGTAAGATGTATAGATAATCCTCTTTCACAATTATTGCAGCACTTTGCTTGCCTCATATATTTCACCTCATCTATCAAATAAATATTATTCACAATTATAACATTTATAAATTACAATGTAAAAAGGTGGGAAATAATATTGCTTAAATCACATGTGATATTCAGTTAACTTTAAAAAGTGTTGTGTTTGTCTAAGTTGTACTCACATACAGTTTAAAGCAATAAATAGTTTACTTGGAAACTTTTATTCACAAATTCAAATAAATATCTTTAAGCAAGTAGTAAATTTGTCTAAGTTGTACTCGCGTATAAGTAAATAAGCAAAAACTAGTTTTTTAATTACAGTCCCAGTTAAAATAGCACAATGAGTCAAATTAATTACTTTATAAACATTCTAGGTAAATTAATATACTGGCGTACTGGCACTTCCATGCAAACTTATGTATATGGGATTTCCAAGATATTTTTGATTGGCGTGTAAGTAATGAGCAATAAGTAATTTACTTAAGCTCAGTTTAATATAAGCAAATAGTTAAGTTAAATATATTGTATAACTTGAATTACCTTCTAAAAAATCAATTTCTAATGTATAATAACAATAAATAAAATTTTTGGGATTTGGGAGAGATTATGAAAAAGCCAAGTATATTACGAACAAGATACATTCCATTCGAAACTGTAGATATTTCAAGTGATGAGATGCTTTTTAGAGATGATGAGATTTTAATAACCAGATGGAAAGCAATAAAGCCTAGAGCAGATATTTCGGGCGGTATTTCATATACATTCCTAAAAGAAGGTGTTAAAATAAGCAGATTCTATGATGCTGCTAAAAGGTTTGCATATTGGTATTGTGATATTATAGATGTTAAATATGACAGTGATATAGATCAATACACATTTATAGATTTGTTGTTGGATGTAAAGCTTATGCCTGATGGAACCATGCAGGTATTGGATGCAGATGAACTTGCAGTAGCACTTGAAGAAGGATTGATTACTCAGGAACAGGCATGCAGGTCATTAAAGAAAATGGATAGTATATTGCAAAAAGTATATAAAAACAGTTTTCCGCCTCCGATTTGTCTAGAGGAGAAATATTGGGAGGTATAGAAATTACCTGACGTTTTATTTCCTTAAGTAATTATTACACAAAATAAATTATTACACACTAAAATCGACTATCCAAGTTTAAAACTTGAAAAGATTAGTGTTTAATTTATTGTTTTGAATAAATTTAAGGAAATAAATTTACAGGGATTTGTTCCATTAAGCTATGGAAAATTTATACAAGGACTTTCAAGAGTATAGAAAACAATTTAATAGAAAATAATGTAATAGAAAACAATGTATAAGAGCGTACTTACTTTAAAATTATGATTAAAGAATGCTTTTTGATAGTTCTATTTTGAGTTGAAATTCAATAACTAGAAAATATAAAGATTTGGAGACCTTGCATGACTGAAATTATTGATTTGCATACACATAGCACTGCTTCAGACGGAAGTATGAGTCCTGCTCAACTGGTACGCCACGCAAAGGATAAGGGTCTTACAGCGGTTGCACTAACTGACCACGATACAGTTGAGGGGATTAGTGAGGCGTTAGATGAAGGGAATAAAATTGGTATAGAGGTTATTCCGGGAATAGAAATAAGTACTAATTATAAGCCAGAGATGCATATTTTAGGATACTTTTTTGATAATGAAAGGTATTTAAATGTACAAAAGGAACTTACAGAAGTAAGGAAGGGTAGAGAAAACCGAAATTATAAAATAATTAATAGACTCAATGAATTAGGTATTCCTGTTACAGAAGAGGAATTAAAAGAGATTTCATTAAGCGATACAATAGGCCGTCCTCATTTTGCCCGTTTGCTGATTGAAAAAGGATACGTAAAGACTATGCAAGAGGCATTTGATAAGTATCTTGGCAAGGATGGTTTAGCATATTTCAAAAGGCAAGAGTTAGAACCTATTGACGGCATTAATTTAATAAAAAAGGCTGGTGGAATACCTGTGCTGGCACATCCGGCTCTTTTGAAAATGAATTATAATGATTTGGATAAATTGCTGATGGAACTTAAAGAATATGGACTTAGCGGTATAGAGGCAATCTATAGTGAAAATTCAAAAGAAGAAACAGGTAATTTACTTAGGCTGGCAATAAAGCATGAACTATTAGTCACAGGCGGAAGTGATTTTCATGGAACGTATAAAAATGAAATTGAAATAGGTATTGGAAGAGGTAATCTTAATGTGCCTTATGAGTTATTAGAAAAGCTTAAGTCAGCAAAGCTGAGTGTTTAGTCTGTTATTACAGAAAAATTAAGATCGGGGAGATGACTTAATTCAAATATTTTAACTACCTTTCCGCATTTACCCTCCATGTTTCGATAAGACAGACTTGGTATCGGTTTTTTCGCAAAAAGCTTAGAACTAGCAGAACTTATAAAATGTAGGAGAGTGCTGTTTATGCGATTTCTTTAGCATTAAATATACTTGCATTTATCTTGCATTTATATGGAAAAGTTTAAATACATAGCACTTGAATTATTTCAAAAGTTAAAATTGATAATGATATTATAAATATTTAGCTGTGTGGGATAAGAAATTGCATTTGATTATGCTGATTGAAATTTAACGATGAAATGATAATTTTGCTACGTATAGTTAAATTCCACCGACAATTAATAATATAATTTTGTTAGAATTAATTCCATATGTAGGGGTGGAATTTAAATTTTTAATTAAGTATTGAAAATCAACTAATTCTTGAAATATTTGAGTAACTTGACCTTAGTGATTCATGGTGCTATAATGAGAATTGGCAGATAAATACTTTTCAAATAGCCCTTTATCTAAGGGTTATTTTTATCTGATTGTGAGTAGTATTTTCGTTGTTCATAAATAGTATTTTTATTTGATTTATTTGGTATTATAAAAATAGTATCACCTATGAAACTGTGAACTATTTTTAGCTATATATTATTTTGCAGTAGGCGGTTAATAAAATGGTAAAGGAATCATATAAGGTTATTGCGCAAAACAAAAAAGCTCGCCATGACTACTTCATTGAGGAAACAATTGAGGCTGGTATTGTGCTGTCTGGAACTGAGGTTAAATCAATCAGGCAAGGTAAACTCAATTTGAAAGATAGCTATGCTTCTGTTGTGGATGGCGAAGTAATACTAAGTGGGATGCATATTAGTCCATACGAGCAGGGCAACATTTTCAACAAGGATCCTTTACGAGATAGAAAACTCTTGCTGCATAAGTCTGAGATTAACAGACTGCTTGGACTTACTCAGCAAAAAGGGCTCACATTAATTCCTACTCAAGCTTACCTTAAAAGGGGTATGGTCAAAATAGAACTTGGTGTTGCACGAGGTAAAAAGCTGTATGACAAGAGAGATGATATTGCTGCTCGTGATGCAAAGAGAGAGATTGACCGCAAGATTAAGGAACAGTATAGATAACTTAAGGTTGACTTACTGCAATGAATTCTTGCGATAGTAAGGCTATATAATAGTTAATTATAGATGAAGTTAGTAAATGAGAAGTTAAGGATTTGCGATTAGTAATATGCATTTTCAGATACAATTTTAGTGGGTATAGAAAATATACAGATTTTCCAGAAACAGTAACTTGATATTCTGTAAGAAAAGTGATATTATGTAAACAGTGCTTTGATAACTGAATATTTTAATTGAAAAGCTTAAACGCTTGAATTTTTAAGAAGAAATTCTTTCTTGAAAATTTATATGCCCATGAGGAAAACTGCATGGCTACTAAAATTATTGATATAGAACAATAATAATGGTTGAGTAGTTGTAGTTTTGATTAACATTACAATGTTGGCTTGCCAACTTGTGTACTTGATACAATAATTGCGATGGCAATTCAGCTTTCGTAGTTTTGTTTTATACATGGGGGCGTAATGGTTTCGACGGGATTGTTGAGACTTGATAAGCGGGTAGAGGATTCTCGTTGGCCTCTTAAAAAACGAGAAATTAAAATTAAACGCTAAAAACGATAATTTCGAATTAGTTGCTGCCTAAGGGCAGCCCGTCAGTCCTGGGTTAGCTGCACCTAGGGTAGCTGGCGTCATCAAGTCAGTCCTTTTGCATGGGAAGGTCAAATGCTAGCACTAATTCAGCCGTAGCCTTGAGCTGAATCGGACTTTAAAGGCTACCGAAAATGAAACCCTGCCTGTGGGGGTTCATCGTAGGGAAACGCAGGGCTCAAGTCCCGTAAGGGATACTGAGCAATGCACAAAGCATAGGCTACACCCGTAGAAGTTCATGAGGATACGGTTTCGGACAGGGGTTCGACTCCCCTCGCCTCCACCAATTAAAGCCGCTAAAATAGCGGTTTTTGTTATTTTCAAATGTTTTGGGTAGACGTTAGGTAGACAAAAATACAAACCAATGTTAAAATATCACTGTAATTATTGTTTTAGGTAGACAAGGAATCGGTGATATTATGGCAAGAGTAGCCGTTGAAAAAAACATTGCTTATGATGATATTAAGAATCTATATTACGTAACTATGGATTATGGTAAGGATGATACAGGTAAAAGGATTAAGACTACAAAAACATTTGAAAATAAGAAGGATGCACAGACGGCTTTAAAGCAATTTAATGCAGATAAGATTAAAGGTACATTGGTGATCCCTTTTAATCAAACTGTTAAGGAATGGCTTATATATTGGATTGATGATGTTAAAGCAATTAAATGTGAAGAAACAACTCTTTATGGATACCGAAATATAATCAATAATCATCTTGTCCCTGCTTTGGGAAACTATAAACTGCAAGGATTAAATACAACTATTCTAAATAAATATTTCAAAAATAAGAAAGTAGAAGGATTAAGCAATAATACTATAAGAAAGCATTACGATTTAATAAAAGAAGCTCTGAAACAAGCTGTAAACGAAGAAAAGATTCTAAGAAACCCATTAGATAAAATTGAACCTATAAAGAGAAATAGAAATGAGATGAATTTTTATAGTGTAGATCAACTAAAAATGCTATTTTCGTTGGTTGAAAATAACCGTATGGAGATAGTTGTAAAACTTGCGGGAATGCTAGGATTACGAAGAGAAGAAATTGCAGGTCTCAAATGGGATAACATTGATATAGAGAATAAACTTATTTTTGTAGCAGAGGCACGAACACAAGCAGGAAAAAAGACAGTAGTAAAGGGTACAAAAAATAGTTCTTCCCATAGAACACTATATGCACCTGATGAAATAATAAACCTTCTCATTACTATTAAAAACAAGCAGGAAGAGCAAAAAAAGCTATTAGGAGAGGCTTATAAAGATGAGGGATACATAGTAGCATGGGAAAATGGAGAACCTTATAGACCTAATTATATAAGCGATCTATTCAAGAAAATTATTGATGATAATAAGTTACCGCCTCTAAGATTACACGATTTAAGACATACTTTTGCAAGCATTGCTAATGAATTAGGTACGAATTTATATGACATTAGCAAAGCTTTAGGACACTCACAGGTAGGTACTACAAGCCAAATATATACTCATATGTTTGACAAGACTCATAAGAAAGCTATAAGTAAAATTGCTGATGTTATATCGGCAAGTGAAGATTGATAATAAAGTAAGGATGAGGTCTGCAGTTCGAATTTAGATAGGAACTCCATATTACAAGGTTTATAAATTTTAAAATACAACCACCAGCAAAAAGAACTGGAAACAGTTCTTTTTTGCGTCTAAAAAATAAATGAAAATATGAATTGGGCTGTTGAGACGTATTTCAACAGTCCTTTTTGTTATCAAAAAACAGGGGAGGAAAGTAAATGAAAAGTTTAGAGTTTATTTCCCAGTCAGTAGCTACAAGAATTATCAATGAATTGAAGGCTAGAGGCTATGGTGCTATTTCTGTAAATACCAGCAGAAGAGAAAACAATTGGGATACTGAAAAAATATGTGTGACTAGAAATGGCAATGACATATGCGATATCAATTGCAATACTAATACTATTTCTTACAACAATAAGCATGATAGAGCTGAGGTCGAGATGATATTAGATTTAATTGTTAACTTTCAGGAACAGGAAGAAAATTATCTTAAAGCACCAGACTTGAATTTCAATAAGCTGGAAAAGTACAAACTGCTATCTGAATACAATAATGTAATATTGGGCGCATGCAAGGTGTCGGAATTGAAGCCTGCAATGCGAAAGGTTGACAGCATACAGTATGTTACATGGGAAAGAGATATTTTCTGATAATGGAGTTCACAACGGACATTATGTTAATGATAATTATTCAGCTGCAAAGGAAGACTTCGCAAAACGATCAGGACTTATTAGAATAGAGATTCTGAAAATATATTGTCAAATAAATTAGAATCTATTTATTCAGCAATTAATAATGAAAACTTTGATTTGTTTAAGGGAAGATATGCTGGTCTTGAACAAAAAATTAAGTATTGTCACGATATATTAAGTGAAGCAGCTCAGGGCAAGAGTATACAAGCTACAAGTATTATAGACTATATACTGAATAAAGAAAAAGTACCTGTATCTATTAGAACACTGCAAAATGCATTTGTTAGCGCAATAGATAATAACATTGAATCGGCACTGGCTATTTATAAGTACTAAGACGAGAACCTTCATGGAGAAGCCCACTTTAAAGGGGATAGCTTAACTGTATGTGAGGCGGCAATAGATGCAATAAGCCATGCTTGTATAACAAGACATTACTATGGTGAGGTGTGGAAGAAAGAACACAGAATAGCATTGGGTGGTCTTTCAGACAATCCTTTACTGTAATTAGATATCATAATCCTCAAGAAATAAGTTTATTTAATATTGACTATAGTAAGGTAATGTTATTTACACGGATTCTTTCATTTTTAACTGTGCCGGTAATGACAATAATTGCAACTGTATTTAAGATAGTAATAGATGTTGAAGGAGATTAACAAAACCATGATAAAGAGCAATTCTAAGGATTGAGGGGTTTAGAGTGACCAAGGCAATATTGACTAATGAAATGCAATAATATATTATCCTATATGAGAAGCTTTTTAGGAGGGACTCTTAAATGGGAGAGCTAATAAAAAAGTTACAAGGTATTGATGCTTTATTAAATGAGCTTAATAGCTACAGACCGCTTACAAAGGGAGAAGTAAACCGCCTTAAGGAAGAGTTCTTGATAAACTATACATATAACTCGAATGCAATAGAAGGAAATACCCTTACATTACAGGAAACGGCATTAATATTAAATGAGGGAGTAACAATTGGTGAAAAGTCTCTTAGAGAGCATTTGGAAGTAATCGGTCACAAAGAGGCATTTTCATATATAGAGGAACTTGTTAAGGAAAAAGAGAATATATCGGAAAAAGTAATTAAAGACATTCACAGTCTTGTCCTAATGGATCAAAGAGAAAGCAGAGGAGTATACAGGCGAGTACCTGTTATGATAATGGGAGCAGCGCATACACCTCCGCAGCCGTATTTGGTTCCTGTACAAATGGAGGAGTTGATAAGTGCCTATAGTCAGAGCAGTTTAGGGCACATAATAGAAAGAGCAGCAAAGTTTCACCTTGATTTTGAAGCAATACATCCTTTTATTGACGGAAATGGCAGGACAGGCAGGCTTATATTAAATCTGGAGCTGATGAAGCAGGGCTATCCTCCAATCAATATAAAGTACAGTGACAGAAAACGGTATTATTCTTGCTTTACAAGCTATCACACAAAGAATGACCCATCTGAAATGGTACTGCTGGTAGCAGAAAATGTAGAGTTAGAAATACAAAGATATATTGAGATAATAAAAATGGCAAATGAAATAACAGATAGCAATTGCAATCAGTAAAATTAAAATGACTAGAACAGATAAATTTAATAAAACCAAAAATACAGGAGCTGCATAAAAAACGCAGCTCTTAATTTTTGCTTATAAACTTATATTGTTTTGAAGGGGATGAACAAAACCATGAAAAAGAGCAATCCTGATGAACACAAAAGGTCAATCAGATTTAAAGCAAAGAGCATTGAAGAAATAGAGAAGCTTGCTGCAATAAGGGGACTAACAGTCTCGGACATTGTAAGGGAATTTGTTGAAAAAGGTTTAGCCGTAGATGGATACAAAAACGATATAGACTTTATAACCGAAATCATTCATAGAGAGCTGAAGGAAGTACTGGAGCCACAAATAAACAGAATAGTAAAGCTTCTGATGAAAATAGGTAAGGCTTCAGCTGGAACAATGTACTCCAATCTCAAATTAGTACTGAATATAATGGTAATGCATGATAAATTATTAACAAATTACATATATTTTAAAGATTTAAAAAATATGTAAAACTTCCGAATCAACTCCTACTTATCCCAGTATATTTGATTCGGAAGTTCAACACTCCTCTTCTCAAAGAAAAGGATATATTTATTATATACCTATATGCGATATTTGAGAAGAGAGATTATAAGAAGGAGGATAGCATTTTTTATAATAATCCCATTCTCAAAATAAATTATATGAGGTGTTTTATGAAAAGATTAAAGAGTATTATATGTATTATTATGGTTTTGTGTTTCTGTATATCAATATCAAATATATATGCAGAAAATAATGATTTAGCTGCGACATCTGATCAACTATCTGCTACATCAGCAAAAGAATGCATTGGTTTAGAAACTTCTACAAGTAGTGTTATTATAGAAAGTAATGGATACTCTGAATTTATAGATGCCATTGCAACGTTAGAGGATAATTCTGAGAAAAATGTTAATTATGATGCAGTATGGGAAACTGATAATCCAGACGTTGCAATTGTAATGGAGGGTAGAATATTAGCAGAAGGAAAAGGCCATGCAAAAATCAAGGTCTCATATGGTGGTTTTGAAAGATTTATTGATGTCCAAGTTTTAAAAGAAGTTGATCTTATTAAAGAAGCAAAGGCTCTAAACCAAAAACTTAAAAATACCAGTAGTAATAGTAATTCTAAGTCGATATCTACTTTTTCTTTGACTTCTAATGAAAGACAAGCAATTTATGATAGGGCTATGACTATGCTATCGTATGTATGGACACCTACTAAAAATTTGTCTAAAAGGGGAGGCGGGGTATTTACAGCCGGTACTTCTTATCTTGGGCTACCATATACACAAGAAAAACAAGTAGATAGAAATGGGTTTATAGCTGCAATGTCCTATAGTGACTTTTATACGCCACAACCTTATTACGATACCAAATGGAATCTGTTCTATCAACCTAAATATGGCAATGATTGTTCAGGGTTTACGAGTTTTTCGTGGGGTATACTAAGACAAACAACACTAGATTTTTATAATGGGTTAGGTACTACTTACCCCAAAGTAGGTAGTTATAATGAAAATTCTCCTTCAACAACTGATCTTTTAGCCTCATATCAATTATTACAAATGGGGGATGCAGTTGTATATAGAAATAGTGCTGGTGGACATGTTTTTCTGATTTCTGTTAATTTTACTAATGAATCAAGGGTCCAGGCATTTGAACAAGCTGGTCCTGTGTGTAGTATTACATATTGGACATATTCTCAATTAGCATCTCAAAAATATATGCCTTTTACTTTAAATAAATAATTAAATAGGTCTTCGTAAAGTATAATTATTTTTATATATTTTTATTTTACGAAGACATTTATTTTTTAATCCATAATAATCAAATTGAGCTAAATATAATATAATGAAATGAGTTAGAATTATGGAGGTATATAATATGAATTGGTTAACAAGATTAAAACCTTTTACATCAGTCCTAGCTATTGTAATATTACTATCAGGTTGTGGTACAAACAATAAAATTAGTCAGACTGAACCGCAAAATACTCAAATTAGCCTAACAACTACATCATCAAATCAATTAAAGGATACGGAAGAAAAATCAAATTTATTTGGAGAAATAAGCAGTTCTCAGATTGATAATCCTGAGACATACTATGATGATGTATTTAAATTCAGTGTGGAATATCCTTCTGAATGGAAAACTTCAAAACCAAATGATGAAAAAGATACTGCTACACCTGATGGCAATCCTGAGCGAGGTATTTCTATATCTGTTGATAATAAAGAATTCTTTAATTCTGAAGAAAATGTATATTTAAATAGCATTTATGTATATCATGCTGTCGGACATATAGATTTTAGTCATTTTGAAAATAATGTAACGAAAGAGCTATTTACTACAACTGATAAGATAAATGGTGAACTTTCTTACACTGAAAGAAACGGATATTTCTATATTTACCTCACTTTAGGAGATGGAGCTTTTTATGGGGCGCAAATAAGAATTAGTGTAGATTTATTTGAAAAAAATAAGGATCAAGTTTATGGTATTTTAAAAAGTATTAAAATTCCAAATAGTTAGATTATCTTTGACTAATAATATAACTAGGGACTGCTACAAATATTCTTAGAGGAAGTAACTTTATAACAGTGAAAAATTGGTAAATTAAAAATGTTTAATACAATACTAAAATAAGAAATTCAATTATTTATTTGTGCAGTTTGTGTGTATTATAAGAATAAGTAATTAACATATCAAGCAAGTCATAAATGGAACAGCTTAGAAATAGGCTGTTTTTTGTTTACTCAAAAATCATTTAACTTCTAAAAGATGGTATCAGCTATTTAAAAGAAAAAATTAGAAAGGAAGTAAATTTCAGATGATTAAAAATTCAAGCTGTCTAGAAAGAAAATATAAAGCAAAGGAGGTAAAAACCCAATGAATCTACTAACAATCATATTTCCACTAGTAGCAGTTGTAGGTGGTGTAATAGCTCTGGCATATATAAATAGAAACGATACCAAAGCTTCACAGGTAAGCAAAAGAGTAAATTCAAAAGCATCAAAAAACAAGACTCAGGAGGAAATGAGAGGAAAGAGTACTGCTCATATCAGATGAAGCATATTTAATGATTGATCACAGAGTACCCCAATCATTAATATTTCTAAGAAACGGTATAAAAAGAGCAAGAAAATATGAGGCTGCCATTGCAATAATATCCCACTCTGTAGTTGATTTCCTGGACCCCAGTATAAAAATGTGAAATAATTGCAAGTGCTCTGAATAAGAAGGATGAATAGTGCTTGAGAGAAGGATGAATTTTGGGTTACCCTTTTTTCAAATGTTACTTTTTGCAGGAATAATTTGAAAGATGTTGAATTAGTGTACTAGCAAGATTGCTCAACATAAGAACGATTATCCGAGAGGTGTACATATGAA
Source organism: Ruminiclostridium herbifermentans (assembly GCF_005473905.2). Taxonomy (NCBI): domain Bacteria; kingdom Bacillati; phylum Bacillota; class Clostridia; order Eubacteriales; family Oscillospiraceae; genus Ruminiclostridium; species Ruminiclostridium herbifermentans. The sequence goes on from NZ_CP061336.1 coordinate 926,216, forward strand.
CCATTTAAATGTATTTAACGCTTATAAAAATAAATCCAACAGCCATGAGGACGAGCTTACAAGAAGTTTCTTGATACTGGTAAAGAATATTCCTATGGTACAGGTTATGTTCTTTGAGTTAATAAGGAAAGAGATGTATGAGGAAAATATCCATTCTATTGCAAGTGGCGACTTGAGTGTGGAGGAGGTTCATACTCAGCTATCTGATACGAACAATATTTTCACTTCAGGGCTGGTTGATGGACGTACTTTGGTTTCAGTAATTATTTCTGATGATAAGTTTGAAGGCGGTGCAAATGTTCAGAATGAGGATAGAAAAGCTCGGTACGACGGGGTAGTTCTGTGTAATCCATCATGGGTTTTCATAATTGAAAATAAACCTTCAAAGGACAATATCTGGACACGTCAACTGAATCCTAATATACCCGACAGTGTGGAAGTAAAAATAGTAGATAAACCGTGTTGCTTATCGTGGAGGGCTATCCTGACCGGACTTAATTCTTTAATTCAGAACAGTATGTTAAATGGAATAGAGAAAGTTTTAGTAGAAGACTTTATTGAATATGTTGATAATGAATATTCATGGTTAAACCCGTATACTACATTTGAGGTTTGTAAAGGAAACACCTATTTACTTGATAAGAGGTGCAACTTGGCATTATCTAACTTCCTTATAAGGGGCAAGAAACCGGAAGTAAAGTACCATAGAGGTTGGAAACACTATATTGAAAGCGGGAAAAATACAGTTAAGCAAATAGCTTTGGATTCCAGCAAAAATGGTGAGGGCTGGAGCATAACGGTATGGTTACATGCAGGAGATACCATGAGTGCTGCAAAAGAGTCATTTAAAAATATGGATACTGATAAATTACTAGAGCTTAAATTGCAGGGCTTTGATATAGAACCTAATTTTCATGTTTCCTACCGTTCAAGTAACCTGCTTTGGTTTAGTGGGAATTTAACACTTGAACAATACCTTAGATACTGGAAAAAAGAATATAAGAATTTGAGACAAATTAAAAGACCAGAGTTTATGACTTACTTTGATGAGATGGAAGCCAGTTGCATGATCGGAGCCGATGATAGGAATATTATTCAAGAAAAGATAATGAATAAAAACTATCCAAATTTAAACATTTGTCCGGGATTCACAATAACTTACACTTGGGATAGTAAGTCTGCAATAAAGCTTGATAAGTGCGGCAAGTTTGAGGAAGACTTCATGAAGAAAGTAAACAGTGCATTTGCTGTAATTGGGGGTATCTAAATGTCTATTTTTAAATATAACATAGAAATCATAAAAATGCCTATCTGAATTGGAGGATTAATAAGCATAGGACTTTAAGTGAGCAGCTTTCCCAAATTGGGTTAGGATATTTACTAGCAGCTGAAACAGCAATAAAATTAGCCCTTCAAGATAATTGGGATAAGAAATTGTGTCTGTTTCGATGTGAGTATCGTACACCACAATTTTGCGTACATATGTCTGGATGATTCTTTTTTGTTCTTCCAGACTTTTATTTTTTATGTCGGAATCCTTCAAAAGATATTGCTTGATATTTTCCAGATTTGATTACTGTATCAAAACTGTTTAATTTGAATGATGGACGAATAAAAGATATAAACGAATTGCTAATATCTTAGGGTACGATTTTGAGTGGGGGTGTGATAATGGACAATAATATAGAACCTAAAGAAGGTCAAATACTATTTTATACAACGGAAGATGGAAATGTTAACATTGGTGTTTTATTTTCAGATGAAACAGTATGGTTAACACAAGCTCAAATGGTGGAGTTGTTTCAATCCAGCAAAGCCAATATCAGTGAGCATATTAAACACGTATTTGAAGAAGGAGAATTAGATGAGAATTTAGTTGTTCGGAAATTCCGAACAACTGCTGCAGACGGTAAAAATTATAATACAAATTACTACAACCTAGATGTAATAATTTCAGTAGGCTATAGAGTCCGTTCAAAGCAGGGAATCCAATTCAGAATATGGGCAACAAAAAACTTAAGAGAATTTATTATCAAAGGTTTTATCCTGGATGATGAACGGCTCAAGAATGGTAAACACTTCGGAAAAGACTACTTTGATGAGTTATTGGAACGCGCTAGGGAGATTCGGGCATCCTAACGCCGTTTCTATCAAAAAATTACAGATATCTATGCGCAGTGCAGCATTGATTATGATAAGAATGCTGAAATTACAAAAGTTTTTTATGCGACAGTACAAAACAAGCTTCACTATTATTATTGCCTAATGTTTACAAGGTTGATATTTACTATAACTGGAACTTGATAACTAATGATGCAGATGATAATAAATTTGTGGATTGTACTATAGCTTCTAACGCTCAGGTATTAGTAACTCAGGATAAGCATTTTGAGGTTATAAAGAATATTGAGTTTCATAGAGTCAATGTAATAGGAGTTACCATGGAAATCAAGTAACAAGTTATTTTTGCAAGTAATGAAGGGCTACTGGCCATCAAGTAGTGGTGTAAACGGAATTAATTGGGATTTAAAATATTAGTGCTCGGACTTAATCTACAAGTCTGAGCACTAAACTAATCTTATATTAAGTTAATAATATATGGAGGAATAATTATGAGAATAAAATATTTAATCTGTGTAATGCTACTTATTTCTATGTTTTTATGTAGTTGCAATGGAAAAGAATTAGTTAGCAAAAATGAAAAAAATAAAAACAATAATGAACAAGAAAATATTATAGTTAAAACAGAGGTAACATTAGGAAGTTGTTCATTAGATGATATGAATAAAGATAATTATATATTATCACTTAGATTGTATAAAGGTGAATATTATGAAGAATACACTCCAGGAAGTAATTTTGGAGGGAATTGGACAGGAAAATTTAAGCTATGTATTATTGATTCTTTAGATGGTCGGGTTATAGATTCTTATGAAATAAGTGAATGGGATGAATTTACAATTAAAGATAAGGTGAATATAACTTTAAAAGACTACAATAAGGATGGAAATTATGAATTTTTGCTTGGACAATATGGTTCAAGTAATTTAAATATTTATAAAATGTACTATATAACTAAAGATTTTAAAATTGGGTATTATGACAAAATAGGTGAAATTAATATTAGTAATGAAAGCTATTCACCAGAGTTAAAAATAAATAATGAAGGAAATATTGAATATAGTTATTATGATAATTCTGTAGGTGATACAATTAAAAAATCAATTGATATAAATTTATTAGTTACTAAAAACTGAGAATATTAAGTGCGTTGTAATTTATCGTATTAGTATTGCTATAAATTCTATATTGATATTTGTAAAATATACATTAGAATAAAACAGTAAATTTTAGTACTTAGGAAATACTTAACCAATAAGAGTCTGATAAATTGATATACTTGCCATAGATGGAGTATTAGGGGCTGATGATTAAAGTTAATATTGACTTACTGCAATTGGCTTTGTAACCATGGTTAAACTCTTAAACTTTCCCCAGGATATATCTATACATCTTTTGGGAGTTGCTTTGCTAAATAGAAATGGATATGTACGAGAGAAAGCGTTGAAGCTTATTTCTGGAGCAAAGATTTATAGTGCAATTCCATATGTTCTTTTAAGGTTGAATGACTGGGTGTTGCCAGTAAGACAATTGGCAGACACATTCTTAAGAATATGCTTACTGCAGACAACATTGATATATTTATTGACAACGTGTATCTTGTTGACAAATTGCAGAATGTGTTAAGAGTAGACCTAAAAAGTACAAGGCAGAAAATTATAGATTTTCTCAAGAATGACTCCTTTAAGGATAAGATAAAGAAGGGCCTAAAAACCCCACAGGTAAAAACATGTTTATTCTGCTACATGCTATTGATGGATAGGATTTCATTTGAAGAGGATATAATAAGTTCTGCACTTAAAGATCAAAAAGTAAATACATACTGTAATAAGAACTTGCTATTATAGGTAAGTTCTTTTTCCATTTATTAGGGCTTTTCAGATATCAATTTTATCTTTAGTAATTTAGTTATAACGGCTGATACATGTAAATTATATTAATGCATGAATGCAGAATAGATTTGATAACAAGCAAAATGATAAACCCAGATTGAAAGAATATGATTATCATTTATGAATAGTCCAAAAAAACTAAAAAGTCCAGAATTAAATAATCAATAACAATTTATTAGCATAGAGGCTATGAGACAAAATGAGCCTACTGTTTATAAATTGACATATTACCAATTTTTGATAAAATTAGAAAATGATTATATTCTTTGGAGGATTATTTAATGAAAGAAAAGAAAATTGGTTTAGAGATATTTGCTATTATATTAATCCTAGTTGGATGTTTAATTGTACTTTATTTTTACGGTAATTCAAATAAAATAACAATAAATTGCTTGAATGCAATTGAAGATACATGTTTAAGAGAAATACAAGGCACGGAAGTAACAATTTATAAAACAACAGATTTACATGGCAGCAATGCAGAACCATGTAATAAGACGGTTGGAAGTAAAGAGGATAATTTCGCATCTAATAAAAGAGATGGTGTTAAACTTTGGGCTACAAAGCAAATGTTTTTAAACCTTGGCAGTTTGAAAGTAGTAAAGGAAGATTATGCTGATAATTTAAATATAGATAATGCAAATTTATATCTAATAGAAGCAAATCATGATTTCGCAGACGAAAAAGAGTATAAAATCAAGAATATTTATATGTTTCTGAATACTAGCAATTATCATGTATATATCCCAAAAAATTATTGTGAACCTAAAGATTTAATTAATTATTCATACAAATACATAGAGTTTGAGTCAAACGAAATAACAAAGACATTAATTGATTTACTACTAGAGCCTAAGTCGTGATAGTTTATTATCTTCTTTTATTTTACCTTTTGGATTTCATATACTAGTTACTTAGTTTTTGTTTGTAAAATAATTACAGAATAGGATGGAAAGTTGTATGCTGCTAATAAGATGGCGAAAATGTTGAATATGTGGGCTAATATTTTTATGCAGGTGAAATGATATGAAGATAGTTATACTGAGATGATATATAGTGTTTGAAATTAAATATAGGATAGTTGAGGATAAAAAAGAACTTTTGCTTTTAACACCTGAAGTTTTGATGATGATTTCAATGTCTTTGAGGGACAAATTGAGTTGAATTTTAATGGCAATAAAATAGGTTATGTATTTGACGATGAAATTTCTGAAAAGATGCTTAAGGTAGGATGTTTCCAAGAAGAGAGGGTAATATTATGGTTTACATATCTTATTCAAGCAGTGAAACTTTTATAAAAAATATTTATTTATTCTTTTCAGAAATTGAATGCAGTAATTGGATATAACTAACTAAGTTGGGAAAAGTACTAAAGTCGGAGAACTCAGGGAAATTCCGTATAATATTAATAATTTAAAAAAGAGAAGTAAACCTAAAATGTCAGTAAACCCTCTTTGTGCAGAGATTGTGTTAAATACAGGTGAAACATTCATAAAGGATGTTGAAATGGAAACTACCGATTTTGTAGAATCTTTCATATCATAGAACTAGAATTAGTATTGGCAGAACTTTTATCGTATGAGTTAGACATCTTCATATTAAATTCTGATTTTAAGTCCTTATTGGATTTAAGAATTTCACTTTTCAGCTTACTTAAATCAATGCTTTTTAAAATAGGCTCGCTTACAATATCTATCTAACTGATAGTATTGTTTTTAAACTCTGATGACCTCAGGTCATTTGAAGAATATGTATTACTAAGCAATATACTTAATACTAGTAGTAATACAAATAGAGTACTTATTTTTGTTTTTTCTATTCATGTAAAATACATCCTAAAATATTATATTTAGTAACAACGTTATGTTAACATATTATAACTAAAATGTAAATATTAATATATTAATGTAATGATAAATTATTAATACTGATTACTTAGTAATATTATTAAAAATACATAGCATTCCCTAAACTTTTAATTATAAAATTTAAATACATAAAATATCAGTCTTACATTTAACACAACATAAATGTATAATACAGGAAAAAACAAATTGGAGGTTGAAATAATGGGGAATTTGAAAAGAAAGTTTGTCACTTTATGTAGTACTATTTTTGTACTAATGTTTGTATTATCAACGGTATCTGTATCTGCAGTTCAGGGCAATACATGGACAACTATGGCAGCAATGGCTACTGCAAGATCTACTAATGAAGTTATTGCGGCAAATGGGAAGATATATGCAATAGGTGGATATAATGGTGGTTATCTTAACTCAATTGAGGAATACGATACGGTGACAGATGAATGGACAAGCAGGGCATCAATGACTAATACAAGACGATATTTTACAGTAGTTCTTTTTAATGAAAAAATATATGCAATAGGAGGATTTGACAGCAAAAACTATCTTAGTTCACTAGAAGAATACACGCCTGAGTATCCGGCACCAGAAAATCTCACAGCTATTTCTGGCCATGGAAAAGTCAATTTATCTTGGGCAGCATCTGAAGGTGCATTAAGCTATAACATTAAACGTTCTTCAGAGGCAGGTGGTCCTTACACAACAATAGCAACAGGTTCTGCAATTACATATACCGATACAACGGCAGTTAACGGAAATACATACTATTATGTTGTAAGTGCCGTAAGTTACTCAAATGTGGAGAGTGCAAATTCAAATGAAGTATCTGTAACCCTTCCAAATATAGAAGAGACACTTGAAGTAGTTTCTGTAGACAAAGCAAAGGTCGGTGACGAAATAACCGCTGATATTGTAATTCACAATTCAACAAACATATGCGCTGAAGATATAAAAATAGCCTTTGATACTTCGAAATTGGAATTTATCAGTGCAGAGGGTGCTGACGGTATTAAGATTTACAAGGAAGACAATTTAACGGGTGGTATTAGGCGATATATTACAGCAAGTCTTGGCAAAGCTAATGCGGCAAATGGTGACAAGATACTGTTAAAGTTAACATTTAAAGCTAAAGCATCAGGCGAGGCTAAGATAGATATAATTAATGGACGTATCGCAAATAATGCTAATTTGGAAAAGGATATTGAAGAAGAAAACTGCGGTGAAAAAACAATACTAATAGAGAGAAATGCATATGATGTTAACCGTTCAGGTGAGTTCACACTTTTGGACTTAGGCATAGCTGCATGGTATTTTGGTGATGCAGCTGAGGATACAGATACTTCAAAATATGACGCCGATATTGTTGAAAACGGCTCAATTGATGACGATGACCTTACAGAAATAGTTAGACAAATACTAAACAACAGTAATTATGCAGTTATCTAAAGGATAGTTATAAAAAATATCACTAAATAGAGTAAAGAACTTACTTATTAAATTGATATGTTCTATGTAAAGTAGATAGTGAAAAAATGAAATGATAAACATGTCAAGGTTTTGTAGGCACAAAATTAAGAGGAGTTTTATTATTTTAACTGTCTACCATAAGGGAAGCCTATCAATTAAATGGGTAAGTTCTTTTCGCTTAATAAGAGTAATTAAAACTTCTTGCATCTGGTGAGATGCTTTTATTGTTTTTCGCATTTTGACACTTTAATTGGTCTTTACAAAATAGGTTTATCCTCTTATAAAAATTCAGTATGCAGTAATTTTATTAAAAAAAAGAAGTGGGCATTGTTCAGTAGTGGATGAATGAAAGATTGGCTTGATAAAAAAATTTAGTCATATATTTATTGCAAATAATTGGTGAATTATATAATATTAATACAATTAGAATTTAAGTCTGTTTGAAAAAGCTACATAATGGATTTGTTGAGATAGATTTGTGGAGGCTAATTTTGCATATGAAATATTTAAGTGAGTTTTGTGATTTTATTAAATCTGAAGATTTTAGTATGGAGTTTGACTTATCTGAGAAAAAGAAGATGACTACAGCTGATGTATATTATGAAATTAATCAATATAAGTTAAAATAAAAACGTCCAAATTCTCTGTTGGTCCATAATTATAAAGGAAGGTTATAGATTCTTATGTTAAAAAAAGCAATAGAAGAGAAAAATTTGATTATTGTGGCAGGTGCCGGTATTTCAGCTGCTCCGCCCTCAAATCTTCCTAGCTGGTGGGAATTTAATAAGCTGATTGTTGATGAAATAAAATCACAAACTATTAGGCTATTACCTGAGTCTGATCCACTTGTAAAGCCTATAGAGATAGGAGACATGCTACCGGTTGAGTGTGTATCGGACTTTTTTGTAAATTCCATTGCTGGAGAAAGCTATTTTCCGCTGCTTACCTTGCTAAATTCTGCACAACCCAATTTTAATCATAGAAGTATTGTAGAATTGGCAAAACGAGGCATAGTTAGTTCAATTGTTACAACAAATTTTGATACATTAATAGAGAAGGCTTTTAGAGATGCTGTTGTTCCTCTGAATATTATTGTCACAGAGGACGATTATAACGAATGTATGAACAAAACTGGATGCAAACTATTTAAAATTCATGGTTCTGCCACAAACTATGATACTCTTATTGATACTACATCACAGAAATTAAAAGGATTATCAAAATCAAAGAGAATAGTTTTAAAAAATATAGTAGAAGGAAAGCATGTTTTGTTTATGGGATTTTCGGGAGCAGATTTATCTTTTGATTTGGATTATATTCCAATTGAGGATGCATTATCGAATAAATCCAATATTACATGGGTAATCAGGCCAGGTTCCACACCACATAGGAATGTTCTAAAACTCAAGGAAAAGTATGGTGATAATATTCAATTTTTACAAACAGAACTGACTGATCTCTTTAAGCAACTACATATTGAAAGCGATGAATTCCAAGCTGTAAATAATAATATAAAAGAGCATGATGCTAGCAAAATTATAGCATCTAGTATTAGTAGTCTTATGAACTCAACACATATTACAGAAAATGGTTGTGTAGCTTTATGCATAGGCTTATTAAACAGAATAGGTTTACGAGAAAATGCCCGTAAGCTTGGTTCTATGTATGAAGCAACACTCAAAAGAAAGGGAGTTAACCCTATTGACTTACCATCATATTCAACTATTGCTATATGTGCTTTAGAAAATGGAGATTTAAAAACTGCTCAAGAGAACTTTAACAATGCATTGGGTTGCCTCCAATTCATGGAGGTATTGCATAAGTCTGGGGAAATATCAGTTAGTCCAGCTGCTTCAAAGGAATTATTAAGCAATAGTGCAACCATTTGGAATAATATAGGAATTTACTATATGGCAAAGAATGAATTAGAACAAGCACAACGTGCATTTTGTAAAGCGAAGGAACATGCACAGAAGGCAATAAAGATATCAACGCTGGTAACGGTATATTTTAATTTGGCCAGAATTAATTATAAACAGTCGGATGATGCGGATAATTTTATAAACGAACTAGGGCAGGCAGAAGTACTTGCAAAGCAAGAGGGGTGTGCCGAGATTTTATTTGATATTGTCTGTGAACAGTGTAAAGTGTTGTTATCATTGGGAGAATATTATGTTGTCCAACAAAAGCTAAATGAAATAGCTCTTCTTGAGCATGTAATTGTAAATACAAGTAAGCGTATAGTTAAGGAACTTATTAATGTTGAACTCCTTGTAAGGAGGGGGAATAATGCAGATGCCTTAGATTGTGCAAAGAAAGTTGCTGATCAATATTTAAAAAAGGAAAATGATATGCAAGCCAAAGCTTTTAAGACTAATATGGTAAAGTTGCTTATTCATTATGAGAAGGCACATGCTTTTCTTTCACAGCTTGTCAAAGAAATAAAAGAGGAGGATATTTCTTTACCCAAAGATATTAAATATCCTTTGATATTTGGTGATACAATTGATACTTGGCGAAAGAACATCATTTGGTTAGAATATACTGGCAGCTATTCGGAGATACCGAGATATTTCTCAGTGGGAAGCAGAAAATATCTTGCTCAAAATGAGCCAAGAAGGCTAAAGGACCTGTCAGAGTGTTTTCTAGATAGCTGTGAAAGGGCAAAGGACTCTTTATATATGCCAGAAGCACTATATAATTTGGGATGTGCGGAATTAATGCTGGGTAATATTGAAGTTGCATTTGGCCTATTTGAGCAGGTAACTCAATTAAAAGAAAAAGCTTCTGATATATACAGGGGCTGGGCCAATATAGAAATTGCCAATATTCTGCTGAAGCAGGGCAATCAACCTAGTGCAGCAGATTATTATCAAAAGGGCAAGGAATTGCTGAAAATGAGTGGTAACGTTGAACAATTAATATACGCTGTTGTTGCACATTGCAATGAATTGGTCAAAAATAATAATCATAAACAAGCCATTGAATATGCATATGATTTATTAACCTGTTTTGAAAATAGTTTATATATTGAGCATTCTGAGAACATACATAAAATGATAGAAAGATGGAAGAACTGTGATGAAGAAGCTACCATCGACGAAGAAAGTCCCCAGGCAATAGCTACAAAGGCTCTTAGTGCTTATTCAAATGGTGACCGTGAATCAGGATATACAGGTATAAACACTGCACTTGAAAGGTACAAAGAAGCAGAGGATTATGCAGGGGTTGGAAGATGTTACAATAATTTAGGGAGCTTCTGTTTACAAGATAAAAAGTTTGATGATGCAATTGAGTATTTTAATAAATCTCTTGATATAAAGATAGAACTAAAAGATAATGATGGAGCTGTGGCACAAATGGCTTCTATTGCTCATGCATATTTCCAAAATGGAGATTATGAAAATGCGTTACTAAAAGTTAAACAAGCTGAAGCTTTTATTGAAAGCAACGGCTATAGCAATAATATTATTGGTGTTTATTTTGCTGCAGGATTAGCTTATATAAAAATTAACAAATTAGCAGATGCATTGATTTATATGCGGCTCACTAAACAGCGAATAGAATTCGAAAAAGGTTCTTTAGAAAAAGATTCTTTCGAAAGATATCCTTCTTTAAAAGAAATAAAACAAATGAACGATGAGATTCTTAAATCACTTGAGTTGCATTTTGCAGAAAAATCAAAGGAGCCTGAGTTGACGGAATTTTTGCGGAATATAAAAGAATGTAACAGGCTTAGCCAAAGGGGCGAATTTGAAAAATGCCATGGATTACTGGATAATCTATTAAAACAAAAAAGCCTAAATAGGTTGGAATTAGGTCAAATTGAAGGAACTCGTGCGAATGCTTATATGAATAATAATGATTTTACCAAAGCGATTGAGCATTATAAAAAGGCAATTGAACTATTTGATGGCTTTGAATACTATAAAATAACAGCAATTCACCATCTTACAGTCGCTTTGGCAAATGATGGGCGAGAGGATGAGTCTATCGCATTATCGAAAGAAACTCTGAAAAAGGAAAATATCTTGCCTGAAAACCGGTTATTTCTGTTACAGGGACTGGCAAATCGCTTAATAAATAAAAATCCTTCAGATGAGAAAAGTTTTGAGGAAATAAAAATGCTGCTTGATGAATGTATTGAAATTACAGAATCTGCTTTGGAAGAGAACGGAATTGTCCATGTTACATTAATGAACCTTTATATAAATTATAATAATAAAGAACTGGCAAAGAAGCATTACATTATTGCAAAAGAAAAATTTGTAAAAACAAATTCAAGATATCTTGATTTATTAACGAATAATAAAGAGTTACTAGATTATCTTGACTTACCATAGATATAGATTCTATTATTAAGTCATAATTTGTAAATATGGATTTCAGCTTTTAAATGTGGCAATTTTAATTTTTTAGTTTATTAACTATCGAAGTTATGTAGTTTTTAATATTATTTTTTTGTTTATGTAACCAGTTGTATAATAGTAAGGTGAGCCATATTTTTTACTTAATAATTTAATACATATAGCTATGAGGGCATAAGTAAAGCAGGAGGGTTAAAAGATGGTATTATATTTTTCAGGTACAGGAAATACAGAATATATTGCGAAATTGATTGCTGATGGACTAGGTGATACATGTTTAGATTTGCTTGATAGAATTAAGAATAATGATAAATCACCCTTGTATTCAGAAAAAACTTATATAATTTGTGCTCCTATATATGTTTGTGAAATGCCTTTGTTTTTGGTTAGGTATTTGAAATCAATATCGTTTAACGGAAATAATAAAGTGTATTTTGTTTTTACTAGTGGAGGTTATGCTGGAAGTGCAAAGGTACAAGCAAAATTGTTTTCACTTAAGAAAAAATTAAAATGTTTGGGCTGTGTGGAATTTGTTATGCCGAGAAATTATGTTGCCAATGATAAGTATTCTATGGATAATGAAGAGGTAATTTATTCAAAAATTGAAAATTCCACAAAAAAAGTAAAGCAAGTTGTTGAAGATATCAAAAATGAAAACAAGCTGAATACTCGTCATGTGTGGTTTTTCGAAACCTTGATTATTGCTCCTTTTGCATTGTTATGGACAAAATATAAGCTGGTTGCAAAGGATTTTTATGCTACTGATGAATGTATAGGGTGCCGAGTTTGTGAAAAGGTTTGCCCTCTAAATAACGTTAAAATTGTTGATAAAAAGCCTAAATGGGGAGGAAATTGTACTCATTGTATGGCGTGCATTTCAAAATGTCCTAAAAAGGCAATAGAATATGGCAATTTAACGCAGGGAAAAACAAGATATCTTTTAAAAGATTATGTTCCTGCTAAGATTAAAAATTAAATACCTTTCCGTATTATTTTTCACAAACTACAAATAATGCTGATATTGATATTTAATCATACAGTTTTTGTGAAAATGGGGAGTTTTTATGGAATACAATGCAAATAGTGTAGAGGAATATATTGAAGTTTTGCCAGAGGACAGAAAACAAATTATTCTACAGCTACGAAATGTAATTTTGTCCAATTTACCAGAAGGATTTACTGAGCAAATATCATATGGGATGATTAGCTATGTGGTTCCTCTAACTAGATATCCCAAAGGTTATCATGTTAAAAAAGATGAACCTCTTCCCTTTCTGTCCTTAGCATCACAAAAAAATTATATAGCCTTATATCACATGGGGTTGTATGGTAATAAGGAAATTGAAGAGTGGTTTATAGAAGAGTATACCAAGCGGGTAACTACAAAGCTAGATATGGGAAAAAGCTGTATTAGATTTAGAAATCTAGCCTCTATACCATTTGACTTGATTGCAGAACTTTGTAGAAAAATTACGGTTGATGACTATATCAATTACTATGAGAAAACGATAATCAAAAAGTGATGAAATTATACAATTATTTATAAAGAAAATTACTATAAGGATTTTAAGGCGCTCACTTGTATGTGGTTTAATAATCACCCAGTGTTTTAATAATATTATAAATTAATATTATTAATGGAGAAATTGTAATACATAACAGGAGCGCTTTGTATCTTCCCTTTGGTAAGTAACAGAGATATAACTCAAAACACAATTATTATTTGTATTTTGATTTTCCGAAACTGAATCTTTCACGAAAATTTGCAGGAGTCATATTAACATGTTTTTTAAAAAGCTTATGGAAGTATGTTATGTTGTTTATACCACACATAATACTTATATCAGATATTTTCATATTGGTTGTAGTCAATAATCTTTTTGCGGCATTCATGCGACTTTGAATAATATAGTCAAATGGAGACAGTCCGATTATACTTTTGAATATTTTACAATAGAAATTTTTACTAACTCCACACCTTTCGGCAAGGTCTAACAAGGTAAAATCCTTGTGTAGATTGTTATCTATGTAATTTTGAGAAGCCTTTATTATTTCGTAATTATTTTCAAAAGACCGTCTATTGATTCTTTTAATTGTATTTTCAGGGGATACAAGTAAAAGATTTAAAATGTTCATAAGGTGCGCTTTCAAAATCAATTGGCAATTCTGCTGATTTTTGATAAACTCATTGAATACTGATTGAAATAAGTACTCAATCTCGTAATTAGATGTTGTAAGTTTATTAGGCACGTCGCTGAAAAATCCAACATTGCATAGCCTTTCTTTTTCATTTGAAACCCAATAAGGTTCAGAACTTGCGTAAAGACCTTTGTTTGAGATATCATAGAAAGCATCAAAAACAATTACAATAAAATAATAACCTGAATATCCTTCAACTATTGTGCCGGGCTCTCTTAAAAAAATATCGCCTTTTGAGGCTTTAGCAGTTTCACCGTTGGTAATAATGGTTCCTTTACCTCCTGTAATTAGCTCAAGCTCATAGAATCTGACTACTCTTTCTTCAAAATGGGTTCCCACAGGATAGGGGACATTTTCTTCATTGATGCAAAAAACCTCAATAATATAAGGATTAAATATTGATTGCTTATCATTAATCATAATATATCAATCTTCCTTACTATTGTTTTTAACAGTACTAATCCATATAGTTGATGATATTAAAAGTAAGTTTCCCTATTATACGCTTAGAACCATTTTATAATTAATCATTTATAAGATAATTGCTATTAATATAATGATACCACATAGCGGCAGTTCTGTGGTATAATGAGGCAAAAAATCATACATTTTATAAGAGAGGGCCACCGCTTCGATTTTTAGGCGGAGAAAAAGAGAATAGCTTCAGCCTCATAGAAATGCTACAGATGTAATAAAATTTATCTACAATCGAAAAATTATATATTGAATCAAGGCATTATAACAAGGCAAAAAATCATTCATTTCTTTAAGTAGGAATGTATAGCTTTGGTCTTCAGACACTGATAAAAATACTTTCCTATGTTTATTTGTCTCTGATTCTAATTAAACCTATCAATAATCAAAGAATTTCTTTCTTTTTAAAATTATTTAAGAGATATAAGAATTTAATATTGAGTAATATATTACAATTGAGTGCTATGTGATAATTGTAATAAAAGATGTCTATTTATATAATTAAATTAGATATTATGTAAAATTTACACATGGGGGGAAAAATAATGAAAAAGATTTTGGCACTGATTATTGCGTGCAGTATTATTATGAGTTTATTTCCTATGACTACCTATGCTGCTACAAGTCCTCAGGATATGGTAAAAAAGATGGGAATAGGTATGAACCTTGGTAATACGTTTGACGCACCAACGGAAGGTTCGTGGTCGAAGGCAGCTCAAGAGTACTATTTTGACGATTTTAAGCAAGCTGGTTTCAAGCATGTTAGAATTCCAATACGTTGGGATCTGCATACACTTACAAACAGTCCTTATACTATTGACAAAAGCTTTTTAGACAGAATTGAAACTGTAATAGATTGGTCACTTTCTCGTGGATTTGTTACAGTAATTAATTCACATCATGACACTTGGATTATGGAAAACTATAATCAGAATATAGCAAGATTTGAAAAAATATGGGAACAGATTGCAGAACGCTTTAAAGGTAAGTCAGAAAATCTGCTTTTTGAAATATTAAATGAGCCAAATGGTAATATAACAGATAGTCAGATAAATGATATGAACAGAAGGATTTTAAGTATAATAAGAAAGACTAATCCTACTAGAAATGTAATTATTGGATCAGGGTTCTGGAATAGCTATAATACATTAAGCTTATTGGAAATTCCAAACGATCCTAATCTTATTGCAACTTTCCACTACTATGATCCATACTCATTTACTCACCAGTGGCAGGGTACATGGGGAACTAAAAATGATATGGATGCCATAAATATGGTATTTAAGCAGGTTAAAAAATGGTCAGAGAAAAATAACATACCTATATACCTTGGTGAATATGGTGTAATGGGACATTCCGATAGAAATTCAGCTATAAAATGGTGGGATTTTGTAAGCGATCAGGCTACATCCTATGGATTTGCTTCTGCAGCTTGGGATAATGGAGTGTTTGGTTCTGTTGATAATGATATGGCATTTTATAATAGAGATACCAGAAAGTTTGACCAGCCAATTTTAAATGCAATAATGACTACTGGAACAACCTATGAATGGACTCCTCCAGCAGAAGAAGAGCCAGATCCTCCTCATGAACCTGCAACACCAGCTTATGGGGAAGAACTTGTTGAAGATTTCGAAGGTGCTTTACAGTGGTCAGCATATTCAGGTGTTAATGCTACTGCATCATGTAAGCTTTCTAGTGGTAAATCCGGTAATGGTTTGGAAATAACATATGCAGGTTCATCAAATGGATACTGGGGTGTTGTGGACAACAAGCATAGAAATCTAGATTGGGAGAAGTGGCAAAAAATATCCTTTGATATAAAAGCTTCAAACACAAATGAAATCAGACTACTTATAGCTGAACAAAGTAAGATTGAAGGAGAAGACGGAGAACACTGGGTTTATGTTTTAAAACCAAGTACCAATTGGACTACAGTTGAAATTCCATTTTCAGCTTTTACAAGAAGAATAGATTATCAGCCACCTGCACAGGATAACAGTGCAACCTTTGACGTATACAAAGTAGGTTCATTACATTTTATGTATGCTAACGGCAATTCAGGTACTTTATATATTGATAATATTAAGTTGGTTGGATTACCTGAAGGTTCACAAGAAGGAAAACTTGGAGATGTAAATAGTGATGGCAATGTCGATGCATTGGATTTTGCATTGTTAAAAAAATACTTGCTAGACTCATCTAACAGCATAAATAAAAATAATGCGGATATCAACTTAGATGGGGAAATAAATTCTATTGACTTTGCAAAGTTGAAAATGATGTTGCTTGGAAATTAATTTATAGGATAGTTATATTTATAAATAAAAAGATTATAGAATAATAATATATAAAGATGGCACTGAAAACTCCTTTAATTTCTGCATTTGAAAAAGCCGAAGGTATGATAATTACCTTCGGTTTTTTCTTTGTGAAAAAAGTTGAATTATATTATGAAAAGCAGTGGAGAAGAAATTTTACTTTTGAGTAACTTTTTTGAACTTCTATATAAATAGTTGTGATATAACTGTAAATTGAAAATTTTTTTGGGTTTAGCAAAAATAATGAGATAATTTTAGCTAATAAAAATAGTTTTTGAATAAATTCTAAAAAGTAAACTTGAGTCTATTGACTAAGGAATATAATTATTTCTAATATTTAAATTAATTTTAAGAATATGGATGTTAATAGCCCTTAAAAATTTACTTATACTTGAGTAGAGTTTAAGGGAGTGATCTAATGAAGACCAAGATGTTGGTTAAAAAGCCAGAGGCTGTATCCAACAAAACAAATAGCCCTGTTAATAATAATAATGTTAATAATAAGCAAGAAGAAGAAAAAAAGCCAGAAGAAAAGAAAAAGAATGTTAGAACAACCGATTACAAAAAACTGATGCAGATGATGCTAAATGATCCGGATTCTATAACTAGAGAAGAATTTTTGTATATTCAATCTATTATAGGATATAGACGAGCCATGGTAATGATGGAGGAGGCAAAACTACGTAAAAGGCAGAATAAGATAGAGCAGAAAGATATAAGGAATCCAATTACATTACAAAAAATAAATTCTGATGATAAAAAGGATTCAGATGACAAAAAAGAAACTTCACAGCTAAAGAAGGGTAATGGAAAAAAACCATTGCAAATGAAGAAGGATGAAGGTAATAATGCTGCTTCAAGTTCAGGTATACCAAGCAATCTAAAGTCAGGGCTTGAAAAACTATCAGGCGTTGACCTATCAGATGTAAATGTTCATCAAAACTCTGATAAGCCGCAACAGGTTGGAGCATTAGCATATACACAGGGAAATGATATCCATATTGCTCCGGGACAGGAAAAGCATCTTCCACATGAAGGTTGGCATGCTGTTCAGCAGAAGCAAGGTATTGTTAAGCCTACCATGCAGATGAAAACAGGTACTCTTGTAAATGATGATGCAGGTCTTGAAAAAGAAGCGGATATTATGGGTGCAAAAGCGGCGGAAATTGGTAAAGACATTTCAGCAGCAGATGCAAGTAGTGGTCAATCAAAAAATAGCAGCAATAGTGGCAGTAAAGGAAGCGGAGATTTTGTAGTTCAGAAAAAAGACGAAGGTACAGAGTCAAAGCCCAAAATAAATGAATCAGATTTGGAAGAGATTCAATTAAAGGGCATGACTGATTTTAAGGCTACAACAAAAATAGACGAGTATCTTAAAGAAAATACAAGTGGCGCTAATATAAAAGTGAGATATGGTAATTTTGCTAGTGGCACTGTAAAGATAAGTAAGTCGGGGCAAAACTATAAAATGACTCCACAGGCAATTTCTCTGTCGATGAATCCATTTTCAAATCAGGAAAATATGGTAAAAACAGCACAGCCAAGCTTGATTATAAGTATAAATAAGGGCAAGCTTACAGGTTACTTGGGTATAGCAAATGGTAGTAAAGTTCCTAGCTCAAATGATCTTCTTTCACAGTTAATATCTGATCCGAGCATGTTCGGTTTGAGAGGATTAACTCTTGACAAATCCTTACAGATAGTTAATAGTATAAATGAGGGAAGACTTGAGTTTGGTATTAGAAATGCAACTGTCAAGGTTGGAGGAGTTTTTGATTGCACAATATCCTTTGAATTTGAACCTGATACTGGCAAGATAAGTTTTTCAGGAACTGCAAATATAGATGTAAAAGGTCTTGCGACTGGAAATCTTACATTGGAACGTAGCAGTCAAGGAAATATAACAGGTACCGCAGAACTTGCAGTTAATCTTTCAGAACATATTAATGGTGGAGTAAAGGTTAATGTTGATGGCGAAAGAGTTACAGGAGAAGGCAGTGTAGGCTATTCTGGTGAAAAGCTTTCAGGTCAAGTAACGCTAAGACTTATTGATAAAAATAGTATGCCAAGCGTTGTTGGAACATACTCAAATGAAGCAGCAAAACCTGAACCTCAAAGTAATAAATCTAAAAATCCTGAATATGTGCTTGCCGGTGAAGGTGACTTGACGTTTATGTTCACCGATTGGCTTAGTGGGACAGCCCATGCCGAAGTAGATGAAAATGGTAATGTTACAATTGTAGGACAGATTGTGCCTCAAAAAGAATTGGTTCTTTTTGAACAAACTGACTATATTAAGCAACTTCTCAACGTTGAAGCAAGGGCATCTTATGGAATACCTGTTGTTGGAAATATATTCTTATTTGCCAGCATAGGATTAGAAGCATTTGCAAAACTAGGTCCTGCAAAGTTGTACAATATTATTGCAGAAGGAACATATTCAACAGATCCTGAGAAGTGCAATGACTTTAGTATACAAGCATCCTTGAACATATCTGCTGCAGCAGGAGTAAGACTTATTGGTAAGGCTGGTGCGGGACTGGAAGTACTTGGTCATGATATTAAGGCAGGTGCATCAATAACTGCAATTGCTGGTTTATCTGCATATGCCGAGGCGACACCAATAATTGGTTACAAGGAAAATGCAATGCCGGGTCAGGATAAAAAAGGTGACTTCTTCATATCGGGCGAACTAGAAGTTGCTGCGCAGCCGTTCTTTGCCTTAGAAGGAGACATTTTTGTAGAAATCGATAGCCCATGGTGGTCTCCTCTTTCTGATGAGAGATGGACATGGCCTCTCTTTAACAAGAGTTATCCTCTTGGAGGCAGCTTTGGTATAATGGCGAAGGTGGATCATGTTCTAGGTTCGAAACAAGTTCCAGAAATAGAATTTGGAAAAGTTGATTTTTCAGCAGACAAGTTTATGACTGACCTTATTAATGATAAGACCAGCAGTAAAAAGACTGAGGAAGAGCAACAAGGAAAATGGAATGAAAAAAATAGCGAAGCAGCACAGCCGCCTAAAGATACCAAAGAAGAGAAAGGCAGCGAAAATGGCACCGATTCAACATTAAATGTTGAAGAACCAAATACTTCCTCAAAATCAAATAAAAAAACAGCGGCAGACCCAAATGCAATGACTGCTGACGGCAAGACCGTTAAACAATACCAAGATGAAACATTACAAAATCAAGCTAAGGGTGATGTGAAGCCAGATGGCGCTTGTGAGACTACTGACAAGACTAGCAGTGAAAAGAAGAACCAAGATCAACAGCTTATTCAAGGACTTAATGAACTTGAAAAATTAACAAGCGAATATGAAAAGAATAATGGAGCTACACTTGAGGAACTACAGTATGAGGCAAATGAAGTAAAGAAAAAATACAGCGTATTTAAGTCAATTAATATAGTAGATGATGGCAAGGATTGGGACTATAAATATACTTATAATCCGACAGAGACAAAGGATGGACCTAAAAAAGGTGATGAAATCCTCAGTCCGAAGGCAAAATTCAAGCAGGATTCCAAAACCTATGAACTATGGGTTGAAAGAGGTAAGCCTGGAAGTAAAGAAAATGTAGTAATGATAACAGGCCCTAAGAACATTGAAGAAGATAAGACTGTATGGGACAAGCTGGATAAAACAGCAAAGGATAAAGTATATAAGCTAAAGCAGCCCAAAAATAAAAAATATAAGCTCAAGGAAGTTGAAGAGGCTACAAACGCGATTGAAAAGTGTTTGGCGGGAGAAAGTAAAGATAAAATAATAAGAAATTGGAAAGGTGAAGAAGTAAAAATTCCAGAAGGACATATTATGAGTCCTAGAGACCCTGATTTCTCTAAGTCACCAATTTACAGAACTGGTCCATATACAAAAGAACAGAAAGAACAATTTTTACGAGGAAATTCTGCAGGTACAAAACTGGCACCACATCACAGACACCAAATTCCTATCAGGGATGGCGGTGTTATTGATGAAATTCCAGGATCAGGTCATCCTGAGGGTAATCAGCATACAGGAGGATCTCCCAATAGACATCCTGGTAAATCTATATTTAATTCTGAGCCAGGAGGAGATAGACTTAGACAGAAAGAAATTGAAGAACACTGGAAGAGTAAAGGGCAAAGGTTGGTTGAAAAGATGCCTGGCACGTTTTATGATTTTGGTTAATAATGTATTTGTGAAAGGAGTAAGGATATGACACTTCTTGAGATAGAAAATATTATGAGGAAAAATAACATTATATATTCTGTAGTAACAAATTTAGATAATGGATTGGTCGAAACGATTGGAAACACGAAAGATTTGATAGAAGATGATTTGGTAACTCAACTTTTTGGTGACTTTACAAAAATAAAAGCATTAAATGATTCACTTGAGGGGCAAATTATGCCACAAATATGGAGCCAAGGAGTGGTTAGGTGTATTGTGTGTAAACCAAATTCCAACATAATTATTGGCTTATTATATAATGAAAATAGATCACCTCTTGAGTCTATAGATTTTATTGAGGAAATTAATGATGTATTACTTAAAAATTGGTAAGCGCCTTTTTATTATAAGGAATTATTGTTCTAAATTGTATAAGACTCACAAGAAAGATAGAAACTTAGTAAGAAATCTGCAGTAATAATCGAACTGAGATATGTAAGCAGAGGATATAGTGAAATTATGATCAAACGTGATATGAGTAAAGAATGTATCCAAAGATAGATTCAAGGACAGACAATTACTTATAGAAATGAACAGTTGTAAAATTACCCTCGTTTCTTCTCAATCTTTGCATGGGTATTTGTACCCCATAGTAACTTGAAAATCGGAAACGGGGGTAACATATCGCCAAACAGGGGTAAGAAAATCGCAGTCGAAGACGTTATGTAAAAATCAAGTTATTGTATGGCTCAGAACTTTATCTGCAAAAGCCCCATAGTTCATGGTGAGCTCCTCCTTGACCATGATAAAATAGCGACGCAATTAGGGGGTTAAAGGGAAATTCCTCGAAATATTCTCGGTTAAAGTACAACATACAAAATAGAATAAAACAACAAATACAGACAGAGAAGATTAAACGATTATGTTTTTCTTCTCTGTTTTTTTGCTATGAGTTGACTTCAGACTAGGCAATCTTATTTTTATCTTTCTCAGAATCTACATGCAATCACTTCTCACCAGAGTTAACATCACACACAATTGAAATTTGTACTTTTGCGAGTTCTTTTACAAATAGTAAAAGTACACGCAACGGAGTACAGAATTAGGCTCGGAGCCTGAAATCACGTAATCAGTCACCTGAAAATGGATAGGCTAAAGCTCACTTGAAAGGCCGAAATCATTTTATAATGGGTTTCTATTGAGTGAACTATATAGTGTTAATTAACCTTCCGAAAACCCTCCACAGCTTTCTCGAAAAATAAAGTCAACTTCTTCAAAAACAATATGGGGCTTTTGTATATGTCCGTTTATCATATCAAGAATAAGCTGAAGGCTTCTTTTAACCATTCTTTGAATAGGTAGATTGACGACAGTCAGACTAGGCTTTAAAAATTTGCTTGTCACCATATCTGAGAAACCTATTATTTCTATATCCTCTGGAATTCGTATCCCATTCTTCTGAAGAAATGGGAATACTTCATGACTATAGCCGGAAACAAGCAAAAAAAGTGAAGTAGGAAGAGTACCTGACTTATAGAGTTTTTCAGCACTTCTAATACCGCCTTCTGAATCAAGAGTATCGAGTATTATATGCTCAGGAAGAACAGATATTCCATATTTTTGACACCCATCCAAAAAGCCAGTTCTTCTCATACTGAAATTCCGTGACAAGAGATTAGGACAAATCAATCCTGCACTTTTGTGCCCTCTAGCAGCAAGAAGAGCAGAAACTTTTTCACCAGCTCTGTAGTTATCAATGCACACGGAACTATATTTATCATTTTGTCTATTAAATAAAAGAATAGGCATTGTGGATTCAATCTTCATCAAATAATCCACATCACTATCTGAAGCACCAACTATTATTACTCCATTAAATAGCTTATTCTTAAAAACATTATCAATTTTACTTATTTCCGAATAAACATAGGGCTTAAAAACAACCTCTACATTTAGATTGTCATTTAAAATACTATTTTGAATACTATCAAAAAAGCTAACAATTAACTCTGAAGAATATAGAGATGGCCATAAAATACCTATAATAGCAGACGAGTCTCCTTCTGACTTGCTTCGCAAACGTCTTGCATATATGTTGGGCTTATATCCAAGTAGTTTTGCTTCTTCCCATACCCTGTTTTGAGTTTTTTCAGAGATGCGCATTTCGTTGCCGCGTCCATTTAACACAATGGAAACAGTACCTGGTGAGAGATTTGTTTTTTGGGCGATGAGTTTTATATTTGAGTTAGCCATATTGTCTCCTTTTTTGCAATAAATTCTAGTATTAAATACCATTATAATATGTAATCTAAAAAGAAATCTATAATATATAATATTTATTAGATGTAAATATAATCTTAAATTATAGGAAGAGTCTATAACATAAGTGGCCATATCTAATATTTAAACATTGAGTTAATTATTTTAATAATACAGGGTAAAGTTATAGTCCTAGCGTAAGGGTACTTCTGGCCAAACTTATCTAAATGGGTTGCTTTTCAAGAAATTTGCTGAATAAGTATTGGTTATCATAGTTAATTATACCGCCCCTAACATTCAGCATCTAAATTTCAGTGTTATGCTAAAACCTACATTTGTGTAGAGTTTACGGTATAATTAACTAGTCCTCATCATTAAGTTCAATCAAATATCTTTTATTAAGCAACCCAGTCATATAAGTAGTACTCTCGTACCAGCATAACAATAAGTAGCTATCTGGGAACTCAGTTAAATAAATCAGGGAGAATATCGTAAATATACTGGTTTACCCAATTCCATGCATGAGTGCCGCCATCACTTACAATAAAATAGAAGTTTCCTTTTTCTAAATTGCCTGAATAAATGAAACTATCCTTTAGTTCTTTCATAGCATCAATCTGAGGCTTTAGGTTTGGATAAGCGATATCTAGATTGCCTGTGGCACTAAAAATGTAGTAATCCTTTGGTTCATATCCTGCATCTTTTGCAGCTTTTGCAAGATATTCTGCCGTTTCCTTTGGCTTTAAGCTTCCAGCTTTCTCACCGAATATCCAGCAGTCGCCGCACAAAGGCATATAGTATTTGAAGTAGTCAATACAATTTACAAATATATACCAAGTAGTTACCGAACCCATGGAAAAACCGCCAAATGCCCTATGTTCTCTTGAGGCTTTAAGGTCATTTATATCTCCTGATGCAGCATAAGTATTATATTTTGTTTCAATTAATGGAACAACTGTACTGATTAATTCCTCATGAAAATAAGCGGTATCATTTTTTCCGCCATAAAAAGTAGGTGTGACAACAATAAGAGGTTCGATGTCACCGTTTGCAATCATATTGTCTATAATTTTCTTTAACTCTCTATTTTGGTCAGGGCCGCCAAATATGGTATTTTCATTTTCACCACCACCATGCAACAAGTATAAAACATTATATTTTTTATTAGAATCTGATGGGTTGTAACCATATGGAAGGTAAACATTTAGTTTTTTAACATCTATTCCGTTTTCTAAATTTGGTACAGAATACTCTAAATTTTCAATTGTTCCTTGTTGTTCAATTTCTGATCTATAAATATCTGGAACAGTCTTGAAAACTTTTTCGTCAGCAGCTTCGTCTGTTAGTATTAGCTTATCTATTGCAGCTTTTAAAGCAGCATATTCTTTATCAAGCATATTTTGAGTTACTTTTTTATTTTTGAGCACGTTTTCTGCGGACTTTATAGCATAAGTTATTACTTCTGGATTTTTATAGCGTGTTTTATCTAATTTTTGCGCACTCTTTATTAAATTCATTAAATCGTAAGGATTTAATCCGCTTTTTGAACCATTTGTTTTACCATATAGCAAAACTTCACCAAACTTTCCTGTATCATTCCATGCACTGCCTGTTGAATCAAAAACATTTATGGTACCAATTCTATCAGTATCTTTTGAATCATTAATTTGCAATTCTATACCAAGAACCTTTCCATTAGCGGGCTTAGTGTTAAGTGCAATTCTTGCCTCAACAAGATAACCGTCCTTAAGCTTCTTTGTAGCTGTATAAAACCTTTCAGCATTTCCAACATCCACAGATTGTGAGTTTTCATAATTAACTCTGAAATGTAAATCATCTACACCATACTCTTGAGTTTTGTCGTTATTTTCATCTAAAAAGATTTCAAATGAATCTTGCATATATGGAGTTTCAGACTTTACAGACAAATTTTTATCTTTCACTTCTGCAAGAACATACAGCGCGTTATCATCCCATAGTACTCTGAAAGTAGCTGATGTAGTTAAATTTTTTGTTATGTATTTAGGTTTAACAACTACTGCTTTATCCCATATTTTATCTTTTGAGCCGTCAATTACAGGTGAACCGAAATTAGCAACTATTCTGCCTTCGGAGTCAAAGCCACTTTTGTCTACTGATGGCTTTTTGGTGTTTGGGGCTGGGGCTGCTGAAACATTTGAATATGAACCACAGAAGCCAGTAAACACCAAAGAAGCAATGCTTAGTGTAGCAATAATGAGTTTAAATGGTTTATGTTTTCCATTTTTCATAAAATACATCTCCTCGCTAAATTTTTTTATGTTGCTATTTTTTATTTTAATGATATAAAGTCAATAATTTAAATTATGGTAATTGAAGAAATATTGTCTTTTAATGCATTGCAGAGATTAAATAAAGCTTAACACCGTTACATTTAGATAAACAAATTATTATCTGATTTTTAAAGCTAGATTATATTCACTTATAAATTATAACTGTTATTTTTCAATATTTTAGTAAGTATTATATTTGCAATATCGATTTAGCAACATTTAACTAAATTATATTGTACATGGAAAAGTGTGTCAATATGTGAATGGGTTAATGAAAATTTATTTTAATAGTACTTTAATATTCATTCTTTGATCAGAACAAACATCAATCTAGATATATATTGCACGGGAATACTATTTACGCAGTTTAATTTTGATATATATTATTTTTGGTTTTAACAGCTCCTAGCATGCTATGATCTATGGATGGTGAATGAGGAGAGTCAGCTTCTGTAATTCAAATTTTTTACCTTAATTACATTTAATCTATCAATAATCTTGATATTATCCTAAAAGTAAGGGTATTATATTTGTGTCATATAAACTCAGTGCTTGCGGATGTGGCAATGAATGAGAATCATAAATATACACTCATGTATACAGTTTTATGTTATAGGGAGGAGGCTCAATAAGTAATTGAACTCACAAAATATATTAAGCAGAGAATTCTACAATAGAGATGCGTTATTAGTGGCAAAGGAGCTCTTGGGTAAAGTGCTGGTGCATGAATTATTTGGGCAAAAGATTTCTGCAAAAATTGTAGAAACAGAAGCCTATATGGGTATTATTGATAAAGCGGCTCATTCATATGGTGGAAGAAGGACGCAGAGGGTAGAAGTTATGTATGGAGGCCCCGGTTTTTCATATGTGTATTTTATTTATGGAATGCATTATTGCTTTAATGTAGTAACTAGAGAGGAAGGAACCCCTCAAGCTGTTTTAATAAGAGCTGTTGAACCCATAGAAGGGCTAGAAATAATAGCGAAAAATAGATTTGGAAAAGAGTATTCCCAATTAAGCAAAAGTAATTTAAGGAATTTGACAAATGGACCAGGAAAATTGTGCCAAGCATTAGCAATAGATAGAAGCTTAAATGGAGAGGATTTATGCGGTAAGAAACTGTACGTGCAAGAAGGAGAAAGTGACAAAATTAGTATAGTATCTGCTAAACGGGTTGGTATTGATTATGCAGAAGAGGCTAAAGATTATCCTTGGAGATTTTATATAAAAGATAATATATATGTTTCAGTTAAATAGATTAGTTCATAATAACTTATTATGTGGTTCTGCGAACACAAAAATATAAGTATTTCGTATGAGTGATTTTCTTATATAACTAATTCATGAAATATTTCTAAACCCAACTGCTGAATAAAAAGTTGAGTTGTGTAAAAGCTTACCAATGACATGTTGAAGTTAATTAACTTATTAAAATCATTTGCTTTTCATTTGATATTGTTATCACACCAAATATTAATAGGCCTTAGGCTGAATAATTTACAGAAAAGTTTGAGTTAATAATAGCTATTTATAAATTTGAAAAAATGAATACATACTGGTATCATCATATTAGATGATATAAATACAGGCTATGTTTTACAATATATAAATATAAAGGATAGAACCAGTGGATGGAAAAATTAGTTATTGGAATATTAGCACATGTAGATGCAGGAAAAACAACATTATCAGAGAGTTTGCTTTATCTAAACGGTAAAATAGGAAAATTGGGCAGAGTGGACAACAAGGATGCTTATTTAGATACCTTTGAATTGGAAAAGGCAAGAGGAATCACTATTTTCTCCAAGCAGGCTCTTTTTGAAATAGGGAATATACAGATTACCTTACTGGATACTCCAGGACATGTAGACTTTTCAGCAGAAATGGAAAGAACACTTCAGGTTCTTGATTATGCTATTTTAGTAATAAGCGGTGCAGACGGAGTTCAGAGCCATACAAAGACATTGTGGAGTCTGCTTAAAAAGTATCAGATTCCTGTTTTTATATTTGTAAATAAAATGGATCAAAGTGGGACAGATAAGGAAAAGTTAATAAAAGAACTAAAAAAGCAGCTTGACGAAGGTTGTATTGAATTTGAACAAGCTGAGGCTGAAGATTATTATGAACAATTGGCAATGTGTGATGAAACCCTTATGGAGGCATATTTAAATATAGGGTTTCTAGAAACAGAGTTAATTAAAAAAGCTATCAAGAATCGAAAAGTATATCCGTGTTTTTTTGGTTCTGCTTTAAGGCTGCAAGGAGTAGAAGAATTTATGCATGGTATAGAATTGTATACCGTGATTCCTGAATATCCCCATGAATTTGGTGCTAAGGTATTTAAAATAACAAGGGATAATCAAGGCAGCCGTCTGACGTATATGAAGATTACTGGTGGAAGTCTAAAGGTTAAGGATGTCTTAACCAATGGAACTTGGGAAGAAAAAGTAAATCAAATTCGTGTCTATTCAGGACATAAATACGAGGCGGTTAGTGAAATTGGGGCAGGCTCTATATGCGCCGTAACAGGACTTACCCAAACAATGCCGGGAGAAGGACTAGGGATAGAGGAGGCTTCATCTGCACCAGAATTAGAACCTGTTTTATTTTATCGAATTATACTTCCAGAAGGCTGTGACCCAAGAGTAATGATTCCTAAACTGCGTCAAATTGAAGAGGAAGAACCAGAACTTCATATTGTATGGGATGAGCAGCTGCAGGAAATCCAAGTGCAGATAATGGGAGAAGTACAGCTTGAAATTCTCCAGAGCCAGATACAAAGTCGATTTGGTGTTTCTGTGACATTTGATCAAGGAAGGGTTGTTTATAAAGAGACCATACTAAATACAGTTGAAGGAGTAGGGCATTTTGAACCTTTGAGGCATTATGCAGAGGTTCACCTGTTGTTAGAACCGGGTGAGCCAGGAAGTGGGCTGATTTTTGGGACAGATTGCAGCGAGGATTTGCTTAGTAAAAACTGGCAGAGGCTTATTTTAACTCATTTGAGAGAAAAGACTCATAGAGGAGTTTTAACAGGCTCAGCCATTACAGACATGAAAATTACTTTAGTATCGGGCAGAGCGCATAATAAGCATACTGAAGGCGGTGACTTCAGAGAGGCTACCTACCGTGCAGTACGACAGGGTCTTAAGCAGGCAGAGTCAAGATTACTTGAGCCATATTATTCATTTCAGTTGGAATTACCTGAGAAAATGGTTGGAAGAGCAATGGCAGATATTGAGAAGATGCATGGAACATGTGAAATAACACAGTCAGATGGGAATACGGCTGTTCTTGAGGGAAGTGCTCCCGTTACTACCATGAAAAATTACCAGATGGAGGTAGTTGCTTATACAAAAGGCCTTGGCAGGCTATTTTGCAGCCTTAAAGGATACGGACAATGCCATAATGAAGCAGAAGTCATTGAACTTATTGGATATGATTCAGAAAGAGATATCGGTAATCCCACCAGTTCTGTATTTTGTTCAAACGGCGCAGGATTTATAGTGGATTGGGATAAAGTTAAAGATTATATGCATGTTGAAAGCTATTTTAGTAAAAAAGAAGATACGGAAGAAACAACTAAAAAAATAGCTTCATACGTAGAAGAACAGTGGATTAGTCCAGATGAAATTGGGCAAATTTTTAATAAAACATTTTATGCAAACCAAGGAAAGCGATCTACTTGGAAAAGACGCAAAGTATCCAGCAGAAGTTATGATGAACCTTCGAGAGTTACTTACGTTGCAAAACAAAAAGAATTTGAAGAAGAGTATCTCCTTGTGGATGGATATAATATTATCTATGCATGGGACGAACTAAAGGAACTTGCTGATAAAGATATGGATATTGCCAGAATTAAGCTGCTTGATATTCTAAGTAATTATCAGGGAATTCGGAAATGTGAGATTATAGTTGTATTTGATGCTTATCGTGTTTCGGGTCATCAAGAAGAAGTAATGGATTATCATAATATCCATATGGTATTTACTAAGGAGGCGCAAACAGCAGACCAGTACATCGAGAAATTTACCTATGACAATAAGAAAAAATATAAAATAACAGTTGCCACCTCTGATGGATTACAGCAGATTATTATTAGGGGAGCTGGAGGGGCTTTACTGTCTGCCAGAGAACTAAAAGCTGATGTAGAAATGGCTAATATGAAAATGATGCAGCAGCATCAGGAGATGCAGGAAGTAAATCGCAAATTTTTAAGAAATACCTTGTCTCAAGAAGCAAAACAGCAGATGAAAAAAATGTTTGAGGAAGCAGAAGAATAGCAGGAGAATATAAAGGAATAGCACCAAATACAAGGATAACGATTGATTTGGATATAACTATATCGTACTATTTCTTCGATTCTCTGTATGTTTACAGACATTATAGCTTAATAAAATCAACTGGCTTGTGGGCTTGTTATAGGGTTTAGGTACGTTTGAAGACAATATAGCCTTGATAAACTCAACTAGCATATGGGCTTGCTAGAGGGTTTAGGCCTGTTTGAAGACAATATATCCTTGATAAACTCAACTAGCATATGGACTTGCTAGAGGATTTAAGCATGTTTAAAGACATTATAGCCTTAATAAACTACTGTGGATACAGTTATTTTTCTCAATTCTTAATATGGCATTTTATATTTCAAAGCTTGTTATCCATTCATCTAAAGTAAGAACTTTACTAAATCTTGAAGCTTGTATTATTAATATTGTTTTATGAAGATTTTCGGCAGAAATAGTACCTGTACTATTTGATATGGGTATTGTACCTGTAGCATCCGATAAAAATTCTACGGAATATCCCATATGCATTGCTTCTCTAGCAGTGGTATCACAGCACATCTGTGTCATGTAGCCTACTATAGTTACAGTATCAACTTCCATATCTCTTAATACTTTTTCTAGATTAGTATTCTTAAAACTACTAGGAAGATTTTTTTCAATAATGTGGCTATGATTTTTACTCAACAATCCTTCAGGAATTTCCCACTCTTTGCTGCCCTTTCTAAATATTGATGCATTCTCTTGAGGAGATGAGTGCTGAATAAGTATAACTGGAATATTATGCTGATTGGCTGTATCTACAGCCTTTAAAATATTATCAAAGCTATTAGGAGGATATTGTATGGGTAATTTCCCAAAGAAGTATTCATTTTGTACATCAATTACTAGTAATGCTCGTTTCATGTAAATATTCACTCCTTTTATTAAGGTAATCAACTTTACCACTAGCCAACTTCCCATTGATAAGTTTATCACCTATGATTTTTAACTGGTTTTAACTGGGAAAGTTAAATAAATTATAAGAAATTATAACGCCGATATAATACATAAATGTATTTATATAACATAAATATTATACATTAATTTTTGGGTAATTAGTATTGATCACATAGAAATATGAATTATGTGAAAAGTGTACGTATCTATAGTGGATGTAATAATCGTAATTATCATAATAAGGGTTTAGTACTTTAATATTTTTAGCTAATTAGTATATAATTGAAGCAATGCATAGAAAAAGACAAGAAATATGAAGGAACCACAAAATAAGGTTATTTACTAAGACTATCATACTATAGAAGGAGTCAAAAATGAATAGGTTTGAAGAAGGGTTAAAAATAATAGAGGAAAGATGTGGTAATGGAAAGGATAAGGTTATAGCTCTCTCCACTATTGCAATGGAACCAAATGAAGAGGGGAAACCCCGTCCTTATGTACGTGAAGTGGATGCATTTTATGAAGATGGAGTGTTTTATGTTACTACTTGGGCAAAATCAACTAAAATGCAGCAGATAGCTCAAAACCAAGAAGTGGCATTTGCACTATGCAATGGATGGTTTTCTGGAAACGGAATCGCTGAAAATCTCGGATGGGTTCTAGCCCCCCAAAATGCACAGTTAAGGACTAAACTTCGTGAAGCATTTTCTGAATGGTACGATTTCGCAAATAATGAAAAGGATGAAAACTGTATTATTTTAGCAATTCGTATTATAAGAGCTACAGTAATTAAAGATCACGGTGCAGTTCGTTACAATATGGACTTTGTAAATAAAGTTGAGACTGACGAAGGTAGGATTAAATAGAGGAGATATTTAATGTTTAATGATTTTATAAAGCATTGCTTGAACAGCTAAATACCTTACTTTCCAACAAAACCAGTGATAAAAGTGTTTAGAATGAGATTACTAAAGAGATTACTAATGTAATGCAAGCAAATCTCTGTTGCTATTAATTATTTTTAGCAATGGAGATTTGCTATATGAGAGGAGAAATCATGATAATTAAGGGAAAATATAACACAGCTAAGGTGTTTACTGATAATGTGGAAGAAAAGGCGGCACAGCAGATACTCGAGCTTTGCAACGAGGAATTTACTAAAGATAGCAAAATAAGAATTATGCCTGATACACATGCAGGTGCAGGATGTACTATTGGAACTACAATGACAATAAAAGATAAGGTTGTTCCTAATTTGGTTGGCGTTGATATTGGCTGTGGTATGTTTGTAAGCATGATTGGCAAGGAAAATGTTGATTTCAGTAAACTTGACAATGTTATAAGAAGTTTTGTTCCTAGTGGATTTGATGTCCGCGAAACACCACATGAATATAATGAATTTGTAGATATTTATAACTTAAAATGTAAGGAACATGTTGATCTGAAAAGAGCAACGTTAAGTATTGGAACGCTTGGAGGCGGGAACCATTTTATAGAAATAAATAAGGATGAGCTTGATAATATTTACCTGGTAGTTCACTCTGGAAGTAGGCATTTAGGTAAGCAAATCGCAGAATATTATCAGAACAGAGCAGCGAAAGAGATTACAAGAGTAAGTAATGAAACTATTATTGCTGAATTAAAGTCAAAAGGAAAAACACGAGAGATACAGACAGAGCTTGAAAATAAAAAAACAAAAATAAACAAAGCATTGGCTTATCTTGAAGGACAAAGCTTTGATGATTACATTCATGATATGCGTATTGCTCAAAAATTTGCTCAATATAATAGAAAGGCTATAGCAGAGGTCATTATCAAGAAAATGGGTTTTAATGTGGTTGATAGTTTTACAACAATACATAACTATATTGAAACTGATGAGATGATTTTGAGAAAAGGTGCAATTTCTGCAAAGAAGGGTGAAGTTGTAATTATTCCTATAAATATGAGAGATGGAAGTATTATTGCTACGGGCAAA
Source organism: Ruminiclostridium herbifermentans (assembly GCF_005473905.2). Lineage (NCBI taxonomy): Bacteria > Bacillati > Bacillota > Clostridia > Eubacteriales > Oscillospiraceae > Ruminiclostridium > Ruminiclostridium herbifermentans. The sequence goes on from NZ_CP061336.1 coordinate 958,846, forward strand.
GGAAACGATGACTGGAACTATTCTGCACCTCATGGGGCTGGCAGATTAATGAGCAGAAAACAGGCCAAAATTAAACTGTCAATGGAAGAATTTAAAAAGTCAATGGAGGGAATTTATACAACCTCGCTATCTTTGGACACACTAGATGAGGCTCCGTTTGCTTATAAACCTATAGAAGAAATACTTGCAAATATTCATCAAACAGTTGAAGTAAATAGGATAATAAAACCTGTATATAACTTTAAGGCTTCGGAGGATTAAAATGTTTATGTGAAGAAGAGATGCCAAAAGATAAATTTCAAGGCTTTGCGACAATCTTTATTTGATTTTCAGTTCAATAAAGATTTTAAGTGATTTTGAACGCAGTTTGGGTTTGAATTTGTTTGGTTTTTATGTTAACCTAACGAAAAATCCATATCTGTGTTTTTTATTGCTCGAAAAAGCATCATATTCGAAAGGTTGTTATTCGAGCTAGCCTTCAACCGCAAACTACTGTCTGGTGTCATCGGATATTTAGCCAATAGTATTTTACTTGAGGAGAGCCTACTATGATAAAAATTAGTACAGCATATAGTTATAAAGATGCTTTTAGGTGTTTTAAATTGTAGCAGAGGATACAAAATTCCCGTATTATATGTGATATTATACAAACAGATCAGATAGGAAGGGGAATGAATATGGACTTAACTAATTTAAAAAGACAGCATAATGAGATAATAGAATTAGCAGGTTATATATTGAGTGATATAAAGAATAATACAGTGGATAAAAACATTGATAATATTGTTAAGAGTATAAATACCATATCAGGCAAGTTAAAAATACATTTATTAAGTGAAGATGAGTGCTTATATCCAAACCTTTTAAGCAGCTCAGATGCAGCGCTAAATATGTTCGGAAAGAAATATTACGAAGAGATGAGTGAAGTTACTAAAGGATATGATGAGTATAAAGCAAAGTATAATACATCAAGCAAAATTAAGAAAAATATTGGAGATTTTAAAGAAGATACAGAAAGAATATTTAGCGCTCTTTCAAATAGAGTGGAAAGGGAAGAGACAGAACTTTATCCTCTTCTAGGCTAAAAATAATTTTGGAACATATTAATATTTAAAATAGAATTGATAAACCTAAAAATTGAAATATGTATTTATTGATATATGGAGGAAAATAAAATGAAAATATCTAAAGAAATGACCATCGGTGAAGTTGTTAGAAATTATCCTGAAAGCATTAAAATTCTGGCTGGTTTTGGTATGGGCTGCGTAGGATGCCCATCAGCTCAGGCTGAAACCGTAGAAGAAGCATGTCAAGTTCATGGAATAAATGTTGATGAAATTATAAAGGCATTGAATGAATCTGTAAAATAAGGGGAGAAAATTATGAGTGCATTTTTAGGGAAAATCCATTATTGGCTTTACGATAAGATAAAATTACATGAAAAATTGATAGAAGCTATTGCAGAACTAGTTCAAATGAAGGGATATAACAGTGAGAATCTTTTAAGTGAAAGTCATGCTAAGTATGGATTCCCTGTAACAGGCTCACTAGAAAATGAAATAGAACATTCAAATATTCATGGTTGGCTTCAGCAAAGAATAATAAGTGTAGAAACCAGATTAGCATATGTAGTAACTGACTTACTTAGGGATAAGATTCTTACAAAAGAAGAGATTGCTGAGGTTTTTTATAAAAATGGAGCAAACGTAATGAAACAAAATGGAAATAAGGAAAGAACATCGGAGGAAATGTTTAAGCTTATTTTTGATAATATGCTTGAAGGAATGCCCTGCGACAGAGTAAGTGAAGTAATTGAAAGCAGTGAAACTATGATTGTTTGGAAGACTACCATAGATATTCATAAAGCATACTGGGATAAGGTTCAGGGTGATGTTAAAAATTATTATTACTTTAGAGACGCTTGGATTAACGGATTCTTGAGTGATACAGGATATAAATATACTAGTACAGAAAATAGTATAAATTCGATACAAAGGGTGTGATTTTATGGATGGAATTGCTTTAATGGTTAATGAGCATAAAAACATTAAAAGGATGTTAGAGGTCATAAGAAAAGCCTGCTTAGGCATTATGAATGGAAATGAAATTGACTATGCAGACTTTGAAGCTATGATTGACTTTGTGAGAAACTATGCTGATAAGCATCATCATGGAAAAGAAGAAAAAATTTTGTTTAATAGAATGGTAGATGAAATTGGAAGTGTAGCTGAAAAACTAATTAAGTATGGAATGCTTGTAGAGCATGACCTTGGAAGACTATATATGACTGAGCTTGAAGAAGCTTTGATCAAATTTAAAGCAGGTGATGCTGAAGCAAAACTTGATGTAATTGCAAACGCTGTTTCATATACTCATTTATTATCCAGACACATAGATAAAGAAGACAATGTTGCCTATACTTTCGCTAAAAGAGAATTAAGTGAAGAAACATTAAATACTGTTAATAGTGAGTGTGATAAGTATGAAGAAGATATGAGCAAGATTGGATTCCAAAATAAGTATATTGAAATGTTAGAGCAGCTTGAGAAGAAATATAAGTAGTTTACCTGCAAACTCAGTTCAAAATAAGGGAAGGGATGCGGACGTTTTCTTGGACTAGCTAGGGAATGTAAATATTTTTGTGTATGAAACCACATTATACTAGTATTTGGTTAAGTATTTCCTAAGAATTAACTAATAAATTTGATTTGTGTATTTAAACTATTGCCATATATTCAAAAACACTTATGTGTTTAGAATATATGGCAATAATTTTTTACACTAATAATATAATTTTATATTCAGAGTATCGATTTTAGAATGATGATATGATACCAAGCAGATACTTTTTCATCACTGCAAAGTCAAGAGCATCAACTTCGCCATTTCCATCTAAATCAGCTAATGCAGTGTTTTCAATTTCTTCTACACCCAATAGATGTTTCTTTATTAGCATTAAATCTAATGAATCTATTGAACCATCAGAGTTAATATCACCTATTTTACCAACTGGAGTTGCTGATTTGACAAATTTGAACCAGTCTAAGTTCATTAAATAATTACTTTCGCCAGTAAATTTGAGGTATACATCATGTATTCCAGTAACATTACTAATATCGCAAGATACATCTTTAAATATCTTCCATCCGCCTGTGTTAGACACAGCACATGTTCCAACTAATGTACCTGTTAGACTATCCAAACGAATCTCTATGTTTCCACCGTTTGATTCACTTCCTGCACTAGCTTGGAATCCAGTAGCACCGTCGCCAAAATCAACTTTGTAAACAGTGTAGTCTCCATTTTGGATAAATCCAATGTTTTTACCAGTATCAGATATATTGTCTTCAATCTCAACCCCATATTGGCTTATATAATCTTCTGCTTCAATTTTATTGAAAGCACTTACTGGTTCTACAGGTTCTGGAGGAGTATTATCTTGGAACAAATCTGGCAATATGTTATAAATATACTGATTAATATAACCCCACCAATGTGTACCACCATTAGCCACCATAAAATAGAAGTTTCCTTGTATAGGATCATTTGAATATATGAAAGTATCTGTTAATTTTTTTAATTCATTAATTTGAGGTACCATATTAGGATATGCAATATCTTCACTTCCTGAAGCACAGAACAACTTGAAGTCATGTGGTGCTTTATAACCGGCTTTCTTTGCAACATTTGCCAGATAAGCTGCTGTTTCCGCGGCTTTATTATTACCTCCACCTATTGCCCAACAGTCACCGCTTAGAGGTATAAAATATTTAATATAGTCAAGGCAGTTAATATATGTATACCAGGTACATACTGAACCCATTGAGAATCCACCAAATGCCCTGTGATCTCTGGAAGCTTTCATATCCGCAGCACTGGTTGATTTTAAATATGTATTATATTTTGTTTCAACAAGCGGAATAAGAGTAGTGCTTAATTCTTGAGGGAAACCTGCAACATCATTATTACCTTTGTAGAATGATGGAGTAACAAATATAGCTGGTTTAATATCTCCCTTTGCAATCATATTATCAATGATTACTTTTAATTCCTTGTTCTGACCTGGTCCGCCAAATAATAGATTTTCATCTTCTCCGCCGCCGTGCATCAGATATACAACGTTATACTTCGTAGAAGTATCAGCCTGGTTATATCCGTAAGGCAGATAGACGTTAAAATACTTGGTATCGTTACCCCATTTGTAACTTAACCTTTCGATAGTACCTTGCTTTGAACTGATATTTTTGTACTCATTGGGAAGTGGCCTGTAAATCTTCTCACCAGCAGCAGATACTGGACTGCTTGCAGCAGCTACGATGCTGAGAGCCATGATACCCGAAAGAACAAAACACAAGCTCTTTTTTAAACCTTTTTTCAAAAACATAACATTTCCCCCTTAAATATTGAAATTTTTGAGTTTCACCCCTCTATAATAAAGACACGCTACTAAATTGCTTTTTCGTTTTAGCAAGTTGTTATTTTTTGTCTATAAACAAATTTGCATAAATTGAAAAAGTTATTTTTTACTGTTTCCGGGTTTATTTTGCAAAAAACATTTTACCTTACCTAATCGAAGTTTGCAAAATTCTAGAGTGGTGTTTATAATCATTATACAACATTTTGTAAAAATATGAAAATAGTTTTAAAATATTTTGTCATTTGTGTAATTAATATTTTTAGGACTATTTATTTTTTGCATTTTTAATGAGTAAATATTGGGATATAAAGAGTTAATAGATTTTATATATCAGCATATATCCAGTAGTTAATCTAATATATACATGAAATAAAAATAATCACCTTGAATTTATATATAATATCTTTAGGATATCAAGTTTATTGTGGGAAATATGGAAATAATACAGACTATATTAATAATTATAAACCTAATTATAAACTAAAAGTTTAATTTATTAATAAAGCAGTATAATATATATAGTAAGATATTTTAATTGTATAGCAGTGAATAGTTGGTTAACGTGTGAGATTTTACGGCTAAACCAAACGATATAGGCTTTAGTAAGCTTTTTACGATGGATTATAAATCTGGCATTAAGCGGTTTGCAAAGGTTTAGCAACTTTGTTTAATGATTTTGAAGTATTGGGGTTTGAACCTTAATCAAAGCTATACGTTTTAGCTGCTAATTGGATTTTGATATTCCACAAATATTTTATAAATAAGAAAGCGGGGTAAATAAAATGGCAGAAATACTTAAGGATCTTCAACCAGTTGAGGTATTTAAATACTTTGAAAAATTATCGCAGATTCCTAGGGGATCAGGAAATGAAAAGGAAGTAAGCGATTATTTGGTGTCTTTCGCAAAAGAGCATCATCTAGAATATGTGCAGGACTCTGCATTAAATGTTGTTATAAGAAAGAAGGCAACACCAGGATTTGAGAACAGTCCATCTGTTGTTTTGCAGGGGCATATGGATATGGTATGTGAAAAAAATAAAGATGTAGACCATGATTTTACTAAGGATCCACTTAAGCTAAGAATAATTGATGATATGATTTATGCAACTGATACAACCTTAGGGGCAGATAACGGAATTGCAGTTGCCATGGGATTAGCCATTTTGGCTTCTAACCAATATCAGCATCCAGCTATAGAATTGCTTGTTACAACTGCAGAGGAAACTGGAATGGATGGGGCAATGGCACTAGACCCTGAAGATGTAAAAGGAAGAATATTAATTAACATTGATTCTGAGGAAGAGGGAACACTATTGGTGAGTTGTGCAGGCGGGCTTACAGCTAGAACCAAAATACCTGCTGTATGGGAAGATTTAGATGAAAACCGTATTCCATATATGATTAAAATTAGGGGCCTAAGGGGTGGACACTCTGGAATGGAGATAGATAAGGAAAGAGGAAACTCCAATAAATTAATGGGTCGTATACTTATGTCTATTTTGTCAGAAATAGACTTAAGACTTATTTCAATAGATGGTGGTTCAAAGAATAATGCAATTCCTAGAGAAGCAGATGCTATTATTTTAGTTAAAGCTGATGATAAGACATTAGTTGAGAAAAAATTATTGGAAATTGAAAAGATATTTAAAACTGAAATGAGGGTATCAGACCCTGATGTAAGAGTGGAATTTGAAATCTTAACTAACAGTCCAACAAAAATGCTTTCCAAAACATCAACTAATAATGTTATTAACTACTTGTACTTACTTATAAATGGTGTTACTTCTATGAGTATGGAAATTAAGGGTTTAGTAGAAAGTTCCTTGAACCTTGGAGTAGTTACCACTAATGAAGATTCGATAGTGTTTATTAGTTCAATAAGAAGTTCTGTTAAAAGCTTAAAAAATGAATTAACTAATAGACTTATTGTAACTGCTAAACTAAATGGTGGAAGTGTTGTTACAGAATCAGATTACCCCGAATGGTCATATAATCCTGATTCAAAAATTAGAACAATTTTTGAAGAAGTATATGAAAAAATGTACAAAACAAAGCCGCATATAGCTGCAATACATGCTGGGTTGGAGTGCGGCCTGTTTGCTGAAAAATTTGAACAATTAGATGCTATTTCTTTTGGGCCTAATTTATATGATGTGCATACGCCAAATGAACATATGAGTATTTCATCCGTTCAAAGAGTGTGGGAATATTTATTGGAGGTATTAAAAAATATAAAATAATTTAGTTTTGTTAAGTTAAATTGCAGATGTTTCCCATGCAGAAGGAGCTAATACAAATGCAACTGGAAGTTATTCTCATACAGAAGGTGCTTGGACAAGAACTATGGACAATTTTCTCATGCAGAAGGATATGTGACAACAGCTAATGTATATTGTTCTCACGTAATGGGCAAGTACAATAAAACTTTGGCAGGAAATCCTACATCCTTTTCTATAACATCTGATGCATTTACTATTGGTAACGGTGAATATCAAGCGGAAACCAATGCATTTAGAGTCACATTCGATGGGAAAACTTATGGCTTATCTGCTTTTAATTCAACAGGCGCGGATTATGCTGAATTCTTTGAATGGGCAGATGGAAATATTGACAATGAAGATAGAGTTGGATACTTTGTAACGCTCGATGGAGATAAAATCCGAAAAGCTAAATCTTCAGATGATTATATTTTAGGTGTAGTTTCAGTAAATCCTTCTGTTATTGGGGATAATTATGCTGACGATTGGAGAGGCAAATATGTGACTGACAATGGGGACGTATTCAGTGCCATAATGTCGTTGTACCTGCTACATATAGAATTGTACATCATGATGCTGTCTATGAAGAGAATACTGATAGGATTTTAACCGAAGCCTATGATGAAGAAATCCTTGTAAATGAAGAACATACAGATTATGTTCCTATTTTAAACCCAGACTGGGATCCATCTCAGGAATATATCCCAAGGGAGAAAAGAAAAGAATGGTCAGCTGTTGGTATGATGGGAAAACTCCTTGTAAGAGATGATGGCACTTGTCAGGTTAATGGCTTTTGTAAGCCCAATAATGCAGGAATTGCTACAACAGCTCCAAATGGATATAGAGTTATGAAAAGAGTATGTGAAAATATTATTCAAATTCTTGTTAAGTGATTAGTAGTTTAAATTTTCCTGTTTTATTTGCTTGAATTTAACTTGAAACTACTCTTTAATGCTTTTTCACATTCAGATATCAAACTTTACTTAATTATAAAAACAGGATTTTTATGGCTGTAATTAAGTGGTTTTGAGGAAAAATAAGACTTAAAAATAAGCTTTTTATATGGTATAAACTGATATCTTAACTTAAGGTGATTACCTTAATTAAGACAATGGATTTTTAATTAATAAATATGCCAGCCTGCTATGTAGACTGGCATATCTTAAGAAATTATAAATTATTATTTAGTTTCAGCAGGGAATTTTGATATAATTCCAAGCAGATATTGCTTCATTATAGCGAAATCTAATGAATCTACTGTTCCACTGGCATCTAAGTCTGCTGCAATCATACCATTTTCAGCAGGGAATTTGGTAATGTTTCCGAGTAGATATTGCTTAATGAGTGAATAGTCTAATGCGTCTACACTGCCGCTAGCGTCAAGATCACCATATACTACTGTTGGAGTAGGTGAAGTAGCAAGAGCAGCTTGGAATGCATAATAAGCTGGTTTTGGATTATAGTTTCTGTCAAAGATTAAAGCATTATCTCTGCCTGGGAATGTTTGTGGTACCCAAGAATATTTATCAGTGAAGCCCCAAACCTGAATAGCTTTTACTGCAGGTTGTGCCATACATTTCTCGATAATATTCTTGTAGTAGCTAGCTTGTTTTTCAAGTTCAGCTGATGAAGGATTACTGGATATACGTACATCCATCTCAGTTACGTATATCTCTAAGCCTAAATCTGCAAAACGTTGCATATTTCTAGCAAAGTCATCATAATCAATTGCGTATTGTATATCTAAGTGCATCTGGAAACCTATACCATCTACAGGTATACCACGATTCTTAAAGTCTTTTAGCATGTTATAAGCAGCATCAGACTTAGGACCAGTATACTCAAGATTATAGTCGTTGTATATCAGCTTAGCACTAGGGTCAGCCGCTCTAGCACGAATAAATGCTTTTTCTATAAAGCTCTTACCCATAGTTCTATACCAGAATGAATTTCTATAGCTACCGTTTTCTTCAAAAACTTCATTGGCTACGTCCCAAACTAAAATTTGGCCTTTATAACGTCCCATTACCTTGTCAATATGATTGTTCATTGCAGACTCCATAGCGCTAGCGCTAAGATTCTGTATCCAACCTGGAGCTTGACTGTGCCATACAAAGGTATGTCCATGAATCTGATAATTGTTAGCTTTTGCCCAGTTTACAAGCTTATCTGCTTCATTCCAGTTAAAGTTATTCTGTGAAGGCTCTAGAGCATCCCATTTCATACAGTTTTCAGCAGTTACCAGATTAAATTCTGGAGTAGCAGTGCTGAGGAATTGAGCAGAATCTGACAATGTACTAAAACCACTTGGGAATTCAGTTCCTATAAGAACTCTGCTTTGAACATCCTTCAATCTTTTACCTGTTGGAGTAGCGGCGTCAGCTGGTGCTGAGAAAAACGTAAGTGCTGTCATACATACAGCAAGTGCCACTGATAATGATTTGATTCTTTTTCCTCTCATAAATCGACTCTCCTTTAATTTGATATAGTACTTGAAACTAGCAAACGGCGATTGACCCTATGTTACGTTTTATCCTATTTATGCCAAGCTACTCATTGACATGAAATATCGTTATAGCATCGAACAAATATTTTGTTTTGTAAAATCAATTGATTATATTGAACTATCAGCACCTGCATCTACGACTGTTAACCCTTTATTTTATGGGAATTTGGTTATTGAACCAGACATGCATTGCTTCACTAGTAAATAGCCAATTGAAATTACACTGCAGCGACTATCAAACTTACCGAATGCTATTCTTTTGTCTGTTCACCAATAAAATGCCACTAGTTTGAATAAATAGTAATAGGTTATGCCGAAAACCTATTGCTTATTGATAATGTATATTGTATCGCTTACCATACAGGTTTTTGTCTACCTGTTTCGTCAAACTGCATACAGCTGTAACGAAATAGGTCTTCAAATTCTATGTATGTATAATCGATACATAGATATCAATATACTCAGAACAAGCGTATTTTTTGGTTATAGACATATTTATATACTTCTATAATAAGTACTCGTAAACATTTTTATTTTTTGGTCGCAGATATAAGGTTTGTAAAAAAATGGTTGATAATGAATTTGTTAAAACAAGGACAGCTATAAGCATAAATATAAGTTTAATATTAATTTATTATGACATTGAACTTTTTGGGCAATAAAATTAATTGTTTTTGAAAATATAGTAATTTATATATATAATTATTTTATAAAAATAAGCGTAATTCTAAACTATAAGAACAATATAGTGATAAATAGTTTTTGGAAAAAATTTTGTTTTCATTTCTTTAGGCAAGTATATACTGTGAAAAGCGTAAATAGAAATGTAAGAAAAGTAACAAAGTTATATTTTCAACTTTTTTATATTTTACCATTATATATCATAATAATAGTTCCGATATATTATTGGAAGTTTTATTAAATTTATTATTAATTTATATGGGTTTTGTTTTTTAATAAAATCATTTGATGTTCAGAGCCTTTAAACTATATGATTTTGCCCATTTTTAGTCGGTAGTTATGGATTTTTTATGTTAAAATAGTATACATAATAAGTATTCGTATCTGCTTTTTAAAAGGGGCAAGGTATACGCAAGGAGTATATTCTAACGGCTAGTCGAATTTTAATAAACAATGAAAATTCAGTTTGCATTAAATAGTTGAGCAACGTGGAATGTATTATTAGTTTACCTTATTTAGTGCAGTATTGGGTGTAGGTGTTAAGTTTGACAAGTTTGGAAACATAGATTGTGCATAAATGGTCGTTTTCGTGCAGGGTAAAGTGAAAGTGCTTTTTCTATTCTAAAGGTGAAGTAGAATATTAAAAAAGCATATACATAAGTAAAGATATTTATTGCTAAATCTTGTGCAGCGTAAATATTGTTAGAAAAGTATATATAAAGGCTTAAGATAGGGGTTTTTATCAAAATTTGTACCCAAAAGGGCGTAGGAGTTTAACATGGATTTAACAAACTGTTATTCTGAATTAAAAGCTTCACTTGAAGCATTGAGTAAGGAAAATATAAACGATTTGTCTTATTTGCATGACAGAGTATTGGTTAAATTACAGTTGTTTATTTATACATACAAAATCGGAATAGAAGATTATAATAAGTTAAAAGTTACCTTGTCTTCAGAAATTGAAAACTTTGAAGCTAATGAATCAATAGCCAAGGATAACGGGAAATCATCATTGATAATTTCAGGGTTAGCTGTAATATTTATTTTGGTATCACTATTGGAAATGGGCGTTAGTGCAATAATTATTTATCTCTTATTTTTCGGAGGTATAGGATTTTTGTTGTGTTTAATGGATATATCTGCAACTGAACAGAGACTTGATAAAAGAAAAAAGGTCATATATAAAATGTGCTTAGAAATACTTGATAAAGAAAATATTGATATTGAGATGGGCATTAATTATGAATAATTAATGCCGTTTTCACTTATTTAATGATATGTTATATTTGTCTTGAGATAGTTGAGCAGAGGAAATATCTCGAATTTCATATTTTCATATATGTTAGATCTGTGTTTGTTTGGCTGAGAATCAATTTTACGGTCAAAATCCCTTGTATGTTGCTTTTGCTCAAGTTATTATTTGGCACATATAGCAATATACAAACAGTCGCTTCTCTTAATTTTTCTTAATTAACTCAACTTTCTAATTAAAGTGTTCAACATGCAGTTTTTTTGTCGTGACAGTTGAGTCAATCTATTATTAATTCATATAATTCATAAACATAATGTTAATTAAGTACAAATATGTTTGTAGTATTCTCGTATGTGGGAAATTATTTCCTGTCGAAAAAACAGAAAATTTCTTAGAAAAGAAATTGGTATATAAATAAATCTCATCTCAAGCTTAGATTTTATACTGATACGCCTCTAACTATAAATAACAGCCACTTTTATTTTTTGAATTTATGTTTGTGTGTGTGAAATTTTAACAAAAAACTATTAAATTATTGTGAAACTTATTGTGAGTTTCGTCTTAAAATTTATTGTGGACCGTGTTAAAATATGCTAGAATATGGTAGAATATGTTACTGCTCTAACATGTTCGATTATTGAAATAAGGGGAGGAGAGTGCAAAAATGAACAAAAAATTGATGGTAATGTTTTCTATTCTAATGTGTTTTACCATCATATTGGCTGGAGTAGACGTGCAAGCCGCAATAACGCTTACTGGTAATGCAACTGGTAATATTGACGGCTACGACTATGAGCTATGGAAAGACAACGGAACCACTAGTATGACACTAAATGGTGGCGGTACTTTCAGCTGCTCATGGAGTAACATCAATAATGCGTTATTCCGCACAGGTAAAAAGTACGATGAGACTAAGACCTGGCAGGAACTTGGCAACATTAAATTAACTTACGCATGCGACTATCAGCCAAATGGAAATTCATATTTGTCTGTTTACGGATGGACAAGTAGTCCGCTTGTTGAGTATTACATAGTTGACAGTTGGGGGAACTGGAGACCACCCGGATCTCAATCAAAGGGGACAATAACTGTTGATGGTGCTGTGTATGATATATACCAGACAACTCGTGTAAATCAGCCTTCAATCAAGGGCACTGCAACCTTTGAACAGTATTGGAGTGTTCGTCAGCAGAAACGTACCAGTGGTACAATAACTGTTAGTGATCACTTTAAAGCTTGGGAAGCTAGAGGAATGAAAATGGGTAAGATGTATGAGGTATCAATGGTTGTTGAGGGATACCAGAGCAGTGGTAAAGCTAACATGACCAAAATGGTAATTGAGACTGATGATAATCCTAATACAGATCCTGACCCAGGTACAGATCCAAATCCAACTGAGAGAAGTGCCTTTTCAGCAATAGATTCATCAAGCTATAATGATACAAATTCTACAACCGTTAGGAAAATTGGAACAGATTCCGGAAATGGTGTAGGATACATTGAAAATGGTAACTATCTCGTATATAAAAATGTCGATTTTGGAACTGGTGCAGCTTCATTTAAAGCCCATGTTGCTAATGGAAATAATACAAGTACAACTATTCAATTGAGAACTGGCAGTTCAACAGGTACAATTATTGGTTCATTAACTGTGCCTAATACTGGCGGATGGGATACTTACAAGGACTTATCCACTACTGTTAGCGGTGTTTCAGGTGTAAAGGATTTATACCTTTGCTTTAATGGACCTGTTAACGTTGGAACATTCTCATTCAGTAAGAGTGGCGGCACAGATCCTGATCCTGATCCTGGACAACCAGGAAGTACAATATTACTTGGTGATGTTGATGGAAGCGGTGCTGTAGATGCTCTTGACTATGCTGCTTACAAGCAGTATTTACTAGGACTAAAAGATTCCTTACCTGCAGCTGGTGATTGTGATCAAAATGGTTCTATGGATGCTATTGACTTTGCTATGATAAAGCAACATCTTTTAGGACTAATTACGTTAGGCACAATAGAAGTTGGTGGTGGAAATTCAGGAGGAGGTACTGATCCTATAGATCCAACTAAAAAGCTTATTGCTTTAACTTTCGATGATGGTCCAGATGTAAATATGACACCAAGAGTTCTTGATAAACTTGATAAGTATGGTGTTAAGGCTACTTTCATGATGATTGGACAAAACATTAATGCTTCAACTGCTTCATTAGTTAAAAGAATTAATGATGGCGGACATGAAATTGGAAATCATTCATGGGACTATCAAAGTATGAATAATATGTCTGCATCAGATATTAGAACAAAAATTGCTAATACTACTGCAGCTATAAAACAATACTCAGGTCAAACACCTAAATTTTTCCGTGCACCAAATCTGGCATATAGCCAAACCTTGTACACAGCAGTTGATTTAACATTTGTACAGGGTGTTGTATGTAATGACTGGGATCAATCTACATCTGCTCAAACAAGAGCAAATTTAGCATTACAGGGTGCTAGAGATGGGGCGATAATATTATTGCATGACAATCAACCAGCACCACATCCTACTGCAGAAGCGTTGGATATAATAATTCCTACACTACAACAACAAGGTTACCAATTTGTAACTTTGAGTCAGTTGTTTGCAGCTAAGGGTGTTGATTTAAGCACTACTGGTGATAAGGTTTATACTTATGTTCCATAAATTTTAAACTTAATTATTAAGTAATATAAATGAACCTATGTAATAGACTTTTAAAAGTTTATTTACATAGGTTCATTTTTTATGCGCCCAGAATGGGCGCTTTCTATGTCAATAGTGGGGGTAGACTTTAAACTTAATAATACAATATAAATTTGGGTATCAATATAACTATTGCATATATTTTATCAAGAGTTTATTATTTCAGTAATAGATAATCTTTTGTTTTTTCTTCAAACATTATATTGAATATGAAAGGAAGTGAAACTCTTATGGAAAACAATGATAAGGAATATCTAAAGAATGCTGGTGATTCAGATATTATAACAAGAGAGTATTTTGACTCATTACTGCTTGAAATGAGGCACATTGATTCTGTAATACCTTCAACTAAACTTGAATTGTATGGAGAGACATTTGACACGCCCATTATGACAGCTGCACTTTCTCACTTGAATAGAATACGCGAAAGAGGAATGGCAGAAATGGCAAAAGGAGCAGTATCAGCAAATGCTGTTAATTGGTCAGGTATGGGGGATGAAGCAGAACTTGAGGAAATTACAAAAACAGGTGCTCGAACAATTAAAATAATAAAGCCATATACTGATAACAATTATATTTTCAGGAGAATTGAACACGCAGAAAAATGTGGGGTTTTGGCGGTTGGAATGGATGTGGATCATTCCTTTGGAGAAAATGGAAAGTATGATAATGTCATGGGACATCAGATGTCTTCAAAATCATTACAGGAAATAAAGGAGTTTGTGAAAGCAACCAAGCTGCCATTTATAGTTAAAGGCGTACTTAGTGAGCAGGATGCATATAAATGCTTAGAAGCAGGTGTTCGTGGAATTGTAGTTTCTCATCATCATGGTATTATGAAGTATGCAGTGCCGCCATTAATGATATTACCTAAAATTGCAAAAGTTATTGATAATAAGATTCCAATTTTTGTAGACTGCGGAATTATTAGTGGCATGGATGTCTTTAAAGCACTTGCATTAGGCGCTACCGCAGTATCTGTTGGAAGGGCAATTATGGAACCGCTGCGAATGGAAGGCTCAGAAGGTGTTAAGAAGCAAATAGAAAAGATGACAGAAGAACTGGCAGGAGTAATGGCAAGGACTTGTACTCCTGATATTAAGCATATTGATTCATCAATTATTTGGCATAGAGGTTAACTTGAAAGTGTTTGAAAGAATCATTAGATTAGTTTATACTCAGATAATCAGGCTATTTATCTTGACGCTATTTTATTTGAAAAAATCATAAAAATTAGTTTACTGGTAGAAGCAGTGATAAAAGGAGGTAATATTTATGCGTATAGGCGGAGGAATCGAAAAACCATATAGTAATCCTGAAGAATGGTATAAGCTTGTGAAGGAATTAGGCTATAGAGCAGTTCTGGCTCCAATAGATTACAAAGCTTCTAGTGAGGAGAAGAAGGAATATCTTAAATGTGTTAGGGAGCATGATCTAGTGATTGGTGAAGTGGGTATTTGGAAAAATGTATTATCAATAGATGACAAAGAGCGAAAAGAAGCCATAGATTTTAGTAAAAATCAGCTTGCATTGGCAGATGAACTTGAGGCATGTTGCTGTGTTAATATAACTGGAAGCAGAGGAGATATGTGGGATGGTTTTCATGAATCTAATTATTCGAAAGACACGTATGCTCTAGTTGTGGATTCCATAAGAGATATAATAGATTCAGTCAAACCAGTAAGTACATTTTATACAGTTGAACCTATGCCATGGATGATACCAGATTCACCAGAGCAGTATCTGCAATTAATTCAGGATGTGGATAGAAAAGCATTTGGGGTACACTTAGATTTCGTTAATATGATAAATAGCCCTAAAAAATATGTTTTATGTGATGAGTTTATTGAGGAGTGCTTTACAAAGCTGGGGAAATATATAAAGAGTATTCACGGAAAAGATGTTTGGATGGAAAATGCATATACAACATTAATCCATGAAACAATGCCCGGAAAAGGCAGAGTGAATTACCAGAAAGTAGCTAGACTATGTGAAGGGTTAGGAAAGGACATGCCTTTGTTTGTAGAGCATTTGCCTGATTTTGAAAGCTACAAACAGGCAGCAGATTATGTGAGAAAACAGGCAACATTAGCAGGAGTTAATACAGAGGGGTAGATTATACTATGCAAAATAAGTACAAAAAATAAGAAATGATATGTCATTGGATTTGATTATAAAATTATGCAAATTATCAATACTATGTTGGAAATTACTGTAGTGAGGATGAACACTTATGCAGGTATGATTTTTAGAGTATGTAGTTGTATTGCAAATGGTTTATATACTTGTTGAATCATAGAAGGAGTCAATAGGGCAAAAATTGACTCCTTTTATAAAAATAAATAAAAAAGCTTTATGTGTGTCAAATAATCTGGTTTTATATGTACGTTATTTTAACAAATCAGCCAGATAAAATTCATCTTTTTCATGAGATTTTTTAATTCTTTTATACTCTTTTATCGATTCAACAAGGACTGAAATATTTTTACCAAAATAATCAGTATAGAACTTAGTTCTATTATCATATTTAACGCCATTATGTTTTATGTTTTGCTTAGCAAATTTCTTAGGACTAATAATAGACTTATCTTTGTTAAATTCATTAACCATATTTTCAGATATAATCAATAGCATCTCTAACTTGGGCTTAGTACAATATTTTCTTATAGTGTCGCTATTGATTTTATCCTTATATTCTTTAGGAATTTTCAAAGCATCACTTAATTTGTCTCCAATTCTTAAGACTTCTATTTTTTCTGAACCAGTGTACATATTTAAATATAACTTTATCTGCGTACTTTTATCAATCTGCCTTGCATGAAATGGAACAAGTCCAAGTAAATCCTCTTTTTTAAATTTCAACTTACCATGTTCTAATAGCAATCGGATTATTTCTTTTTCGTTTGGACCTTCGCACATTATTAGTTTTATCATTGTAGAAGTAACCCCTTAAGATTCATTAATTCATCATAATTGACAGCTGTGTTAAATGTGTTTTCGTAAAACTTTTTGCTTTTCAAAAGGTCAGTCCTTATGGAATATCTTTCATACATGTTATTGATTGTTATTTTTTTCTCTGAAGTTGTTATAAAGATATTATCACTTCTGTTTGTTAAATCCAATAATTCACAATAATGGGTAGTAAAAATGATTGATGAATTTTTTCGATTTACTGACTTATCTTTAAACAAAGAAATTAAGTTTTCAACTAAAGTCTTATGAAAATGGTTTTCAATTTCGTCAATTAGCAAATCGAACCCATACTTAAGTGCAGCTATTGCCGAAATGTAGACATACATTCCTTTTGTAGTTCCGCTTGAAAGCATATAAACTAATTCCTCATTTGAAAGAGTCTCTGTATTTCCTAAATAATTAATTTCAAAATGCGTTTCATCAATCATTTTTATAGTATTTATATTTTCATCGAATATACGTAAAATGGACATAAAAATATCATTAGAGATATCAAAAGTTTTTATAGATCTAAATAATAAGGAATATGATTCTGCCTCTCTCATATGGCAATCAAAAAAAATATTTCTGACATCAGCTTTTTTTAGTATAAAAAATACTGATGATATATCTTCTGGCAATTCTCCATCTAATTTGATTTCTTCAAAACCATCTTTTTCATAGATGTTTTTGATGTTTGACTTAAAGTATTTCTTTTTATAAATCCTCTGATCTTCAAAAATAGATCTATTCTCAAACAATGAACTTTTTCTTAGCGTAGTTTTATAATTATAAATATAACCTTCAAAATAAAAAGTTATATCCAATAAAGTATTATCAAAATTGAAGAATTTTCTTTTCAGTCTGAATAGTGAAAGAATATCATAAGCTATCTCTAATAATTCAATTGCGGAGGTTTTACCTGATGCGTTTTTACCAACAATTGCAACTGTATTGAATCGGTAAAGCCCTTCGGCTATTTCTTGTAATTCATATTCCTTATCTTCCGAGGTCTTTTTAGATTTTGCAGTTAAATCAATAGTAAAATCATCAATGCAACCTTTATAATTACTAGCTCTTACTCTTAATAATTTCACATTTTCCCTTCTTTCTAAGCTTGTTATAACATATTATATAGCGATATTAAAATAAAAACAACTTTTTTGTTTAAAATTTAGTGATATATATTATTATTTCAAATTTTGACATGTTTTATACATAAAACATGATATAATCAAATTTGTGGAAGAATTTGCTACGGCTGAAGTGATTAAAAGAAGAGATATCCCAATAAAAATTATGGAATACCTCTGTATAAAGATATAAACAACTATGCGTTATTATCTAAATGCAATCTACTTACTTCACCACTAATATTTCCTTTAGCAAGCTAGAGTCTCTAGAATCAGGGCCAACCATAATTTCAAATTCTCCAGGTTCTACAATGTATTTTTCATCAGGTGTTACCAGTGCTAAATCAGAAATTGAGAGATTTATAGATACAGTCTTTGTTTCACCTGCTTTAATAAACACTCTTGCAAACCCCTTTAGTTCCTTATCTGGAGTCATTATGGAACTTATCTTATCATTTATATAAAGCTGCACAATTTCAGTACCATCGTATTTACCTCTGTTTGTAACATTAACCTGTACAGTAATTGTATCATTTTTATTGCAAACCTTAGTAGACAAAACAAGGTTTGAATACTGATATTTTGTATAGGACAGCCCATATCCAAAGGGATAAAGTGCATTTTTATCAGGAAGGTCAACATATTTGGGACTGTGCCAACCAGACAATTGATTGTAGTAAACAGGTGTTTGTCCGCTATGATAGGGGAAGGAAATAGAAAGCTTTCCACTGGGAATAAATTCACCATATAAAAGTTCTGCGGTAGCTTTTCCGCCTAATATTCCAGAGTTGAAGGTTTCAACTATAGCATCAGCATTTCTATATAGCCATGGAATAGATAAAGGTTTTCCATTTACCAATATGACAATTAAAGGTTTACCAAGGGATTTTAAAGCCTTAAGGAGTTCTAGTTGGGAACCAGATAAGTCCAAGTTTGCTCTATCCTTGAATTCACCATTTTGCTCTACACAGTCACCAACAACTGCTATTATTGCATCGCAATCTGAAACTGTGGTAACAGCGCCTTCAATATCATGTTCGTCAGTCAATAAATCACAGCCTTTGTGATATGCCACCTCAATACCACGTGAAGCAGATAACTCGGTAATGCCCTTTAGCATTGTGTAATATTCAAAATTAGGAACAGCGTCAGGTTTAGGGTCGGGGTGAGTGAAAAAAGTCCAATCTCCAAATTGTGCTTTTAAATTATCTGCATTTGGACCAATTACTGCAAGCTTTTTAATTTCGTTATTTCTATTCAGAGGAAGAATATTTTTGCTGTTTTTAAGTAAAACTAAGGATTCTCTTGTAAGTTCAAGATTTACCTGTTGATGCTCTTTACAAGAAATAACTTCCCTGCTCACATAACCACTTCTTTTTTTGGTATCAAATAGACCCATTGAAAATTTTAAGGACAAAATTCTCCCTACTGCTTCATCAATTAGGGACTCAGAAAGTAAACCTGATTTAACAAGTTCTATTGTTGCCTCATAGAAGTCGTTTGTAGCCATAATCATGTCATTTCCAGCTTCTACAGACTTTTTGGATGCATCACTTATATCGGGGGATACCTTTTGCAGAGTTATAAGGCTTCCTGTGTTATTATAATCCGTTACTACAAAGCCTTCAAAACCAAGCTCTTCCTTTAATATTTCACGAAGCAGCTTCTTATTTACAGCCATTGGTACGCCATCAATAGACTGATAGCCAGTCATAAAGGTTGCACAACCAGCCTCAACAGCTTTTTTGAATGGAGGGAGAAATACTTCTCTAATTTTTCTATAGGTTACTTCAGTGTCGTAGGCATCTCTTCCACCAGTGCTTTCACCATAAGCAAGATAATGCTTTGCACAAGCAGCAATACTATCTGCATCTGATAGGTTTTTTCCTTGATAACCCTTTATAATAGCAGCAGCTAACACACCTATAAGATAAGGGTCTTCTCCGAAGGTTTCATTTATTCGTCCCCAACGTAAGTCTCTTCCAATGCAAAGAACTGGCGAGAAAGTCCAATGTATACCATCAGCTGCTACTTCTCTGGCAGTTACTCTTCCAGCCTTTTCTATTAATTCAGGATTCCAGCTGCAGGACATACCAAGCTGTGATGGGAATATGGTTGCGCCATTCATAAGGCCATGACCGTGTATTGCATCAATTCCAAATATTATAGGAATGCCAAGCCTGTTTGACAATGCTAATTCTTGAAGATGCTCTGCTTCTTTTCCAAGAACATGGAGAAATGAACCTGCATTTTTGTTAACAACCCAGTCTTCGGCTTCTTCTAAAGTTAATGTGTTATAGCTAATTTGCATCATTTGACCAACTTTTTCTTCTAATGTCATTAGAGAAAGTAAATCTTCTGTACGTTCTTTTGGTGAAAGACTAGGATTTTGATATTTATTTTCCATAAAGTTATATCCATGTTTATTTTTTACAAGAGAAACATGGACTAGCACCTCCTTTTAAAAATAAGTTACTAAACTATCCTGCTAGAAAGCAAATGTGTTATATCAATGCAATGTTTTGTGTGCAATGTTTTGTGGTGCAAAATAATTGCAAGAATTAGGATATATTAACTATATTACATTGCTAAATATATTTTTACAACATCCAAATATAATAAAGAAAGTTATATGAAGTGCATATTAGTTGTTAATTTTAATAAAAATTTACTTAATTATGTAGAAAGATAAAAATTTATTTATTACAAAATAATCTTATTTATTAAGGAGAGGGACTTAGATGGTTAGCTTTTTGGAGAATTATTGGCTGGTATTAGTAATGGTAGCTTTGGTGTTGGCTTATATTGTTTATTTAGTTATAAATAAGAGATGGAAAAGGCTTAGGATTATTGCAAATAAGTTAATGTTGCAAGCAGAACAAACTATTATTGGTACAAAGAAGGGACAAGAACGATTTGAACAGGTGTTGACACAGGTCTATTTATTGATTCCTGTTTGGATAAGGATATTTGTGAGTAGAAACCAATTTGAGAAAATATTACAAGGATGGTATGACTTAATTAAAGATAGCTTAGATGATGGAAAAATAAATAATTCAATTGAAAAGTAAAATTATACATATTGAAAATATACAAGAATAATTATTACAAATTTAATATTCAATAGATTCATTTTTTGTAATTAAAGTGCAGAATATTCACTAAAACTAAAAATAAGTATTATTTTTGTAAAATATTCTAAGAAAAAGAAGGGATTTATTAATATAATTATGAATAATATACAAAAATAACTTATTTTTAAGGAGGATATGTAATGTTAAACAGCTTTCGCAGTAATATAGGGACAAATATCAAAATAATTAGTGTTCCAACAATGTTAATTTGCTTTCTGCTGATTTTATTGTTATTGCCGTGTAATGCCAATGCAGATACACCTTTACGAGTTATTTCAGGGACAATAACATATGAAAATGGTATTGCTCCTGAAGGTGGCATATGGATTACAATGTATGCTATGGGTGAAAATGGAGGGGTTTTTTCAACAGAAGTATTAATACGTGAAGGAGATTATGCAACAGAATACGCAATACCAATAGATTTTTCTTATACAAATAACAGTAATAGATTTATTATAAAATGTGAGCCTCAAAAAGCATCAAATTATTCAGCTGAGATATATGGTTCATTAGTGGACGTAAGCTATGAGGATGCAACGAATATAGACTTTACAACGAGATGGCTGACTGAGCGCACAATTTCTGGAACTATTACATATAAAGATGGTTTGGCACCTGCAGGTGGAATTAAAATAAAAGTTTCAGCTATTGGAGAATATGACTTTGAAACAGAGGTAATAATGCCTGAAGGCTGTAGCAAAGTAGCATATAAAATACCTCTTGACTTATATTTTTTGAGTTCAAATACAAGCTTTATGATAAAATGTAGTCCGGAAGACCCAACAAATTACGAAGGAACTGAGTATGGAAAACTGATTGATATCTATGAAAATAATTTATCAAATATCAATCTTACAATAGCGGCAAATATATAATAATGAATTAGAGAAAAACTATAAGTAAACATGTTTCGTAGTTATAGTGTAAAATAGTAAAACGATATTCTATAAAATATTAGAATATCGTTTTTTACTATTATCTTATATAGTTAAAACTAATATTTACAAGTATTATTGCAGATTATTTGATTGAGGTGTATAATTCTATAGCAAATTGATTTTCTGTTTAGTACTAAAATATTGAGTGAATATTAAATATATGTGTGAATTTCTTTGCAGTATTAAGAGGAGGACTATAAATGTATGACTATCTGATTGTTGGAACCGGTATTTTTGGTTCAATATTTGCATACGAAGCTAATAGAAGAGGTAAGAAATGCCTAGTTATAGACAAACGTTCACATATAGGAGGTAATATATATACATCATTGGTTGAGGGAATTAATGTACATAATTATGGTGCACATATTTTTCACACTAGCAACAAGGATTTATGGGAGTATGTGAATAAGTTTGCAGAATTTAATAGGTATACAAATTCTCCGGTTGCAAGATATAAATCAGAAATTTATAATTTGCCTTTTAATATGAATACCTTTAATAAGATGTGGGGTGTAACTACTCCATTAGAAGCAAAAGCTAAAATCCAGCAGCAGATTGAAGAAGCTGGGATACTTGAACCAAAGAACCTTGAAGAGCAAGCTATAAGTTTAGTTGGAAGAGATATTTATGAGCGGTTAGTAAAAGGATATACGGAAAAGCAATGGGGAAGAAGAGCAACAGAACTTCCATGTTTTATTATAAAGAGATTACCTATTCGTTTCACATATGACAACAATTACTTCAACGATAAATATCAGGGAATACCTATTGGAGGTTATACTCAGATTATTGAAAAAATGCTGAAGGGAATTGAAGTCAGGCTTAATATGGATTTCTTTATGCATCGAGAAGAATTGACAGCGCTTGCAGATAAGATTGTTTTTACAGGGATGATAGATGAATTTTATAACTATTGCTATGGTGAACTTGAATATCGCTCACTGCGCTTTGAAACAGAAGTATTGGACTGTGAAAATTATCAAGGAAATGCGGTTGTTAATTACACTGAATATGAAATTCCATATACCAGAATAATTGAGCATAAACATTTTGAATTTGGATGTGAAAGCCAAAATGTAAATCCTAAAACAGTTATCACAAAAGAATATCCAGTAGCCTGGAAACATGGTGACGAACCGTACTATCCAATGAATGATGATAGAAATAATGAACTTTATGCAAAGTATAGGGCTTTAGCAGATAAAGAAAAAAAAGTTATTTTTGGTGGCCGACTTGGAATGTATAAGTACTTTGACATGCATAATGTAGTAGCTGAGGCATTATCATGCGTAAAAAATGAAGTTCGCTAATTTTTTCAGTACATTAAAATTTGACTTAAAAGCTAAGGTATAGTGTACGGGAATTATGAATAATGTTCGAGGACAGGCTTCTCTAATAAAGCAATATAAATGCTCTGAGTAAGGGTATCCTTGACATGGTAAAAAATTTCGCTTTTATTGCAAACAAGATATGGAATCTAATTTTTTGGCTTTAATACCATTAGTTTTAACATCATAGAAAGCTATCTACACAAAACTTCACACACTTGCTTAATACAGGCTTAGGACCTTGACTTCATAAAAAATGCGTAACAGATATCAAAATCTGTTACGCATTAAGAGTCTAACTTTAAGCGTCATATCACACATCACTATTTGGACTATGCTTTTCTGTATTTTACTCCTTATTTACAATTAATTATATGCATTTGTGTTCACAAAGTCCTAATTAAAGCCAAATATTTTCCTTGATAGTGAATAGCAAAAAAGTATGAGTTTTCTTCCTAAATACCCTTTAAATTGTACCAAAGAACCTAAAAGGGACTTGTCCACTTCATCGAACAATTGTTGGTCTTTTGAACTTAAATACTGCCAGAGTTCTTTCTTTTTACTCATACTTTGCTCTGTATTGTCTTTGAGTAATAGTACGGTACTAACTGTCATCATCATAACTAAGTATTTTATCATATACTTACGTAGTTTTTTACATTCGATGTGTATAGGATTATAGCAGTCTATCATTAGTTTTGTAACCTTGATTTGCTGATCAATGCGCTGTATCATTATTTTCTCATTAACTGATTGATCTGATCTTCCAATAAAATACCTATATAGGTCTAAATTCATATAGTACATTGTCTTTACATAGGGCAATGGCATATAAACGAAAATATTATCTACATAGAATGTATGCTTAGGAAGTACTAGGTTACATTCCTTCAGAACTTCTGTTCTATAAATAACAGAATGCATCAGAATATTTTGACTGTATCTAAGAAAACCTAAATCATTCCAAGTAAATATTTTGTTTTCAGGCATTGCACCTTTATAGTTAATACTTTTGGATTTGCCGATACTTACATTTTCATAAACATAATTTGTTATAAGCATGTCTAAGGAAGTAGAGTTATTAATCATGGCCTTTAAAGTATCTAATACTTTTTGTAAACTTTCTTTATTAAACCAATCATCACTATCTAAAACCTTAAAATATATGCCATTTGCATGTTTAAGTCCAGTGTTTATTACATCGCCGTGACCGCCGTTTTCTTTATGGATGGCACGTACTATATTTGGATAGTTCTTCTCATATTCATCAGCAATTACTGAAGTATTATCACTAGAACCATCATCAATAATTAAAATTTCTATTTCGTCACTTCCTATAAGTAATGATTCTACTGCCCTATCCATATAAGCAGCTGAATTATAACAAGGTATCACTATAGTTAGAATTTTCATTTCAATATCTCCTGGTTATTAATTTTAATTGTTTTACTAAACTGTACACGTGATGTAAATTGCCACGTTAATTCAGCTAATAAAACTCCACCTAAAACATCAACAATTACATGCTGTTTTGTAGTCAATGTTGAAATACATATCATTAGTGCTACTAATAATGTTACGTATCGATACCATAAAGGTATGGTTTTACATTTTCTCAAACCAGCAAAGCAATACCAGCTAACTAAACAATGAATTGACGGAAAGAGATTATTTGCAGGGTCTATATTATATAAAAGCTGCAACATATCCCAAAAAACACCCGATTGCGTTATTTCAGGTCTAATATTCGTTGTAGGTAAAGATATATACGTTATAAAGCATACTAATTTTCCTAATAAATCTGCACATATAAATCGATAACAATGCTCTTTATCTATTCTGCATATTAAAATGTAATTTATAATCCAAAAAATATAACTTCCAAAATAAATAAGTATAGTTATTGGTATTACTGGTAAAACATCATCTATTTTTGAAGTTAAATTATAAAAATACCTGTCTTCATAAAACAGTCGTACTCCATTATATACTGAAAAATTAAAAACTACGCATATAATTAAGGGTACAATAGCATATTTAGGTATAAGAGAACGAGTTTTTTCTATTATTTTCATGTCATCTCCTATTTAAAACGTAAATGTGTGGGATAATCATATGTATATAATAATCAACAATCTCAATAAAATGTGATAGGAAATTTCGTTATTATGTTAATAAAACTAAAGTCCTTATAAGACCCTAATAAAGTATAATATTTATTATGATATTAAGTCAATATGCTAATGGAGAATTAGTTATAATCTATAATAAAATACTCCTAGCGTAATTTTTGATTGTATTATGTCAAATAGGTGCATAATATTAATACTTTACATGTCTTATATATGTTTAAGTGGAAAACAAAAATAAATCACTTATAATAATAATAATAGTTCTACCAATTTTATTGCCAACTTTTTTTGACTTTATTGCTATCTTATAGGAGAATCACTCCACATAGAAGAAGAACTGAGAATTTGGTTTGCTGCTTCAAGATAATCATTAGAGTTATGGCATTTTTTTATTCTCTTCAGTAGTTTTCCGTCCTTATCAGTATGGGCTGACAGTTGCCTCCAGAATTCCTTCATCTTATCACATAAATGCTTATCACCCGATAGAGTATTCTTATAGTAGCTAAAAATCCCATCATGGAATTCTTTCAGCAGAGACATTTTATCTTCATGTGGAATAGTTTTTCCCTTTATAGCAGAAGGCAGAAATGGATTGCTTAAAGCACCTCTTCCTAACATAAAGTTTTTTATGTATGGAAACCGTGTGCTGATGCGCAAGTAATCATCATATGTGAAAATATCTCCGTTATAGGTTATTTCATGCTTACAAGCAGAGGCAATTGCCTCGAAGGAATCCAGATCAACACTGCCAGTGTACATCTGTTTACCTGTACGAGCATGTATTATTACACCACCTAAGGGATATTCGTTTAGTACTTCAACTACGCGCATACCCTCTTCAGAATTCTCTAGACCAAGTCTCATTTTTACAGTAATTGTATATTTTCCAGCGCAAGCTATATCCAAAAGCTTTTTTATCATATCAGGATAGGGAAGTATTCCTGACCCTCTTTTCTTTCTTGTTACCATAGGAAATGGGCAGCCTATATTCCAGTTGATTTCGTTATATCCCATATCGGCAATTACATCAGAAAAAAGTTTGAATTCAGTTCCGTTATTACTGAGAATTTGAGGGATAATTTTGATATCTTTATTATTATTCTCAACCATGATGTCTTTCAATAGTACAGGATTTACTTTATCCATATCAGCAGTGGCAATAAATGGGGCATAATAGGCATCAATACCTCCAAAAAGCTCTGAAAATAAATTTCTGTAGCATGCAATAGTCATTCCTTGAATTGGTGCTAAAAAAAGATTCATATCTATTCATCCTCTGTTATGATTAATTTTAAAATTAATGTATCATAATACTATATAGTTTACGGAATAAATGCAATAGCAGATTATAAAATGAACTTTCGTATACAGCCTATTGGTGTGACGTTCCAACTAATTCTTACATTTATCCTTAATTATACTTTTCCATAATAAAGAGAAAAGTTGTTGAAAAAGGCTATCTATGCTAAAGTTTATCAATAGTCCGCTGCTATGTAAACTAACTAATTTTACTTGTGTATTAATTTATTTTAAAATGAGTTTTTTGGTAAGCTACATATTTTTAATACTGATACTAGAGTGCCAGTGAGTTAGTACTATATTTTTTATACTGTAAGGATTATAAAATAATTTGCGCAGCTCGGTAATTTGTCTTGTTATGTTAGTTTTATAACTGAGTTTGAAAACATTACTTATTTCATCCACTCAATGCATTCCAACTTACAGAAAACTTTGGAACACCTGGAATGTTTAGAAATTCCGCTACCTTTGCGATGTTATAAGAGTACAACTTAAATAAATGGGGTGCTTGGATAAAGATATTTGTTAGAATTTGTAGGTGAAGTATAGTTAATGTATACCAACGAAACAATGAAGCATGGATGATGAATGTGAGCGACGGTAAAATTAACTTTGATGAACCAGTACAAATTTAACGAATATCTCGTGAGTGTCCTATTTAGATAAGTTTGTACGGGAGTGCTAGTAAGCAATAACCATAATTTTAACCTGTAAAGTCAATAAATAATTAGTTACATCGCATTAATTTAACTTGTTATGATAGTTTTTTGAACTGAGTTTGCAGTATTTATACTTGCATGCGAGTACAACCTAAATAAATTGGTTAAGGGTAGTGTTGATTGACTAGAAGCAAATTTACCTTTAGTATATAAATGAATAGAAAATGGAGGTTAAAAATGCGAAGTTTTTATTGCTTTGCAATAGCTACTGTTGATTGCATGTTATTAATGGAACTGCTAGAGAGGAGGAGTACTTATAATTAATATTGCTGAAACTCAGAGAAAATTTCATAAAAAGGGATTAACAAGGGGAATTGATGAAAGAGTTTTCCAACTGAGAAAATTGAAAAATATAATTCTAGCAAGCCAATCAGATATATATAGTGCATTAGAGAAGGATTTGGGCAAATGCCAAATTGAAAGCTATATGACCGAGGTAGGAATTACTATAAATGAGATTGATTTTATGATCAAAAATATAAAAAGGCTGAGTAAATACAAGAGAGTTAAAACTCCCTTTATATTTCTAGGGGGTTCAAGCTTCATTGTTCCAGAACCTTATGGGACAGTGCTGATAATAGGGCCTTGGAATTATCCTTTTCAACTTGTTATGCTACCCCTTGCAGGAGCAATAGCAGCAGGTAATTGTGCTGTTGTTAAGCCTTCTGAGTTATCACCAAACGTATCTAATGTTATAACCCAAATTATAAATGAAAACTTTGAAAAAGAATATATAGTTTCTGTAGAGGGTGGAGTTGAAACGTCAGAGCAGCTGCTTTCGCAGAAATTTGATTATATTTTTTATACAGGGAGTACAAATGTTGGCAGAATAGTTATGGAGGCAGCTGCTAAAAACCTGACGCCTGTGACTTTGGAATTGGGCGGAAAAAGTCCATGTATAGTTGACAAGGAAACTAATTTGGACAATGCTGCAAAAAGAATTATGTGGGGGAAGCTTATAAATTGTGGTCAGACTTGCGTAGCACCCGATTATCTTTTTGTGCATAAAGAAATCAAGGATGAACTAATTAAAAGGATTATATCTTCCATTCATGAATTATATGGCAGTGACCCAATAAATAGTGAGCAATATTCTAAAATAATTAATGAGAGACACTTTAACAGACTTGTAGCCTTAATTAATAATCAAAATATAATCTATGGCGGTCAACATAATATTGAAGAATTAAAAATTTCTCCTACAATAATATATCCTGTTTCGACGGATAGTAAGATAATGCAGGATGAAATTTTCGGACCCATTTTGCCTATAATGGAATACGAAGACCTCAATGAGGTTATTGAATTTATAAATGATAGACCAAAGCCATTAGCGCTATATTTCTTTTCGAATAATAAAAGCAATGTGAAAAAGGTTATCTCTAGTACCTCATCGGGGGGAGTGTGTATCAATGATACCATTAATCATATTACAAATGCATATTTACCCTTTGGAGGAGTAGGCGACAGTGGAATAGGAAACTACCATGGTGTTGCAACTTTTGATACGTTTTCACATAAGAAAAGCATCCTGAAAAATCAAATAGCCTTTGATTTTAAGCTAAAATATCCACCCTATAAAGTATCTGTGAATTTAATGAAAAAAGTATTTAAATATTTGCTTAATTAGGATATTCAATTTAATTAAGACAATGTTGAAGAGGAAGTGTAATATATGTTAAAAGAGAAACCAGAATATCTATTAAATGATAAATTTGATGATATATATTTTGATGTAGTTGATGCAATAGACGAAGCAGAACAGGTTTATTTAATTAATAATAATCTTATTGAACGAATTAGTAAAAGTATAGAAGCTGGTGAACCTTTTATCATTGGGGAAACGGGCTTTGGAGCAGGGAGATTGGTAGTTTCCCTTATGCGATATTTAGACAAAAGCAATATGAAAAATGTCTACATAGAATATAATTCAGTTGAGTTATACCCAATGAGCCCTGAGAGAATGCACAATATACTTGATGGATTCAGAGAACGGGTGGGTGATAAAATTGATGCTCTTGTTAAAGCGTATCAAAGCATTGATATAAATGTTAGTGGCTGGCATGCTGTGGAAATGACGCAGCCCTTTGGAACCCTTAAATTAAATCTGTGGGTGGGGGAAGCCCTTGAGATGGTTAGTTCCCTAGAAAAATGCTGTGATGTGTGGTTCCTCGATGGTCATAGCCCTAAAAAGAATCCTGAAATGTGGCGCCCAGAACTTCTATTGGAAATTGGGAAAAAGACAAAGATTGGTGGAGCATGTGCTACTTTTACAGTTGCAGGTGCTGTAAAAAGAGCATTGACAGATGCCGGATTTGTAATAAAGAAATTTCCCGGGTGTGGTGGAAAAAATGAGGTGCTTCAGGGAGTAAAAATGATTGAATCGAGATGTGGGGTAAGCTGTGAAGAATGTTCATACAGAGAACCATATAAATGTGGGGGATGCATACATACAAATGGTAATCCTTTTCATGGAGAATGTCCTGTGGCAAAGTGCTGCCAAAACAGAGGATTTGTACATTGTGGAAAGTGTCCTAACATTCCATGTGAGTTATTGACACGGTATTCAAATGATGAGGAACATGGTGATAATCCAAAAGGGGCAAGGATTGAGCAATGTAAGAAGTGGGCATAGTTGTAATTTTTATATAGCAGCCATAAGCTATAAAGGAAATAATATCCACATAAAAAGTGCTTTGAATTCGCATTACTATATGGGAGTTTATTTTTATGATGGAGGTATGACATGAGAAACAAATTTATATGTGTTTTGGTATGCTTAACTATTTGTATCCAGTGCTTTTCTTTTATTGGATTTAATTCAGAAAATGCAATGGCAGCGACTGTGAGTATATCTAATGGAATTCAATTTAAAGATACTTCTGGGAATGTAATACATGCTCATGGTGGAGGATTAATCAAATACGGTGATTATTATTACTGGTATGGTGAATATCGTGATAATAGTAATTATTTTCTTGGGGTAAGATGCTATAGATCAACTGATTTAAAAAACTGGGAATATCGTGGAGAAGTTTTGGAACCCAGTTCAGCAGCAGAACTTAACAAATGTAATGTTGAAAGACCCAAGGTAATGTATAATGCTTCAACAAAGCAGTTTGTAATGTGGATGCACTGGGAGAATGGTGTAAACTATGGACAAGCCAGAGCAGCAGTGGCATATTGTAATACACCAGATGGAAAGTTTACATATCAAGGAAGCTTTAGACCTATGGTAAATTCGGGTGTAACAGATCATGGTTTGCCCGGTTATATGTCTAGAGACTGTAATGTTTTCGTAGATACTGATGGAACTGGATATTTTATATCTTCATCCAATGAAAATATGGATTTGCATTTATATAAATTAACACCTGATTATAAAGGAATTGCTTCTCTTGTTGCTAAGCTGTTTGTAGGAAAGCAAAGAGAAGCACCCTGTCTCATTAAAAGGAACAATTACTATTACCTTATAACATCAGGCTGTACAGGCTGGAATCCAAATCAGGCCAAGTATGCTTATTCAACTAATCTAGCTAGTGGCTGGTCTGATCTATATAATTTGGGTGACTCTACTACATATAACTCACAGCCTGCATATATCATACCTGTTCAGGGTACTAATGGTACAAGCTATTTATATACAGGAGACAGATGGGCTGGTGCTTGGGGTGGTAAAGTTAATGATTCGAAGTATGTATGGCTGCCTCTGATATTTGAATCAAATACAAGTCTCAAGCTGCCTTATTCTGATTCCATTCAAATAGATACTGTGGCAGGTACAATAACATACAGGGACGATACTATTGCACCAGATCTTAGTGATGGGTGGGGTTTGGTGTTTAGTGACGATTTTAACGGAACAAGCCTTGATACAAAAAAATGGAATTATAACTATCCTTGGGGAAATACCCACACAAACAGAGCTTACTGTGCTCCTGAAAATGTGAGCGTAGCAAATGGAGTACTTAAAATAAAAGCTGAGAATAAAAGACATCCAAATGCTCCTGCAACTACAAATACATATGATGGAACCTTTTCTTTAGACTATACATCTGGCGCTATAAATACAGATAAAAAGTTTAATTTTACTACTGGGTATATAGAGGGAAGATTTAAAATGCCTGGAACAACTGGATTTTGGCCATCCTTCTTTACTCTTAATTCAAATGGTGGAAGGCCGCCTGAAATAGATATATTTGAAATATTATGCCATGAACCAACAACATTGCATACAAATTATCATTATGGCAGTTCAAAGTCTCACTATAACAAACAAACAGTTGCTGATTTATCAAAGGATTTTCACATATATGCCGTAGAATGGGATACTGAGTATATCAAATGGTATTTAGACGGGAAACAGGTAGCCAGTGCATTTAGGGACTCACAGGCTATAGCTGCGGCAAAAGATATGTACTTGATAATTAATCTTGCTGTTGGTGGCTGGGAAACTGATCCTAATAGCTCTACTGATTGGTCTCAGGGTTTTGAGTGTGACTGGGTAAGAGTTTGGCAAAAAGGTGCTGATTCAATTCCAGAGGTCATATTAGGTGATATTAATAATGACAAGGCAGTTGACTCAATTGACTTTGCGCTGCTTAAGAAGTATTTGCTTGGAGATAACGTATTATCAGATGAACGTGCCAAAAAGGCTGCTGATTTAAGCGAAGATGGAACAATAGATGCAATTGATTTCGCTCTTTTAAAGAAATATTTGCTTAATCAATAAAAGAATTTTAATTAATATTTAGCTTGAAATATACAACATATATAGATATAATTATTAATACAAATTATTACCTCGTTATATTGAAAAACAGCGAAGAAAAAGCAAAGATTTAATTAATTTCTTAAGAGAGCCGATGGTTGGTGCGAATCGGTGAAAGGTTAAATCAATCCACTTTTGAGCTGTCGGTGATGAATCGAAAGGTTAGTACCCTTTATCCTACTAATAAGAGGTTGATTATTTATATATAATCAGCAATTTGAGTGGCAACGCGGATACCTTCCGTCTCATTGTTTATGAGATGGGAGGTTTTTTATACTTTTGGGAAAAATAAATATAGTTGTGAAAATTTAAAAATGGATATGGGATTAAACTAAATTAATTTAGAAAAACCTATTTTCAAAAGAATCCTAAGTATTCTATGGGTATATTATCTGAAATTTTATCTGTAGAGAATAGGAGAATCAATGAGATAGTACTAATAAATGAAAGAATTACAAGGAGGAAGTATATGTTAGATTTAAAGTTTTTAAGAGAAAATCCTGAAATTGTAAAACAGAACATTAGAAATAAATTTCAGGATAGCAAATTGGGTTTGGTGGATGAAGTTATAGCATTAGATGTGGAACTTAGAAACACAAAAGTAGAAGCTGAGTCTTTACGTGCAAATAGAAATAAGATTTCCAAAAGTATTGGTGCTTTAATGGCTCAAGGTAAAAAGGAAGAAGCAGAGGAAATGAAAAAGCAGGTTACTGCAAATTCAGAGCGTTTGGCTCAATTAGAAGCTTTAGAAAATGAACTAGAAGAAAAGGTTAAAAAGATAATGATGGTCATTCCAAACATAATTGACCCAAGTGTTCCAATTGGTAAGGATGACAGTGAAAATGTTGAAATTCAGGTTTACGGTGAGCAATTTGTACCTGATTTTGAAATACCTTATCATACAGAAATAATGGAAAGATTAAGTGGTATAGATTTGGAAAGTGCCAGAAAGGTTGCTGGTAATGGTTTCTATTACCTAATGGGAAACATTGCTAGACTTCATTCTGCTGTTATTTCATATGCACGAGATTTTATGATTAATCGTGGATTTACTTACTGTATACCACCTTTTATGATTCGCAGCGAGGTTGTTACTGGTGTAATGAGTTTTGCTGAAATGGAAGCCATGATGTATAAAATAGAAGGTGAGGACTTATTCCTAATTGGTACTAGTGAACATTCCATGATTGGTAAATTTATTGACACAATTTTACCAGAAGATGCATTGCCACAAACCTTGACAAGCTATTCACCATGCTTCAGAAAAGAAAAAGGAGCTCATGGCCTTGAAGAAAGAGGAGTATATAGAATTCATCAATTTGAAAAGCAGGAAATGATAGTTGTTTGTAAGCCAGAAGATAGTATGATGTGGTTTGAGAAAATGTGGCAAAATACAGTAGATTTATTCCGTTCTTTAGATATTACAGTTAGGACTTTAGAATGCTGTTCAGGTGATTTAGCAGATCTGAAGGTAAAATCTATTGATGTAGAGGCTTGGTCTCCAAGACAAAAGAAGTTTTTTGAAGTGGGAAGCTGCTCCAATCTAGGAGATGCGCAAGCAAGACGTTTGAAGATTCGTGTAGATGGCAAGAATGGGAAATACTATGCACATACATTGAACAATACTGTTGTTGCGCCACCTAGAATGCTGATAGCATTCTTAGAAAATAATCTTAATGCTGACGGCTCTGTTAATATTCCTGCTGCATTGCAGCCTTATATGGGTGGTATGACTGTAATAAAATAAAACTTTCAAAAAAGAGTATATTTTAATTTTTAATTTTATAAATGAACAATAATGAATTAAGAATTTAATAAGGGCGTATCAAGTGCTTAATTATAGGGTGCTTGATATGTCTCTTTTTTTTATGAAATAAAAGCAATTTTTCTAAGTGTAATTATTACAAATGCTTTACTTTAACATCAGGGAATTGCTTAATAACTGCTTCTATAGCTAGTCTTCTATGACAATAGAATGGTTTTTCCTCACTACATAAAAAACAGGTAAGTAAATTAAAGTAAATTTGATGCTTTTATAAAAGTGATATTTTTATAATTATCTCCATTATAAAAAATAAAGTCAAAACAAATACTATAATGTGAAAAAAATATGAAATAAGGAGAATTGCATATGGCTATGTACACAGGTGTTGTTAAATGGTTTGATAATGAAAGAGGTTATGGTTTTATTTCTACCAATGAAGGTGAAGATGTATTTTTACATCATTCGCAAGTTAAAGAAAAAGGAAATGATAAGGATATCCATGAGGGTGAATCAGTAATGTTTGATATTATAAAGGATAAAAAAGGGCCATCAGCTGTAAATGTTCAGAAGATGTAATTCTGCCCGCTTGAATTGCCCATTAAGAATATATTAATATTTTTTTGATGGGCAATTTTATACATATTCAAACAAATATCTTTAATCTAGTAACCCATATATATAAGTTGTACTCATATCAGTAAGTAATTATCTGAAAATTCAGTTAAAAAACCAGCATTAAGAGATAAATTAAAATACAGTGTTCATTATTTTATGAAGCTTGCAGATAAATATGAAGTACAAGCTTGCTGATACTCTCGTACAAACTTATCTAAATGGATTACAACAAGAGATTTGATGAATTAACTATTACAACGAGGTAGGATAAGATTAGATTATGCAAATCAGTGTAGGATTGATACTCAAATGAAGCAGATGGAATCTAGTTTGCTGTATTTATTCCTCACAAACATATAAATTAATTTTATAGATTTAATCTTTTTAGAATTGTATTTTTTATACTAAATTTGTAATTATAAAGTGAATAACATTATTTGTTACTCAAATGCAGCATTAGGGCAAAACCGAACATATTATTTAGTTATATGAACGGTACACTTTACTTTAGTTCCGTCTTCAGATGCGTATATGTATGCTGTACCTTTCTTAATGGCTGTAATTGTTCCTGTTGAATCTACTTTTACAACATTGGAATTGCTTGTGGACCATACAGGAGATAAACCAGAAGAAACTTTTGCTGTTATTTTTGCAGAAGTACCTTCTTTTAGAGTTATTTCTGATGAACTTAAAGTTATAGTCGGCTTTTCAACAACAACTGTGCAGCTTTTTGACACACCATCAACAGTAGCGGTGATAGTAGCAGTTCCATGCTTTATTGCTGTCACATTACCTAAGGCATCTACGGTAGCAACACTTTTTTTGTTAGTTCTCCAGACTGGACTTATACCAGAAGAGACAGTTGCAGAGAGTTTGGATTTCTGACAGCGGTATAATTTAATGCTAGTGCTGTTAAGCGATATTGTGGGGGATTTTACTTTGATTTTGCAGGTAGAACTGCTTCCGTCAGCGGTTGCTGTTATTGTTGCTTCACCAGGCTTTATGCCAATTACTTTGCCGTTTTCATCAACTGTAGCAATACTTTTTTTATTACTTTTCCATGTGACTTTTGAATTGTTTGAGGTGGTTGCTGAAAGCTTTATGGTCTGGTTTCTCTCAATGGAAGCACTTGTTTTACTAAGGGTGACTTTTGTTTTGTTTACGGTAACCTTACAAGCGGCTTCTGCATTTTTTATCTTAGCTGTAATTGTTACTGTTCCGGATTTTTTGGCAGTGACTAAACCATAAGTATTAACAGAGGCAATACTTGAATCACTGCTTTTCCAGGTGGGATCTTTAGCATTAGAAGTCAGTGCAAATATATAAAATTGATTGCCTATATCAACAACTGCGGAATATTTTGATAGTAAAATAAAGGATAAGGATGAACTTGCATACAAAGTTTGAATTGGAATTGAAAAAATAGTGATAAAACATAATATTAATGCTAATAGGGTTTTTTTAGTTTTTGACATTAGAATCCTCCATTCATAGAATGTGAGGAATAAATGAAAATATATTGATAAACAGCAAACTTGAGTTAATTTTAACATAGGTGTATAAAAATGTAAACAAATATTTCGGATGCATAAACTAGAAAACTTTTACGCTTTTATGTCTTGGGAAATAATATTGCAGAGTATTTCTAAATACCTTGACTATAGAATACAAAAATGGTAAATTTGAATAAATGTTTTGATTAGATTCGAAATAAAGATTACTATAAAAGTGTTGTTATTTAATAAAAAACTTAAAAACTGAATATTAGTTCTTCAGGGAGAGGTGAAATTCCTTATCGGCGGTATAGCCCGCGAGCCGTAAAGGCTGATCTGGTTAGATTCCAGAGCCGACAGTATAGTCTGGATGAGAGAAGAATTTATTATGCTTATATATTGCTTTTATTAGTTTGCCCAGCCCTGAAGTTTACGCTTCAGGGTTTTTTACGCACTTTTTTGCTTTAGTAGTGCCTATATAAATGTTAGTAAGAAAATTTAAGTTTACATTTCTTGTATTCATAAGGCCACTAGCATTTTTAATAATACCTTGTACGAAAATAGTGCGTTTTCTAGTTAAAAACTACAAGTGGTTACCTGATGGTATGCTTAAAGTGGAATTATTAAAATGCGAGAATCTCTGTAAGAAACTTTATGAGGTTTATGCAAATATTTTTATTAACATGGTACGTTAAGATATAAAAAAAACAATTTTTTGTTGAATGTTTAAAATGGAACTGTAAAAAGCAATAGTAATTTTTAAACAAGGCTTTTCTACCGAAGCTTTAATATAATTTTTGTGCCTAATAGAAAAGGGAGGATATTATGAGCAGGCATGAAGTTTTTATGAAAAGGGCAATACAGCTTGCTAAAGGAGGCTGGGGGAAAACTAATCCCAATCCTCTAGTTGGTGCTGTAATTGTCAGGGACGGCGAAATTATTGCAGAGGGTTATCATCAAGCACTAGGAGGTCCTCATGCAGAGGTGGAAGCTATTAATAATAGCAAGCAGGATGTAAAAGGGAGTACTATTTATGTTAATTTGGAACCATGCTCACATTATGGGAAAACGCCCCCTTGCGCTTTAAAATTAATTGAAGCTGGAATAAAAAAAGTAGTAATAGCAATGCAAGACCCCAATCCATTAGTATCTGGAAAGGGAATAAAAATGTTAAGAGATGCTGGGATTGAAGTAATAGAGGGAATTCTTGAAAAAGAAGCTAGAGTACTAAATGAGATATTTATAAAATATATTAGTCAAAATATGCCTTTTGTAATAATGAAAACTGCCATGACACTAGATGGAAAAATAGCTTCTGTTAGCGGTGACTCAAAGTGGATTTCATCAGAAAGTTCAAGGCAGCAAGTACATGTTATAAGAGATAGGGTATCCGCTATTATGGTCGGAATAAATACAGTGCTTGTTGATAACCCTGCACTTACTACTAGGTTAAATAATGGAAGAGGAAGGGATCCAATTAGAATTATAGTTGATAGTAAGGGGAGAATACCTATTGATAGTCAGGTCATTAATGTGGATTCTTCATCTGGTGTAATACTTGCTACCACATCATTAATTGATAATGAAAAGGAAAAGCAGCTTAAAGATAGAGGAGTACAAATTCTGAAACTTGATAATCCAAGCTGTAAAGGGTATGTAGATTTAAATAAACTGATGCACGAATTATACAAGCTTGAAATTGACAGTGTGCTTTTAGAGGGTGGAGGCAACCTAAATGCTGCTGCATTAAATTGTGGAATTGTTGATAAAGTAATGTTTTTTATTGCCCCCAAAATAATCGGGGGAATAGATGCAAAAACTCCTATTGAGGGAGAAGGAATAAGGCTAATGAAGGATGCTATTTCACTGAAAAATTTAAATATTCAAAGATTTGACGAGGATATTCTTATAGAGGGATATGTGAAAGGAGAATAATGTTTACAGGTATTGTAGAGGAAATAGGTAATGTAAAAAAAATAGTATATGGAAGTTCATCCATAAAGCTTTCAATAAATTGCTCTAAGATTCTTGAGGATGTGAAAATTGGCGATAGCATTGCTGTAAATGGAATATGCCTTACAGTAGTTGAACTGGATTCCTCATGGTTTTCTGTTGATGTTATGCCTGAAACTATGAGAATGACAAGCCTTAGCAGACTAAAATTATCTGATAAGGTAAATTTGGAAAGGGCCTTGAAATTATCAGATAGGTTAGGAGGGCATATTGTTTCAGGTCATATTGATGGTACAGGAATAATTAAAGACATTGTTAGGGAAGATAATGCAATATGGATTACTGTTGAGGCAGCAGATTCACTAATGAGATATATTATTTACAAGGGCTCTGTGGCACTTGACGGCACTAGCCTTACTGTCGCCTATATTGATGAAAATTCCTTTAAAGTTTCATTAATACCACATACAGCAGGAAACACTATTCTTGGACTATTAAAAGTCGGTGACATAGTAAATGTTGAGTGTGATGTTATAGGTAAATATGTTGAAAAGCTTTTGAATGGAAACAAGCAAGATTTAACTATACAAAGCACAAAAAAAGATATATCCATTGATTTTCTTAGAAGTAACGGATTTGCTTAAGTATTTTTTGTATTATTAATGTTTAGCTGGCTAGAAAAGATTGCATGAAGTAATTAGGCCCCAAAAGCTTGCTTTATGTTAATAGATTGATGAAATAGATACAGAAGTCAGCAATTATGTGTTTAATGGAGGGAAGTATATGAGTTTTAATTCTATCGAAGAAGCTATAGAGGATATCAAACAAGGTAAAATGGTATTGGTTTTGGATGATGAAGACAGAGAAAATGAAGGAGACCTTTTAATGGCAGCTGAAAAGGTGACACATGAACATGTGAATTTTATGGTTACCTATGGAAAGGGATTAATATGTGTACCTATAACAGAAGAACATGCCCGTATTCTAGAACTTAAGCCAATGGTGGATATAAATACCGAAACTATGAAGACATCTTTTACAGTTTCAGTGGACCATAAAGATTCAACAACTGGAATATCAGCATATGAAAGGGCAAATACAATAAAGGAATTGGCAAATCCTGAAGCAGTGAGCAGTGACTTTCTAAGACCTGGGCATATTTTTCCTTTGATTGCAAGAGAAGGAGGAGTGTTAAAACGCTCAGGACATACAGAGGCAGCTATAGATTTAGCAAGGCTTGCAGGATTATATCCAGCAGGAGTTATTTGCGAAGTAATGAATGATGATGGTACTATGGCAAGATTACCTGAATTAATGGAATTTTCTAAAAAGCATTCCATTAAAATTATTACAGTTGCTGACCTAATTAGCTATAGAAGGGATAAAGAAAAGGTAATTAAAGCGGCTGCTGAGGCAAAACTCCCCACGAAATATGGAGAGTTTAAAATTGTTGCATACGAAAACATTATTAATGGTGAGCATCATGTTGCTTTGGTAAAGGGTGATATAAAAAATTCTAATGAGTCAGTATTGGTAAGAGTACATTCCGAATGTTTAACAGGAGATGCCTTTCACTCACAAAGATGTGATTGTGGGGAGCAGTTAGAAGCAGCTCTAAATCAGATAAGTGAAGAAGGCAGGGGAGTACTTTTATATATGCGCCAGGAAGGGCGTGGAATAGGTTTAGTAAATAAAATACGTGCCTATGAACTTCAGGATAAAGGCAAGGACACAGTTGAAGCCAATGTGCTATTGGGATTTGCTCCAGACTTAAGAGAATATGGTACAGGAGCACAGATTCTTTATGATTTGGGCGTAAGAAAAATAAGGCTTTTAACAAATAACCCAAAGAAAATTGTTGGACTAAGCGGATATGGACTTGAAATTGTAGAGAGAGTTCCAATTCAGCTGGCTCCAAAAGAGGCTAATAAATTTTATATGAAAACAAAAAAAGAAAAAATGGGCCATATACTTAGTGGCTTTGATAAAGACTTAAATTCAATTAAAAATCAGGGGGAATAAAAATGTCAATAAAAACTTATGAGGGAAAATTAGTAGCAAATGGGTTGAAATTTGGTGTTGTTATAGGTCGTTTTAATGAATTTATCAGCAGTAAATTATATGGTGGAGTGGTTGATGGTTTGGTCAGACATGGAGCTGATGAAAAGGATATTGAGGCAGCATGGGTGCCAGGAGCCTTTGAAATTCCGCTAGTTGCACAGAAGCTTGCTGCTTCAAAAAAGTATGACGCAGTAATATGCATAGGTGCTGTAATCAGAGGCTCAACAGCACATTTTGACTTTGTTGCAAGCGAGGTATCCAAAGGAATTGCAAAGGTTTCATTAGACACAGGAGTTCCTGTAATATTCGGTGTCCTAACTACTGACACTATTGAACAGGCTATAGAAAGAGCAGGCACAAAGGCTGGCAATAAAGGCTATGATGCGGCAGTTACTGCAATTGAAATGGCTAATTTGTTGAAGCAGATATGACAGCAGGGGATGAGTTAGTTGGAGTCTTAACAAAAAAGAAACTCATAGGGTTTAGATTATTAAAAAGTATGAAATAATATGGGTAATAGGTTGCCGTAATTTTTTTACGGAAATCTATTGCCCTTTGTTGTGTTAACAAATACCACACGTTTTACGTGTGGTCATGACTTAAGTATTCAGTATACTAATAATCTATTAAAGTATCTAAAAATTAATTTCCAAGTTGCCAAATTATTATACTAATTTGATTTCAAATTATCTAAGAAATTTAATTAACTAACTCAAAATTCATATATACTAAAGAACTTGGAAATGCTGATGTTGTTAGCTTTCTAAATAAAGTATATAGGTTTTTGTATATAATAAATTTTAATATGTTGAAAATGTAATGTTATATTTAATAAAGTATTACTTATTTTTGCATGGAAGCAGTATAGATATGAATAAAAAATTTTACCTAAAATTTCAAGTTTTAATGGTATATCAAACTGGGAAGTTTGAGTTAGAATATAACTATGCAAGAAAATGCCCCTCACTTCTATAAGTGGAGGATACTTTTTTGCTTTTCAGAAGGTGAGAATATCTCACGCCCCGCTTACACGCAGCTAAATGTAATAATTCGAAAATAATGTATGTACGAACAAGGTGCATTTTCCAGCAACAATAACCACAAGTGGTTTTTGATGGTGTATAAAATATTTACAATCAAAAAATTTCATTTTGATGCTAGGAGTTATAAATCCAATAATCCTAATTACGTGTATTATTTGAAGGAGAAACATTTTACATTATAATCTACGAAAGAAGTATAAATTATAGAGAGTTCTTCTCTTAATATATTATAAATTTTTTTGTGAATACCAAAAATATCATTTTTATCAATAAGTATTTTTGCACCATACTCAAATCTATTGAAGTTTTTAGCTTTTCTTACTATTAATGCTTCAAATTTTGAAACATTATTACTTAAAAATACATTAATCTCAATAATGCTACCAATACTATAATTTGCAACAGAACATATACGCATACCAGAATAGCTAACATCTATAATACATGCATCTTCCCAATTAGGAGCACCAACTATTTTGACATCTGCAAGTAATGAAACGGGATGTCTGAAATATTTTCTTCTTAATTCTAGTACATCGGTTTTAACTTCTTTAGAATAAATAAGAAGGTTACCATCTGTGAAAGCAATAACTCTGCCTCCATAAATTTGTATCTCGTTATTCTTTCCTATTATTCCTAATAAAACTGGATCTCCCTTTAGCATGATAACATTTTTGCAGTCAGTGTCATCAAACCTGACAGTAACTAATTTACTAATATCACCACTAACTATTGAGCAATTCATTGTCCTTATTTTTGTATAATGCTTTAATACTAAGGTCATTTAGCATTCCTCCAATATCTTTAATATAGGTGCTTTTAATAAATAAAAAAATAAATGTCTTTAATCATACAGTAAGTAATCATATTAAAATTATACAGCAATTATCATAAAAAGCAATAATTATACAAATTTACATAAAATATATATCAAATAATGTAGAAATAAAAAGAATAATGTATTTATTCATCGTTTTACAAAAGTGATTTATTATTATATTATT
The DNA here is from genome assembly GCF_005473905.2 of Ruminiclostridium herbifermentans. NCBI lineage: Bacteria > Bacillati > Bacillota > Clostridia > Eubacteriales > Oscillospiraceae > Ruminiclostridium > Ruminiclostridium herbifermentans. The sequence continues at coordinate 1,001,034 of NZ_CP061336.1, forward strand.
CAAGAGGAGTGCAACATATTTTTATTTGCGTAAGTGGTGGGATGGATTATTCGGGCTATGTGGACCACCGCAAGGAATTATTGATTGAACGGATAAAACAATAAACCTTGGAACAGTATGTGTAGTTGAGTGTGATAAAAAGATAAAAATACTATCTGTTAGAATATCAATTTTTTAGCAGACATATTTATAGAAGGGGGAGACGACATGGAATTTGATATAGAAGTTAAAATAATAAAAGATAACAAAAAAAGGTTTTTGGATTTATTGCTTTTAGCAGATGAACAAGAAAACATGATTGATAGATATTTGGAACGAGGAGAAATGTTTGCCCTTTATGATGGCGATTTGAAAAGTATCTGTGTAGTAACTAAAGAAAGTGAGGGTATATATGAATTAAAAAGTTTAGCAACATATGAAAAATATCAAAAACAGGGATATGGAAGTAAATTAATTAAATATATATTTGAGTACTATAAAGACAAATGCAGAACAATGTATGTTGGTACTGGAGAAAGTCCGTCGATAATTTCTTTTTATGAGCATTGTGGATTTGTATTATCTCATAGAGTAAAAAATTTCTTCACAGATAATTATGACCATCCAATTTTTGAAAATGGTATTCAATTAGTTGATATGATTTATTTAAAAAAGGATTTATTTATTTAAAAAAGGATTTATTTATTTAAAATAGGATTTTAAATGTTGTGGATTATTCTCTGTACCACTTAAATCCTGAAAATAACAATCCTTAACAAAACTCAAAAATGAAAGTAAACACAAGCAATGTCAAGTAAATTAAATATAATCTTAGAGAACTGGTCCTAATTAATTTATGTTTTTTAAAATCAGAAGTTGCTTTTTTATACAGAATTTAGTATTATGAAATAAAGGTCAAAGAAAGTCAAAGTTAAATTTGAATTTTGTTTCTTTTATGAGATTCATTCAACTTTAACAATTGATTTGTAAATATTAACTTATCAATGGAAAGTAAGTATTTGAATTGAATGCTGTTATTTCTAAGTCGTCAAAATTTTTTGGACAGAACAATGAGGTGGAAAATAGTTCTGTAATTTTGTACTTACCTATTTAAATTGAAAATATTTTATTAAAAAAATGTTAAAGATTTAAATACAAATAATATTCAACTAATGCAGTTGATTATTATTAACTATGCAGCCTTTGACAATACCATAAAGCATATACTTATTAGATTACAGATATATTGTGTAAGAAAGGAGGGATGCTTTATGCAATATAATGACTACTATAGTGCTCTTGGCCTTGAGAAAAATGCATCACAAGATGAAATAAAGAAAGCCTATAGGAAGCTCGCTAAGAAGTATCACCCTGATGTCAATCCTGGAAATAAAAAGGCAGAAGAAAAATTTAAGCAAATTAGCGAAGCATATGAGGTACTTAGTGACCCGGAGAAGCGAAAGAAATATGATGCCTTTGGAAATGCAACAAACTTTACAAATGGGTATGATTTTGACCCATCTCAATTTGGCAGGAACGTACGATATGAGTATAGAACATCAGGTTCTAGTAATCGCAGCGATTTCTTCAATATGTTTTTCGGAGAAAATGGTTTTGATTTTGAAAGTATTTTCAGCAACATAGGTGCTTCAAGCAGGAGAAAAAATTATTCATATAATGGGGAAGATATTGAGACGCAGATTGAACTTACCATTGAAGAGGGCTTTAAGGGTTCTGAAAAAAGAATTACATTAAAAAATCAAAAAGGTGACAAGAGCCTAACCTTTAAAGTTCCAAAGGGTGTTAGGGATGGCGAGAAAATTAGGCTTAATGGACAGGGTGAGCATGGAGTTAACGGAGGAAAAAATGGGGACTTATATCTTGTAGTCAAATTAAAGCCTAATGACAAGTTTGCCATAGAAGGAAATAACCTTACCACTAGCTTAGATATTATGCCTTGGGAGGCTGCACTTGGCGGTGAAAAGACTGTTGAAACTCTTGATGGCAAAATACTTATAAAGATTCCGGCTGGTATACAAACAGACAGTAAAATTCGCATACAAGGAAAAGGCTATACTGACAGGAATGGAGTAAGAGGCGACCTGTACATTAAAGTAAGGATTGTAAACCCAGTAATAATCAATGGTGAAATGAAAGTGCTCTATGAAAAATTGAGGAAAGCAGCCAGCAAAAATAAATAAAACTAAAACACCACTACTTTTTCGTATAAATTTATTTGACTTTTTCATTTAATAGTTCTGATATACCTTATATTACTAAGCTTTAAGCAGCATTTTTAGCTTTAAAGTTTGGCGTAAAAAATTCAAAAAGAAGAAGCTAAAGATTATATATATTCAACGGAGATATGACCGCTCTTTGTTTTACATCAGATAATTATACTGAGTCAGAGCTTAGAGTTATAAAAGACTTTTCCGAATATCTGAAAAGTAAGAAGAAATATATATAAGCTTTATGAACGGAGGAATAAAATTATGGATATAGAGAGATTTACTGAGAAAGCACAGAGTGCTATTTCCCAGTCACAGGATATAGCTTTGAAAATGGGACATCAGCAGGTTGATGGAGAGCATTTGCATTATGCACTTTTAATACAGGAAGATGGACTTATTCCAAAGCTTATAGGGTACATGGGGCAGGATATTCAGATTTTTACTAATGACATAGAAGCAGAACTGAAAAAACTTCCTAAAGTATATGGAAGTGGTGCATCAAGCATGTATGCTACTAGACGCTTTAATGAGATTATGATACAGGCTGAGGAAGAGGCTAAGCGTTTTAAGGATGAATACACCAGTGTTGAACACATTTATATGGCATTACTAAAGGAGAAGAACACATCCTCTCAGTCTGTTTTTAAACGATATGGGATTACACTTGAGAAGTTTATGACAGCACTTAGCAAGGTGAGAAGCAACCAGAGAATTACGTCAAAAAATCCTGAAGATACCTATGATGCTCTTAAAAAGTATGGAAGAGATTTGGTTGAGTATGCAAGAAGCGGTAAACTAGACCCTGTTATTGGCAGGGATTCAGAAATTCGAAGAGCTATACGAATTTTATCTAGAAGGACAAAAAACAATCCTGTACTAATAGGAGAACCTGGTGTTGGAAAAACTGCGGTTGTTGAAGGACTTGCACAAAGAATATTAAAGGGCGATGTGCCAGAGGGACTAAAGGATAAAACAATATTTGCTCTTGACATGGGTTCACTTATTGCTGGAGCAAAGTATAGGGGTGAGTTTGAAGAAAGACTTAAGGCAGTATTAAATGATGTAAATAAGTCAAATGGTAAAGTAATTTTATTTATTGATGAGCTTCACAATATAGTGGGTGCCGGTAAGGCAGAAGGCTCTATGGATGCTGGTAATATTTTGAAACCAATGCTGGCAAGAGGAGAATTGCATTGTATTGGAGCTACAACGCTTGATGAATATAGAAAGTACATTGAGAAGGATGCAGCACTTGAGAGAAGATTTCAGCCAATTGTGGTGGACCAGCCTACTGTTGAAGATACAATTTCCATTTTGAGAGGACTCAAGGAACGCTTTGAAATTCACCATGGCGTGAGAATTACTGATAGTGCAATTATAGCAAGTGCAGTTTTGTCAAATAGATATATAAGCGATAGGTTTTTGCCTGATAAAGCCATTGACTTAATGGATGAGGCAGCAGCTATGATTAGAACTGAAATTGACAGCATGCCAACTGAACTTGATGAAATATCTAGACGTGTAATGCAGCTTGAGATTGAAAGACATGCTCTAAAAAAAGAGGATGATGAGGTTTCAATTGAGAGACTTAATAATTTAGAAAAGGAAATTGCATCATTAAAGGAAAAGTCAGACAGTATGAAAGCTCAATGGGAACTGGAAAAGGAGAATATTAAAAGAGAAAAGGATATTAAACAGCAAATAGAAGTCGTCAAAAGGCAAATAGAGGATGCTGAAAGAAGCTATGATTTAAATCAATTAGCAGTTTTAAAGCATGGTAAACTTCCAGAATTACAAAAACAACTTGAGCAAGAAAAGCAGCGTAAGAAATCAAATGAAGCATTACTTCTTAAAGAAGAAGTTTCAGAAGAGCAAATTTCTCAGATTGTTTCCCTGTGGACTGGAATTCCAGTTACAAGGCTTATGGAAAATGAAAAAGAAAAGCTTTTACACTTGGAAGAAATTCTTCACAAACGTGTTGTTGGGCAGGATGAAGCAGTTACAGAGGTTTCAAATGCCGTAATTCGTGCTAGATCTGGACTTAAAGATCCTAGAAGACCAATTGGTTCATTTATTTTTCTCGGACCTACCGGAGTTGGAAAAACAGAATTGGCAAAAGCATTGTCAGAAGCTCTTTTTGATAGTGATGACAATGTAGTTCGTATAGATATGTCAGAATATATGGAAAAACATTCTGTTGCAAGATTAATTGGTGCACCTCCAGGATATGTTGGCTATGATGAGGGAGGACAACTTACCGAAGCAGTAAGAAGAAAGCCGTATTGCGTAATTTTATTTGATGAGATTGAAAAAGCCCATCCTGAAGTATTCAATGTGCTATTGCAGCTTCTTGATGATGGAAGGCTCACAGATAGCCAGGGAAGAACTGTGGACTTTAAGAATACAGTTGTAATTATGACCTCGAATATAGGAAGTCAATACCTTCTCAATGGAATACAATCTAATGGAGAGATTGAAGAGTCAGCAAGAACTACGGTTATGAGAGAGTTAAACAGATATTTTAAACCTGAATTTTTAAATCGTATTGATGAAATTGTTCTATTCAAGCCTCTAGGAAAGCAAGAAATTATCAAGATTATTGACCTGTCCTTAAATGATATTCAGAAGAGACTTGATGATAGAAGATTGCTGCTAAAGGTATCAGATAGTGCAAAACAATACATGGCACAAGAAGCATATAATCCTACTTTTGGTGCAAGACCAATCAAACGATACATGCAAAAATTTATCGAAACTGAAATAGGAAAAATGATTATAAAAGGAAATGTAACTGAAGGAAAAACTATTTGTATCGACTATATTGATAATCAGCTAAAAATAAGCGTTTAAAAGTGTGTACGATTGGTGTTAATTTCTTTGGATTCATCAAACTGTATCTTTCCATATTCCACTTGAAACGCAACAATTGCTTTAGTATTTTTAAGACTGAGAAAAGTTAATTACAAACATTTGAAAAGCTCGAAAAGCACTGTACTGGATAAAGGTGGTTTTTCGAGCTTTATAGCTGTAGATTTAATATTAGAAAAACAGGGTGTGTTTGGATTTTTGTATAAATGTGGCTACAAATAATTTAGCATAAAACACTTGATAAGCAATGAGTTAAAAAACACAAATTTGTTAAGGTGGGATTTTGTCCGTTATATATAACATTGATATATTTGTGTTTTTTGATACTAAAAAAAGTTAAAAGTGGGCTATCTAATTAAGACACAGATATGAAACGTTATCAAATATTAAATTACTAGTTATGTTTTTATTTGAGTCTTGCTTATATGTATATATCAGAACTCTATTTCCTCTATGCTGTTGACCAAACATCTATTTGTAGATATCAGAAAACTCTACTTCTATAGCCCTGATTAGCCGACCGTCGTTTATTCCACATTTAACTGGCTTAGTCTTAGTTTTTCTGTTTTTTCTGGCAGGGAAAAATACATTGAAAGAACTGCCTTGTCCCACCTTACTATCTAATTTAATGATTCCATCTTGAGACTCAACTAGCATTTTAACAAGAGATAAGCCTATACCTGTTCCTTCTGCTTGTCTGGTAAGTGAATTATCAACTTGACCAAATCTTTCAAATATAACATTCACCTTGTCCTTTGGAATACCTATTCCATTATCTTTAATTTGAATACAAACCATACGTTTTTTGTCTACGGTTTTTTGAGAAACATTTACATTAATAGCTTTGCCTTTGGGTGTAAATTTAATTGCATTGGACAGCAGATTTAAAAGTATTCTTTCATATTTTTCTTCATCAATCGCGATTTCCATATATTTAATTGTTGAAGAAAAATACAATTTTATACCCTTTTGCTGTGCATAAAGCTGAACTGAGTCAGTAATAGATTTAGTTAAAAAAACAATGTCTTCATTTGTCTGGTGAAGCTTCAGCTGCCCTGAATTAAAGCGCGTAATATCTAGTAGATTATTAACTAATCGCAATTGCCTATAGGAGTTTTGACGTATCTTGCTGATAAACCACTTCGCCTTTGGAGAGAGTTCTTCCTTACACAGAAGTTCTAATGCCTGAATTGCTGAATTAATTACAGTTAGAGGCGTTTTAAATTCATGGGATATAAGGGCTAGAAATTCATCCTTCATTTCAATAGACTTTTGCAAAGCCTCATTTTTTTCTCTTTCTGATTCTATTAAGAGCTCTTTATTTATTTCATACTGCAGATGTTCTATTATATCAAGACTTAAACGCGATAACATATCCAGCAATGAGTTTTCCCATTCTTCAAAACGATGGTCAGGCTTGTATTGGGTTGACAATATGCCAAGTAATTGATCTGAACGACTAATTAATGGAGTGAACTGTATAGTCTTATTACCTATCAAGGATATATCTGGAATGTCGTGTTTATTAAATGGTATAGGACACTGTGATATATCTTTTATAATAATTCGTTCTTTTAATTTGTGAAGATGTTCCTTTGGCTTTTGTAGATTATTAAATTTATTAAAGAACTTTAAGGATGATTCGTCAAGTCCCTTATGAGACATAACACTAATTTTGCCTGTCTTGTCATCAAATAAATGAATACAGCAGCCATCGGCATTAGTGAATTCAATGACTGTTTTAATGATTTCATCAAGAACTTCTTTTATATTACCTTTACTTGAAGATTGTTCGCTGACAGCGTGTAAACGATTTTTTAAGGCTAATTCCTGAGCCAGACGCTCTTTTACAGAGTTTGAAATCTTCTCAGCTTGTTTACGCGCAGTAATATCATGGCCAACAACAACATACCCCAGCACACAGCCATATTTATCATAATATGCTCTTGAGGTGGTTTCAACCCAAAAGGAGGAACCATCCTTGCGGTGATGAATATATTCAGCTCTTAATGTTTCTAGAGGGTTATGCTTTGAGTTTGCATCAAATTTATGTTCTTCAGGAAAAGTCAACTGTAAAATTTCTTCAGATGTCTTTCCAATAGCTTGAGAAGCTGTCCAGCCATACATTTGTTCAGCAGCAGGATTCATGTATGTTAATCTGTGATTTGGGTCAAAGGCTACAATTGCATCATTTGCAATTTCTAAAATGTTTACTGGATGTACTAGTTTTTTATTATTTTTAACCTGACCTGTAGCATTCAAAGAACAGCTAATTCCCACTAATAGGTTACCCTCAGAATTATATACTGGAGTACCCTTCAAATTGAAATAGAAAGTTCCTAAATCAGAAGTATACACAAGTTTTTCCTGTATTGTTTTTTCACCATTTATAACTTGAATGATAGGAAGTTTTTTAGAAGGCAATTCATTACCACTTTCATCATAATAAGCACCATCTCTATAGGTGCAACCTGCTTTTTCAAAAGAATCTGTGGGAGAAAAAAAGTCTCTGGCATTATTGCCAATGATTGCATAAGTACCGTCTCTGTCTAAAATAGATACAATATCTGCTAAATCGCTTGCATTTATTTCTGATTTTTTTCCATGTAGTGTTGAACTAGATTTTTTCATACATATTACTCCTTAAAAAGTCAATTTCTAAAGGCTAAAATCCTATGCCACTGAATGTTAGCCTAAGCCTTAGGTTACTTCTACAAATATTATTCAAGATTATATGTATTTTTGCTGCTCAAAAAGCACCATCTTTTTATCTAAAGATGATATTGTAGTCTCTTTGAAGAAAAACACAAAATTAAGCTTATACTGCTCTAAAACTTGTTATAGCTAAGTTATACTGAAAAATTGTAGAATCATACATCCATTAAAATTGAAAGTGAACAGTGTTGGTTCAAGCTTAATATTTTAATACTTTAACCAGTAATTGACTTTAGTTGATTTAACAAAATTACAAATTATATTGATTAATAATTAATACTAGGAATAAAGTGTTCTCTAACTTCTATAGTGGCAGGTACCACTTTGACTTTCAAGTGGTGAAAATAATCTCACCTTTCTACATGCCTTTGATTCAAATAAAAATTACCTGCAATTAAAGTTTTCCTATAATTATAGTTTTCCTATAATCATAAAGTTTTATTTTGATGCTAGGCGTTATAAAAGTCAATTACGTAATAATTGTTGTTTAGTAAAATACAATCTAGCTTATTGTAACTGACAAGTATAGTTCTATATTACAAAATATGGTAAGGAATGTCAATTATATTATGCATAAAATTGGTATATAAGGTAATTGCTTATATTAATCATAATTATATTGTATAGTTCAAAAAATTTATCACTAATTAAGAGCCTGCCTTTTTATATGGAAACTTGGAAGGGAATTAGTTTTAGATAGATATTTGTGAGTTAGATAGAACAATTATTTATCATAAATGGTATATTATATATAAATATATTGAAATTATCCAAATACTAGCTTAATATATTAATATAGTAGCATGGTATTACGGTAGAAGAGTATAAATTTTGTACATTCTGTATCATCTTAATTACATAGAAATATAATTTTTTATTCATTTTTAGAAGGAAATGCATTAAGACTATCACTGGATGGCTTTAATTTCGTTTTTTCATTTAATTAATGTTTAATATATGTTATTTTTTGTGTTTTTAAAGGTGAATACTGTTTGACGAGTACCCTGTTATAGGGTACTTTTTTATACTTAAAGATTAAATTAATATGCCCTGTTACTAAAGTCAAGTACTACTGGATAAAAAGAGGCTAATTTATGTCTTGATAGTTTAGGTGTCGATGACTTGGGATATCTACAACGCATGTTAGCTTTAATTTTAATGTGCATTAGATAAATTATGCTTCAGTCAGATACTATTAGCCTACCCGATGGTAATTGACTAGTGAATTTTTAAGACTATTTAAAGAAAATTAATCTCTAAATTATAATCTTAAAAATTTAAATAATAAAAATGGTTTATAAATAATGTCTTAAGTAGGAGGGTATGAAAATGTCAAAAGTTAAATTTTATCAAGGAGGTAACGTACCTCTAGAAATGCACAAAGTACGCATTGTACAAAAATTAAACCTGCCGCCTGTGGAACGACGTTTAGAAGCAATACAGGAGGCTGGTAATAACACATTTTTATTAAAGAACCGTGATGTTTTTATGGATATGCTTACTGATAGCGGTGTAAATGCAATGAGTGACAATCAGCTGGCAGCTATGATGCAAGCTGATGATAGCTATGCAGGATCAGAGACATTCACTAAGCTTGAGAACAAAATTCAGGAAATATTTGACAAGAAATTTTTTCTTCCTGCTCATCAAGGAAGAGCATGCGAAAATATACTTGCTCAAGCACTTGTAAAACCAGGAACAATTGTTGCTACAAATTATCATTTCACTACAACAAAAGCCCATATTACCTTGCAATCTGGTTCGGTTGAGGAACTTATAATTGATGAGGGGCTAAATATTAACAGTACTCATCCTTTTAAGGGTAATATGGATGTTGATAAATTAAAAGCGTTAGTTGAAAAGCATGGTGCAGAAAAAATTGCATTTGTTAGGCTAGAGGCAGGTACTAACCTTATTGGTGGTCAGCCATTTTCACTTGAAAATATGAAAGAGGTTTATAAGGTATGTAGGGATTTCGGAATTATTCTTATTTTAGATGCCAGCCTTTTAGCAGACAATTTGTATTTCATAAAGGAGAGAGAAGACGCATATAAGAATCTAAGTATTAGGGAGATAACTCGCATTATGTCTGAGCTTTCTGATATTATTTATTTCTCAGCACGAAAGCTTGGATGTGCTCGTGGTGGTGGAATATGTACAAATAGTGAAGATATTTATATGAAACTCCGTGAATATATAACTCTTTACGAAGGATTTCTTACATATGGTGGAATGTCTGTACGAGAGATGGAGGCCATTACAGTTGGTTTGGAAGAAACTATGGATGAAAATATGATTAATCAGGGACCACAGTTTATTGCGTATATGGTTGAAAAGCTTAAAGAAAAAGGAATTCCTGTAGTTACTCCTGCAGGAGGCTTAGGATGTCATATAGATGCGATGCAGTTTGTTAGCAATATTCCACAAAGTCAATACCCTGCAGGTGCACTTGCAGCAGCACTCTATATTGCCAGTGGTGTTCGAGGTATGGAAAGAGGAACCCTTTCTGAGCAAAGAGATGAAAATGGAAATGAAACCTTTGCAAATGTTGAACTTCTGCGCTTAGCAATGCCGAGGCGTGTGTTTACACTTTCACAGGTTGATTATGCAATTGACAGAATAGTATGGCTATATGAAAACAGACAGTTAATTGAAGGCTTAACTTTTGTAGAGGAGCCAAAAGTACTGCGTTTCTTCTTTGGTAAATTAAAGGCTGTGTCTGATTGGCAGAGAAAATTAGCAGCCAAATTCAGAGCAGATTTTGGTGACAGTCTATAATCAATATATTGAACAAACTTTCGTACATAAGTCAAACGTTACAAGAGAATAGTTTATTGACAAATTAATTGCATGAATTAGTAAGGGTTCGTTAATTTATCCTGCTAATTCATGCAATTTTTTATTTAACTTTTAAGTTATAGTGGTAACTCAAATTTTATTTTTTTAAAACTAATAATTTACGCAAAAAATTAACAATGTTAAATAATATAACATTTGTAAATAATTTAATTTATAAAACCTTGATAGTAATTCGCCTATTTGGACATAATAGCAATGGTATCAATTTATTATTTATAGTTTTGAACTGTTATAAAAACTTGAATTTGTGAACATAAGATATTGTTATATTGTTTATTTTATCCAATATTAAGGAGGGATTATCATAAAGGTTATAGGCAGATTTCTCGAACCAAGTCAAGTAGGTGGGGTAGTTGATACACTTAAAAACAGTGGAATTCAAAGAAGAGATATGATTATTAGCAGTTATGACGAAGAAAAGTTTCAAAGTATGATGGATGATGTCAAGGATAATCACATAAATGCTGTTATAAAAACTGATCAGGATGATCCGGGACAACTCCAATCATTTGTTAATGGAGTTACTTCATTAACTGAGGATAATGGAATTGTAGTGTATGTTAAGTGTGCTAGACATAAAGCCCAAGAAGTTAAATCTGTAATGGAACAGTCAGGTGCAGAAGAGGTTAAAATTGATGATGATTGATTAGAAATGATAATAATATTGATAATAATAAAGAATAATCATTTTCTATTTTACTAGAAATATTCAAAAATTACTTTAAAAAAGGAGATTCTAACAATGACAAAACCAAAACCAGACGATAGAAGTGATAATGTTGAAAAGATACAATTTAATATTAACCACACAATCCGAAATATGGAAGCAGCAGATGAATTAATTGAAAAAACAGATGATAAGAAAATGAAAAGAGAATTAGAAGAAAAGAATGATAGAAGAAGAGTTGCACTTAATGGAATGAGAAAAGAAATAAGAGACGAAGCAAGAAATCAGAAAAAGTAAATAGTTAATGTTTTTAATGGCCGATTTTATGTGTTTAACATATGTGAAATCGGCTATTTTACTGTTAGGAGTATGAAAATCAAACTTTACATAAAATCTACTGTTCTTTATAGGTATTGGAATAGGGTTTTTGAAATTTATGAAAGTATGTGTTACATATTATATCGTAAAAGACTGAAAGTAATACTTTTATAACAAATATAACAAAATTTTAAAATAACCGTCATAATTATATTGAAAAAAATTACATATTATTATATAATTGTTCGTAATAAGTATATATTTATTACTAGAAGTGTATGCATTTGTAAATATAGAGGAGGTAATTGTCATGGACTATTACTTAGGTGGAATTATTCTTCTACCGTATAATTTTTCAATATCAGGTTGGATAGCGTGTGAAGGTCAAATTCTTCAAATATCGCAAAATCAAGCTCTTTTTTCGTTAATAGGAAACACTTATGGTGGTAATGGAAATACAACCTTTGCTTTGCCAGATCTTAGAAATGCTTCGCCATTGCCAGGTATGAGATACTTTATATCAACACATGGATTATACCCCCCTAGAACTTAGTTTATCTTAGTTTTGTCATAGAAAGATTATTCAAAGAAAAGATTATTCAAACCAGTCAAAATCATTTTTTTCAAGACATAGTTAATTACTTAAGTAATATGAATAAATAAAATACAGATATTAGGAGGTATGAATTATGGATTATTTATTAGGTGGAATAGCACTATTTCCTTATAACTTTACCCCAATTGGTTGGCTACCTTGTGAAGGACAAACGTTATATATACAACAGTATCAGGCGCTATATTCATTAATTGGAAATAAATATGGGGGTAATGGAACTACAACTTTTGCTTTGCCAAATTTAAAAGGCGCAGAGCCATTACCAGGAATGAAGTACTTTATCGCAACAGAAGGTATTTACCCATCAAGACAGTAATTGCTGTAATAATTAATAAAGTTTGTCCTCAGGATAAATTATCATCATACGGAAAGTATTTTGATATAGAAAGGATGGAAAGAGTATGGCAGATACTAATATTGCTTTAAATAAAACTAGTACTGCTAGTGGCTATGTTTTGCCTTATGAGCCTTCAAGAGCTGTTAACGGAACAATATCGCCCACAAGCAGATGGTTGTGTAATACCGTACCCGCTAATATGGTTGTTGATTTGGGTGCTACATATATTATAACTGCAACGGCTGTAAAACACATGGGTTCGGCAGGCTGGGAAAACCCTAACTTTAATATGTGTGATTATTCGCTACAAGGAAGTAATAATAATGTAAACTGGGTAACTATATACTCTGTAGTAAACAATTCATTATCCTCAGATTTAAGAAGTGTATTATGTGCTTTTAGATATGTAAGATTATCTGTAACTAAAGGGTTAAGAGTAAATCCTCAATATGCTTCTGTTGTTGAGTTGGAAATTTATGGACATGCCCCTAATGCGAACCTGTCTGCATTAGCCATCAGCAGTGGTGCGCTTTCACCTACATTTAATTCTAATACATTGGCCTATACTGCGCCAAAAGTTCCATATGGGACCTCAAGCGTTGTTGTTTCTGCTACAGCGGCAGATCCTACTGCAATGATAAAGGTGAATGGTGTAGTAATGACAGGAGGACAGAGTACAGTTTACCTGAATGTTGGTGTTAATACAATAAATGTGCAGGTAACAGCATTAGATGGTGTAACAACGAAGAATTATACTATTTCGGTAGAAAGAGAACAGGGAGCTATTTTAAGTAATTTGGCAATTAGCAGCGGAACACTTGAACCGGCTTTCTCAAGTGAACATCTAAATTATACTACTCAAAATGTATTATATGATACTGCAACTGTTACAGTTACACCTACTACAAATATTCCAGGCTGTACAATAACTGTGAACGGAAATGCTGCGACTAGCGGTCAGCCTTCACCTGTAAATCTAAATGTAGGCGATAATACCATAAGTATTGTTGTTACAAACGGTGCTGATTTACAGACTTATACTATAGCCGTGAAGAGGGAAAGTAGCCTGTATTTGGATAAGGTTAATTTGCTGTATACTGGTAATAGATTTTCTTATAGTAACGTTGTTAATATGAATCATACAACACTTAGCTATACAACAAGCGTTGATGAAAAGGCTAGCCAAGTCACTATTACTCCAATTGGTGAAGATAGTGGTGTATCAATTACAATAACCAGTAACGGAAGTAGTCAAACTGTAGCAAGTGGTGTTTCTTCATCTGCTATTCCTTTGCAGAATGTGGTCAGCACAGTTTCATTAGTAGTTTCAAAAACAGGAGTTACAGGGACTAAGAATTATACACTAACTATAAAAAAAGTTTAGTCTTTAAATACAAATAGAATTTAATCTTTTGATTTATTGTGGATGAATATCTAAGCATATTAAATATTATTTTTAAATGCTTAGATATTTTTATAATGTGAAACTAGAAGATTTTAATATTTCATTTAATAAATAATTTCTGTATAATTAACTTATATAATCAAAATAATCGACTTTCAAGAGAATAGGAGGATTTAAATGAAATTTAAGATTAAGAAGCTTATAATTTCCGTAATACTTATTGGTATTATGCTAGTATCAATCTCATCAAGTATTTATGCTATAGATATTATTGAAGATTTTGAGGGATGGGGATTTGTAAATGAAACTCCTGCATTAAGTGGGGGAGTGTATATATACGATACGTGGAAATTTATTGCGAAAGTAGATGGCGTTGCTGCTAATGACGGAGCCATAGAGACATGGACTGGTCCAGCCGCTCTTTCAATATCCACTGGAGCAGGTATTGTGGATGAACTACATATTTTAAGCATTAACGGAGATGAATTCAATTTTGGAGGATTTAATTTTACTGGAACATCTAATCGCAGCATGTTTGTAACTGGGTGGAGAGATGGAGTTCAAGTGACTCCAGAAGTGAATATTACTTATACTTCCAGTACTTATGATGAGTATTTTGACTTACGTAATCAAGACAGTGAGTTTAAAAACGTAGATGAAATAAGAATATGTGGAGCTGACCTTGGTGGAGGTAATTTTGATAAAATCTCGGGCTTTTTAGAATCGTTTACATATGATGTTAATCCGATTGATGAAGTTCCTCCAAAGATATTGACTTTGACAATGACTTCAGATAATGCCAATCTTGCAACAATAGCCAAGGTAGGAGATAAAATTACATTAAATATAATAGCGAATGAAAAAATTCAAATGCCAGTAGTTACCATTGCGGGGAATGCCGCTACCGTAACTGATGCAGATGATAGCGATGAAAGAACTTGGAAAGCTACTTATATAATGCGGGAATCAGACACTTCAGGTACGATACCATTCACACTTGATTTTAAGGATAAAGCAAACAATGCAGGATTGCAAGTGACATCAGTAACAGCAGGAAGCACGGTCAATTTTGACAAAATACCACCAACTGCACCGACTGCAGTTACAGTAACACCTGTAGGCGGAACGGTTATTGCAAATAGCCTAAATAAATCAAATACAAATTTAATTGTAAACGCAACAATTACTGCTGGAGAAGCAACCGGCGGTAAAGCAGAACTTTACATAGGTGGAACACTGATTGCATCTTATACTTCAATAGCATCAGAAGATACACAGGTAACATTTGATTTAGGAAAAAGTACTAATGATGAGTTGCAGGCAGCAGTTTCATCAAGTGGAACTGTAAGTGTTAGACTTTATGATTTGGCTGGAAATAGTTCAACAAGTTCAGTGGGTAATCCCACACTAACTGTAGACTATATATCTGAACTTCCTTCACCAGCAAAAGCAATAACAGCTTTTAACTTTAATGGATTAACGCCAAATGTAATAGGAATAGTAAATGAAGCAAGTAAAACAATAAATTTAACAGTACCATATGGAACAAATGTAACAAATCTAGCTCCAACTATAACCCATACAGGAGCGAGTATATCACCAAATACAGGATTACCACAGGACTTTACAAATCCAGTGGAATACACAGTAACAGCAGCAGATGGTACAACACAGAAGTATACTGTCACAGTAACAGTGGCAGCAAATCCAGCAAAAGCAATAACAGCTTTTAACTTTAATGGATTAACACCAAATGTAATAGGAATAGTAAATGAAGCAAGTAAAACAATAAATTTAACAGTACCATATGGAACAAATGTAACAAATCTAGCTCCAACTATAACCCATACAGGAGCGAGTATATCACCAAATACAGGATTACCACAGGACTTTACAAATCCAGTGGAATACACAGTAACAGCAGCAGATGGTACAACACAGAAGTATACTGTCACAGTAACAGTGGCAGCAAATCCAGCAAAAGCAATAACAGCTTTTAACTTTAATGGATTAACACCAAATGTAATAGGAATAGTAAATGAAGCAAGTAAAACAATAAATTTAACAGTACCATATGGAACAAATGTAACAAATTTAGCTCCAACTATAACCCATACAGGAGCGAGTATATCACCAAATACAGGATTACCACAGGACTTTACAAATCCAGTGGAATACACAGTAACAGCAGCAGATGGTACAACACAGAAGTATACTGTCACAGTAACAATGGCAGCAAATCCAGCAAAAGCAATAACATCCTTTAACTTTAATGGATTAACACCAAATGTAATAGGAATAGTAAATGAAGCAAGTAAAACAATAAATTTAACAGTACCATATGGAACAAATGTAACAAATTTAGCTCCAACTATAACCCATACAGGAGCGAGTATATTACCAAATACAGGATTACCACAGGACTTTACAAATCCAGTGGAATACACAGTAACAGCAGCAGATGGTACAACACAGAAGTATACTGTCACAGTAACAATGGCAGCAAATCCAGCAAAAGCAATAACAGCTTTTAACTTTAATGGATTAACACCAAATGTAATAGGAATAGTAAATGAAGCAAGTAAAACAATAAATTTAACAGTACCATATGGAACAAATGTGACAAATTTAGCTCCAACTATAACCCATACAGGAGCGAGTATATCACCAAATACAGGATTACCACAGGACTTTACAAATCCAGTGGAATACACAGTAACAGCAGCAGATGGTACAACACAGAAGTATACTGTCACAGTAACAGTGGCAGCAAATGAGTATACACTAACCTATATAGCAGGAACAGGCGGAACAATAACTGGAGCAGCAACACAGACAGTAAACCATGGAGGAAATGGTACAGCAGTAACAGCAACACCAAACATCGGATATCATTTTGTAGGGTGGAGTGATGGAGTTACGACAGCAACAAGAACAGATACTAATGTTACAAAAAATATTTCTGTAACAGCAAGCTTTGCAAGAAATACACAAAATTCGTCATCAACTTCAACTACAGTAATTTCACAAACACCAACTATTGATATATTTATTAACGATGATAAAGTGAATTACGCAACTTCTGACATTAAATATGAAAATGGCAAAAAGAAAACAACAGTTAAGCTAGATGATGAAAAGCTTACAAACAAGCTAAGCAAAGAAAACGAAGGCAGCACTATTATAATTCCTGTATATAACAATTCAGATATTGTAATAGGACAGCTAAATGCTCAAACTGTAAAGAATCTGCAAAATAAAAATGTAACTCTTGAGATTAAAACTGAAAATGCTATTTATACCATTTCTGCAAAGGACATTAATATAGATAGCGTATCAAGAGAAATAGGCAGTCAGGTTCAGCTAAAAGATATTGTAGTAAATATATTTGTTTCAAAGTCATCAAAAGAAACTCTAACGAAGGCTGAAAACAGTGCTAGAAGAAATAACTTACATTTGGTAGGAAGTCCAATTGACTTTGAAATAACTTGTACAAACGGCAGTAAAACTGTTAATGTATTTAATTTTAACAAATACGTAGAGAGAACAATTATTTTACCAGAGGGAATTGATGGCAAAAAAATAACGACAGGTGTTGTTCTTAACGAAGACGGTACTTTCTCGCATGTTCCTACTTCTGTTCAGTTTGTTGATGGAAGGTATCATGCAAAAATAAACAGTCTTACTAATAGTACATATGCAGTAATTTGGAATCCTTTAACATTTAAGGATGTAGAAAAACATTGGTCGAAGAATTATGTAAATGAAGTTGGTTCAAGATTAATTGATGATGGTGTGGGGAATGGTAATTTTGCTCCAGATAGAGCTATTACAAGAGCGGAATTTGCTTCAATGATAGTAAAAGCACTTGGACTAAAAGGAACAAATTTCCCAGACAAATTTGGTGATGTTAAAAAAGGTGATGCTTATTATTACTATATTTATACCGCATATGAGTATAGCATACTTGCTGGATATTCAAATGGTAATTTTGGACCACAAGATTTAATTACCAGAGAGCAAGCGATGACAATGCTTGCAAAAGCTATGGAGATAGCAGGTATAAATGTAACAGTTTCTGATACTGATGTTAGTAATCAACTTAAGCTATTTAACGATTCTGACCAGATTTCAGTGTATGCAAGGCAGACAGCTACAATATGTGTAAAAAATGGTATATTTGCAGGTGACAATAAAGGAAGGCTTACTCCAAAAGACAGCTTTACAAGAGCAGAAAGCGCAACTGTTATTATAAAGCTTTTAACGAAGGCAGAATTGATTTAAGATGTTTACTGCTAGAGGTTTGTAGTAAAGTTAAGGATAGATAAAAACAACTTAAAATTAATTAGTTGAAATTCACAAATTAAGCTGCAAATTAACTGCAAAAGTGAATTAATAACTCAACTTTCTAATGAAAAGTTTAAATGATAAATTTAATTGATAAGTTTAAACAACTAAAATCAACTAGGAGAGTTGAGTTATTAAAAATAAAATTATAGATAATTAGGATAATTAATCATATCTTATTTAAAAGTAATTTGAGAACTTAGATGTCAAAATAATGAAAAGCCTATAATAAAAAGACTGAAGCAATGGATATTACAGAGCTTCAGTCTTTTTTTATAAAATAGCAAAAATGACGTGTAGTTAAAATGCGAAATTACATATAAACAGCCGCATTTAAGTATTAAGCTTTTTCTTTCAATTCATCAATTCTAAATTCTGCCATTTGAGCATAAGTTCTGTTACCGCCTCTTTGCTTACGTGCTGACATCAAATATTTGAAGGCATCTTCCGACTTATTATTCAATAAGCACAATTCAGCTAGAATAATGCAAAGTTGTTGTTCTGTTTCAGGCTTTAGTTCGGTATCACATTTTAGATACGCTTCCTGATAGTAGTTTAGTGCTGATTCAGAGGCTACTTTTTCCATTTCAGTATCACCGCAGTCTCTATATAACCACATTATATTCATCCATATCTTACCTAATTTGATATTTGGTGATTTATCTACTTCAGCGCAATACAATGCAAGATAATACTTAGTAAAAAGCTGATTAATGTCTATATCCTTAGTTAATGTAAGCGTCTGACCATTTAGAATGGAAGTGAGCTTTGCAGTAACTAATTTAAACTTAGATGGTGAAAGACTAGGAAACTCATTATAAAAATTAGAGTAATAACATTTAGTGCATGTCCAGATATTAAACCATAATGGATCAAAATTTTCGTATCTGCGGCGCAAATCGTTATCAATTCCTGTAGATCTTAATTTTGATACCTTTTGACCATATGTCAGAAACTTGTTGCCACAAATAGGACATGGTACTGTTTTTTCAAATATATAATCAGTACTGTCAAAAGCAGGAACAAGACTATATGTTTTGTGTCCTTCAGGGAAAAATGCTTTGACTACAACGGGTTTAGCAGATTGTCCAGCAGATTGGGCTTGTGGTGAAGATGAATCAACACCTTTTAAGCTTGATGAATCAGAATTAAGTGCCATTTTTGATAAAGCATTATTTACGATTCTGAGGCGCGAAGCTAAAGCCTTCATCATTTTAAATGCCATTTCGGGCTGACGGCTGATAAAAATCTCAAAATGATTTCTGTCAATTTCTAGTACGCTCAATGGTTCTAATGCTATAACAGTTGCACTTCTAGGAAGTTCATCTAATAAACTCATTTCACCAAAAACTTCTCCAACGCCTAATTCAGTAAGCTTAACAGCATCGTCAGTAAATGTATTTAAATACACGCCGACTCTTCCTGATAATATAAAATACATTTCGTGTGTATTTTCACCCTCAAGGGTAACAACGGCATCAGTATTGTATTTTTTTATAGTTCCACAAGACCTAAGTAGTTCGAGATCCATCGTATGTCCTCCATTAGCACTATAATATATTTTCGTTTTTGATTATTAAACATAATAATATTATATCAAAAAATATAATGAAAAGTGAAAACAACAAAAAAAAGCCACAAATATTTAAAATAAATGTGGCTTTTTGTAAAAAAATTCTAGTTATCCTTTTTAAAGTGTTTATTGTTGGAATAACTTTGCTTTCTTTTTGAACTATAGCTATTCCGGTTTGGGGTATGTGGATTTAAGCTCTTTTTTCTGGCAGTAGATTTTTCAATATTTATTCTTTTGCCTTTAATTATATAATTTTTCATAGATTTCAGAACTTCTGCCGCAAACTCCTTCGGAACTTCTACAAATGAATATCTATCGTGAATATCTATAGAGCCTACCATTTTCCCAGGAAGACCTGAAGAAGCAACAAGGCTTTCTATTATATGTTTGGGCTGAATTTTATTTTCACTTCCAATATTTATAAAGAATCTTACCATATCACCGTCAGAAGTAAACTCTGTGACATCATCTATCTCGCTGACTTTATTGGTTTGAGTGCAAGTTTCTTCTATATATAGACCTAACAATGCAGCAGCAATATCTAGCGATGTAACGAAGTTTTGCTCTGCGCTTTCAGACTCTGATGAATCTGCATTTATGTCTTCAACAAATTTCTCTATTTGACCTACATATTTTGCAATTTGTTCCTTTGCTATTTTTTCTTTTAGAGATTTAAGTATATTAGCCATTTTCTTTTCTTCCACATCATTAATACTAGGTGGCTTCATAAATTTAATGGTAGACTTAGTGTATCTCTGTATGTCCTTAAGCTTATATATTTCCCTTCCTGATACGAAGGTGAAAGCTTTACCAGTTCTGCCAGCTCTTCCAGTTCTTCCGATTCTATGAACATAATATTCATCATCGCTAGGTAAATCGTAGTTAAATACAGCTTCAACATCATCAACGTCAATACCTCTCGCAGCAACATCAGTAGCTATAAGTATATCTATATTACCTTTTCTGAACATACTCATTACTTTGTCTCTTTGCTCTTGTCTCATATCTCCATGCAAAGCTTCAGCAGAAAAGCCTCTTGATTGCAGACTTGCTTTGAGTTCGTCAACTTTTCTTTTAGTATTGCAGAATACTAATGATAATTTTATGTCATTAGTGTCAAGTAATCTTGATAAAACCTCAAGCTTTGCAGATTCCTTTACCTCAAGATAATATTGCTCAATAAGAGGTACAGTTAGCTGCTTGTGAGCTATTTTTATATGAAAAGGGTTTTTCAGATATTTTTTTGTAATATCAAGAATTTCTTTAGACATAGTTGCAGAAAAGAGTATTGTCTGTCTTTCAACTGGAACCTTGTCTAAAATAGTATCTATATCTTCTCTGAAGCCCATATTTAACATTTCATCGGCTTCATCCAAAACCACCATTTTTAAGTTCTCCAGCTTTAATGTTTTACGTCTCATGTGATCCATTACTCGACCAGGCGTTCCAATTATAATCTGTGGACGTTTCTTCAGAGACATAATTTGTCTATCAATTGGTTGACCGCCATATACAGGCAGAATTCTAATGCCGTCTTTGTATTTTAATAAGTTCTTTAGTTCTTCGGAAGATTGAATTGCTAGTTCTCTTGTAGGGCAAAGCACTAATACTTGAATTAAATCTGAATCAGGGTTAATTATTTCAACAGCAGGTATTCCAAAGGCACAAGTTTTTCCAGTTCCAGTCTGAGCTTGCCCTATTACATCCTTACCATCTAGAATATGAGTAATTGATTGAGACTGAATTGGGGTTGCTTCTTCAAAACCCATATCTGCTATTGCTTTTTGCAGTTCATTTGAAAGGTTGAGATCCTTAAAACTTAAATTTTCCATTTTTATTCCTTTACTATTTTAAATTTTTACACTATATAATAATAATTATTATTAACAAGTTTTGCAATCTTTATTTACAATTAACAGT
Organism: Ruminiclostridium herbifermentans; assembly: GCF_005473905.2. NCBI lineage: Bacteria > Bacillati > Bacillota > Clostridia > Eubacteriales > Oscillospiraceae > Ruminiclostridium > Ruminiclostridium herbifermentans. Next base: position 1,022,869 of record NZ_CP061336.1, read on the forward strand.
ACTAATTCTATATTAAGAGTGAAAATAAGGAACGTTTTTGTAGTATATTGTAAAGATTTATATTTATTTTTTTAAATATTAGTACTTATATAAAATTAGTATGATATGTATGATACAATATGAAATGATAAAACTAATTAAGGGTTATTTAGGATAAATTGAGTAAAATGAACTATGAATTGAAATGTTGCATAAATAAGACTGAAAAGCTGAAAAATTAGTAAATACCAGCTATTGTAAACTTAAGAATAGTTCGACTTTTTATTCGAAAGTTGGGTTGAATATTTGAATGGGTTCAGCTGTGATTAAGTATGACACAGATAGATTTTATATTTGAGAAAGTTAGTAAATACGTTAAATAAATATATAAAAGGTGGGAAATAATGAGAAAATTTGCATTTGTATCGGACTTTGATGGTACTCTTACAGACCGAGATTTTTATCATATTGTAATGGATAAGTATTTAAAGGATTGGGCTTGGGATTATTATAATGAGTGGAGAAAAACTAAAAAAATAAATGTTGACTTTCTAAATAAAATATTTAGCTCAATGGATAGAAGTGAAGACGAGATTTTTGAAGATATACTTAACCTTCCTCTGGATTCTTATGCAATTGATTTTATAAAAAGGGTAGAAGACTGTGGTGGAGATTTTTATATATTAAGTGCAGGAACTTCCTATTATATTGAAAAGCTGCTGGCACATTATAATTTAAATAGTGTAAACGTAATTTCAATGAAGGGAGTATATAGAGACAGAGGAATTCATATACTGCCTGATTCCAAAAGTGAGTTTTATTCAGAAATATGGGGTATCGATAAAGCAAAGGTAATACAAACACTTAAGAAAAAATATATTAAGGTATATTTTTCTGGTGACAGTGAACCCGATGTAGGTGCTGCAGAAGCTTGCGACTGTGCATTTGCAAGAAATGACCTAAAAGAGCTGCTAAATGATAGGAATATACCATTTGTACCCTTTAACAATTTTAAGGAAGTGGAAAAATATATGCTAAATCAGGGATGGTTAAAATAAATTTTTTGAATAAAGGCTGAATAAATACTTAAATAAAACTTTATAACCTAAAATGAGATATATTGTAGCAGATTAAAATGGAAATTTTCGAATGTAGATTAAGTAGATTAAATTGTAGATTAATTTCATTAGAATTAGCGGCATGCAGCGGAATGGGAGATATTCTAACTGCCTGAAGACTAAAGAGTTATCCTTAACTTATAGAAAAGGGGGATATTTTCTTGCTTCATTATATTTCATTTATAACAATAAAAGATTAATAAGTGGGCGTGGGAGGTAGTATGAGTACATCAGTTCATAGAATTGAAATTCCAACAATAATGGAAGTGGATAGTAATATACTGGAAAATGTAGGCTCATATATTTTAAGAGCTGGGATAAAAAAGGTAGTTGTTTTTTTTGGGGATGGAATCAGAGAACTATTTGGAGAAAAGATACTTCATTCAATAAATTCCAAATCTCAGTTAAGTACTCTTGAAACCTATGATTATGATGACATAAGAATAGAAAATCTTATGCCAATTGCATTTTCAATTCCCTCGAATGCAGAGGCGATAATAGGCGTTGGTGGTGGAAAGGTACTTGATGCAGCGAAATATATTGCGTTTTTAAGAAACCTTCCATTTATTAGCATACCGACATCCACATCTAATGATGGATTTTCCAGTTCAGGCTGTTCGCTTATTATAAATGGGAGAAGGACATCTGTTCATGCAGTAATGCCATTTGGAATAATTGTTGATATCGCCGTAATTCAAAATGCACCTATGAAGTTCATTTATTCAGGGCTAGGAGATATTGTTTCAAAAATAACAGCAGTATTTGATTGGTATTATGAAGAGAATAATAAGGCTGCAAGGGTAAATGACTTTGCAGCAATGTTAGCAAAGAAATCTGTAAATAGTATTGTAAGAATGCCATATACACAAGTTACAGAAGAATTTTTCCTAAAAGAAATGGTAGATTCTTTAACAATGAGCGGAATAGCTATGCAAATTGCAGATAACAGTGCTCCGGCAAGCGGAAGCGAACATCTTATATCTCATGCATTGGATAAAATACTTGAAAAACCGCAGTTACATGGAATTCAAGTTGGAATCGCAACTTATCTGATGAGCTTAGTTCAGCAGCACAGATATGAAAGAATTGAGAAATTTTTAAGTGATACCGGATTTTTTAATTATGTAGAAGGTTTGCAAATGAGGGCTGATGATTTTGAAAAGGCAATTGATTTAGCACCAACGATAAAACCTAATAGATATACTTATTTACATGTTGAAGAAAACAGAATAAAGGCTAAAGAACTTTTGAGAAATAATGAGATTTTAAAAAGAATATTGAAATAGTGAAAAACTTTAAATAAATTGGGCTATTATAAAACTTATTTTATGAAATTGGTGTTATAAATAGCTCAATTTTTATTTTATGAGACATAAAATTGGTATAGTTAATAAAAAAATATTTATTTTTTTATTTAATTGAAATATTACAAACTATGTTATAAAATGGTATAGATAAAATGTGTTTTGATGTGAGGAGTATTGTTTATGCAAGTTTTAATTCATCAGAAGATGAATATTATATCAGCAGTTGTATTATTGCTTTTTATGATATATTCATATAATGTATTTGACAAAAAACAAAAAATTAATAGATTATATTTAGTATCACTTACATTAAACACATTACTAATAATTCTTGAATTGATAACTGCATTTCTTGCTGAAAGCTATAGTGTACCACTAAGAATTTTATCTTCTATTAATAAAGTTCTTATAGTTGCAATTGCACCTTATTTGTCGTTTGTGTTCTTTAAACTAATATGTAATTATTTTCCTAAACCATTTAAAATAAGAAATTGTACGACATATCTTATAAGGATACTAATTGCGTTTAATGCAATAGCAGCTGTTATTTATTTTTTCAGTTTAAAAGCAATTCCTAATTTGAGAATAACAGAATATTCAATTTCTCTTTTACTTAGCTTTATTTTTACAGCGTATAGTGTCTTTATTATATTAAAGAATAAAAATATGATAATTCAATTTGAGTTTGCCGCTATACTTACAACTGCCATTACTGCCAGTTTACTAATATTAATTCAGCTTATGGTCAATGCCACTAGCTTTATATGGTGTAGTAATTCAATTATACTAATTTTTATGTTTGTTATTATTCAACAAAGAGAACTTTATAGAGATTCTCTCACTGGTGCTAGAAATAGAGTTGTTTTAAAAAAATGCATAGATGCATATAAGAAAAAACCTAATGGTAATTTGGCGGCTGTTATGATTGATTTAGACTATTTCAAGAGTATAAATGACAGCTATGGACATTCAGAGGGAGATTATGCTCTTAAATCCTTTGTAAGGATATTACAGATTGCCTATTCGGATCACGGTGTTGTCATTAGAATGGGAGGAGATGAGTTTCTAGTATTAATTAGGGATGTTTCATTTATAGGGGTTAATGAAATGATTAAAAAAATGTCAAAAATGATTGACAGTTTCAATAATAAAAGTGATAAACCGTATCATTTAAGATATAGCTATGCAAGTGGAATGTATAATGATAAGAATATTAGCATTGAGCAATTTATTCATGACCTTGACATGAAGATGTATCAAAATAAAAAGGGAAACAGAGAAAGAATATGGAGTATCAAAAACATGTAAATTGATAAATTTATAGAGGCTTAGAATTTGGAATATTTATTTGGGTACATGAAACTGTACCATAATAAATATTCCAAATTTTTATATATCAAATATCATTTGCTTGTACTCTAAATTTTTAAAGCCCAGTTTTTTATAGAGTTTTATTGCGTGTTCATTGCTGTCACATACCTCAAGACGATATCGTACAGCCTTGGACTTATACTCTTCTAGCACCCACTTTAAGGCAAATGAGCCAATGCCTTTTCTTTGAAATTTGGGTTCAACATAAATTTCCTCAATTAAAACTACAAATCCATTGCACTCATTAGAGTAAGTAAATGATAAGTTTACATAACCGGCAACAAAGGAATCATATTCAATGATTAATCCTCTAAGATATGGGCTCTTATTCATTATTTCATTAAATGTGTTAGACATAGCACTTTGTGAAATAGGGTTTAGTGCTGCACCAGATGAATAAAAGCTTGTACACATATTTATAAAGTTTTGTCTATCATGCTCTGCGAAATCTCTAATATTTATCATATAGAATCCTTCTAAACACTTACATATTTTATTAATCTTATCATGTGATTTTTAAATAATCTGAGTTAGATAAAGCATTATAAGCAAAATTTTGAGCACTATAATAACTCAAGTAATTCAGCTGGTTTTTTCAAATAATAATCTGCACTAATATTATTAGCATTGTTAGTTCCCCAAAGAGCTAAAGCAAACTTTACTCCAGCGCTGTTGGCACACATGGAATCAAAGATAGTATCGCCAATATAAATTGTTTCAGATGCTATTGCATTCATTTTTTCCATTGCTCTTATAAGTGGGTCTGGATTTGGCTTGTGATTAATAGTATCATCTGAACATACAATAGATTCAAACTTATCAACTAAACTCTGCAAGCTGCTATCAATGTCAATTTCATATTTACATCTTGAAGTGACAATGCCAATGGGAATGTTTTTGTCTTTTAGATGGCTAATAACTTCAATAATTCCATCAAAGACCGAACAGCGTTTGAAACCCTCGATAAGGTATTTGTAATAATCCTTCATAGCAGCTTCTATATCTGTAAAACCATAATTAGCTAAAGTTTGGGGTGTTGGAACTCCATAACCCTTAAGCAATTCTTCTTCAGTAAAATACCTTCCATACTTATTAAATATTACTTGCTGATATGCATACATAACAGCTTCTTCTGTATCTATCATTGTTCCGTCTACATCAAAAATAACATATTTATACATTTTGTCCTCCGTGCATTTATCCTAGTCTGAATATTGTAACTCAAAGTTGTATTAGCATACCAGTAAAAGCAATAGTAAACTATAATACTTGTTTACTGGTACTCCCGTACAAACTTGTCTAAATGGCTACTCACAAGATATTTTTTAGATTTGCATTGTTTCTAATACCAGTATTAGCAATAAGCAGTTTGTCTAAAAATCAATATAACAGTTAAAATTAATTTCAAAAGCCCAAAACACACTAAAAAGTATTATAACATATAGAACTAGTTAATGCTTATTTGATTATAAATTTTAGACAGGTAAAATATGGCGACAAAACATAGGATTGTAGAAATAAAAACGTCAAATACAATAAAGGTATCAGGAATAATTGTACTAGCAATTTTTATAGTCACATATCCTATTATTCCAATTATAGCAAATACTAAAGAACTCTTTATTGATAAGTGAATTTCACAGTATTTTCGAATTTCGTATAGATTAATTATAAGACCTGTTATTGAGGTCAAAACAATAGATACGCCATATCCATATATATTTAATTCCGGAATTCCTGTTAGGATAAACACTAGAACTAAACCTTCTACAGATACTATGAGAGAATTCCGCAGGTTTATATTCTGTTTACCAAGAGCATTTAATATTCCAAAAGATGCACTAGAAGCATAACTCATAAAACTGCAAATACCCGCTATTTTAATCATATCTCCTAGGTCATTTCTTGAGTAGAAAAGCATACCTAGTTTTTGCGGAATACACAAAGATATTATTAGTGTGCCTAATCCTACAAGAAAAGAAATTTTTAATACCTGAGATATTCTTCTTTCAGTGCTCCATAAATCTTTTTTGCTAATACTAAGTGACATATCCGGAATTAGTACAGTCATCATGGAACCAACTATTATAAATGGCAGATTTACAGTTGTGAGTGACATACCAAGGAACTTTCCAATAAGTTCTAATGCATTGTCATAACTTATGCCAGTGCTAATTAATCTCCTTGGCAATATCAATGTTGATGCAGTATTTAGTATTGAAGACAGAAATCCGTTTAAGCATAGAGGAGTTGATATTACTAATATATCAAATAATAACTGTAATGGATTCTTAACTTTTGTCTTCACAGGTACAAGTTTTTTGAAGAATAATTTATAAGCAGTTAGCAGCATCAAAAGGCTAATAGCTTCTCCCACTGCTAATGCAAAATAGGCAGCGGTTACAGTACCTTTTACATTATTAAGTGATAGCAGAAAAATAGTGGATAAGAGAATTGTTATTCTTATACCTTTTTCTAAAATATCAATACTAGCTGGGATAGTGAATTTCTCAAAGCCATAAAATATTCCTTTAAATATTGCGGAAAAAGGGATAAATACCAATGCTGGACATATTATTTTTATGGCATTTGCTGCTCTGATATCTTTTATGAAAAAGGTACTTATATTCGATGCATTGATAAAAACAAGTGCTGCTACAGCAATACTCCACAAGCCCATAAAGCAAACTATAGTTTTTACAGTTCTATGCAGATTTCTATAATCCTTTTTACTATTATATACTGCACAGACTTTTGAAACTGCTGTTATCAGACCATCTGCAGTCAAACAAATAAGAAGAGAATATACCGGCATTATAAGGCCATAAAGACCAAGTCCTTCGGCTCCTAGCTTTTTTGAGAGCACTATTGAAAATGCAAAGCCAATGAAGCCTGTTATAAAATTTGATAATGTCAATATAGCTGAATTTTTATAAAAACTATCAGAACTCATTTATATAACCCCACTTTGCACTATTAATAAAGGGTATTCAAATAAGTTCATCTTTATTACAAACAAGCAAATAGATTTCGGGTGTGAACTTAGCAAATCATTTGTTGGCTAAATAATATATGAACACAATCTGAGCTAGTATAATTAGCGGTATAATAACCATAAAGTACCAGTGACGTGTTTTATGCTTAAATAAAAACAGTCCAACGTATACGCCAATGCTACCACCTAGTATAGATAATATAAAAAAAGAACGTTCAGGTATTCTCCATAATTTGTTTTTAGCTTTGTATTTGTCTAAGGATACTAAAATAAACCCAAATATATTTAAAATTAACAATGCAATAATAATAAAATTCTGCATAAGCATATCCATGTCTCAGTGCATAATAAAAACTCATATTATTAGAATGACATGGATTCTATCCCCCTTTTTATATTATTTAGCATTACACATTATACTATATATAAGTTTTATACGTTAAATACAGTATTATTATACTTCGAAAGATATAGTTTTGTTTAGTGTTTTTTATGATATTTTGATAAAAATACAAAAAATATGTATGAAGTTTGTAAAATACAGTTCATTTGTATATAATAGGGTTAAGATATGCACATTAATTACTTATAAAACGTGGGAAAATGTGGGTGAATTATGGAAATTAATATTTTAGATATGAGTTTTTTATCAGTAGTGTTTAAGGTAGTACTGGTAATAGTTATATTTATTATAATACTTCAGGCATTGAAAATTATGTCCAAGGATGTAAAAAGAAGTGGATTGAAGAATGGGAAAAATCTTGGTTGGAAGCTTAGACTTGAATATTCGGGCGATGGAGGCAGCTTTATAGCTGGTGATATCATACCAATAGGCAGCAAAATTTCAATTGGCAGGAATGAGGCAAATCAAATGCTGCTTCCATCACAGTCGGTATCAAATTATCATGCTCAAATATATTTTGAGGATGGCAGGTATATGCTTGAAGACTTAAAATCTACAAATGGTACTTATATAAATGGAGTTAGAGTGGATAAAAAAAGCTTACAGCCTGGTGATGAAATACGCATTTCTCAGACTGTTCTTGTGGTTCTAGATGATGAGTAGACAAAATTAATGGATACTTCAAATCTAATATAATAAGCAAATTGTTAAGGTATGAAGAACTAGTATGCTTACTAGTAAACAATATTGTAGTCTTGTTGAAGCAGGAGTGATGTTTTTAATGAAAAAAAGTATAAGAACACTTCAGTTTTTTATATATTTATTTGTGTTTATTGGATTTTTGAATCTTGCACTTTTAAAAAGTCCAATAGATACACTAGCAGGGGTGTTCTTTTTAGTAATATTTTTGATAATATGGCTGACTACATGGGTATTAAAAAAATACTATCCTATGGGAGATCGGCTTATATTTTTATTAGCTATATCTCTTTGCTCAATAGGACTTATAATGTTATTCAGATTAAATAAATCTATAGCTACAAAACAGTTGATATGGCTTGTGTTGGGTATTTTTCTTTTTTTATTTATTGTTTTATATTTAAAAAAAGGACTAATAAAGTTTTCTAAATACAGATATCCTTTTTTGGCAGCAACTATAATATTTATGTCAATGGCTACTTTTTTTGGAGTAGAAATATTAGGAGCAAAGAATTGGGTTAAAATAGGTCCAATTGGGTTCCAGCCGTCTGAATTCGGGAAAATATTTCTAATACTATATTTATCAACAGCACTTTCTGATATTCGCTCAAGAAAGCAGCTTTTAGAGCCCTGTGCTGTAATAGGTGTAGCATTAGGCTTCATGGTTATTCAGAGGGACCTTGGAACAGCACTTATTATATTTGCTATTGCAGTTACAATGGTATATCTGTCCACATCAAAAATTCAGTATGTGCTCATTTCCTTAGGCTTATTTTCAGCAGGGGGATTGGCAAGCTATGCAATGTTTAGTCATATCAGAAGGAGAGTAATGATTTGGTGGAATCCTTGGTTATATGTCTATAATGAAAGTTATCAAGTAGTGCAGTCTATGTATGCTATTGCTATGGGAGGTTTCTTCGGGAGAGGGCTTGGAATGGGAAACCCTGAATATGTAGCTGTAAATGAATCTGATTTCATATTCTCTGTTATTTGTGAGGAAATGGGTTTATTAATGGGATTTGCTATTTTGATATTGCATTTTCTACTATTTTACCGCTCTATCAGAAGTGCAATTCATGCTGAGAACAACTTTACAAAGCTTTTGACTTCAGGATTGAGCGTAATGATTGCTACACAAACCTTGGTAATTGTAGGAGGAGTGACAGGGTTTATTCCGCTAACTGGAATAACTTTACCCTTTGTGAGCCATGGTGGGACCTCTTTATTAATTAGTTTTCTAGCACTTGGCATAATACAAAAGGTTTCAGAAGGTGACGAATCAGAGGGACAATAATATACGAAAAGAGATACTCATACATGTTTATGGCGTTATTTTTACAGGTTGTATTTATACAACTTATTCACAAAACTTTAGGTTTTTTGCTGAAAAACTGGTATGATGCAGGATTTATCACACTATGAACTATTGATACTAAGCCGCACTATTAGTTTTTATGTGCGAAGTTTGAGTATATTAGTTTTTAGAAGTAGAGGTGAGAAAAATATTATGGATAATTTAACTACTAATATAAAGCGGGTCATGATAGTTTTTTTAGTTGTGTTTATTGTTTTGATGGGCTATTTATCATATTTCACATTAATTAAAGGCCCCAATATTGTAACAAGACCTGATAACAGAAGAATGTGGGATGTGAGAAATAAGGTTGTAAGAGGAACTATATATGATAGAACGGGTAAAGAATTATCATTAAGCAAAAAGACTGACAATGGCTATAAACGCGTATATCAGGGTGGCGCAGCTACTTCACATATACTGGGATATTATGATGAGCGATATGGTATAACAGGCTTAGAGAATTTATATGATAGCCAATTGTCCAGTAATATTTCTGCTTCTTTTTTGGCCTGGGCGGGTAATGGATTTAAGAAAGTAGACAAAAAAGGTAATGATGTATATACCACATTAGACTATGAATTGCAAAAGACAGCCTATAATGCTTTGGGAGATTTTAGGGGCTCAGTAGTTGTTTTAAAGGTTAAAACAGGAGAGATATTAGCAATGGCATCAAAGCCCTCCTATAACCCCAACAATCTAGGTGACATATGGGAATCTTTAAACGAAAATGAGCATAGACCCCTTTTGAACAGAGCAGTTTCTGGACTTTATGCACCTGGCTCTACCTTTAAGGTTGTTACTGGAATAAGTGCACTTGAAAATATAGATGGGATAACAAAAGAGACCTTTAACGACACAGGTAAGATGGATTTAGGCGGGGGATATACTCTTAGCAATGACAAAGGAAAGGCTTTAGGTAAAATTAATTTTGGGCAGGCAATGATAAAGTCCAGCAATTTATTTTTTGGAGATTTAGGACTAAGGCTTGAAGGTAAACTGCTAAAAACAGCCGAAAAGTTCAAGTTTAATAAGGACATTCCTGCCGAAGGAATTATTATAGATAACAGCAGATTTCCTAAATATAAGTCCAATGAAAAGGGAAATATGGCTCAAAGTGGATTTGGACAAGCTGAAGTGTTAGCCACACCTATTCAAATGGCTTTGGTAGCTCAGACTATAGCAAATGACGGAGTTATGATGAAGCCAACCCTTATAAGCAAGGTTACAGACTATAATGGAAATATAGTTCAAGATTTAAATATATCCTCTATAGGACAAATTACTGAAACTATATATGCTGCTGAAATTAAGAATTACATGAGGGATGTGGTTTCAAAGGGCACTGGTACTAGAGCACAAGTAAAAGGAATTCAAGTATGCGGAAAAACTGGCACAGCTCAGCATGTTGAAAACAAAAATCCTCATAGTTGGTTTATAGGCTTTGCACCATACGATAACCCTGAAATTGCAATAGCAGTTATTGTTGAGGAGGGCGGATATGGCGGTGTTGCGGCAGCAAAAATATCTTCAATTGTTATGAGCAAGTACTTTAGAAAGTAAAGAATAAAACCAAGACTGGCGGTAGCTAGTACTACTCAAACTTTAGTTGAATTAGATATAATTGTATGAATTAGTTGTATTAGAGAAAGTTTCATACAGAAAACATAAATTTTTGTGTTAATGAAGCCATAAGTTCAGTATAAAAAAAGCTTTGCTGATATAAAAAAATGGGTTGATGAAGAAATTATTGATTATGTTGCTCCACAAATATATTTCACATATGCAAACCCTGCTGCACCTTACGGTGAGCTTGTTACTTGGTGGTCTTGCGCAGAAATTAGCGATTAATTAATTAAATAAATAATCAAGGTGAAGAACAAGCACTTCCGCCGAACGTATGACCAAGGCATCCAGTCTCAGGTTAATACTCACAGCTGCTGACTTCCGCTGTGTGGGCTACAATATTTGTTCTTCACCTTATTATTTCTAGCATCAATTTCTAACCGAACTTCGCAATTAGATATAATTGCTACTTAGTACTATTATTACAATAATAAGACATCGGAATATAAAAATGTTGTTTTTAACAGCCCTATTAGTTACTATTTATTAAAATAGGCCATTTACTTTAAAGGCTTTGTAAACATTTGTGTCCAGTAACATACTCCGCTGCTTGTTTTGGCAAGGCCAACACCAATATGAGTATAAGAGGGACTCAAAATATTTGCTCTGTGTCCTGATGAGTTCATCCAGCTATTCATAACTGCTGCTGGTGTTTTCTGACCGTAGGCAATGTTTTCACCAGCGGAGGAGAATCTAATCCCAAAGGTTTCAAGCATTTTAAACGGAGAACCGTAAGTGGGAGAAGTGTGGGAAAAATATTTCTTATTTATCATATCCTGAGATTTGTATCTTGCAACCCTTGAAATTTCCCAATCGGCTTTTAAGGCTTGTAAACCTTTTTTGGCTCTTTCAACATTAACCAATCGTATTACTTCAGCTTCTAATGCTTTAACACTGCTTTGATCTGGTATGGTAAGCTTTTGACCAGGATAAATCAAACTTGGATTCTTAACTTGTGGGTTTTTAGCTAAAATTTCACTAACACCTGTTTCATACTTCACTGCTATTTTCCAGATGCTATCTCCAGATTTTACAGTATAGGTTGTCTGAGCAGAAACTTCTACAATACACACACTAAGAATAATTAGCACTAGTAATATTTTCTTTTTCATAATTTTATCCATGTTCTAAATTTCATACGACATAGTATGAAATAAATTGACTAGATTTGACACCTCCAATTTAGTATTTTTATTACATGTTACATTTTATAATCTCATTTTTTATTATTCGGGAAAGGAAATACTATTATGTCAAGAAAATATTTAAAATACATGAAATAATAAACTATAAATTAATGCTTTTGTACAAAAAGCTTATTGTACCTAAAATTTAAACAAATTTTTCAAATGTGCGTATTGGATTATTATTCTTAATTAATAATATAATAGCAAATAAGTGATTGAAGATTTTAGAAATATAAATGGAGATTTAAGCTAATAATAAAAAAATAAAAGATTGTTGATTCCTCAACAATCTCTAATTTTTTTATTATTAGTTTCGAGAACTATCCATAGTTATATGGTGAGAGCAATATTTAAGCAATTGTGCTAAAATGTTTTCTTAGGGTCACGGTAAAATATTAAAAGCAAAATAGATAGAATGCTAAATACTGATACAGTAATATACATCTGTTTAAAACCATTCCCTAAAGTTGATTGGAAAGAGTCCTCTATTTGTGGTTTCATATTATCAATAGCTTTAAGATAATCTGTCTTAGATTGCTCAAAGGCTTGAGGGATATACTTATCCTTTAAATCTTTCATTTTATTGATGGTTTCATTTAAACTAACTTTTTGCTGTTCCATTGAAGATATGCTTTCTTTCATTAATGCTTGCTTCTTTTTAGTTTCTTCAACCTGCTTTTCAAGGGCTTCTTTTTTGGATAATGTTTCTTTATATTCTGCCTTTAGAGCATTTTTAGCAGTAGTTAATTTATTTATTTCAGTTTTTAAAAGGTTAGGATCCTTCATATATTTTTGCATATCAGCACTACCAGGCATTCCGGCACCGCTAGGCATACCAGAACCGCTAGGCATTTCAGCACCACTTTTTGCCATATCACTGCTCATACCACTCATGCCTCTGCTGATTTCAGTTTCTCTAGAAGAAGCATTAGATTTCATTTGCGAATCATTAGGCATAACTCCAGCAAAAACAGGCGGTTTTGCAGTTTCGGATGTTAGCTGATTGTATAAAGCTGTCATTTGCTTAATGGCTTCTTCTTGCTGGCTTATTCCTTTCTTCATTCCGTCAAGTGCCTGAGTTAAACCTTTTATTGGCTTAGACATTTCAGCTATACCTGTATCCATACCGGCAATTCCTTCTTTGATTTGTGAAATTCCGTCATCTATGCCATCAAAACCAGGACTCATTGCATCTATACCTTTCTGAATGCCTTCTTGAGCTTTTTCCATGGCAGTTGGCAGATTTTTATCCATCATGTATACTGCAATTTCTTTTGACTTATCAACAATATTTGTCACATCAGCAGATTGCATTGATTTCACTAATTCATCTGGCAGAGAACCTCCGCTGCTCATATCAAAATTCATATCACCCATTTTACTTAAATCGGGAATATCAACGTCCTTTAGCATTTCAGCCATATTAGGGTCAGTTTTCATTTTATTAAATGTGTCATTAAGTTCTACAGCTTGCTTTATCTCAGGAACTGTTGGCTTAGGAAGCATGCTCATTAGGTTATCCTGAGCAACAAGACCAGCCTGAGCGAGGAAACCAATCATAATTGATGGAGCTATTACTGTTCCTATTGACCTAACAAGAGAAAGAGTTGCAAGTGCAGAGTTTGCTTCTTCTTGTTTAGTGTTACCTAGCATCATATAGTTTAGCGGTGAGCCCATTACAAAGCCTAAACCAGTACCAATCAATGCAAGGCTGACAATAACAGTTAATAAACCACTTATAGGAACAGCAACATAAGCAAGGAAAATTGAGCCTATTAAAGATACTATAAAGCCTCCTAATAAGATTTTTTTTGCGCCATATTTATCAACAAGTTTACCACTCATTGGCGCACCTATTGCTGTAAATACTCCTAATATAGTTACAAAATAGCCACCTTTACCAGTAGCAATTCTCAAAGAATTTTCAGAGAACTGAGGAACGAATATCATTCCCATCATACATACACCGACTAAGAAGCCTACAATTAAAGTAATAAGAATCTTAGGGGTTGTGAAGTAAGATAGATTTAATATAGGGTCAGCGGCTCTTTTTTCAATAATTATAAAAATAGGTAAAAGTACTATAAAAATAATTAAATAAGGATATACAGACGTACTCTTAATAGTTTCGCTGAAGTTGAAGAAATCTATGTTCTTCAAGCCATACATTACTGAAAGAATCATAACTACAATAACAAAGGTACCCCAGACGTCAATCTTCTTAGGTGCTTCAGTAGATTTATTTAAAGGTAAAAATTTAATTCCAAAAACGATAATAACAATACTTATTGGTAAGTTTATATAAAATAAAAATTGCCAGTTTTCAATACCAAAGATATCAAGGATAGCACTACCCAATGATGAGCCCATTATATTAGCTAAACCATAAACTCCACCTAGAAGACCGAGAGCCATACCTCGTTTTTCTTCTGGAAATGTGGTTCCAAACTCAGCGTTAGCAATTGGCATAATTCCACCGCCGCCAATTGCCTGAATAACACGGCCTGTCAATAGCATAGAAAAGCTGCTGAAGCTTGAAGATAGGCCGCATAAAAGAGAGCCTGCTCCAAACAAGGTTATACAAACTATATAAACATGTTTCCTTCCTATTCTATCGGCAATTTTTCCGGATATTGGAATTGAGGCTGCATATGCCAATGTAAAAATAGTAATCATCCATATACCAAGTTTGTCATCAACACCTAGACTAGACTGTATAACTGTTCTTGCAGGTGTTACGATACCTGTATCTATGGCACCCATAAAAATTCCCAGCATGTATAAAAACATTATCATGCCTAATCCTGATTTTTTCTTTTTGATAGTTTCTTCCATAATAATATCCATAACAGCGTTTGATATATTTTGTCAAACTATATATGGATTATTTAACACCTCCATAAAATTTTTTATAATAATAATAATATTTCTTATTGCTGTATTAATTAATTTACTTAAATTTTCAAGTAAAATTATTACCAATTTCTTGCGATGTTTTAAACACATCCATGGGCTTGAGTATAGGTGACTTTACTGTGGGCAATTTTAGCGGTTACTTCAAATTTTCTATTTCTTTTATCAGGGCAGAAAGCGATGACTTTAATATGCAAAAATCAATATTGTCATTAGAATATGCTATTAAAATGACCGAAATAGTGTTACAAATATTTCTTGCCTCATCAGTGTTTAATTTGTCTAAAACAATAAAAGAATATATTTTTTCTGAAAGTTGATTTCTTAGCAATAGCTTTTTTTCTTTTATTTCACATACGCTCATATTAGTGTCGTTACCCATAGGATAAGTATCAAACCAAAATCCATGAACGTTGTTCATAAAATACTTAAGTTCATTAAATACAATCTCAAGCTTATCAATTGCTTTAGCATATGCTTTTGTTTGTTGCTCAATCTTACGGAGCATCAGGTTCCATTCATTACCAAGTATTTCTGCAACAATTTCGTTTTTTGAGTTATAGTAATTATAGACAGTACCTAATGCAACACCGCATTTTGCAGCAATTTGTCTAATGCTTAAACTGGTATATCCTGTATCTTTTAGTAATTGGCGAGTAACTAATAAAATATCTTCTTTAACATTGCTTAAGTTCTTTGGCATACTACCCTCCACGCCCCAAAGAGCACAAAATATAGTAAATACATCGTGGAGGGACGCAACTGGATTAATTACTAAAATCCACTTGTTAAAGCTACCCTCCACGCCTAATTTAATGTTAAAATATAGTAATATCGTGGAGGGACGCAACACATTTTGTACTTACTCCACAATTTCAAAAACAATTTATGGCTTTTGCCTACTTCTGACATAATAAATGGCTGAACTTCTATTAAAAAACTTTAATTACAAAAGCGTTCATTACAAAACTTATATATATAAAACTTATGTTATGTTGGCTAGTTTTTAAATGAACATTGTTCATTATAATTCATAATATAATAATTATCAAGAAGCATTTTTTGTTAAATAAAATCTATTTTAAAAAGTTTGCTGTTAATTAATAAGTTTATGGTCAGATGTATGAATTATTTCTATGGTTATCTTCGTATTTCTATGGTTATCTTCATGGTACAAGTATCAGTAATCTAATCATTGTGCTAATTTATTTTGACTAAGTTTGCAGATAACTGCTTATTACATATACTGATATGCCAGTATAATATATATAAATGGGCTACTTTGTTAAATATATTTGTTGCTAGTAACAAATATTGCAAACATATTGGGATTAGTAATTGCATTTACTTGACGCCCATTTCAACAAAAAGTATAATTAATTTTTAGAATATAAAGGTAAGGATTAAGAATGTCATGAACTTTTTTGAAGAAAAGGATTATTTTCTATTTGATGGTGCTATTGGTACATACTACTCATCAAAGTTTAATAAAAATACAGCTTGCGAGTTAGCAAATCTTTTTGACAGGGATTCAATATATAATATTCATAAGGAGTACATAGAAGCTGGCGCAGATGCAATAAAGACTAATACATTTGGCGCAAATAGGTTTTCATTAGCTTGTGACCAGCAAGAAGCGGACAAAATAATAAAAATGGGTTGGGAAATAGCAAAACGTGCTGCAGAAGGAACAACGACTGCAGTTTTTGCTGATATTGGTCCTATACCTGTAACAGAAGGATTTGAAGTTTTTGAAGAATATAAAAGAATTGTTGATATATTTTTAGAATGTGGAGCAGAGAAATTCTTGTTTGAAACCTTTGCTAGCTATGATATTCTTTTAGAATTATCTGCATATATACGTTTGAAGCTACCAAAGGCAGTTATTTTTACTTCTTTTGCAGTGTATCCTGATGGATATACAAAAGAAGGCTTATTCTATATAGATATAATTAACAAAGTAAGCGCAAGTGGATTAGTTGATGCCTACGGATTGAATTGTATAAGCGGTCCAGCTCATATGCTAAGGCTAATTAATGATTTAAACATAGAGGGCAGAAATATCATAATTATGCCTAATTCTGGCTACCCATCTACTGAGAGAGGCAGAACAGTATATATTGATAATTCAGAGTACTTTGCAGAGAAAATACTTGATCTAAAAAAATTTGGAGTAAAAATATTAGGAGGCTGCTGTGGGACTACTCCGCGGCATATAGCTGCTACAACTAAGCTGTTTAGTGAGAGTACAACCTGCTGCGAAAACCCAAATGAGTCAGGAAGCAGTTCAGAGCGTATTGCACCAAAGCAAAATATCCTATTTCAGCTTTTAGAAAGCAAAAAACCTATTTTGGTAGAAATAGATCCTCCATTTGATACAAAATGGGAGTATATGCTAAAGGATACTTTTCTGCTTAAGCAGGCTGGTGCAGATATGATAACCATTGCCGATTCTCCGCTGGCAAAAGCAAGGGCAGATAGTTCAATTTTAGCAGCTAAGCTATATAGAGAAGCTGGAATTCCTACTATGCCTCATATTACCTGTAGAGATAAAAATTTATTAGGTATTAAGGCAATGCTTTTAGGACTTCATATTGAAGGAATAAGAAATGTTTTAACAATAACTGGTGATTCTATAGCACATACTGAAAGAGAAAACATAAAAGGAGTGTTTAGTATCAACTCCTCAAAGCTTGCTGGATATATTTCAAGCCTCAACAGTAACGTTTTTTACGGCGAGGAATTTAAAATAGGAGGAGCTCTTAACATTAACGCTGCTAATTTTGAAGCTGAATTAAAGCGAGCTTTTACTAAAATTCAAAATGGAATTGGATATTTTCTTACACAGGCAGTATATACTGATACTGGTATTAATAATCTCATTAAAGCTGCAAAAACCTTAAATGTTCCTATATTTGCAGGTATAATGCCACTAGTGGGATATAAAAATGCTCAATTTATAAATAATGAGGTTCCTGGTATAGAAATAGAACAAGAAATAATAGAAATGTTCAAAGACAAAAGCCGTGAAGAATCCGAAAGGATAGGAATAAATCTATCCTTAAATAGCATCAATAAACTTTATAACTATGTTGCGGGATTTTATTTAATGACACCCTTAAGAAGAACTCATGTAATTTGTGAACTGATAAAAGAGATTCGGAATAAATCTATATAAAAATATATATAATGGATTAATTTATACAATAAGTATAAGTTATTAGTTCAGATTACATTCAAAAATAGATTATATCGCCAATTAATGTATATATTAAATGCTTCTATAGTGCCGAATAATTTTAAAGGTTGGCTTTTTGAGTGGTTGTAGTAAATTGGAATTTTTAAATGAATATTTGGTATAAAATGTTGAAAATAGGATGTGTAGTTTTTATAAAATATGATAGAATAATAAACGGATAATTAAATTGATATAAATATTCTAGATGTACATTTATATAACCCTACAGTAATATTACATCAATTAATAATAACATATATACATATAAAAATGGTGTTACATTGAGGTTGTTAAATAATTGTGCCGTCGGTAAGATTGGCAATTGTGGCTATTTGTAATTTAAAGTTAAATTTATTTGAACCATTATGGTATTTATTTGAACTGTAAAAGTGTTTTTTGATAATGTAAAAGACAGCAATAATATGATGCTTGCACCTGCAAATCACATATTAAACACAAAGTTATTAAAATTTTTTGTGCTCAGCTGTGGAGTAGGAGGTTTAATATGAAAAATATACCCTTGTATGAGGTAAGAAAAATTTCAGACTTAAAAGATATGATAGAACAAAGCACCAAGCTATATGGTCCAAAGCCTGCTTTCTTAGTTAAGGAGAACGGCAATCCCAATTATATCCCTGTATCTTACAACAAGTTTAAGTCAGATATAGATGCTTTGGGTACAGCATTAATTAGCTTGGGATTGAAGGGTAAAAGGATTGCAATAATTGGTGAAAACAGATACGAATGGTCAACGTCATATTTAGGAGTTTGTAATGGTACTGGTATTGTTGTTCCATTGGATAGAGAACTTCCGCATAATGAAATTGAAAGCTGCATACAGAGAAGCTATGCTGATGCCATAATTTTTTCTGGTTCTGTCTCATCAAAAATTGAAAATATAATTAAGAACATTGGTACTTGTAAATATTTTATTAATATGGACTTAGAAGAGGATTCTGATGGACAGCTTTCTTACAGTAAATTGCTTAAGAAAGGCCATGAATTAGTTGCTGCAGGCAATAGAGAATTCCTTGATGCAGAAATTGATAATGAAGCTATGAGTATCCTATTATTTACATCAGGAACAACAGAAAAATCAAAGGCAGTTATGCTTTCACATAAAAATATTACTGCTAATCTAATGGCAATGTGCTCTATGCTGTATATAGACGAAAAGGATACCTTCCTATCCGTATTGCCTCCTCATCATACCTATGAATGTACCTGCGGTTTTCTCTGCCAAATGTACAGAGGCTGTACAATTGCTTATTGTGAAGGACTTAGACATATTGTCAAAAACCTTAGAGAATCAAAATGTACCGTTATGAATGGGGTTCCATTGATTTTTGAATCTATTTACAAGCAGCTCATAAATAATGTGAAAAAGAGGCCAGGAGCTGAGAAAAAACTAAAGTTTGGCATTAAATTGAGCAATATTTTAAGTCTATTAAAAATTGATATAAAAAGAAAACTATTTGCTGAGATTCATGAAGCCCTGGGAGGACATTTAAGACTATTTATTAGTGGAGCAGCAGCAATTAATCCAGTAGTGCCAAAGGGATTTAAGGATATTGGAATAAAGCTTGTACAAGGCTATGGATTAACAGAATGTGCACCGATAGTTGCATTAAATAGAGATTGCTGGTTCAAGTTTGATGCGGCAGGCCTTCCTTTGCCTGGATTAAAGGTGGCTATAGACAATCCTAACTCAGAAGGAATTGGAGAAATTAAAGTATCAGGACCTAGTGTTATGTTAGGATATTATGAGAATCAGGAAGCAACAGATGCCGTTATTAGGGACGGATGGTTTTATACTGGTGATATGGGTTATTTTGATGAGGATGGATTTATTCATATCACAGGAAGAATGAAAAATATGATTTTAACTAAGAACGGCAAAAATGTATATCCTGAAGAAATAGAAACTCTTTTAGGCCGAAGTGATTATATTAAAGAGTCTTTGGTATATGGGCAGGAGGGCAAGGATGATGTGGTTGTCTGTGCTAAAATAGTTCCTGACAAAGAAAAGATTGCTGAAGATATTAAGGATGGAATAATTCCAGAGCAAGATATATATGATATTATCAATTCTGAAATTAAAAGAATAAATAAAGAATTGGTTAACTATAAGGCTGTAAAGGAATTTACGCTAAGAGATGAAGAGTTTGAAAAAACAACAACAAAGAAAATTAAGAGGTATCAAGAATTAAAATGAAAACAATAGAGACAGTAATAGAGCAAGCGGTAAATTTAGTAATAGATGCCGGAGAAATGCTATTATACAATGTAGATGATAAAAAAGTTATTTCAAAATCTGGCACGGCAAATTTTGTAACAGAGATAGATATAGGAGTTCAAGATAAAATTGTAAAAGGCTTGAAAGAAATACTTCCAGAAAGTAATATAATTGCAGAAGAAACTGCTGAAAATGAATTTTTATTAGGCAAGTATACTTGGATTCTTGACCCTGTTGATGGTACAACAAATCTAATGTATGGCTATAAATATTCTGCTATTGCACTAGCTCTTTTTTTAGAAGGTATACCATATGCTGGAATAGTATATAATCCATATTTAAATGAAATTTTTACAGCCCAGAAGAGCAAGGGTGCTTTTATAAATAATAAACCAATAAAGGTGACAGAGAACAAATTGCTAAAGGATAGTTTAGTGACTTTTGGAACATCCCCATACAATAGAGCAAAAGCAGATGAAACCTTTAGAATAACCAAAAATGTATTCTTGAAATGTCGAGATGTCAGGCGTACAGGCTCAGCTGCTTTAGATATTTGTAATGTTGCAGCCGGACGTACAGATGGCTTCTACGAAATGGAACTTCAGCCTTGGGATTATGCGGGAGCTTCTATAATACTTGAAGAAGCAGGTGGAAAAATAACAGATTGGCAGGGCAAAAAGCTTGACTACATCAATAAGACAGCTGCCATTGCTACAAATAGCTATGTCCATGACGAGTTAATGGAGGCAATTAAATAGCTATTAATATTTAGAAAGTGGTTATGTCAGATTTTTTACATAGTAAGAATTGGCTTTCTGCAATGGGGCAATTAGTATAAAATAAGGTACAACTCTGTTCAGTCTTTTGAAGATATAAGTGCCTTCTAGTGTTCTATAATAGATTAATAATATATTTTAGTTTTCATTAATGTTGCTTAGCAAATAAGTGGTTAATTTATTTGAAGAGCAACATTTTCTGTATACCGCTGTCTTATTGCAAGAAATATTACGCGAGTGCAAATAAAGCAGTTTGCTGTTTCTGTGTATTTTTATTGTAAAAGCTGAATAGTAATGATTTTATTGTTTTTCGAGTTTATAACATTATTATTTTAAAATGCTTTTGATTGCATTATTAAATGCTAATCTACTATATAAAGAAAATGTTAACAAATATTTATAAATTTAACATAGTCTTTTGAGGATAAGATTGGTATTATTAACATAAGTGATATTTGGTAAAAAATAAAAGTATAGCTGAAGTTACACATCTTAAGTTCCTGTTGAGCTATTGGAGAAATAATACCTACTTTATAGTAAAAAATTATTGGAGGAAAATTAATGACAACACCTGAGAAAAAATATCAAAAGAGAGTAGAGGCTTATTCAGCAAAATTGGATTTATACACCAAAAAAAGCAGTACTTTTGGCAATTATAAGCTGCTAGTGTTTTTTATTGGAATTGGGTTAGCGGTGGTACTCTATATATTTAATCAACTTATTTTTATGTCTGCTCAGATAATATTATTTTTATCTGCTTTTATATATCTTTCTATTGTTCAAAATCACATTATTAAAAGAAAAAATTATTCTTATGCAATGTATCAAATTAATAAAATGTGCTTGAAAAGGATAAATGGTGAATGGTCAAAGTTTTCTGATGTAGGTGAGGAATTTGAAAACCAGGAGCACAATTACACATATGATTTGGACATATTTGGCAGAAATTCATTATTTCAAATGATAAATATGACCTCAACATATTCAGGAAGACATAAGTTGGCCGAAATATTTCTTAATCCCCTAGAAAAGAAAGAGGATATTTTAGAAAGACAAGAGGCTATTTCGGAACTGTCAAGAAAACTAATGTTCAGGCAAAGAATGCTTTCTAATGCTATAATATCCAATAAAAATTTAGCCTTAATTGATGATGAAGAAATAAACTCAGGTTATCATTCAAGTAGTGCATATTCCAGCAAAAAGAAAAGAAAAACCTTACTAGACACGATGAACAAGCTAGAAGAAATATATTTATGGGCTAAGCAAGAAAACAAGCTTTACAGTTCAAATGGATTTATATTATTAATAACGGGGCTTCCTGTGCTGACATTGATTTTACTTGTGCTTTCCATATTCGGTGTAGTGTCTCCTTACCTACCTATTTTGGGGTTTTCTATACAATTTTTAATGCTAGCATATAAAGCAAATTTTAGAAGCAAAAACTTCGAAATAGTAGAAAAATATGCAAATACATTAAAAGTGTACAGTGGTATTATAAAACAGTTTGAGTCAGAAAAGTTCGAAAGTGATTATATTAATGAATTAAAAAAGGAATTAAAAGGTAAATCACAGGATCCTGCTTGGAAGCAGATAGAGAAACTCTCGAAATTATGGGAATTAATAGCTAATAGATACAATTTATTCCATGCGATTGTAAATGTGGCTACACTATGGGATTATCATTGCTTAGTGAGATTGGAAAAATGGAAAATAAGAAGCGGGAAATATGTGCAAAAATGGTTTGATATAATTGGGGAAGTTGAGGCATTAAGCAGTATGTCAATTCTTAGACATGATAATCCTGAATTTATTATGCCGCAAATAACAGAAGATTTGAAAGCAGGAATAACAGCAGAGCAGCTTGGACACCCGCTGCTAGGCAAAGATAGAAAATGCAATGACATAAGTTTTGATAGTAATCAGCCTATACTTCTTATTACAGGCTCAAATATGTCTGGCAAAAGTACTTTTTTGAGAACAGTAGGTATTAGTTTACTGTTGGCAACCCTTGGGATGCCAGTATGCGCAAAGTTTTTTAAATGTCCTATACTTAAGATTTATGCTTGTATGAGAACTAGTGATAATTTAGGACAGAATGTGTCTTCCTTTTATGCAGAATTGCTTAGGGTTAAAATGATTGTAGAGGCTGTTGACAGAAATGAAAGAGTTTTTTTTCTGTTAGACGAAATATTTAAAGGAACTAATTCGGCAGATAGGCACATGGGAGCAAAAATGCTTATAAGACAATTAGATAAAAAAGCAACTTGGGGTATGGTATCAACCCATGATCTTGAGTTAGCTGATTTAGAGAAAGAAAGCAATAGTCATATAAGAAATTATCATTTTAAAGAGTATTATAAAGACAATAAAATATATTTTGACTATCGGCTTAGAAAGGGAGTATCTGATACACGAAATGCTATTTACTTAATGAGAATGGCTGGAGTTAGTGTTGAGGATTAATTATATAAGATTTATATTAAATGTGATAACAAATGATTTTAATATACAAGTTAATTAAAGAAATTATATGATGCAAAATATTAAACTATGAATACTTAAGCTTATTCATAGTTTAATATTTTGATCTAAATTTCTAATAATGTGTGATTACTATGACAGCACTATCTAAATACTATTTTTTCTGTGTGGTGGGATTTCCAGCAGCCCTTGCCCCACGAGATATACGTTTTTGCTCACTTAAATCCTGTGTGTTGGTATAGTTTTCAATGCCATCTGATTTCGTACTTTTGTTTTTTCCCATAGTGTCCTCCAATGAAAAGTCTAGCGGCATTCAAACTTATTTCATACGACTAATTAAGGCAATTATTTTTAACCAAACTTTTTATTTGATAAGTTTGAATACCTATATTTTTATTTTGTAAGGTCTAGTAGTTTGCTATAATTCATAAGCATAAATTTCAAACAAAAAAATTGAGTTTATTTTCTTTAATGTACTGCACCATTAGTATTAGTCAATTAAAAAAGATTATTCAAACTTATAATATTAGTTTTTTTGGCAATTCAATATAAATATTTATTTCATTCTGATATAATATGTTAAGTAATTAATTAAAAATCTATATTACGGTCAAAAATAGTAATAAATAAATTGGAGAATCAAAGATGAGATCAAAAAGAACAAATAAAAATAGTTTGCTACCTGCATTGGTAGTATTTACTGCAATTTTAGTTATTGCATTTACAGCATTGGTACTTATGTATTTTGGGAAAATACCAGGAATAAATGTCAATGGTACAAGGCAGCCTTTGGAAACTTCTTTAACGATATCTGCGTCTGATATAAGTAGTATTGCTGATGCTACAGATACACAGCAGCTAGATGAGATAACTGAGCCAGTTGAGGAACCAGCTGAAAGTACAAATCCAGATGAGCTTATTATTTCATGGCAAAATCCTGATAGCTTTGTTTCAAAAAAAATCATGGGTGACGGTTCAGCAAAGAAGTCATACAAGGACGGCGGAAGTATACAGTTTTGGGCACTTGTGAATAACAAGACTGTAAAAGACTACAAAGCTCCTTACAATATAGCTTTTGGTTCCCCAGAAATGTATTCCGAACTTGAAGGTGTAACTACATTCAGGGGAAATAATTATAGAACAGGTCCAGCTTGGGGAAGTACAAGTGTAAAAGAAAAGAAGCTGGAAATAGTATGGACTCATGATATTGGTGCTGTATCCGGTGTGGGCAGCTACTGGCCTGGTGCAGGATGGACAGGACAACCTCTTATAGTTCATTGGTCTGAAGAGGTTAGAAAAATAATGAATATAAATGAAGACTTGAAGTCAAAAGACTTAGTTGAGGTTATTTATCCTGTATTTGATGGGAATGTATACTTCCTTGACTTGGAAACGGGAAAAGCATCAAGGCCAAAGATGAACATTGGATTTTCTACAAAGGGTACAGGAATGGTAGACTCAAGAGGATATCCTCTTTTCTATTCAGGACAAGGGTTGAATGAGAACAATGGCAAAAAGGGTGCTTTTAAATATAGAATATTTGATTTGATAAATCAAAAGGAGATATTTTCACTCCCGGGAAATGATCCTGTGGCTTTCAGAACATGGGGTGCCAATGATTCTTCAGCGCTTTTAAACAGATATACTGATACACTAATTAATTGCGGTGAAAATGGATTAATATATAAGGTGAAGCTAAATACAAACTTTGATAAAGAAGCTGGCACTATTTCAATTGACCCAGAAGTTACCAAATATAGATATAAGAGCAGCTATAGTTCTAATCAAGGAATAGAAAACTCTCCTGCATTTTATAGGAATCTAATGTATTTTGCTGATAACGGTGGAACAGTACAGTGCCTCGATATAAACACTCTTGAGCCAGTCTGGATATACAATACAGGTGATGATACAGATAGCACCATTACAATTGAAGAAACAGATGAAGGTGTGTTCTTGTATACAGCCAACGAAATCGATAAGAGGGGAAAGGCAGGTTCAAGAGCAAATTGTAACATTCGTAAGCTCAATGCACTTACTGGTGAACTGATTTGGCAGCGGGATTATTCCTGTGCTTATCAGGATTATATAAACGGTGGTGCTTTAGCAACACCTGTGGTTGGAAAGAACGACATAAGTGATATAGTTATATTTAATGTAGCATTAACGGGAACAAGTAATGATGGCACCCTTGTTGCTATAGATAAAAAGACTGGTGAAGAGGTATGGAATAGACATCTCATTGCATATAGCTGGAGTTCACCTGTTGATTTTATTTCTGATGATGGCAAAACTTATTTGATTTTATGTGACTTTTTAGGTGATATGCATTTAATTGATCCCAAGACAGGAGAAGATTTGGATAAAATCTCTGTAGGCGGAAATGTTGAGGCATCACCAGCAATATATAATGATATGGCAGTAGTAGGAACTTATGCAAAAAAAATATATGGTGTAAAAATTAAATAGCCAACTTTCACATAAGCTCCATTGGTACAATAAATTATCAATGATTTGCAGCAAAAATAACTGGAAAGGATAGCTGGCTCTTATATGGTGAGTTTTCTAGCCCCAAAACGCTAGGTTTTTTCATCGCAGGTGGTATTTAATTAAATAATGTGCTTTTGAGTTTATCAATGTTATAGTTTTAGAAATTATAAAAAGGAGGTTATATTCCATGCATGTGCTTTAAATTATGAAGCAGAATTAAAGGCGTGGAAATACTTATGAGAAGACGTAAACGTAAAGTAACAAATAGATTAAAGGTATTATTAACAGTTTTATGCCTAGCAGTAATAGCTGTAGGGCTTTGGATGGCATTTGGCAACAAGCTTGAATCTGAAAAAAACAGTATCCAAACTTCTAATGTATCTGATGCCTCAGATTCTACAGAAGAAGTAGAAGAACCTGAGCCAGAACCAGTTGCAGACCCTATTCCTGAGGAATTGACAGACCCTGAAAAGTTAAAGAGTTCATGGACAGAAGATGCTACCTTTGACGGTGAAAAAGCATTTTCTGAATATGCAATAGAAAATAAGCTATTAAATGGTACAAGCATGATATCTTGGATTTTTAGGAATAACACTCCTCAAACTTCGTTTTCAGTTAAGAAAAAAAACATGATTGAATTTGGAGCAGCCGACCAATATTCAGATGTTGAGGGTATAACTGCATTCAGAGGCAATAATTATAGAGATAATGCTTCTTTTGGAACAAGAACTGTTTCACAGAAAAAGTTAGAAATAGTATGGAAAAAAGAGGGGCTTGGAGAAATTTCAGCTCACAATAGTATTTGGCCTGGAACAGGATGGACAGGTCAACCCCTCATAGTTCATTGGTCAGAAACAGTTAAAAATATGATGAATATAAATTCTGAAATGAAGGCAAAGGATTTAGTGGAAGTAATATATCCTGCCCTTGATGGTAATATATATTTTTTAGACTTAGAAACAGGTAAGGATACACGAAATAAAATAGAGATTGGATATCCTATAAAAGGAACAGCAATGGTTGATCCAAGAGGATATCCAGTATTGTATACCGGCATGGGTATAAATGAGAATAATGGTAAGTTTGCAGAGTATAAATATAGGTTTATTAACCTCATAGACCAAAAGGAAATATACACCATATTTGGAAGGGACGAGGTTGCTTTTAGAGGATGGGGTGCAAATGACAGTTCTGCACTATTGGATAAAAAGACAGATACCTTACTCAATTGTGGTGAAAATGGATTGGTTTATAGAGTAAAGCTGAATACAAAATTTGATGAAGCTTCAGGAAGCTTGTCTATGGCTCCTCAAATAACAAAGTACCGTTATAGAAGTCCGTATAATGACGAGCAGGGTATAGAAAGTTCACCTGCAATTTACAAGAATTTAATGTACTTTAACGATAATGGTGGTACAATGCAGTGCCTAGATTTAAATACCTTAAAGCCAGTTTGGATTTATGAAACTGGTGATGATACTGATGCTACAACAGTAATAGAGGAAACGGAAAAGGGTGTATTTCTCTATACTGCAAATCAAGTAGATAAGCGTGGGGAAGGTGGAAAAAATCCAAAGGCAGACTGCAATATTAGAAAATTTAATGCCTTAACCGGAGAGTTAATATGGCAAAAAGACTACGAATGTGTATATAATTATTATATAAATGGTGGTGCTCTTGGGACTCCTGTTCTAGGCAAGGATGACATAAGCAATATGGTTATTTTTAATATATGCTTTACAGGTTCAAATACTGATGGAACAATGGTTGCACTTGATAAAAATACTGGTGATGAAATTTGGAAGAAGAAGCTTACAGCTTATAGCTGGTGTTCTCCAGTTGATTTCAAAAGTTCTGATGGAAAGACATATATGGTTTATACTGATTTTGCAGGAAACATGCATTTAGTAGATCCAATGACAGGTAATACATTAGATTCTGTATCACTTGGAAGAAATGTAGAGTCATCGCCTGCTATTTACAATGACACCATTGTTGTAGGCAGTTATGCAAAAAAAATATTCGGAATTAAGGTACGCTAAATATAAATTCTGTTATTATTCAGACAAATTTATTACTGATTTAGTAATATAGGTATAGTGAATGTAGTATTTTGGCATTGTTAAGGTGTCACTCAGACTATACTAGTGCTCAAAAAAGATGAGGAGAGAGGTAAATGAAGATTTTAAAAGGAGTATTAAGTTGGTTTGGAACAGTTTTGATCTCAGTAGTTGTTGCATTATTTATTATTATTTTTCTGTTTCAGCCAACAAGCGTAAGCGGATCTTCAATGGAGAATACTCTGCATGACAGAAATAAAATAATAATAAATAAAACTCGAAATATATTCCATGGTGAACCAGATTATGAAGATATAGTCATAATAGACAGTAGAGTGGACCGTAAAAGAACATTTTGGGACAATGTTATAGAGCCACTTAAATACAATGTTTTTGTTACAAAGTTTACAGGAAATGTTGATGAAATATTTTGGGTTAAAAGAGTAATTGGAAAAGCTGGAGATGTACTTGAGTTTAAAAATGGAAAAGTAATTAGAAATGGTGTTGAATTAGAAGAAAACTATATCAAGGAACCAATGCTATATGAATCAACAGATAAGGTAATTGTACCAGAAAAAAGTGTATTTGTTATGGGGGACAACAGAAATAATAGTTCAGATAGTAGATATATAGGATGTATACCCTTAGATCATGTGATAGGTACATATTTATTTAAAATAGGATTCTAATAACTTGATTGAAGGTATTACATATATTCACAAAGGAGGTGCAAATTCCTATTTCAGTTATTTGTTGAGAAATAGATATAGTTATGGAACCATTATATGTATTTGAAAAAAATTATAACGTTACGTATGGAGATTCAGATTATTATAAAAGATTAAAGATTAGTTCACTTTTTAACTTTATTCAGGATGTTGCAGGTCTTCATACAAAGCACATGGGAATTGGAATTGACGATATTAGCAAGGAACATGGTCTCGCATGGGTAATTGTCCGTATTATGGTTGATATTATCAGAATACCCATATGGAACGAAGAAATTTGTATTGAAACCTGGCCAGCTACTCAAAAAAAAGTGGAATTTGAAAGAGACTTCTGTGTTAAAGACAAGAATGGAAATATATTGATAAATGTAATATCAAGCTGGGTTCTTATGGATATTGCGAAACGTGAAATAATTAAGACTGATTCAACCAATATCAAACATCCACCTTTAATCAAGGAAAGAGCTATAAACAGGCGAATGACTAAGTTAAGGCCTAATGGAGAATTAATATTTGTATACAACAAAAAAATAAGTTATAGTGATATTGATATTAACGGTCATATGAATAATTCAAAATATATAGATTTTATCGCAGATTGCTTTACTATGGAAAAACATTGTGAGTACAAAGTGGAAAATTTGCAGGTAAATTATATTTGTGAAGCACTTGCCGGAGATGTAATTAATTTCTATAAGGACGTTTCTCAGCTTGAGTCTGGAATTGTTTATGTTGAAGGTGCTAATACGGAAAAGGATAAGGTATATTTTAAAGCCTGCATTAAGGTTAGGAGGAACAATGAATAAGGATAAAAAACTAATAGTTATTGTAGGGGTTCTGTTTGTCTTTATTATTATTTTAGTAGCTTTACTTATATATGCTACAAACCTATATAATAAAGATGATACAACAGCAGTTAATACTACTATTTCGACAAACTCTAATTTGAATCAGACATCAGATTCTACTTTGGTAGAATCCCAGCAAAGTGCAAGTGAAACCAGTTCAGTTGATGAAAAAGTTGATTTACAGTTATATTTTTATGACGCAGATGATTATAAAAAGCCAAAAGAGATAATTATAGTTTCAGTAGATAAAAAGCTATATCAAGACAATATTACAGAGGCTATTAACAAGGTATTTGAATTAACACCATTGAAAATAAATAAGGCTGAGGTAGATGGAAATCTAATTACAGTTGACCTTCCTAAGGAAGTAGCACTTATGTTTAATAGTGGAAGTGCTGGGGGTATAACATATACTAACACTTTAGCTATGACTTTATTAAATTTGCCTGGTATTGAGGAATTGGAAGTTACTGTTGATGGAGTAAAGGGTGTTGAAGCTGACCATTTTGACTTTAACGGAAAATTTGTGAAGGACGAAAGTGAATTTGGATTTAAGTTTAACAAGTCAGATATGCTAAGCAAAGAACTGGAATTTTAGTTTATATTGGATTTATTTAAAACAGGTGCAAATACTTATAGTATATATAAAATAGCTCGAAAACAGACTATGCGCAGCATGGTGAAATTTCGGGCTATTATATTATAAAGCAATTAATGACAAAGCATGGTAGAAATATCTGATGAAATACAAGTCTCATACTATTGTTAAAAGAAAGGGATGCTGATGAAAACAAAATTAATAAAAATTATACTTATATGTATTGCTATTGCAGGTATTATTGATACCATTATTTTGGCAATAAGAAGCGGCAACGTAGATACTGGTATTTTATCTCCTTCAATTGGAGGAGTTTTTATAATATTTTTACTGTTATTTATTAGAACAGAGCATTATAAGAAAAAACTCAAATTATATAATAAGATTGGAAAAGTACTGTTGGGGTTATTTATTGTTTGGTTTATTTCCTTTGCAGCGCTGACAATTGTGATTCTTACATCTGCTGTTTCACAGTCAGATGAGAAGGTTGACAGCGTAATCGTACTTGGGGCAGGATTAAAGGGTGACAAGCCCACATTAGTACTTCAAGAAAGGCTTAATTACACTATTGAGTACCTGAATAAGAACACAGATGCTATAGCTGTTGTATCTGGAGGACAGGGAATTGGAGAGATAATTACTGAGGCTGAAGGTATGAAAAGGTATTTAATAGCCCACGGCATTTCTGAAAATAGAATAATAAAAGAAGAGAAATCCACAAGTACATATGAAAACATGATTTTTTCAAAAAAAGTATATGAAGAGACCACAGGTAAAGAACTTGATAAAGTAATGATTATTACAAATGATTTTCATATGTTCAGATCTAAGCATCTTGCAAAGAGGGTGGGCCTTGAACCATACGGTATTAGTTCAGGCACACCCTGGTATATATATCCAAATGTACTGTTGAGAGAATATCTTGCAGTTATTAAGTCATTTATTTTTGATAGGTAGAAACTTTGCACTAATATATGTGTTTATTTTATTATGCACTAAGGTTAAGGCTATATAACTTACTTATCTTATCAAATAGAACAGGTTGTTCACTTTGAATTTGCTCCTTATGCTCTAAGATAGAGCGCCATACTATTTTAGGCGTTTCAAATTGACTAAAGATACCGCAGAGTGTCTTACCTTGAAGTAAAGAGAACATATAGTCAAGTTCAGCATCAGTATATTTTGGCCTCATTGCTAAGCTGCCATATAGGCTTATAAAATTGTTGAACTCAGTCCTATTAAAGTCAAATGCATCATTCCACCAGCTTGTATATTGCTCAAAACCATTTCTTTCATTTAGTTCTTCATAAACTGCTTTAGCAGCATGATATCCACACATAATGGCACCCTGAACAATTACCTCAATGTGAGCTGCACTATCGCCTATAGAAATTACATTACCTAAGTAAGGTTTTCTAAGTGATGAATAAGATTTTAGAGAACAGCCTTTCTTATCAATAATTTGTGAATGTTTAAAATTATTTTTCAACGGGCTGTTCTTTATAATGTTTTCAAAAAATGTTTCTGGCAAAATATTTTTGTTTCCCATGATAGTTAATTCTATTGTGTCGGTTCCTTCTAAGGTTGGGCCTACTATTATTTCAGCGAAAGGATGATATACACTTCCATAATACTGAATCCAGCTTTCGGGTTCAAAATCACAAGTCTTTTCAATTGTATAAAGCAATACGAAAGGCGTACCAAATAAACTTCTTCCATTATTAAGACCAAATATATCAGTAAGTTTTGCATTAACACCTTCTGCTATTATTAACTTTTTTGCCTCAATTGTTGAAGTTTTTTCTTTAGATTTTAGTTCTAACTTAACAGAATTTCCTAGATCTGTACCACCATAAGCTAGGGTTTCTGTTCTAAATTCAACTCCCAGCTTTTCACATTCCTCCATTATGTTTTGAAGTAACTGTCCTTTGTCAAACTTAATTGCTAAAGGTCTACCATCTGAATGAGCAATATGTATTTTATGTCCACTAGGTGAGTAATAGAAAGAGTTTTTAACATTTACTAAACGACCAGTATAAGGCACACTGAAGTTATTTCTAGTAAACATTATTTTTCCGTCCTGTATTTGCAGGAACTCATTTTCATATCCATTATCCATAACAAACTGAGCGCAGCAAGCTCTTCTAATTTTGCTGATTTCTTTCTTTTTTTCTATAACTGTTACTTTTAAGCCCATTTCTGCTGCAGTTTTGGCAGCCATAAGTCCTGCTGGTCCAGCCCCTACTATTACCAAATCTGTTAAGTTTCTCATGTTATAAATCACCCTTTTTTTTTTATTATATTAAAACTCAACTATACAAAGATCAAAACTTATAGGTGTTTATAATTTAACTTTGGACAGCTGAGTTAATTAATATTTTTATTTATTTAAATGATATTATACTTTCAAAACTAAACATACTAGGCTATTCACAATAACAATATATTACATTATATAATTCACACTTTAGTAAAGCACAAATTTAGATAAAACTAACTAAAATGAACTCGCTAATGTTAGCTTGTTCATATTACTTATTTTAACATAAATATCAGGATTTTCAAGTTTAATTTTTTCTTTTTTTGATAAAATGGAGTCCCAAATCAATTTTGGTGTTTTATATTGGCTATATGTACCTTCAAGTATTTTTCCATCGAGAAGTGAGAATAAGTAATCAAGATCATCATCTGAGTATGTTGGAACAAGTGCATAACCCTGG
Source organism: Ruminiclostridium herbifermentans (assembly GCF_005473905.2). Classification (NCBI taxonomy): domain Bacteria; kingdom Bacillati; phylum Bacillota; class Clostridia; order Eubacteriales; family Oscillospiraceae; genus Ruminiclostridium; species Ruminiclostridium herbifermentans. The sequence continues at coordinate 1,055,996 of NZ_CP061336.1, forward strand.
GAAACTTGAAGGTATTCGTCTCGATTAAACTCAAAAGAATCAATCCACCAATCAGAATACATCTCAAAACCATTTTTGCCATTAAGTTCATCACTTACTGCTTTAGCTGCACGATACCCACACATCAAGGCTCCCTGTACTTCTACTTCTACAAAAGCAGCACTATCGCCAATAGCAAGAACATTACCTATATAAGGTTTTTTTAATGACATATAGGCCTTAACTGCACAACCGTGTATATCAATAATTTGAGCATTTTCAAAAATATGTTTTAGTGGACTATTGCCAATAAGTTTTTGATAAATTAATTTTGGTCTTATATTAGCACTACCGGAAAGTGTCAATTCAATTATATTGTCCCCATATATACTAGGCCCTATTATTACTGCTGCATTAGAGTGATATGCTTTTCCATAGTATAAATTCCAACTGTTAGGTTCATATGAATTTACTCCCTCAAGAATATATTTTACAACATGGGCTGTCGTAAACAGTTTTCTGTTTTCATTGAGTCCGAATACCCCTGTTATATTCGCATTAACGCCTTCAGCTATAATTGCTTTTTTTGCTTTAAGTGAATAATGTTTATTTTTAGATTTGAGGTCTATTTCAACATGATCTCCAATGTCTTTTCCTCCGCATGCAAGTGTTGACATTCTTATATCTACTCCTAATTTTTCACATTCCTTTAGTAAATCATTAAGGAGTATATTCTTGTCAAATTTTACGGCGAATGGCTTTCTGTTAGGATGTGCAAAGTGTATTTTATGTCCATTAGGAGAGTGATAAAATTTGTTAATAACATCAACTAAAGGACCAGAGTATTTTACTTTGAAATTATTTTTTTGGAATTCCAGCATTCCTTGAGATACCTGAACGAACTCATTTTCATAGCCATCATCAAGAATTATTTGAGCAGAGCAAGCGCGTTTAAGATGATTAAAGCTTTTGTTTTTTTCAAAAATTACAACCTTAAGTCCCATTTCAGCTGCAGTTTTTGCAGCCATAAGTCCTGCGGGTCCAGCACCCACAATAACTAAATCAACTATATTATTCATATTTTCTTCTCCTTTCATAATACAAAATAATAGTTTATAAGGGGCATAATGACAATTTAAAAGAATTATATAAAAATTGCAAGAAAAATACAATAATAGTAAATTATTAAATGATAAAATATGTATAAAACTACAATAAAATGTAAATGATTATATGGATTAAAAGACTATTAAAACAAAGTTTTATAATGTAAAATAAATAATAGTATTACATAAATGGATTTATATAGGGGATGAAAAAATTTTAGTTCGGAAGGATGGGGTATAGATGGATACTAATGAAGTTTTTATCAGCAACATAAAAGCAATTGATACAGAAATTAATGATGGTTTTAATATATTGAATAAAAACTATAAGCTGGTGGAATTAGACTGTGGATGTTTTTCCAATCTCAAGATACAAAATATTGTGTATGATATAAAACAATATAATATAGTCGGAGTTGGTAATTTGCTAATGATGGTGTCGAAGGAATCAACGGAACTACAAATGCTTTCATTTGTAATTACACCTTATTATAAAAATCTACCACTTTTCTCAAATGACTATTTGTTTATGAAGGAAAAGAGGAGTTTCATAATAGAGTATTATGATTTGGTTAAGGATAAGGATTCACAGTATAATGCTTATATTAATAAGCTTAAGGTAATAAAGGATAAGTATGCAGATTTGCCAGATATGAAACAGAAAGAATGCTGGAATGATTCATTGAAGTCTGTATGTATAGCAAAAAGAACTTCGTTAGATCACGATAATGATATGTTTTCAATATTTAATGAAAACTTACATAACTTTATTGAGGCAGAACAGAATTCCAGTATTCTTTCAGAATACAATAGGAAGATTAAATGGCAGATTACCAAGGATTATGTTGATAAACTAATTGACATTGATGGGGTTTCTACAAATGTATTTAAAAATACTTTAGGTGCAGAAACCACAAGGAAGTTCTTCCATGATGTATTCTTTGGAATAGAAAAGTTTAAAATTTAATGATAAGCTTTTATAATAGCAAAAGACCCTCTTTTACAAGAAGGTCTTTTGCTCACATATTTATAATCAATTTAAGGGGGCTATCTGCTAAATATACTGAATTTCTTTTCTTCCTTATCATATATCTTTGGCAGTACAAAAATTATTGAACATATCATTAGAATAGATGAAATAGCAAATAAAACATGAAAGTTGCTAATAACTTGACTGCCAAATAAGGCATTATTAATTTTATAAATTATTCCTTTAGAGGATTCCATAAAAGCTCCTGCACAAACATAAGAAATACCGCTAGAAGTAGTTGTAATGATTGAATAATTAGCTAAAAACATAGATCTGTTTTTCTCTGGAGCAAGCCATATGGAAAAGTTATTTGATAATATCATAATTCCTTGGCTGAACAGTCCAAAAATCAGAAAGCTTATTGACATTACAATAATATATCTAGATGGAGTAGCAATACACCACAAAAGTGGAAGAATGCAAACAAAGCAGCAGCATAAACGCAGGATTGGTTTAGTACCATATTTGTCAGAGAGCAAACCAACTTTGTTAATAAATAATACTGTTGTAATACCAGCTAGAAATTGTTGAAATATTGATATTGTAAAATAATCAATTTTTAGCTGCTCAATCATATAAATATTTAAAAATGGAATTGCAAAATTAAACCCAAAATTCCAACATGAAATAAATACTATTAATTTTAAGTAATTTTTATCCTTAAATGGTTCAACCAGCATAGAAATAAAAGAAGAATTTTTTTCTGCCGGAGTCATTGCTGGTTCTTTAACTCCTATAAAACAAGTTGCATCTAATGAACCAAATATTGCTGCTATTGTAAATACAATTGCAAAACCAATAAGTGTGCTAAAACTATCCAAATACTTACCAAAGGCTACTCCTGCAATAATACCTGTTACTGCAGATATTGCTGTTCTTTTACCAAAGAAGCTGCCTTTTTGACTTGCAGGTACAATATCTCCCATCCATGAATTATAACTTATATTTACTACTGAATTTGCAATAGAATAAATGATAATAAGTGCAGTAATTATTATTAAAGCAAGCTGCTTGTTTTCTTTTGAAATAAGTATAGGTATTAGGACAATTGGTATCCAAATCAGTCTATGTACATAAGCCGATATAAGAAACATTTTCTTACGTTTACCTGTTTTTTCTAAGATATATGATGCGAAAATTTGTAAAACGCCACCAAGATATGGGGCAGCGGCTATGATGCTGTACAATAAGTCGTTTGCGCCTAATGCACGCAGAAATCCAGTAAGGGGTGCGCCATTAATGACTACAAAATAAACCCTGCCAAAAATAACAGCAGCTGTAATTAAAAATAAGCTTCTTTTGATTTCTTGTTCCGTAAATTTCTCAGTTTTGTTCATATTAGTATCCTCTATTGTGTATAAGTAAGTATAGTAAATATGTCAAATGACATAATCTTTGATATTTAGTAAAATTTCTAATATTTATCTGCAATGAAGAGCAATTTATGGTATAGGTTTAAAAAAATATCCATGTGTTGATTATATGTTCAACCGATAGTGTTGGTTGTAGGTTAACATAAAATCTAAAACAAATAAAATATTAAAACATATAACCATTGCTATTAAAACATCAAAACTGCAAATATATAGCAAGGGCTTTCGTAAACAACTGATTTGCAGATATCTATTGCTTATCAATTTTGGATGAACACTGATAGATTGAGTTCGCAAATTAACTATTTATTTTATTCTATAAGAAATAATACATTTTGGCTTGTCTACTTTTGCGATTTATTACTCAAATTTTGCCGAAAAATAAATAGGCATATAACTAAAAAGGCTTTGTTCCACTATTAATGGAACAAAGCCTTAAGCTAAACTTAATAAACATAAAATTTCTATGGTTAGTATAGAATATGTAAGTGCATATATCATTCTTAATGCTACTTGCTTATTTAATATCAGGTAAACATTCTAAATTAAAAACTGATGATTCAGAGGAGTACTCAATATCATCAAGTACGCCATTAAAGTAGTTTTCATACGCGGTAAAATCAAAATAACCATGGCCGCTTAAGCAGAATAAAATAACTTTTTCTTCGCCAGCCTCTTTTGCTAATAATGCCTCATCCATGGCAGCACGAATAGCGTGAGCAGATTCTGGAGCTGGGACTATTCCTTCAGCTTTTGCAAAAGCTACTGCAGCATCAAATACTGCTTTTTGACCATATGCTTTAGCCTCTATAATGCCATCGTGATACAGTTGACTAACAGTAGCTGAATCTCCATGATATCTTAATCCCCCTGCATGAATACCAGATGGTACAAAATCGTGACCAAGAGTATACATTCTCGCGATTGGTGCCATTTTTGCAACATCACCATAATCATATGCAAATATACCTTTTGTAAGTGTAGGACATGCAGTCGGCTCTACAGCTACTGCTCGAACTTTCTTTCCATTAAATTTATCTTGCAAAAATGGGAATGAAATTCCTGCAAAATTTGTTCCACCGCCACAGCAAGCAAAAATCATATCAGGATATTCATCAATCATTTCCATTTGCTTTTTAGCTTCTATTCCTATAATTGATTGATGTAAGCATACATGATTTAAAACACTGCCTAATGCATAGTTTGTATCTGCATGGGTTGCAGCATCCTCAACAGCTTCACTTATTGCAATTCCAAGACTGCCAGTACAATCAGGATCCTTTTCTAAAATGCTCCTACCGCTATTGGTTAGATTACTAGGACTTGCTACAACATTTGCTCCAAAAGTTTTCATAAAGGAACGTCTATATGGTTTTTGCTGATAACTTACTTTTACCATGTATACAGAACATTCAAGACCAAATTGGCTGGTAGCGAGACTTAATGCACTACCCCATTGTCCGGCTCCTGTTTCTGTTGCCAGCCTCTTAATACCAGCAATTTTATTATAATATGCTTGCGGAATAGCTGAATTTAGCTTATGACTCCCTGTGGCATTTGTTCCTTCATATTTGTAATAAATACGTGCAGGAGTATCAAGCTGCTTTTCAAGATTTTTTGCGCGGTAAAGAGGGCTTGGGCGAAATTGACGATACATTTCGCGAACTTCTTTTGGTATATCAATATAACGTTCAGTAGACATTTCTTGTTTAATTAATTCGTCAGGGAAAATAGCTCTCATATCGTCGGCTTGAATGACTTCATGTGTTACTGGATTACGATATGCAGCTGGTTTGTTTGGCATATCTGCAATGATATTGTACCATTGCTTTGGAATTTCACTTTCAGGCAGAATTACCTTTGTAATCTCATCTCGTCTCATACGAATCATCTCTCCTCATCTATAAACTGTGTTAGCTATCAAAATTATAATCCAGTTTTTTAGGATAATTTCATTTCTAGTCATCTATTTACATATATTACGCAATTATAAACTTAGAATAAATTTTTGAAATATTTATTGCTTTAATAAAATTGTAGGCAATAAACTAAAAACTCAACTGATAGCTAATAAAATAGACCTTAATATTATTTTATTAGAAATACAAATAAAGTCAACTAATATTTATTTTATTGTGTATTAATATAATCTTTGCGGCATAATTAACTATTTTTCGCCAACAAATTTAAACAAATATCTTTAGCCAAGTAACCTGTTTATCTAAGTTGTACTCGTGTACCAGTAAAAGCTAAGTGTAATATAATAGCGCTGGCTTACTGGTACTTCCGAACCAGCTAATCTAAATATACTTACTCACAAGATATCTGTTGATGTCAGTGTCTATTTCATGAACGAGCCATAGATATATATTGCACGGAAGTACTATTTAAGCACTTTACTATATATATATTTTTTTTTGCAACAGCCTCCCTATAGAATCAACTATCCACACCAGCAAATTTTTACGTGAAAACTTGATTCTTATAAGTATAAAATGGAATCTCACATAATATAGATTATATAAATTTGACTTTATTAAAGTTCAAAATATAATGGGGGAAGTAGCATTGAAAAATTACTTTTTTTCTTACATAGATGATATCCCAAAAGAATTGCATAGTGAACTTTTCACAGTTCAGCATTTTTTATCAATTGGTATGATAATGTGTGCATGGATAATTTTAATTTTGATTTACAAAGATAAAAGTGTTAAGGCAAAGTGGAGGCTTATGGCAATAACTAGCCTATTGCTGCCATTGCTTGAAGTATCTATGATGATATGGTACAAGAGTGTTGGACAGTTCTCATTTGGCTATTCGCTTCCATTACATTTATGCAGCTTAATGTGCATAATTATGCCTATCACAGTTTTTACTAAAAATAATTTGCTTATGGAATACTCATATGCAATGGGATTAGCGCCATCTCTAATAACTCTTTTCACTCCAGACGTATATTATTATCCAACCTTTTCGTTTTTATATATTCAAACAATGCTTGTACACGGAGTTATCTGTTTTATTCCTATATTTTTTATATTTTGCTTAGGGTTTAAGCCTAATATCCGCAATCTGCCAAAGGCAATAGCTATGCTTTTTTGTCTAGCAGTAATGATAATTCCTGTAAATTACATAACAAATGGCAATTACTTTTTCTTAAGGTATCCAGCAAAAGGTTCAATTATGGAATACTTCTCGAGCATATTTGGTAGTCCAGGATACCTTATTCCTGTATTTTTTGTAGGTTGTATTCTTTGGCTGCTAATGTATTTGCCATTTGCTTTAATTGAACAAAAAAGGAAATTTAAAAAGCCTGCTTTTTTGACTCAGAAAAACATTAATAACAGAAAATTCAGCATTTAGATATAATAAAACCAACATTCATAATTAAAGCTTGGAATTGAAATATATATCTAATTTAATTTTTTATTAATCAGATATTAATAAGCATGTAACAAAGATCTGATATAATAAGTTTAAATAAAAAATAAATTATTAATCTTAGTTGATGAAAGGAGGGGGTACATGTATAAGTTTAAAACAATTAGATGTAAAAACTGCGATTCTGTTGTATATAATCTACCAGTAAACGAAATTAATAAATTGAAGGTTACTAATATAAGATGTGAAGATTGTATAGAACATAGTGCTAGTGAAAAATCTAAAATTAAAAAAGTAGTCTAGAATAAAAAATACTAGAATAATTAAAGTTGCTAAACAATTAAAGCAAGATGAAGAAGCTGAAAGATACAAGTTAACATTTGATGTCCAGAAGTAAATAATCGCTTATTATAGGCGCTTTTTTTATAGTCTTTTTTGGATTATTAATCTGATGATTAATTGTACTTTTATTTATAATGACTAATATTAGCTAAGAAAATGCTAAAGAGAATTAAGCATTTACCTAATTCTCTTTAAAGGTTTTATAGCAGGACCTTCGATAACATTGCCTTTAAAATCAAACCTTGATGCATGGCATGGACAGTCCCATGTTTTTTCGGCGGAATTCCAACGCAGTTCACAGCCTAGATGGGTACAGGTTGTATCAACAACGTAGATACAGCCATCTATGTCACGATATGCACCAGCTTTTTCTCCGTCCATTTTAACAGGTTTTCCTTCTTCCAAATCCAAGCTAAATTTTTCTGGTAAAGATTTAGTCTTTCCCTCAATTAGATTTTCCACAACATTCAAATTTTGAACATAAAAGTTTTTAGAAAAAACAGGCTTAAGTCTATTTGGCGCAAAAATATACTCATAAGGACTGCTCCCTGATATGATTAAATCTCTGATAATCATAGCTGCCGAGGTGCTGCTGGTCATACCCCATTTTGCAAAGCCTGTGGCAACAAATATATCCTTTTTTGAAGAAGTAATATTTCCTATATAGGGGATATCATCCATGACAGTATAGTCCTGTGCTGACCAACGATAAGGAATATCAGCAGCAGAAAATGTATTTTTTGCATACAAAATTAAATTTTTGTAGTGTTCATTTTCTTTATCATCTTGCCCAGTTTTATGATGTTCTCCACCAATTAAAATTAGTTGTTCATCGTTTTCAATTGGCTGATATCTCAACGATCTGGTAGGCTGCTCATAAGATATATACATTCCTCCTGGGAATTTATTGGGGGATTTTGCAGCAACCACATAGGAACGTTCACCATACATTTTTGTTGCATATAGTCCCCATCCATCATAAAATGGGAATTGCGTTGTTATAATTACTTTATTTGATGAGATACTGAAGCCGCCTTTTATTGAGGTTACACAATTATCACCATGATGTATATCTAAAGCAGTTGTATTTTCAAATATTTGTCCGCCTTTTTTTGTGAATATATCGGCTAATGCAAGCAGATATTTTCTTGGATGAAATTGAGCTTGATTATCAAAGCAAATGGCACCTTTAATTTCTAATGGAAGTGGTAAGCTGGATTTATAGGATGCAGGCAAGCCCAAAGAAATAGCTGCATTAACTTCTTCTTCAATTTTTGAAATATATTGTTCGTCTTGAGTAAATACATAGTTAGGTTGTCTGCTGAAATCACATTTTATATTATTTTCAGAGATTATTTTATCTATTACAGAAATTGCTTTTTCGTTTATTTGACCATAGATGAGAGCACCCTCGTTGCCAATTTGTTTTATTAGTTTCGCATATTTTAAATCATGTAAAGAAGTGATTTTAGCAGTAGTATGTCCGGTAGCTGCTGCTGCAATTCTATTAGTATCAATAAGAACAACATCGAACCCTTCCTTTTGAAGGATATAAGCCGTAGTTATACCTGTAATACCACCGCCAATTATCAGGATATTAGTTTTTATATTACTTCCAAGTTGAGGATAGTTCGTTTGTGGTGTAGAAGCTATCCAATAAGATTCTGGGGCTTTAATAAAAGTCTTTTCTACTAAATTTTGTGGCATAGATTGTCTCCTTTTGAGTATATGCTATTTAACTCAACTTTTCCAGTTGAATGTAGACGTTAAACTTATCAATGGGAATTTTAGTTTTTAAATTTAACTTTCCTATTTAAAAATCGCAGATGTTAAATTATCGATGGAAAGTTGAATTATTTAATAAATAAACTTTCACTGCTAAGTATGACACTTACAATTTTTTTACTGGATAAGTTTTGTTAGACTATTATTATATCCAGAAAATAAAAAAATATTTCTATAAACGTATATAAAAAAAAGGCTATCTTCAATATGCTTTTAACATATTAAAGATAGCCTATTTTTATATATTTAATATTTATGCTTTTAGCATCTGATAAAAGGCTTCGCTTTGCTTTTTGAATTCATCTGAAATTGAACGACCTTCTTCAAGAACAGATAAGGCTTCTTCATTTCTTCCATTTTCACATAAAATAACAGCTAGATCATGGAAAGGATCAGTGTATTTTCTGTCAGATAAATCAATAGCCTTTTTTAAGTATAAAATACCATTTTCAACATCGCCAAGCTTTGCGATAGATAGCCCATAACCCTTGTTTATATATGGATCTGACGGATACTTTTCAATTAGTTTTTTATTGGCTTCGTAAGACTGTTTATAGTTTTCAAGCATAAAAGAAACATATCCATATAATTTTAATGCTTCTTCATTATCAGGTTCTGCCAAGAGTACTTTAGATAATAGAAGTTCTGCCAGTTGATTGCTGTTGTTATCAGCAAATTTCTGGGCCTTTTCAAGCATAGTTTGAACATCAGTAAGCCTTTCAAATTGGGCTTCTGCTTTTTTTATAGCATAATTATATGAACAATAAGTATTTTCGGCATAAACAGATTTTCCGAGTGTTAACTTTGTATTTCCGCAGCCCCCTAGACATCTGTTACCAAATAGACATTTTTGACAGATACCTGATAGCTTATCCTTTGTCATTTCACGGTTCCAAGAGAAGCTTGTTGGATCATTCCATATATCTATCAAAGATTTTTCACGAATATTTCCTTCAATGAACTCTCTGTTTCTGATAGAAGTACACCCAACAACATCGCCATTATGTAATATACCTAGCCCATATTTACCTGCAGCACAACCGTTCCATGAATATACATCGCCTTCACGGGCTTTTCTTCTGATTTCAATTTCTTTTTTGTTAAAGTAACCTATACAATCAGCAAGCTGAATTTCGACACCGCCTTTAATCATAGCATTGTAGGCGAAATCGATTAATTGGTCAACATGATGAGGTTGAGTTACCAATTCTGAATTTTTAGACATATTACCCATAGGAAGACCAAGCTGTAGCTGCCATCCGAAAATATGTTTTTGAGAAAGGATATTGTGTATTTCATTGAGTTCATTTAAGTTAATATTATTAATAGTGGTTATAACTGAGCAGTTTAAGCCGTTTGCAGTCAAAATATCAATTGCACTCATAATTCTATCATAAGAGCCTTCTTTTCTAATAAAATCATGTGTGCTTTTGAGACCATCCAAGCTAAGCGCAACAGTATTTACACCTGCTGCTTTGGCTCTTTTTGCAATGTCATCATTCATAAGCCAGCCATTAGTAATCATATTGGGTATTACACCATTATCATTTAATCTTTTTGCAATGAGATCCCAGTCTTTTCTAGTGGTTGGTTCTCCACCAGATAGTGTAATCCATCGAAACCCAAGCTTTCCTATATCGTCGCACAGTCTTAAGGCTTCATCTGTAGTAAGCTCTCCATCAAGCGGATTTTCACAGGATGAACCACAATGCTTGCATCTTAAGTTACATCCCATTGTTATTTCCCATACTCCTGTAATGGGTCTATACTCTACACTCATTTTATCCTCCCTATTTAATGGGGGATGCGGATAAACTCCGCATCCTAAGTTTTCATAATACCTATAGGAATATTATGTACTTGATACTAAATATAATCAGTTTGAGAATTACTCGATTTCTGGTTTAATTCCATATAATGGTATAATTGGACCTGGTTCAATACCATATAGTGGTTTTACATCAATAGGAGGAATTTTAATTCCGTAAAATAATCTAATTGGTGGTTCGATTTTTGCAGATGATGAAAGGGAGTCAGATACATAACCTCCTACCATATCTAATAATTCCTCATCACTCAATTCAATCATTTTTTTGATTTCATTTTCCATACTATACACCTCTTTCAATAAATTTACCTATAGGTATTATGAGTCCCTTTATTATTATATTATGGAAATTATACTTTATAAACATATTTTGTTAAATATTAAAATAATTTTAATTTATTTTACAAAATTTTGTGGGAAATATACAAAACAATTAGAAAAAAGTCATTAAAAATCTGAATGAGTCTGAGGGTATTCTAATTTTTATGCAATTGAAAATATAACTCTTAAATTACATTCCATTATTATTTTCAATATACCTGTAATAGGTCTATATTGAAAAGACATTTTATATTGCTTATTTAATTGGGATGCGGATAAATTCCGCATCCTAAGAATTTATAATACCTATAGGAATATTATGTATTAAATAATTTAAAATATTACTGAGTTTGTATTACTTTATAATATTTATAATGTCCTTAATAATTGAAATTGAAGGCTTAACTCCGTATAACAATACTGGTAAACTTGAAGCTATTGGAACTAAGTTTGAAGAATAACCACCTACCATATCTAGTAATTCTTCATCACTTAGTTCAACCATCTTATTGTTTTCTATCTGCATGATATTCACTCCTTTCAATTAAATTTTTTTAATAAAATTATCTTAAATAAAACTTCTTAAATAAAACTTCTTAAATAAAACTTCTTAAATAAAACTTCCTATAGGCATTAGAAGTTACAATTCTATTATATTATGGAATGTTGTAATTAAAATACATATATTTCTAAAAAACTATAAATATTGTTAATTAACCATTTTATGCTAAAAATAAACAAAAAATTAATCAAATATCTAACTGAGTTTGAAGGTATAATTTTTGTATATTAATTTGCTTGCAATTTGTTTTATCCCTATCTTTATTATGTGCACATGGGCCTAATTTGTTTGTACATAAAAATCTGAATTCGCATTTTGTACAGGATTTATCATCCATTTGATTTATTGGCAGTTTTGCTCTGATATTTTTAAAAACATCATTTTCAAACATCTTTGCCAATGAATCAGTTTGTATATTACCAAGCTTATAATCATCGTTTTCAAAGCATTGGCATGGGAATACATCTCCATTGCTGGTTACGAAAAAGGATGGATAGCATGCAAGAAGATTAGGTGTTTTAGGAGGTATAAATCTGCCGCCATGGCCAAAAGAAAAGATATTAATTGTTCTAGATATTTTATTATTCTTACCTTCTATTTGGGCTTCATCTAAATATGTTTTACGCAAACTGTGAGCCACTTTGGTTATATAATCTTTTTCATTAACAGAAAGAAAATTATCTACTTCAGGATCATCTATCTTACCATATTGGGTCATTGACCAAGAAAGAGTACAATTACATAATCTTTTACTTATTTCTGAAACGAGAATATCAAGGGAATTTATGTTTATTGCAGAAACTATAGGCTTTATAGTTATACTTAGTTTTTTAGTTTTTAGTGAGAATTCATTTATTCTTTCAAATGCTTCAAATATTTTATTTTTTACATCAGAATTTGGATTTCCCCATAATGCATCTAGTTCTTTGTCTACTATACTATCTAAGCTTATTGTAAAACCATCAACGCATTCGGAGAGCTCTTCAATATTCATAGAATTCAAAAGCGTGCCATTAGTTATAAAATGGGTTTCTAAACCTATTCTTTTGGCTTCATTGCAAAGGTCTGTCAAGTCAGTATTTAATGTAGGTTCACCACCAGTAAAAATGACTTTTTTACCACCCATATCCTTAAATTCTCTTAACAAATTGATAAATTTATCTTTTGATACTATTGAATTTGATTTTTTATTTATTCTCTTATGTCTTTCGTTTTTATTAAAGCAATAGATACAGTTTAAATTACACTTATCTGTTAAGCTTATATAAATATCATTAAAAGGGTATTTTTCTATTGCATTGATATCATAAATTTCATTCATCCAGTCAGCCTCTGGAGGGGTATGGTTATATGACAAGAAACCATTTTGTATTAAAGCCTCAATAAAAGGAATAACATCTTCATTAAATATTGAGTCATTAATTTGATATTGATTAATTAACTTTTCTTTGACAATTCCTAGATTATTACTATTATGAATTGCATTATATATTGATGCTCCTATTTCATCCATTGCAATCCAATAATGTATTGATGGATTAAATAATATATATGTATTTTGATCATTTTCAATAATAGACTCATAATTATCAACTTTGTATAAATAATTAGTGTAATTATCAAATAATGCAATATTTTCGTTTATGTTTTGCATAAGATATCCCCTTTTACCTAAATTTTATAAGCAGGCCTATTCAAGTAATTAAAATATCAAAGTAACTAATAATCCTATATAGAAATACTTATGTATAAATTATTTTTTTGTTAATATGTCTATTTCATCTTTAAAGTCGAATGGGTTTGCAATTATACCACTTAGTGGCGGAAAAATTTTAATATCAATTGGCAATTTAATGGATGTTATTCCTCCGTTTGTTTCAAGGGATTCTTTTTCTGATATTTCATTTAGGTTTAATTTATTAAAATTAGGCTTTTGTATTGATGGCTTTTTCCACATAATAAAAATACCTCCTAAAATATTTTTTGTAAGATAATACCTGAAATGGCCTGCATATACAAATTATACCATAAATCTAAATTAATGTAAAACATTGATTGTAAACTTATCGATATATTAGTCGGAATTACTCTTTTCTTATAATATTTGATGAAATAATGGACACTATTTTCTTTAATTTCACTTGTCGAGTCTGTTAAGATTGAAGGTGTATTTGTACTAAATCCTGCAAATACACTTACAATTTACAGTAGTGCCAATTTTGCTTCCTTTAATATTTTTGGATTTTAAAATTAATGCTTGATTTTTAATAGGATAAAAAGATGCTTTTAATCATTTTAGTCCAATTTTTGTCGAATAAAGAATGTTTAGGTAGTGTTTACAAAATTAATATTCAATAGTAACATTATTATTAGAAAGACGGTGTGAATAGCTGAAAATATTAGTAGTTCACATCTTTTTTAGCAGGGTTCACAAAATAATGCAGATACAAATGGAGATTTACATATGCAAAATCCGTTTAAACGATATTATTGTATCAAACAGCATGATATTACCGACTGCGGTGCGGCATGTCTTGCGACGATAAGCAAGCAATATGGGTTTAAAACATCAATAACCAAAATAAGAGAAGTTGCGGGAACAGATAAACAGGGAACTAATGCATATGGAGTAATTAAAGCAGCAGAAGTCCTTGGTTTTACTGCAAAAGGAGTAAAGGGCGATAAGGAAGCCTTTTTTTCCGAATTTCCTCTGCCCTGTATCGCACATGTCGTTGTAGAAGGTACTCTTTTGCACTATGTAGTTATACATAAAATTACAAAAAAGCAGGTGCTAGTTGCTGATCCAGGTAAAGGTATTATAAAATATTCGCCTGAGGATTTCTTTAAAATCTGGACAGGCGTGCTTATACTGATGGTTCCCAATGCAACATTTAAAAAGGGTGATGAGACAAAGGGGCTTTTTTCGCGTTTCTTCAATTTAATGTTGCCGCAAAAAAGACTATTAATTAATATATTCTTTACTTCTCTTATATACACCATGTTAGGTATTACAGCATCCTTTTATTTTACATTTCTTTTAGATGACATACTTCAATATAATCTTGAAAAAACCTTACATGTAATATCAATAGGGATTATTTTGCTATATTTGTTTCAAACCTTGCTTGGGGCATTCCGTTCCCATATGGTGTTATATCTTTCACAAAAGATAGATATACCGCTTATATTAGGGTATTATCAGCATGTTCTTGGACTTCCGATGAATTTCTTCGGAACAAGGAAAGTGGGAGAGATAATTTCTCGTTTCATGGATGCTTCAAAGGTTCGTGATGCAATTTCAGGTGCAACGCTTACTATAATGATAGATACGCTAATGGCTGTTGCTGGAGCCATAATTCTATATACTCAAAATTCCATGCTTTTTGCAATAACAGTAATAATAGCGATAGTGTACGGGGTAATTGTATTTTCATTTAATAAACCCATCAAAAATGTTAATAAGGAGCAAATGGAACATAATGCCCAATTAACTTCTTATCTGGTGGAGTCATTAAATGGAATTGAAACTGTAAAAACCTTTAATGCAGAGTGGGAGGCGTCAATAAAGACAGAAGGCAAGTTTATAAAGCTTCTCAAAGCAATTTTCAAGGGAGGAATTATAAATAATCTTCAAAGTTCCATAACAAGTTTTACGGCACTTGTAGGGGGTGTTGTTATCCTTTGGGTTGGTGCTTGGAATGTTATTAAAGGTAATATGACTGCTGGTCAGTTGCTATCCTATAATGCACTTTTGGGATATTTTCTTGAACCAATAAAAAATCTGATAAATCTTCAGCCAATGTTGCAAACTGCTATTGTAGCTTCTGACAGGTTAGGTGAAATATTTGATCTTGAACTGGAAAAAGGGGAAAATGAAGATAAGAAAATAAAACCTTCAGATATAAAAGGAGATATTTGCTTTCAAAACGTGGATTTCAGATATGGTACTCGTGCAATGGTATTAAATAACATAAATCTGACCATAAAGTATGGGGAAAAGATTGCCTTTGTCGGCGAGAGTGGTTCTGGTAAAACCACTTTGGTAAAGCTGCTTATGAATCTTTACCCTTGGGAAAAGGGCGAAATAACCATAAAGGGGTACAATGTCAAAGACATAAATTATGAT
The DNA here is from genome assembly GCF_005473905.2 of Ruminiclostridium herbifermentans. Classification (NCBI taxonomy): domain Bacteria; kingdom Bacillati; phylum Bacillota; class Clostridia; order Eubacteriales; family Oscillospiraceae; genus Ruminiclostridium; species Ruminiclostridium herbifermentans. Next base: position 1,071,829 of record NZ_CP061336.1, read on the forward strand.
GTATTGAGAGAAAAAATTGCATATATATCTCAAGACATTTTTATGTTCAGTGGTACTATACGAGAAAATTTATGCCTGGGAAATAAAAATCTTGAAATGGAAGAGATAATCGAAGCATGCAAAATGGCTCAGGCTCACGATTTTATTAATAAATTTCCTCTACGATATGAAACTAATTTAGAAGAAAACGGTGCAAATTTATCTGGAGGTCAAAAACAGAGACTTGCCATAGCTAGAGCTATTCTAAAAAAACCAGATATATTCATAATGGACGAAGCTACTAGTAATTTAGATTCAATTGCAGAAAAGGCTATCGAAAAAACAATTGAAACAGTATGCAAAGGAGTTACAACAATAATAATTGCTCATAGGCTAAGCACTATTAAGCGTTGTGACAGAATATATGTTATGGAAGAAGGCAAGATAATTGAAATAGGCAGTCACTTTGAACTTATGAGCAAAGGTGGCAGATATTATGAGCTTTGGAAGGAACAACTGCCTGACAACATAGAGGACAATAGTGTTAAAAGTACAAATGATAATGTATCCAAAAATGAAAATACATGCTATGATGTTAACTCAAAAAAAGAAAACACACTTAATAGGGATATGCTTTCTAATGTAGCAGTGTCATCTGCTCAGACTGGAGAATAAATGTGTATTGCTCCCTAAGTTAGAAAAATAGGGTGATTAGTATAAAAATGCGAAAGTTACATTTTAATTAAAAATATTTTAGGTGTTTTAGCCATAAAGCAATGAATATACACTTTTTTATATTTATGTCGCTATTGGTGCCAGCGAAATGGAGGGTAACATGAAAGATATAATAATAGATATAGACGACCTTACAGACAGTCGTGAAATGTATCGTTCAAAACCGCATTCCTTTGTATGGGTATTTACATATATTATTATTGGTTTGGTAATAGCAGCTATATTATGGGCAAGCTTTGGAAAAAAGGAAATTGTAATTAAAGCAAGTGGACAAGTAAGACCTGAAGTAGGTATAGGTACAGTTAATAATAATATCGCAGGAGAAATTGAAAGTATAAATTATAAGCAGGGCATGACTGTAAAAGCTGGTGATATATTATACATAATCAAGCATGATAATCTCTTGGTGGAGAAAGAGGCTTATGATACTCAGCTTACTGACCTTCGTAAAGAATTAGCAAATCTTAATATGTACAGAAAATCAATTGTTTCTGGTACAAATGCATTTGACAAAGACAGTGAGCCAATGTACTTCGAAAAGGTTAGGAAGCTGATGATGGATATCCACTACACTCAGACAGATACAAATTATAAAATTACAAAGCTAAAAGAGGAGCGCCGTATCAATAGCAGTCAGCTTTCCGATTATCAGACTGAGCTAGCTTGTTTAAAAAACTATATAAGGTCCTTAGATGAAAGTAAGAATTACTTAGCTAGTAACAGTGAAATTGAAAAACGATACATCAAAAAGTATGAAAATTATATATTTTCCCAGAAGGATATTGAGCGTAAATTTGACCAACAGTCGGATGAAATTAATAAAAATAGCTTTGAGGCTTTAAAGCAAGCTCTAGAAGAAGAAAGAAAATTATTAGATGCTTATGAAACTCTCAAAAAAAGTGTTAACGTGGGAGAAAACTATTTTTCTGTAAATGACAGTTACAAGACACTTTATACGGATTATATATATGAACTCAATACCCTTAAAAACACATATGATGAGCTAAAACGTGTGTATGAGTCTTATGAAGCGTTAAGTGGAGCAGCGATATCATATTCTGAGCTTGAAAATGCCAAAATTCAGATGCAGAAGGCAGAAGGAGAATATACCGTATTTAAAAGTAACTTTTTATCTGATTTAGATAAAACCATTACTCAAAAAAAGGTAAGAGTTGCTGAACTAGAAAGCAGTGTTTCAGGGACTCTGGATAAAGACAGACTTTTAGAGTTAAATGAAAAAGATAAAGAAAATGCCTTAAAAAGGCTTTATATTAATGAGAGACAGGTTGCTTCTGATTTAATGGATAGTTTGACAAACAAAATAAATTTGCTCAGACTCAATATAGAATTAGGAGAAGCTGAATTAAATACAATTTTAGACGCTACTGGTAAAAATAATATCAATTTTTCACTGGTAGAAAGGTTAAAGTCTCAAGAGATTATAGCAACTGATGAAAAAATTAAAAATACTTCTGATAAAATAGCGTCAATAGAACAGAACATAAAAAGACTGCAATTAGATATTGATAGAGCTATAGTGAGAGCTAATATTGACGGAGTTGTAAACGTAATATCGCAAATATATAAAGGTGATTTCGTACCAAGCGGAAGAGAGATTTTGACAGTAATACCAGACAATAATTCTAGTTTTATAATGCAAATCAATATTAACAACCAGGATATTGGAGAAATAAATATAGGAGATGCCGTTAAGTATAGTTTTGCTGCACTTCCATATCGGGAATACGGTCAGATAACGGGAAGGATAATCAGCATATCGCAGGATTCAATAATTGACAAGAACTCAGGACAAAGTTTTTATATTGTTGAGGCTACTGTTCCGAATACTAAGCTTTATACTAAAGCAGGAAAACAGGGAGATATTAAAGTAGGTATGCTGTGTGAAGCAAATATCGTAACTAAGCAAAAAAGTTATTTAGAGTACTTTCTGGAAAAGATAAATTTTTTGGAGTAAATGGATATATATTCATGAATATATTGAAATGAATAATGATAGTTCAGTTTAATGTTTGATTGTATTACGATACTAGTATTTCATTAAACCCACTTCCGAAGATGGGATGGGTGTTTTCAGGATTAAAAGTAATACAATTAGATACTATAATTATTCAAACACAGTCATGTTTAGCATGAAAAAATAGGTGAAAAGATTCTATATTATTTAAAGTAAAGACATGGTCATTAAAATAACATTTAAAATATCTGAATAATACTTGTGTTAATTTGACACAGTATATCCTCTTGATATGCTAAGGAATAATACCTAAGTAAATGTATCAAATTTTCTGTAATTACAATATCTGCTGTAGAATAAAAATGGAGGTTACAAGTTAATTTAACATATATAGCATAAAATTTTAGTTTATTTCATTAATTTTCAGATATATTAAAAATATTGACATATTATTGAAAACATGTTAAATTTGTAACAATAAGATGTTAATATATGTAAAGTTTGTTTTTATATACATGTGTATTGGGCACATATTACATCTTGGTTAAAACATAAAATTGGAGGTACTCAAAAATGAAGAAAATAAGATTATCTATGTTATTAGTAATTGCTCTGTTTATAGCTTCGAGCATTTCAGCTTTCGCCTGCACTTATACTGTATCTGTATATCGCAGTAACACGGCGACAACTTATTATTATAAAGATGGCACAACCTCGACCACATATAGTTGGGACAATTCAAACTATCATCCTAACATCTATTATTCGGAAACCCGTTATGGGTATACACATAGTGGTGTACTACCAAGTTATGCTACATCATCAGGTCCTGTAAGTACTTACTACCCTACAAATCCAGACGCTGTTAATTGGATTAAATATACGGTTAAAACATATACTACAAATTATAGAGGCAGTATAAGTAACTCTGTATGTAGTACAGCAAGGTAGAAAAATAAACCATGGACCTAATACATATGTGTATTTTTTGATAGAGGAGTGCTTGAAGAAATGCGAAAGAAAATATGTTTGATTTTTTTAGCTATGCTTCTGGTTTTTACTTGTGGATGCAATGAAAAGTCACAAGATACTATATTAGATTCACAGTCAAATACTTCTGTAAAGCAATTTACTGAAACCCAGCTGAAAAATCAAATCCCAGAAGGTTATACTATTGAAAAAATTCTCAAGGAGACCTCTGATGGATTTTATACTCTTTGTTTCAACTTTAATAAACCTAATGAGCTACATGATCATAAAGATGAAACTCAGAATAATCATAATGATGAAATTCACAAGCGAAACGGAATTTTCTTTATAAGCAAGGATAAAAACAAGACCATCTGGACAGGGAATTGTGAAGCAGCAGCTATGGATTCAAATAATCAGTTTTATATACTTAGAGAGGAAGAAAGAGAGAATGCTAAAGAGTTTATTTTATATAAATATGACGAACATCTAAATGTAGATGATACATTGATGCTGAAATCACCTCCTAAAGAACATTCTGTGCGGGTTAACGATATTTTTGTATATTCCGACCGTATTGCTATTATAAGAACAGGAGGGCTACAAATTTTTAACTTAACAGGTAAGCTTCTTTTTGAAAAAAGTTATAAAAACATAAATAATTATACTTCTGATGATAGTAACCTGTATCTAACTGAATGGCCTGTTTATGGAGGCGATACTAACAGACTTTTTCAATTTGATGTTTTTGAACTTAAGGAGAAATGGTCTGCCGATATACAGCTAATTCAGGATCAAATTAAGGGCCTATCCTACAATACATATGACTCAAGCCTGTATCTTATTTTGAATAATCAATTGATGAGCTGTAATAAAGGCAAACTATCAAAGGTTTGCAATTTTTTAGATTACAAGAGCGGCAAGCTTATATCAAATGCTATAGTTTCAAATGATGAAGCTCATTTCACAAGCTATCAGCAATTGTTGTTCCAAAATAAGGATAGCTTTTTACTACTTTTATATTCTATTGAAAATAATCTAATGTTTTCATATTCACCTGCTAGCAAACAAGAAGTCACTCAACCAGAGAACTTAGTAAAAGTACTACTGCCCACGCGTAATAATACGCTTGAGATGGTAGCAGCCAGATTTGAAGACAAAAATGCTGATACAAAAATTCGCTTTGACTATTTTAAAGAAATCGGTGATTTAAGTCAGCCAGATTTCATACAATTTATGAATCTGAAAGTCTTATCTGGAGAACAGAACTGGGATATAGTACCCATTATTTTTCTGCCTTACTGGCAATATATCCAAAAGGGTGTTCTTGCAGATCTAGATTCGCTTGATAAAAACCACGAACTCAGTAATTCTGATAAGTACTATGTTAACTTGATTGATGGTTGTAGAATAAATAATAAGCTTTATTATTTACCAATATGCATAACATTTCCATCATTTATACTTGACACAACAAATAAAAACGCAGACATGATTATACAGAAATCAAAAGCTTGGACATGGGCAGAGCTGGAACGAGAAATATCTTCTTGGCAGAAAGACAGCAAACCATTTATAAAGAATCCATTGTATAATGATACTGTAATTTCAACAATGATTTATCAACCATACATATCTGCTTTTTTTACTGGAGAAAAAAAGGAACTGGATGTGAAGCTATTTGAAGAATGTATGACATTCTTATCGAGTTTTGAAAAAGCTGGATTGTATGCTGAAAAAAATCAGGTTGGAGAACTAATGCCTTCGCTGGAAACTCATTGGTCTATGTTTCGTGATGGTCTTATTCCATTTTCGGAAAATATTAGAGTAATTCCAGTGCCTACTTTAGAGGCAAGTAAACGACAAGCATTTAATATTCAGGAAGCTTATGCCATTAATTCCCATAGTTCTAATCCCACCGAAGCCTTTGAGTTTCTAAAATTTTTAGCACAAGACAGTTCATGGGGTTATCCAGGAGCTATTGTAAAATCAGATAGAGAGTATATTATTGATAGTTTGGCTAATCAATTACAAACTTCATCTGAAAAAATAATCCCATTTGTAGATTCATTCCTAGCTGCTAAATCATCTTTGAATCATGCCAACTACTTTGACCAGCAAGCGGCTAGAATAGTATCTGAAATTGTTGAACAGTTTAAAAAGGGTTTGATTTCTAAAGAAGAAGCTGCTAATGATATTTCACAAAGGGTTTGGCTCTATGCAAATGAATAAAAACTTAATTTGCACAAAAAACTATTGGAGGAAAATTCATGATACATAGCCGTAAATGGTTGATGCTATTACTTTTTCCAGGACTAACAGGGTTTATCTTTTTTTGGGTATACCCTGTTTTGTCTGGTATTTATATAAGTATGACTAGTTATTTAGACGGAGGAAAGTTTGTTTTTTTACATAATTACATTAAATTATTTGAAAATAAAGTATTTATAAAGGCGCTTTTAAATACATTTACCATTACTTTTATTGGAGTCGCACTTATTATGGTAAGTTCATTTATAATTGCGTATTATATATATGAAATATTTAAACTTCGACGATTGCTTAAGGTCGTTCTCTTACCCCTTGCAGTTGCCACTGTAGCCATATCATTTGTATGGGAAACACTATTTAACGTAAATGGTAACATAAATAAACTTTTGACTGATGTCCTTGGATTGTCAGCGATAAATTGGCAGTCAGGCGCTTGGGCTTTTGTACCCATATTACTTCTGTATATTTGGAGGTATATTGGAATTAATATAATTGTATTTGTTGCGGCACTAAATACTATACCTTCAGAAATGAGCCAGGTTTTTTTACTGGATAGTAAAAGCAATTTAAAACGAATATATTATGTAATTATCCCAAGCGTTATACCTCAAGCCATATTTGCTTTTTTCATATCCCTTATGTATTGTCTATGGTTGTCACAAGATATTTTTACATTATGGAAGGATTATCCGCCTGAACAGCTGTACTTACTACAACATTTTATTACAAACAGCTTCCGAAAACTGAATTATGAAAATGCTGCAGCGGCTTCGACAGTGCTTATTGTTATTGTAGGTGTTATATTAGCGCTATTGAGAAAGTTGGAGAGGAGGTATGATATTCAGTGAAGAAGGTTAGTAAACGTATTGTGAGTTATATATTGTGTATTATATTATGTTCAATAATAATATATCCAATAGTATTCATTGTGTCATGTTCTTTTCGTAGCAGCCAGGAACTAAATAATTTGACAAACTTATTAAGTTTATTTCCAAAGAAATTTTCATTTGAAGCATATGAAGTAATACTATATAGCTTTCGCTTTCAGTCTGGATTAGCATTTTCTCTACTGTATGCTATAAGTATTACATTCATGCAATACTTGTTTGGAATTTCAGGTGGATTTGTATTGGCAAAATTCAGATTTAAATTTAAAGACGTTCTTTATTATATTATTATCTTGTGTATGATAATACCCTTTAGTGTAATAGTTTTACCCCAGTATATGCTATTTAAAAACTTGGGGATTTTTGATAGTGTGTTGGCAATTATCTTACCAGGAGGTTACGGAGCTATGGGGTTTTTTTTCTATTGTCAGTTTATAAAGCAAATACCGAATGATATACTTGAAGCTGGTCAAATTGACGGGGCTTCCCCCTTGGTACTGCTTAAGAAGATATTGGCTCCAATGCTGAAGGATTGTTCGCTAGCATATTTGGTAATTTGTTTTTGCACAAACTGGAATGCAATAGATCCTGCTATTGCATTCATTCGTACAACTGACATCCAACCTCTTTCTATTGCTCTAAAAGAAGCTTTTATTAATGCTCCAGAAGTATTTTTTGCTCCAGCTGTATTGTACATGATTCCCCCAGTGTTAGTATATCTTTTCTTTTCAGAGGAGCTTGTTAGAGGGTTATCGTTTGAAATTTCAATAATGAAAGGTGCTTCCAATGAAACATAAAAAGGTATTATATATTACCCTATCAATACTGCTTATGCTAACTATTTTAATTATGCCTACAGTAGTATGGCAATTCATGTTAAAGGTAGAGACACGTACAGTTATTTCCTTGACAAAGGAAGGCTCCTTACTTCCGAAGTCGGTAGTCCAGCAGGGAGATAATCCTTGCGTATTTCAATTGGTTTCTAATCAGAGCTTTTGGACTGACGGGTTTATAGCCAAGCGCACTGAAGTAAAAGTAATAAAAGTCGATGAGGATTCCGTTATGGTAGCTGAAAAGTTTCATCCTTCACAAGAATTAGTTGTTTTGGGAAAGTATGATCTATATGATGGAATTCATGTTAGAAGATCTAAATAAATGGTATGCTAAATATCAACCTTTCTAGCTATTATTTTTATTATACTATCCTCACATTATACTTCCTGAACCAATAATCTAGCTGAATTAGCCAAGCAATAAGCTGCGGTCTGCCCATTAACTGTCCATACCAAGTAATGTTGCTGCTAGACTGCAGTATAGTGAGAGTATCTGAGTGAATTATATCTCTCAAAATGGATTTTGGATTAGAAATGGTTTCTTGAAACATTTTTATTATAATAGATTCATATAAAGGATTATGAGTTTTTGGATACGGACTCTTTTTCCTGTGTAATATTTTTTCTGGAAGGTATTGACTCATTGCTGCTCTTAAAAGTGACTTTTCAACTCGGTTTTTATATTTAATACTCCAAGGTACATTGAAAACATACTCAAGAATTCTGTGGTCTGAGAAGGGAACTCGAACCTCTAATCCGTTAGCCATAGACATGCGGTCTTTACGCTCTAATAGTGAAGTCATGAACCACTTAACAGAAAGCCAGGTTGCTATTCTGCTAGTTTTCATACTTTCTTCTTCATTTTTGACTAAAGGACATTCGTTTTTACTATCAAGATACATTTGTTTTATATAGTCAAGACCCTCTTTTGGCTTTGCAAAGTCCGAATTAAAGAAAAACACTCTTGATTCAGGATCATGAATCCAAGGGAAAAAATCTCTATTGAGCATCTCTGATTTATAGAACCAAGGATATCCTCCAAACACTTCATCGGAACATTCACCACTTAAAGCGACAGTATGGCGTTTTTTAACCTCACCACAATAGTATAACAAAGAGGAGTCTATATCGGCCATACCTGGAAGGTCTCTGGAAATTACTGCGGTTTGCAAGAGGTCTGCTATTTTCTGTTGGCTTACAGACAGCACTTTATGATCTGTACCAAGATAATTAGCTAGCCATACTGCGTATTCATCATCGCTGTCAGGCTGGAAACTAGTTTTTGTGAAATGCTTTTTATTTCCTTCATATTCAAAGGAATATGATGAAAGTGGCGCTTTAGCTTTTTCGTTACAACTAAGAGTTATGTTATCTGCGTTATAAAAATCTGATTTTTGATTACAAGACATTGCTACAGAAGTAATAATAGAAGAATCCAAGCCGCCTGATAGAAATGTACATAAGGGAACATCAGAAACTAACTGCCTGTTGATAGCATCGGTTAAAAGGAATCTTGTTTTTTCTATAATAGTGTCTTCGCTATCCTCTAGAGTATAGGCTTCTAAGTCCCAATATTTATATAGATTTAAGCCGTCTTTATTAAATATTCCATGGTATCCTGGAGATATCTCAAGTATATTTTTAAAAATTCCATTATTTGTAGGGCGCATTGGGGATAAATAAAGGAGCTGCCATATACCTTCGCTGTCAATTTCTGCTTTAACTTGAGGATGCTTTAAGATAGCCTTAATCTCAGAGGCAAAAATAAGGCTATTTCCTAATAAAGTATAGAAGAATGGTTTGACACCCATTCTGTCTCTAGACAAATAAACCTGCTCGTTTGCACTGTCGTATACAGCAAAGGCATAAATACCATTTAGTTTTTCTGAACAGTTCTTACCCCAAACAGCATAAGAGTACAGTACAACTTCTGTATCACAGTGGGTTTTGAACACAACGCCACAGTTTATAAGTTCCTGCCTGAGTTCATCCGCATTATATATTTCTCCATTATAAATTATTGTATACATCTTACCTTCAAAGGTAACAGTCATAGGTTGTAATCCATTTTCAACATCAATTATTGATAATCTGTTATGTGAGAAGCATACAAAATTATTCCTAAAATAACCATTTTGATCAGGCCCTCTGTGAGCCATGGTTTTGTTCATCTCATTTAGTACTTCTTGAGCAACATCTATTGTAGAGTCTTTAAAATTAATAATTCCTAAAATAGAACACATGAAAATTCCCCCAGAAAAATACTTGTCTGTTAAATAAAAGAGACAATAAACATCAATGACGCCATTGTCTCTTTTATGTACTATAAATTATATGTGGATTGCAGGAGATTTGTGCACATTTAAGAAAAGTTTTATAATGCCTAACATAAAAATGGAATATTTGCTGTTTAACCAAAAAGGGCTATCTGACCATTATCAGACAGCCTTTTTGGCAATTTTTTATTAAGCATTTAAGGGAGAGAACTTTTTACTAATTTGTATTAAAACAAATAGTATTATATATTAAACAAAAGTTCTGCATATGTTGGGAATGGATAAATAATTCTAGGAATGATTGCTTCTAGTTTGTCGGCATCAGTCCTTAGATTTTCCATTGCTGCAACTACTGATTTTGAATACTGCTCTGCTTGACTTAAAAGGTCTGATGAATCATCAGCTGCTTTATTCAAAGCCTTTTTAAGTGCTGCAATATTTGAAGTAAAGGAACTTAACACTGATGAAAGTTCTTTAAGAGCAGTGGATTGAGCAGAAATTTCAACTGGCATACCTGTTGTTTTTACGGAATTAATAGTATCTGCCAACTCCTTGCTATATTTAAATGCAGAAGGAAGAATCTCAGTTTTAGCCATAGAAAGCATAGTCAACGCTTCAATGTTAATAGTCTTGATATAGTTCTCAAGAAGTATTTCATATCTGGATTCAATTTCTGATTTACTCAATACTCCATGCTTAACAAATACTGCTACATTTTTATCCTTTATAAATGTTGGAATACATTCAACCGTTGACTTGAGGTTCAATAATCCTCTGCGTTCTGCCTCTTCAACCCATTCCTGTGAATAGTTATTTCCGTTGAAAATGATACGTTTGTGATTCTTTACAGTATCTGAGATTAGAGCACATATTTCAGCTGAAAGATCACTAGCAGATTCAAGTCTTTCTGCAAATTGCTGCAGAACTTCAGCAACAATAGTATTTAATACGAAGTTGCAGCCTGCAATTGAAGAAGAAGAACCTAGCATTCTAAATTCAAACTTGTTACCAGTAAATGCAAAAGGTGATGTTCTGTTACGGTCTGTACTATCCTTTGGTAGATTTGGCAGGGAAGCTACCCCTGTTTCAAGCATACAAGAATAGTTCTTTTCCTTTGCTTTTCCGTTTTCCATTTGAAGAAGAATATCTGTCAGCTGATCTCCTAAAAATATAGAAACGATAGCAGGAGGTGCTTCATTTGCACCAAGTCTATGGTCATTTCCTGCTGAGGCTACTGACAAACGTAGTAAATCCTGATAATCATCAACTGCTTTGATAACAGCACAAAGGAAAATTAAGAATTGAGTGTTATCATGTGGTGTTGAGCCTGGTTCTAGCAGATTTTGACCCTCATTTGTGGACATAGACCAGTTGTTGTGCTTTCCTGAACCATTAACGCCTGCAAATGGTTTTTCGTGTAACAAGCAAGTCAGATTATGCTTGATAGCTACCTTTTTCATTATTTCCATAGTTAATTGATTATGATCAGTTGCAATATTTGAAGTTGTAAAAATAGGAGCAAGCTCATGCTGTGCAGGTGCAACTTCATTGTGCTTAGTTTTTGCTGCAATACCAAGCTTCCACAACTCGGTATCTAAATCTTTCATATAGTTAGATATTCTTTCCTTGATGTTTCCAAAATAGTGGTCCTCTAATTCTTGACCCTTTGGTGGTTTAGCACCGAATAAAGTTCTGCCTGTAAAAATTAAGTCTTTGCGTTTACTCCACAAATCCTTGTCAACTAGGAAGTACTCTTGTTCAGGTCCTACAGTAGTAGTTACTCTTGTAGCAGAACTTCCAAATAGCTTCAATATTCTTAAAGCTTGCTTGTTTAATGCCTCCATTGAACGTAGTAACGGAGTTTTCTTATCAAGAACTTCGCCTGTGTAGGAACAGAATACAGTTGGAATATACAGAGTTCCGTCCTTAACAAAAGCTGGTGAAGTACAATCCCATGCTGTATATCCTCTTGCTTCAAAAGTAGCTCTTAAGCCGCCTGATGGGAAAGAAGAGGCATCAGGTTCACCCTTAACTAAGTCTTTACCTGTAAACTCCATAATTACTTTTCCATCATCAGTAGGTGAAATAAAGGAATCGTGTTTTTCAGCAGTAATACCTGTCATTGGCTGGAACCAATGTGTAAAGTGTGTTGCTCCTTTTTCAATTGCCCAATCTTTCATAGCACTAGCAACGATTTCTGCAACAGACTCATCAAGAGCTAAACCCTCATCAATTGTTTTCTTAAGTGATTTGTAAGTAATCTTTGGTAAACGAGCTCGCATTGTTGCAAAGTTAAATACATTGCATCCATAAAAATCAGTAACATGTTTTTCCATAATAACCCCTCCTTATTTGTTAAAAAAAGTTTGCTAAAAAGTATCAGACTAAATATTGTCTGTAATTAATATTTCCAAATTTTAGTATTAAAAAAAGACATTCTGCTCCCATATTTATTTTGGGGAGTGAAACGCCTTTGTTTCAAAAAATATATTTTATTATACACACTAACTTTCACCAACAAGCAGTATAGGTTAGTAGCAGTATATTTAAGGTGCCAGCCTTGACAAGTCTCTTGGGAATAATGATGCTTCTCGGACATTTTGTTGATTGAGAAGTTTCATCAACAACCTTTCTAGTCCTATTCCAAGACCACCATGAGGCGGCATTCCATACTTATGAATCATTAAATAGGATTCAAATTCATCTGGATCTAAATCTTTATCCTTCATTTTTTGAACCTGCTCTTCATATCTGTGTATTCTTTGACCTCCAGTAGTGATTTCAAGCCCTCTGAAAAATAAGTCAAAGCTTAGTGCATAGTCAGGCTCTTCTTTATCATCCATTGCATAGAAAGGACGTTTTGAAGAAGGAAAGTGGGTGATAAATACAAATTCGCTATTGTATTCTTTTTTTATATACTCGCTAATAGCAAGTTCTTCATCAGGTTCAAAGTCATAGAAATTTTTAATTTTGTGACCTGATTCCTTTAATATTGATTTGGCTTCCATAAATGTGAGAGCAGGAATAACATCAATTTTTGGCAAATCTACGTTTAATAGTTTTAGTTCTGGGCTATAATTGGTTTCTAGTTCGTTCATAACTGCACGAAGCATGCTTGTTTCCATTGCCATTACATCATACATATCATTAATATATGCCATTTCAAAGTCCAAGCTTATATATTCATTTAAATGCCTTGATGTATTATGCTTTTCTGCTCTGTAAACGGGAGCTATTTCAAAAACTCTGTCAAATACACCTACCATAGTTTGCTTATAAAATTGGGGACTTTGGGCTAAATAAGCCTTGTTGCCAAAATAGTCCATTTTAAAAATATTAGCGCCGCCTTCAGCTCCTGTTTTTACAATTTTTGGAGAGTGTATTTCTGTAAAGCCGTTAGCAAGCATATGGTTTCTAAAGCCTGAGACAATTCCTTCTTGAAGCTTGAAAACAGCTCTTTGCCTATGATTTCTCAATACATAGGGGCGATTTTCAAGATTAGTTTCCAAAGAAATGTTCAATCCTTTTTTATTAATGCAAATAGGCATTTGAGCATATGGGGTGGACAGAACTGTAATATAATTTATATGCAGTTCAAAACCGTTTTCAGCCCTTGCATCTAGTTTGACAATTCCAGTGACTCTAACAGTAGAATTTTCTTGAATAGAACTTAATTCAAAATCACATTTTAGGGGATCGAAAACACATTGAACTAAATGCCTAGCAGTTCTAAGAATAATAAATGCAAAGCTTCCCATATCGCGGATTCGGTAAACAGAGCCGCTTAGTGTAAGTTCAGAGCCATTTTGTACACTATCAGGACTAAATGGTTTCGATGTGGAACTTTGTATTGATATCATAGACTATATACCTCCTTTACGTTTGTCTAATTCCTTTTGAAGGATTTCCTTTATTAATTTTGGGTTTCCTCTACCAGCTAAGGCTCTTGAACATTGACCCATTAAGAAGGCAAAGGTCTTTTCCTTACCACCGATAAATTCTTCCACTGCCTTTTCATTTTTTGATAATATTTCTCTTATTGTTTCTTCAACTTCACTACTGTCATTTATAACTTTATAACCCTTTTCAGATACGATGACCTCAGGAGTTTTGCCTGTATCAAACATTTCTGATAAAACTTTTTTAGAATTAGCGGAGGTTACTTCCTCATTTTCAATCATTTTTATAAGCCTGCCCAAAACATTTCCACTAAAGGGAATATCCTCTGGTGATAATTTACGGTCATTTAATATGCGAAGTACTTCAACAATTATAAAATTAGAGGCAGACTTGGGGTTTCCGCATTCATCAGCTGCACTTTCAAAAAAGTTAGAAAGATTAACCGATGTAAGAAGAAGTGAAGCATCTGTTTCATTTAAACCAAAATCAACAGTATATCTTTGAAATTTTTTGTCTGGAAGTTCAGGCATTGAATTTCTAATTGCTTCGATTTCTTCCTTTGTAAATGTTATAGGTACAATGTCAGGTTCTGGGAAGTACCTGTAATCATGAGCATCCTCCTTGCTTCTAAGAGATTTGCTCTCGCCTTTATTGTCATCCCATCTTCTGGTTTCCTGTGTTATTAATATTCCTTCCTCAAGAAGTTCGATTTGTCTTTGGATTTCGCTATCAATAGATCTTGCAATAGCTTTCAAAGAGTTTATGTTTTTCATTTCAGTTCTTGTGCCAAGTTCATCTGTTCCATAAGGTCTAACCGATACATTAACATCAGCTCTAAGTGAACCCTCTTCCATACGGCAATCGGATATACCCGAGTACAGCAGCATCAAACGAACCTTTTCCACAAATTCTTTTGCTTCTTCAGATGAGGATAAATCCGGTTTAGTAACAATTTCAATAAGTGGAACTCCACATCTATTGTAGTCTGCAAGACTGTACTTACCAAACCCATCGTGAAGTAGTTTCCCAGCATCTTCCTCTAAATGAATTCTCTCAATTCTTATAAATTTTTCACCATCAGGTGTATTTATTGTAAGACCACCGTCCTTACATATAGGCAAATCAAATTGCGATATTTGATAAGCTTTTGGTAAATCAGGATAAAAATAATTTTTTCTATCCAGCTTAGAAAATTCATTTATTTGGCAATTAAGCGCTAACCCAGCTTTAATGGTGTATTCTACAGCCTTTTTATTAAGCACTGGAAGAGTTCCAGGCATTCCTGTACATACGGGACAGCATCTTGTGTTTGGTTCTCCGCCAAAGCTTACTGGACAGTCGCAAAATATTTTTGATTTTGTAGATAATTCACAATGTATTTCAAGACCTATAGTAGGTATATATTTCATGATAGTTGTGTTCATGCTTTTTATTTAAAATATTATTTAAATATGGCATGAACTCGGCCCTCCTTTTCTACTTATTATGCTTCTGCAAGCCACGATACTTAAACTTGGTGTTGAAATTTGCTTTTACATATAAGAACTCAACAAATATAATATTTATGCTATATAGCCGGTACTCGTAAATTTATTTTAAAATCAGCCTCAAAAGCTGCTGCAGCTTTAAATATTTCATGTTCTCCAAGGGGTTTACCTGTAAAGGATAGGCCTATTGGCAGTCCATTGGTGTCATAGCCGCTTGGAACAGATATTGATGGCAATCCTGCTATATTTACAGCAACAGTATAAATATCAGCCAAGTACATGGTTAGTGGGTCATTTGTATTTTGACCAAGCTTGAAAGCAGTTTCTGGAGCAGTAGGATGCAGAATAATATCGTATTTAGTAAAAGCATCCTCAAAGCCTTTGCTTATTAAGGTTCTAAGTTTTAGTGCTTTCTTATAGTATGCGTCATAGTATCCAGAGGCAAGAGCGTAAGTTCCTAATAATATACGCCTCTTGACTTCTTTTCCAAAGCCCTCTGCTCTTGAGCGACCTAATAAGTCTTGATAGTTTTTGCATTTATCAGCTCTATAACCATATTTTACGCCGTCATATCTTGATAAATTTGAACTTGCCTCAGCAGAAGACATTAGGTAATATGCTTGAATAGCATATTTTAGTGAGGGCATTGAGAATTCTTCAATTTTTGCACCCAGCTTTTCTAAAGAAGCTATTGAATTATATAAAGATGCTCTTACTTCGCTATTTAAACCATCTGTCAGATATTCCTTGGGTAAACCGATTTTTAAATTCTTAATATCAATATCTTCTGAAACAGAAGAACTATATGACGAAGGGTTTTTATAGCTTAAGGATGTTCCATCTTTTGAATCATATCCTGCAATACTGTCTAATATTATTGCACAATCCTCCACAGTCTTCGCAATAGGGCCGATTTGATCAAAGGAGGAAGCAAAGGCAATTAAACCGTATCTTGAAACCAATCCATAGGTTGGCTTCATACCAACTACGCCGCAAAATGATGCTGGCTGCCTTACTGAGCCTCCTGTATCTGAGCCCAATGAACCAAGAGCTAGAGATGCTGCTACTGAAGCAGCAGAGCCACCCGAAGAGCCACCTGGAACTCTATCTAAATCAAAAGGATTTTTTGTTATTTTGAAAGCTGAATTTTCAGTTGATCCACCCATAGCAAATTCATCTAAATTGGTTTTGCCTAAAATAACAGCATTATGGGCGATAAGTTTATCAACAGCAGTGGCCGTATACGGAGCAGTAAAATCCTCTAACATTTTGGAGGCACAGGTTGTTTTTGTACCTTCAATGCATATATTATCCTTTATGCTAAGTGGAATTCCGCAAAGAGCGGAACTGTTACCACTATCAATTAACTTTTGTGCTTCTTGCGCCTGTAAAATAGCATTATCCTCGCATATGGAAAGGTAAGAACCAATTTGGTCATCTAGTTGTTTGATTCTATCTAGATACATATTTGTAAGTTCTACAGCACTTATTTGCTTAGTGTCAAGAAGCTTTCTACTATTGCTTATAGTAAGTTTAGTAATATCCATTGCTATATCCATGTCATACATTTCAAACAATACACCGATTGAAATTACATGGACTGGCACCTCCTCCGTATAAATTTAAACTTTCAAATAATTAATCAATCATTTTAGGTATTGCAAAGCAATTGTCAATTCTATGTTTAGAGTTAGATAGAATTTTATTGCAATCTGAAGGTGTTCCGGGAATATCTTCTCTCATATTATTTGTCATATGAGAGATATGCTCAGTAGCATCTATATTATCAGTATCAATATCTTTAATGGTATCCATCAAACCAATGATATTCTCCATATCCTTTGCAAGCGATTGCATCTCGTCGTTATCAAGTGAGAGTTTTGCTAGTGACGATATATATTTAATGTAGTCATTATTAGAATTTGTCATATGAACCTCCTTAGCTTACTTTGTGTATAAAAATAATGGTAAAGCTATTTTGTGGAGAAAATCTCCGTGTTATTAGGAATAGTTATTATTTTTTTCATCAAACAACATTATTTAATGTAGCAAGATAAGAAAATGTCCTCTATTTCTTTATGTAGTGTATACCCATGTGGCTTTCAGTTGTTGAGAATATCTTATTCCTTGCTAACTCGCCTCTTATATAATGAAATTTATCTACAATCTTATTTGTAATTTTTATTTACAATTCTTATTTATAATTGTATAATTTCATTTTTTAATAAAGATCAAGGGTGTTTAAAATAAAAAAGCTGTACCAATAAAACATATATAATGTTTATTGACACAGCGCCTTTGCTGCAAATCTTTAATTTACAATTATTATATTATACATCTTGCAAATTTGCAAGAGTTTTTTTACATAAATTCATAAATTTTTTTTCGATAATAGATATACAATTGAATTTATAAGGCTTAATTGATATTTGTATTATAATACTACTAATATGCAGTAACAATAAAATGCAGGATTTTAAAATTAAAATTGCAAAAAACTCTTGACGAATTAAAAGATTCTTAGTAGAATAGTAAATGAACATAGTTGCTGTTTGAAAAAACAGTTAGTATTGATTAGATAACCAGTTATTATTGCTGGTGCATAAAAAAATAATATCAAAGAACAATGGCGTTCTCAAGATCAAAATAAAAAATATTATGTTTGGTCTAGAGTGCGCTTTTTTGTATTAAAAATTATCCTATGCCTACTTTACAAAAATTAATTGTACCACCTTAGAGAGCAGATATAAATAGGTAATGGATAAATCAAATTATTTAATTTTATATGATATTTAATTCGAATGTAAAGGAAGTGAACGATATGTTATTGAAAGAGGGGCAAGTAAGGATACCGTCAGGTTGTGCTATATCAGGGATATTCAGCAAGAGCGGGGGGAGTATCACAGGTGAAAGCATTGTTAAATCAATAGCCGTAATGCATGATCGCTCAAATGGTTTAGGTGGAGGTTTCGCTGGATATGGTATCTACCCTGAATATAAAGATGCATATGCATTCCATGTTTTCTTTGAGAGTAATGAAGCTAGGGAGGATGCTGAAAGGTTTATAAATAGGCACTTTGATGTTGTTAATTTAAGCAGGATTCCAACAAGAAAGCATCCTAGAATAACAGATGCACCGCTAATATGGAGGTATTTTGTTACTCCGCTGCATGGAAGACTTGAGGAAAGTCAACTAGATGAAAAGGAATACGTAGCTAGATGTGTTTTGAAAATCAATACAAGAATTAGAGGAGCATATGTTTTTTCTAGCGGTAAGAATATGGGAGTATTCAAAGCAGTTGGTTTTCCTGAGGATGTAGGAGAGTTTTATAAACTTGAAGGTTATTCAGGCTATTGCTGGACAGCTCATGGCAGATATCCAACTAATACTCCTGGATGGTGGGGTGGAGCTCATCCGTTTTCACTTCTTGACTATACAGTAGTACATAATGGTGAAATATCTTCTTATGATGCAAATAGACGGTTTATGGAAATGTTCGGATATAAGTGCTCATTGCTTACAGATACAGAGGTCATTACTTATATATTCGATTATCTTAATAGAAGGCAGGGAATTTCGTTACAGGATTGTGCATCAATTATTGCTGCTCCTTTCTGGAGTGAAATAGACAAAATGCCTGAGGATATGAGGAAGAAATTTACAGCAATCAGAGACGTTTATGCAAGCCTTTTAATTACTGGACCCTTCTCAATTATCTTAGGATTTGAGGGCGGCATGATGGCGTTAAATGATAGATTAAAACTTCGTTCAATGGTTGCAGCAGAGAAAGATGATTTACTTTTAGTAGCTAGTGAAGAAAGTGCAATTAGGGTTATTTATCCTGAAGTGGACAGAATATGGAGCCCTAAAGGTGGAGAACCAGTAATTGCAACACTTGCAGGGGGTGAGGGCTAATGGGAATTAATTTATATGCACCTCAATATGAGGTTAATAGAGATCAAAATAGATGTATTAAATGTAAAGTATGTATGCGCCAGTGTGCAAATGAAGTGCACAGCTATGATGAGGAATTAAATGTAATGGTAGCTGATGAAAGCAAATGTGTTGATTGTCAAAGATGTGTGACATTATGTCCAACAAGGGCACTGCGTATAACTAAGTTTAGAAATGAGTTTAAAGAGAACGCAAATTGGACTGATAAGACTATTACGGAAATTTATAAGCAAGCAGAAACAGGTGGTGTGCTTTTATCATCGATGGGTAATCCTGTTCCATATCCTATTTATTGGGATAAACTGCTTATAAATGCTAGCCAAGTAACAAATCCATCCATTGATCCACTAAGAGAACCAATGGAAACTAGAGTTCAATTAGGAGCAAAGCCTGAAAAACTTGAATTCGATAGTGAAGGAAAGCTAAAGACTAAATTGCCTCCTAGACTAAAGCTGAATGTGCCAATAATGTTTTCAGCAATGTCCTATGGCTCTATAAGCAGAAATGCACATGAGAGTTTAGCTAGAGCAGCTGAAGAACTGGGTACTTTTTATAACACTGGTGAGGGTGGATTAAATGAAGAATTCTATAAATATGGTAATAACACGATAGTTCAGGTTGCTTCAGGTAGATTTGGAGTTCATACAGGTTATCTAAATGCCGGAGCAGCAATTGAAATTAAAATGGGGCAAGGAGCAAAACCTGGTATTGGAGGACATTTACCGGGAGAAAAGGTTGGAGAAGATGTTTCAAAAACAAGAATGATTCCTATCGGAAGTGATGCTATTTCACCAGCACCTCACCATGATATCTATTCTATTGAAGATTTAAGACAGCTTGTTTTTTCATTGAAAGAGGCAACAGCGTATACAAAGCCAATAATAGTCAAGATAGCTGCTGTACATAATGTTGCAGCTATAGCTTCAGGTATTGCACGTTCAGGAGCAGACATTATTGCTATTGACGGCTATAGAGGTGGTACAGGTGCTGCACCTACAAGAATAAGAGACAATGTTGGTATTCCAATTGAATTAGCACTGGCATCTGTAGATCAAAGGCTTAGAGATGAAGGAATAAGAAATAATATTTCGTTAGTAGTAGCTGGAAGTATACGAAATAGTGGAGATATTGTAAAAGCCATAGCACTTGGAGCAGATGCGGTATATATTGGAACTTCAGCATTAATTGCACTTGGCTGTCATGTTTGCAGATCCTGTCATGGCGGTAAATGCAATTGGGGTATAGCTACTCAAAGACCTGATTTAGTTAAGAGATTAAACCCAGATATAGGCTATAAGCGTTTAGTAAACCTTATTCATGCTTGGGATCATGAAATAAAGGAAATGCTTGGAGGCATGGGAATTAATGCTATTGAGAGCTTGAAGGGCAACCGTTTGATGCTAAGAGGCATTGGTCTAAGCCAAAAGGAACTTGATATATTGGGTGTTATGCACGCTGGCGAATAAAGTGGGACTGTTGCGGAATTCCGAAAAATAACTATATGTTATACATGTACTATATAGTGTGGCTAAGAGAGATTTTTGTTACAGTCCCACTCTGGGAAAAGCCACAAGTGTCTTTTCCGTAGGATAGAGATATGCTAACATTGTACATTTTGGAGCCGCAAAACCCACAAGTAGTTTTTGAAAATAAGAATTGCATTTTCGCTCAGGGAAAAGCCACAAGTGTATTTTCCATAGGATAGAGAAGTGCGAATAGAGTACATATTCGAGTGGCAAAACCCTCTAGTGGTTTTTGAAAGTAAGAATTGCATTTTCACTCAGGGAGAGGTTAAAAGTGTCTTTTCTCAGGATAGATGTGCTAATAGCAGGGTGCTTATTCAAGTCCCAAAAATCAAAAGCGTATTTTGTAATAGTGATGCAAATTTGAATTGTTCATAAATATTTGCCCAAGTGGGGCGTGGGAGGTTAGTATGAAGAAGATATACGTTAATGAGGATAGATGTTTAGGCTGCCATCTTTGTGAGTATTATTGTGCTTTTGCTCATAGTGGTGCAAAGGATATGGTAAAAGCATTTTCTGGGGAAGTAAAGCCGCAGCCGAGATTAACAATAGAAGAAGGAGACAGTATTAATTTTGCAGTTTCCTGTAGACATTGTGAAGTGCCTCTTTGTGTGAAATCCTGTATTACAGGTGCAATGCAAAAGGATGAAAACGGAAGAGTTTTTGTGGATGAATCAAGGTGTGTAGGCTGCTATACTTGTATTCTGGTTTGCCCATATGGTGCTGTACTGCCAGGTAAGGAAAAGGCAATTAAAAAATGTGATCTTTGTATAGAAAACGGAAAGCCTGCATGTGCAGATAATTGTCCAAATTTAGCTATTGTCTATGAGGAAAGGGAGTGATTGTAGTGAATTATGTTATTATTGGAAATTCAGCTGCCGCTATTGGCTGTGTTAGTGGTATTCGAACTATTGATAAAGAATCTCCGATTACTTTAATTTCAGATGAACCGCACTTTACTTACTCACGACCACTTATATCCTATTGGCTAAAAGGTAAAGTAGACGATGAAAAAATGTATTATCGAAATAGCGATTTCTACGAGAAAAATAATTGTAATGTCATACTTGGCAAAAAGGTAATAAAAATAGAATCAGACTCAAAACTTGTAGTTTTAGAGGATGACAGCAATATAAAATATGATAAGCTATTGGTTGCAACTGGCTCATCTCCATTTGTTCCACCTGTTGAAGGCTTAAATGAAGCGAAAAATACATTTACTTTTATGAAATGGGATAGCGTAAAGGATGTTAAATCAGCTGTAAAAACTGATTCAAAGGTTGTAATAATGGGAGCTGGTTTGATAGGTCTAAAAGCAGCAGAAGGCCTTCATGAGATATGTGAAGATATTACAGTTGTTGATATGGCTGATAGAATACTTCCAAGCATTCTTGATAAAAAAGGCGCGGATTTTGTTCAAAGACATATCGAAAAGCATAATATAAAATTCATATTAAATGATGCGGCTCAATCTGTTTACAATAATTCTATTACTTTAAAGTCTGGTCAAACAATAGATTATGATGTGTTAATTATTGCAGTTGGTGTAAGACCTAATACTGAACTCGTTAAAAATGCAGGTGGAAATGTTAACAGGGGAATTGTGACTGATAAAAAACAAGAAACCTCGTTAAAGGATATTTATGCTGCAGGTGACTGTACTGAAAGCTTTGACATATGCTCAGAACAAAATAAGATACTTGCACTTTTGCCAAATGCATACATGCAGGGCGAAATTGCTGGAATAAATATGGCTGGCGGAGATAAGGTATTTGATACAGCAATGCCAATGAATGCAATAGGATTCTTTGGACTTCATATGCTAACAGCTGGCAGTATGGAAGGCGAATGCGTTGAAGTAATTGATGAGAATAATTATAAAAAAATGTTCTTTGCTGATAATTTACTAAAAGGATATATCTTAATTGGTGAAATAAATAGAGCAGGAATATACACTTCACTTATAAGAGAAAAAATACATTTGCAAGAGTTAGACATTAATCTGCTAAAAAATAGTCCACAACTTTTAGTGTTTAACAAGAATACACGAAAGGCAAAGTTGGGATAGTTAAGTTATAATTTTTTGGCAAATTTGTGTTTAAATCACGCAGATAGGAGGTATAAAATGAGAATAACTGTTGGAAACACATACTATACTGAAATAAATGAGCAGATTAGGAATACTGCTGATACTGATATAATTTTAGATGAAGTTTATGGTCAAAGATATATAGGGTGCGGTGTTGGTGGCAAAAAAATAACAGTTAACGGAACTCCTGGAAATGCTTTAGGAGCATATATGAATGGTGCAAATATCATAGTGAACGGAAATGCTCAGGATGCTACTGGAGACACTATGAACGATGGTTCAATTATTATTCACGGTAATTGTGGTGATACTACTGGATACGGTATGAGAGGCGGAAAAATACTTGTTAAAGGTAATGCAGGTTACCGAGTTGGAATACACATAAAAGAATATAGAGATCAAAAACCAGTAGTTGTAGTTGGAGGTAAGACTGGCGATTTCCTTGGGGAGTATCAAGCGGGTGGCATAATAATTGTGCTTGGTATTGGAGTTGATGGAGTTCCTGTTGGGAACTTCTGCGGAACAGGTATGCACGGAGGGGTTATTTACTTAAGATGTGATGAGGTTCCAGATGGATTACCACCTCAGGTTAGTGTTGAAACTGCTACAGAAGCAGATAAAAAGACCATTGAAGACCATATTGCAGAATTTTGTGATAATTTTGGATACGAAAAGGCTGAATTAATAAAAAGTAATTTTATTAAACTAACTGCCAATACCAAAAATCCATATAAGCAATTGTATACACATAACTAAAATTAGTATAAAATTGTAATTAAGTAAATATTGGTGTGTTATAATTCTTAGGTTATTAAACTAATAAGCCGGAGTTATTAGCTGCTTAACTGTAACTAATTTAGTTTTACGTTAAATAGCAATAAAAATGAGAAAGGTTAGTATAATTAGCATGAGGCAAGAAAATGTCCTTTAAACATAAACAGGTTCTATTCATAAACACATAAAAGACAGGAAGGGTGAGAAGGATGGCTTCGAAAAATGATATTTTGAAATTTATTGAACAAAATGATGTAAAATTTGTAAGATTACAATTTACAGATATTTTGGGCAGATTAAAAAATATTGCAATAACTGAACGTCAGGTTGAGCGAGCTCTTGAGGAAGGAATTATCTTTGATGCATCTGCAATAGCTGGATTTTCTGAAGTTGAATCATCGGATATGCTTCTGCTTCCAGATATTAATACATTTACAATTATTCCATGGAGACCTCAGCATGGAAAAGTTGCAAGATTTATTTGTGATATAAAAAACTATGATGGAACTCAATTTATAGGTGACCCTAGATATGTTTTGAAAAAATCTGTGGAAAAGGCTGAAAAACTTGGATATACATTTAATGTAGGTCCTGAGTGTGAATTTTTCTTGTTTCATACTGATTCAGAGGGAAGACCTACCGCGAAAACTCATGATTATGCAAGCTATTGTGATCTTGCACCTATGGATTTAGGTGAAAATTGCAGAAGAGAAATATGTATGGTGCTTGAAGAAATGGGCTTTGAAATTGAGGCATTGCACCATGAGAATGCTGCTGGTCAGCATGAAATTGATTTTAAATATAGTGATGTTCTTACTGCGGCAGATAGAATAATGACCTTTAGAATGGTAGTAAAAACTATTGCTCAAAGGAATGGATTGCACGCAACATTTATGCCAAAACCAATTTTCAATGCCTTTGGATCAGGAATGCACATCAATATGTCCCTTTCAAAAGAAGGAAAAAATTTATTTAATGCTGGTAATGGCAGTATGGATATTTCTGATGTGGCAAAAATGTTTGGCGCAGGAATTCTCAACCATATAAATGGTATTACTGCTGTTGCTAATCCTTTAGTAAATTCTTACAAGAGATTTGTTCCTGGATTTGAAGCTCCTGTTCACATTGCTTGGTCACACATGAATAGAAGTCCATTGCTAAGAGTGCCTGCACCTAAGGGTGAGGCCACAAGGCTTGAGCTACGGAGTCCAGATTCTTCATGTAATCCATATCTTACATTAGCACTTGTATTAGAGGCTGGCTTAGATGGTTTACAAAAGGAGATGCAAATACCTTTGCCTGTTGATATAAATACCTATAGTCTTACAGCTGAAAAAGAAAAAGAACTTGGTATTCAGAGATTACCTTCCAATCTTTTATTGGCAATAGAAGAAATGAAAAAGGACCCATATATTAAAGAAGTATTAGGAGAACATATTTATAGCAAATATATTGCGGCAAAAGAAGCAGAATGGGCTGCGTATAATA
Organism: Ruminiclostridium herbifermentans; assembly: GCF_005473905.2. Lineage (NCBI taxonomy): Bacteria > Bacillati > Bacillota > Clostridia > Eubacteriales > Oscillospiraceae > Ruminiclostridium > Ruminiclostridium herbifermentans. The sequence goes on from NZ_CP061336.1 coordinate 1,096,970, forward strand.
ATTATGTTCATCAATGGGAAATAGACAATTATCTTACTGCATTTTAATTTTAAACTATTTGTATCAAAAAGAGTATGAATATTTGTAATTCAGCTTTTCAGAGGGTAGACAGCTATATATCACTTTACAGATAATTATTGTCGTACTACAATATATCAATTCAACTTTGGTTAAACTGTTCGGATTGGATTATTTGGATTATAATGAGGCAACAAAATGTTTACCACTTATATAAGTGGCCAGTAATGCTTTTGTTTTAGACATTGAGAATATCTCTGGCATCATTAAAAACCGCCAGGTATAACATATTTTTCTAAAATAGAAAAATTTTAAATCTGGGCATTATAAACTCCACCTGAAACAAAGAACTCTGTTTATAGCTGATTTACTTCAACATGTTTGTGCTCAAATGGAGGTGATTGCCAGTGGATGCTAGGGGGGTTTTTATAGTATGCAGTAAGCCAGAAATGATAAAAGAGCTAAGGGCATTAATGTTGAAGCAGGGTTGCTCATCTGTTGAGTATGCATTATCTGCAAATGAGGCAAGGCGTAAGCTTGACTTTTTTGAACCTGGGCTTATACTGGTAAATGCACCATTGCAGGACGAATTAGGCATTCAACTGATTATAGATATAGCTGATAAAACTGATGCTGGTATAATAGTTCTTTCTAGGCATGAGCATTTGACAGAAATGCAGTATAGTCTTGAAAAGGTAGGTGCATTAGTGCTTCCAAAGCCTATTAGCAGAACTATATTAATTCAGACAGCTAGATTTGCATCTCAGTCAAGAAAATCTATAAAAGGTTTAAAACTTCAAAATGATGATTTAGAAAAGCGCATACAAGATAGAAAAATTATTGAGAAAGCAAAATGGATTCTCGTTGATAAGATGAATATGTCCGAACCGCAAGCACATAGATATATACAAAAGAGAGCAATGGATTTACGAGTACCTCAAATAAAGGTAGCTGAGGATATACTTAATAACTTTTAGTTTGCTTACTCAAGTTTATTGATATACTTGGAAATTATATTAAAATTTGAAAAAATATTTTGGATTAAATTAAGTAATCAGATTTGTATAATTATTGGTTCTTGTAATAATTAAATAACGACAAAACAGTTGTATAACAACATGTTTTTATATTCACAATGGCGTGTTTAAGAGAAATATTTTCTGTTAAACACGCTTTTTATTTTTGCATGTAATTTAGGGTATATACATTCAAACCTAAATAGCATATTAAAGCATAGTTATCGCATACTCCAGGATTAACAAACTAAACTTCTATTCTAGATGTGTAAGCTTTAGGTGAAGTTAATTATGGAAACCTATTTTAATCTAAGCGTTATGTAAAGCTGAACCACTGCTGCTACAACTAGTACAAAATTGGTTAAAAAGATTCAATTAAATTGATAATAACGTTTCAGCTTATATATAGAGCAAATTTGATTGAAATAAAGCTGACGTAATTGCAGCAGACATAATTTATTAAGGCTATGCCTGAAAATTATTCTAAAAAATTAAATGATATTTTAAATATTCGAACGGGGGTTTTTTTATGGGAACAATTAACACAGGTGATACAGCGTTTATTATTTTTTCGGCAGCGCTTGTATTTTTAATGACGCCAGGTCTTGCATTATTCTATGGAGGAATGGTAAAACGAAAGAATGTACTAAGTACTATTATGTCATCATTTTTTGTATGTGGATTGGCTTCTGTTCTTTGGGTAGCAGTGGGGTATTCACTTTCCTTTGGCGCAGACACAGGAGGAGTTATTGGAAACTTAGAGTGGGCTTTTTTTAATGGTGTTTCTGGTGTGCCAAATGAAAGTTACGCAGCAACTATACCACACGCTTTATTTGCGGCTTTTCAGATGATGTTTGCAATAATAACACCTGCATTAATCACAGGTGCTTTAGTAGAAAGAATGAAATTTTCATCATTATTTATTTTTATTGGTTTGTGGTCACTAATTGTATATTACCCAATGGTTCATATGGTTTGGGCAGAGGGAGGCTTATTGAGAGATATTGGAGCTATTGACTTTGCTGGAGGTAATGTTGTTCATATAAGTTCTGGTGTATCTGCTGTTGTAGCAGCAATTATTCTCGGAAAGAGAAAGGGGTATGGGATTACTTCAAGTCAGCCACATAATATACCATTAGTATTTATTGGTGCATCATTATTGTGGTTTGGATGGTTTGGATTTAATGGAGGTAGTGCATTAGGAAGCGGAGAGTTAGCAGTTCATGCTCTATTAACAACTAATACATCTGCAGCAACAGCTTTACTATCGTGGATGTTGGTTGAAAAAATTACAAGAGGTAAACCAACTATGCTAGGTGCAGCGACAGGAGCAGTGGTTGGATTGGTTGCAATTACTCCAGGTGCAGGCTTTGTTCCAATATGGGCAGCTTTAATTATAGGTTTTGTTGTAAGTCCAATTTGTTATTTTGCAATGAGTGTTATTAAACCAAAGTTTGGATATGATGACTCCTTAGATGCTTTTGGATGTCATGGCATTGGTGGTATATGGGGAGGAGTTGCAACAGGTATATTTGCAAAAACCTCTATTAACCCTGTAGCACAGTGGGATGGATTAATATATGGAGAGACAAGATTGTTTATAGCGCAGTTGATAAGTATTGCAGTAACTATAGTTTTTGCTGCAATAGGAACCGCAGTTATCATGTTTGTTGTCAAACTTGTATCTAAGGAAATTAGAGTATCAGCAAGAGAAGAATCAGAAGGGCTTGATATTTCACAGCATGGAGAGTCTGCATATCCTTCTTTTACAGGAATGGATTAAGAATACTGTTATCTAAGCTAAATATATATTTTGCAAAAGTTTATTATATAATTTATAACTGAAAAATTGGTATATTTATTACAACTGCTACTATAGCAGATAGAGGAGGTTTTTCAATATGAAGAAAATTGAGGCAATTGTAAGACCATGCAAGCTTGAGGAGTTAAAAGAAGCTTTGCTTGCAATTGATTTAGACGGTATAACTATAAGTCAGGTTATGGGTGCCGGAAAACAGCTAGGTTGGAAGGAATTTTACAGGGGAAATGAAATTACCCTAAATGTACTTCCAAAAGTAAAATTGGAATTGGTATCAACAGATGATAAGGTTGAACTAATTATTGATACAATTATGAAATATTCTCAAACAGGAGAACTGGGTGACGGTAAGATATTTATTTATGATTTACAGGATTGCATACGTATACGTACTGGTGAAAGAGGAGATGCAGCAATTTAATGAGGTTATGCTCATTTAGCAACTGTATAGTAAATGTTTATGATAGGATTGTTTATTAATATGGTAATTTACTTACGATGTTTTGTGCTCTTAGTGTTGTAGGAGAAACGGCAGAGATTGTGTAATGGCAATAATTGTGAGATATGAAAATTAAAAATTATTATACGCATTATGAAATTTCACTAGTTGAAACCTTCACCTTAGGATGAAGGTTTCAACTAAAATGCTTTTATTATGAATTTTTCATTGTAAGAATTAATTCTCTAAGAATCTTACAAGCTACTGCGGTTGAAGAACCACTTTGATCATAATGAGGTGAAAGTTCAACAATATCTGCTCCGATAATGTTTAATTTCGATACAGCTTTTAAAGCATTAACAAGATCGAGGAAACTTACACCGCCTGCTTCTGGAGTTCCTGTGCCTGGGAATATTGACGGGTCTAAAACATCTAGATCAATTGTAAGGTAGACCGGCAGGGTACCGATAGTATTAATTGCATTATTTAAAGTATCAAAATTGTGCAAGCACATGTTGGTATGACCTTCCTTTGACCAATAGAATTCTTCTCTAGTACCGCTTCTAATTCCATATTGCCATATACGATTATCACCAAGTATATCCCAAGCACGTCTTATAACTGAAGAATGGGATAGTGGTTCACCTAAGTAATCCTCGCGAAGATCTGTATGAGCATCAAAATGCAGAATATGAAGGTTTGGATATTTTTTAGCTGCTTGCTCAATTACTGGCAAGGAAACAAGATGCTCTCCGCCAATCATTAACGGCATTTTACAACTGTCAAAGATATGCTGAGAAGTTTCTGATATCATTTCTAGGGCACGTGTTGGTGAGCCAAAGGGCAAATCCAAATCACCATAATCATGTATTGAATAATCTGTTATATCGGCATCAAAATAAGGGCTATATGCTTCAATGCCAATGGAATCCATTCTCATAATGGAAGGTGCAAATCTTGTTCCTGGTCTAAAGGTAGTGGTCCCATCATATGGAGCACCAAAGATTACAATATCGGATGATTTAAAGTCACTATCACAGCCTAAAAACTTGGCTGACAAAATATTTTTGTTCATTTACAAATCTCCTCTGAAGAGATAGCAGACTTAATGCCTGTATCTCAGTATTTTTATTTTAATAATGAGGCAAGAAAATGTCACCAACTTATATTGCAGTGAGTAGTATTTTGTTTTTCAAGTGGTTAAAATATCTACAACCTCAATTACATGCCGCTAATGTAATAAAATTTTTTTGCAATGTTCCTAGACATACAGATGTTCAGACTATTGCTGGAAAAATTTCATTTATATTATAGGCGTAATAATTTTATCATATATAACTAAAATTTCAATGCTGAGACTATTTATTCTGGTGGATAACGACGAACTGTTTTATATAAAAGATATGCAAAATCTTTAGAAAATCTGATTTTTAGCATGTTAAAATAGGTTAATTTATGATATAATAATAAATGTGTTTAGGAATAGTTTATCTGTAGCAAATCTTAATTAAAATCTAAGAGTTAAGGATGTTTTTATATACATAAACGGTATTCTAAAGTACTTTTATTGTGTATAGTTTGCTTGTAGACTTGAAAGCAGTGTAGAATATTTATCAATTTTATTTTATTCCATTATTTGATGTGAGAGAAATATTGGTTCTACAAATAGGTTTGTGCAAGTATGTGAGTTATGAACTTCAATGAATAAGCTTGCCAAATCATATGATTTTATGGACCTCATAAAAATAAGTTTTTGCAAGTTTAAGAGATGCAAGATTCAAAATATAGGTTTTAGAAAGCCTATATTTTTGCGAACCTAAAAAAATAAGTTTCTGCAAGTTTGCGAGTTGAGAGATTCAAAATATAGGTTTTAGAAAGCCTATATTTTTATGAACCTCAAAAAATAAGTTTTTGCAAGTTTGTGAGTCATTCTATTAAAAAATGCCAGTGAAAAGCTTGTGAAATTTTGATCTTTAAAAATGATTTCTTAAGCATTTGAGTTAACCAGCATCAAAAAAGGCTTGCGAAAAGTATATGATTTAACAGCTTCAAAAGATAGGCTTGTGTAATCATTTGAGTTTACTAGCATCAAGAAATACGTTTTTACAAGCCTATGAGTTTTTGAGTCAATATTAAATTTATTCTTAATTAATTTATTATATTTTGTTACCTTAGTGGTTGTAGGAGGTTAGTATGAAATTTACAAAAATGCAGGGATTAGGAAATGATTATATTTATGTTGATTGTACAAAAAACATATTAGATAATCCTTTTGAAGTGGCAAAGAAGGTAAGCGACAGACATTTTGGAATTGGTTCTGACGGGTTGGTTCTTATTTTATCTTCTGACAAGGCTGATTTTAGAATGAGAATGTTTAACTCGGATGGTTCTGAGGCTGAGATGTGTGGTAATGCAATCCGTTGTGTCGGCAAATATGTTTTTGATAATAAGCTTACAAATAAAACAAATATTACGATAGAGACGCTTGCGGGTATTAAGGTATTAGAATTGAAAACTGAAGATGACAAAGTAGTTTTAGTCAGAGTTGATATGGGTGAACCTATTCTGACTCCAAAAGAAATACCAGTGGAAAGTAGCAAAGATAGATTTATTGCTGAACCTATTGAAATTGATGGCCATATATTTAAGGTTACAGCTGTTTCAATGGGCAACCCTCATGCAATTTCATATGTTGAAGATGTTGAGAACTTCCCTTTATGCCAGGCGGGTCCTAAAATGGAAACTCATAAGTTATTTCCAAGGAAAGTAAACGCAGAGTTTGTTCAAGTAATAGATAAATCAACACTTAAAATGAGAGTTTGGGAAAGAGGCGCAGGAGAAACTCTCGCTTGCGGAACTGGAGCATGTGCAACACTTGTTGCATCTGTGTTAAATGGAGTAACAGAGAGAGTTGCTAAAATAAAGCTGCTTGGTGGAGACTTATTTATAGAATGGTCAGAAAAGGATAATCATGTATATATGACTGGACCAGCAGAGAAAGTATTTGATGGTGAAATAGAACTTTAATAGAAGCTTTTTATTTTATATAGAAGCTTTTTAATAGAAGTTTACAATTTAAATATAAATTTTGAAAAGAGAGGAATAAAGAATATGACATATGTAAATGTAAACCACTTAAAATTACCTGGTAACTATTTATTTGCTGAGATTGGTAAAAGAGTTGCGGCTTTCAAAGAGCAGAATCCTGCTGCAGATATTATAAGACTTGGAATTGGAGATGTTACTCGTCCTCTTCCAATGGCTTGTATCGAAGCAATGCATAAAGCAGTAGATGATATGTCTAGGGTAGAAACTTTCAAAGGATATCCTGAATATGAAGGATATGACTTTTTGATAAATAAAATTATAGAATTTGATTATAAGAAACGCGGAATTAATATTGAAATTGATGAAGTTTTTGTAAGTGATGGAGCTAAAAGTGACACGGCAAATATCCAAGAGTTATTTGGTCAAAATAGCAGAATAGCTGTAACAGACCCGGTTTATCCAGTTTATGTTGACAGCAATGTTATGGCAGGAAGAACGGGTGAGTACAGCAATGGCAAATGGAGCAATGTTACTTATCTGCCATGTACTGCTGAGAATAATTTTATTCCTGAATTACCAAAAGAAAAGGTCGATTTAATATATTTGTGTTTACCCAACAATCCCACAGGAACTACTTTAACAAAAGAGCAGCTTAAAGTGTGGGTTGATTATGCAGCAAAGAACAAATCTGTAATATTATTTGATTCAGCATATGAGGCATTTATTACCCAAGAAGAGGTTCCTCACAGTATTTATGAAATAGAAGGTGCAAAAGAAGTTGCAATAGAGTTTAGAAGTTATTCAAAAACAGCTGGATTTACTGGAACCAGATGTGCATATGTTGTTATTCCAAAAGAATTGAAGGTTTATACATCTGAAGGAGAAGAGGTTGGCTTGAACAGATTGTGGTACAGAAGACAAGCTACTAAGTTTAATGGAGTGTCTTATATTGTTCAGCGGGGGGCTGAAGCAATATACTCAGAAGAAGGTCAAAAGCAGGTAAAAGAAACCATTGCTTATTATTTAAATAATGCTTCAATTATAAAGAATGGTCTTGAAAGTATTGGAATAAAAGTATTCGGAGGAGTTAATGCACCGTATATATGGATGAGAACTCCAAATGGAATGGATTCGTGGGAGTTTTTTGATAAACTATTATCTGAAGCAAATATTGTCGGAACTCCAGGAGTTGGATTTGGACCTAGTGGACAGGGGTATTTCAGGCTTACTGCATTTGGTAATTTGGAGAATACATTAGCAGCTGTGGAGAGATTTAAAACAAGGCTGAAAATATAGTTTGATAAATTCAAATTTTCAAGCTTAAATTTCAGATGTTAAACCTTATCCAAAAAACATTAATCTAAGTTGTATTCGCGTACCAGTATTTGCGCTTTCATTCAAAATTAAATAGTACATTAGGTTATTTTCTAGTAAAGCCTGCTTTTATTATAGAGCATGGCTTTACTTATATAAACGCAAATTTCCCAGTTAAGAATTATAGTTGTGGAAGCAAATGAAAAGTTGAGTTAAAGAAATTAATTTGCTTTAAGAAATAGAACATCGTTTTATAAATCAGTTAATTTGATTATGCGCAAATTTGTTTTAATATCAAATATTTCTATGATATAATAAACATTAACTCAAGAATACAATTTATGTTAAATGGTCAATATAGGGGTATACTAATTATATTTAAATATAATTTATTAATTTTACATAATTATTAGTTTAATTGGAGAAATTCAGATTTACTATCAGAAGATAGCATGAGTCTTATAATTGAAGTTTAATTAAGATATTTAAGCCAAAACATAATATAGAGTTTTTACTAATTAATAAATGCACAATAGTAATATTAATTTGAAAGAGTGAGCGTAAGGTTCATTTTAGTATACTGTTTTATAAAAATGTGGGGTGAGGACATAAGAATGATATCTCAAGTTATTTTTGACTTAGATGGTACACTGATAAATTCTCTTGATATATTTATAAAAGTAGGCAATAAAATGGCTGAGAGATATGGTTATCAGCCATTAAGTGAAGAAAGTATAAAAGAACTTTTGAAGCTGCCTATGAAAAAGAGGCTTGAAGTTTTAAAAATACCTAAGTTTAAGCTTCCGAAGTTAGGATTGGAAGCGTTAAGTATGTTTAATGATTATGCAGCACATGTTGAACCAATTAAAGGAATTAAGGAACTGCTAGAACAGCTTTGTGATAAGGGCTACAAATTAAACATAGTGTCATCAAATTCATTGGATAATATCAATGTTTTTTTAGAAGCAAACCAAATAAAAGTATTTGAAAATATACAATCATCAAGAGGCCTTTTTGATAAACATGTTACTATTAATCGGTTAATTAAAAAATTAGGTGTAAAAAAGGATGAGGTAATATATATTGGTGATGAATATAGGGATATTGAAGCTTGCAAGAAAATAGGAATAAAAATCATATCAGTATTATGGGGATTTGATCCAAAAGAACTGCTAGAAAAAGCAGAGCCAGACTTTATAGTATCCGAACCAAATGAAATTACACAAATTATTATGAATATTAAATAATACAAGAATGGGGAAACGAAATAAAATGTTACTTGCAGATGAGTGGAAGGATTATGAATTAATTGAGACAGGAGATGGCGAAAAGCTTGAAAGATGGGGAGATATTATACTTAGAAGACCTGATCCGCAAATAATATGGCCTAAAAATGATAAAAAGATATGGAATAGAGCAGATGCAAAATATCATAGAAGCCAGAGTGGAGGAGGAAACTGGGAATATAAGCGAAAGATACCTAATCGTTGGACTATAAGCTTTGAAGATTTAAAATTTTATATTGAACCTACTGGTTTTAAACATACAGGATTGTTTCCTGAGCAAGCAGTAAATTGGAAATGGATGATACAGAAAATAAAGAAGGCTAATAGACCAATAAAGGTCTTAAATCTTTTTGCATATACAGGCGGAGCTACAGTTGCTGCTGTTTATGCTGGCGCAGAGGTATGTCATGTTGATGCGGCTAAAGGCATGGTGGGCTGGGCAAAAGAAAATGTAGCTCTTTCAGGATTGGCAGATAGACCAGTAAGATTTATCACTGATGATTGTATGAAATTTGTTCAAAGAGAAATACGGAGAGGGAAGAAATATGATGGTATAATAATGGATCCCCCATCTTACGGAAGAGGTCCGAATGGTGAAATATGGAAAATTGAAGACTCTTTATTTAATTTTGTTCAACAATGTATGGGTGTGCTTTCTGACAATCCATTATTTTTCCTGATAAATTCATATACAACAGGCTTTTCTCCTACAGTACTTGGCAATATTTTGAAACAAACTATAGGAAGCAAAAATAAAGGTATTTATAGCTGTGGTGAGGTAGGTATTCCTGTCACCCAATCAGGTCTTGTACTTCCATGTGGTATATATGGAAGGTGGGAGAATGAGTGATACCAAAAATAATTTTTGAGGATAATCATTTGCTTGTTGTTGAAAAGCCAGTAAATATGCCAGTGCAGCAAGACAACACTAATGATTTGGATATTTTGACTGTATTAAAACAAGATTTAAAAGAAAGATACAATAAGCCTGGAGAAGTTTATCTTGGTCTAGTTCATAGGCTTGACAGGCCGGTTGGAGGTATAATGGTATTTGCAAAAACCTCAAAAGCGGCATCAAGACTTTCTGATCAAATACGAACCAGAATATTTAAAAAGACATATCTTGCTATTGTAAGAGGTGTTCCCAAAAAGCGGAAATGTACTCTTAGGGATTATCTTTTAAAAGATAGCTCAAAAAATATGGTTTCTGTGGTTCCAGAAGGGACGAAGGAGGCGAAAGAAGCTATTCTTGATTATGAGGTTCTTAAGTCAAAGGGGGATTTGAGTTTATTGCAAGTTCAGCTTCATACTGGAAGACCTCATCAGATAAGAGTGCAGCTATCCAATGCTGGGCATACATTATTTGGGGATCAAAGATATGGTGCAGATGTGAATAAACCAGGGCAGCAAATTGCTCTTTGGGCATATTCGGTAACTTTCTTACATCCAACCAAAAAAGAAGAAATGACCTTTATTTGTGAAACGCCAAAAGCTGAACCATGGGTACAATTTACAAATAACTATATTTAAGATGTTTTATAAATTATAATTATTATGTAAATTAATTTATGTACAAAGAATTAATAACTTGATAAAAAGATCTGACGTTCAATAATTTTGTTTACAGTTCTACCCCAACTTTTAATATAGAATCTATATAATAAACATAATAATAAAACGAGCTAAGGAAATATCCTTAGCTCGTTTTGAATATCTAAAACATAAAATTAATATGCAACACCTTGAGCGTACATTGCATTAGCAACTTTTAAGAAGCCTGCAATATTTGCTCCAGCAACAAGATTGTCTTCCATACCATATTCTTTAGCAGCTTCGCTAACAGTTTTGTATATATTAACCATAATGTCCTTTAGCTTAGCATCAACTTCTTCAAATGTCCAGGAATAACGCATGCTGTTCTGACACATTTCAAGAGCTGATGTAGCAACTCCGCCTGCATTTGCTGCTTTAGCAGGTCCATATATAATCTTATTCTGTAAGTAAACGTCAACAGCACCTGGAGTTGATGGCATATTTGCACCTTCACCAACTGCATAGCAGCCATTAGCAACTAATAATTTAGCAGATGCTTCGTCAATTTCATTTTGAGTAGCACAAGGAAGAGCAATATCACACTTGATGCTCCAGATACCTGAGCAACCTTCAGTATATGTTGCGTTCTTGTGAATTTTAACATATTCGCTGATACGTTTTCTTTCAACTTCTTTTATTTGTTTAACTGTATCAAGTTTGATTCCATCTGGATCATATATGTATCCGTTTGAATCACTTAATGCAACAACTTTTGCTCCTAATTCAGTTGCCTTTTCAGTAGCATATATTGCAACGTTTCCTGAACCAGAAATTACAACTGTAGTATCCTTGAATGATTTACCCTTTGCATTTAGAGCTTCTTCCATGAAGTAGCAGAGACCGTATCCTGTAGCTTCAGTTCTTGCTAAGCTGCCGCCCCAAGTAAGACCTTTACCAGTCAATACGCCAGTAAATTCGTTCCTAAGTCTCTTGTACTGACCATACATATATCCTATTTCTCTTGCACCTGTTCCGATATCTCCTGCTGGAACGTCTGTATCAGCACCGATATGCTTTGACAATTCTGTCATAAAGCTTTGGCAGAATCTCATAATTTCATTATCAGATTTACCTTTAGGATCGAAATCACTTCCGCCTTTACCTCCGCCTATTGGTAGACCAGTAAGAGAATTTTTAAATATTTGTTCGAAACCAAGGAATTTGAGAATACTTACATTTACTGAAGGATGGAGTCTTAAACCACCTTTATAAGGACCGATTGCACTGTTGAATTGAATTCTGAAACCACGATTTACATGAACCTTACCATTATCGTCAACCCATGGAACTCTGAAGATAATTTGTCTTTCAGGTTCAACTATTCTGTCAAATATTCCTGCTGCAACCCATTCTGGGTGCTTTTCTGCAACAACCTCTAAAGAATCAAGAACTTCTTCTACTGCTTGATGGAATTCTGGTTCGTTAGGATTTCTTTTCTTTACTTGATCCATAACACTTTGTAGAATTTTCATTTAAATAACCCTCCCGTAAGTTTTTAGAATTTTAATAATTAATAAAAAATTGTATATGTTTTGTATCTTTGGCTACAAGGAGGATTTATAAACATAAATCAAATATATTTATATTAATGGCTACTCCATTGTAAACCAAATAATAAACTTAATGTACTTGCACTTCGCAGGTATTTAGCTGTTTGTAAAAGCATGCTGCAAAGTTAACGTTTTTACTTTATAGATTATACCATTACATATTAATAATTGCAATCAAAAAAATGAATAATTTCATTTTTATTCCTGCAAAATTATTTAGAAAAATAGAAATGTCTTACAAATGCCTTAAAATCACGGGTTGAAGAACAAATGCGAAAAAATAAACGAGAAAGGTGTTTTTATAAAAAAACAATAATATTGCAAGTGATAGATAAAAGCGCGTCATTTTTATGCTATTAAAATACATTAACTGGTGATGCCAATTGATTAAAACTAAGTTTATATGTAGACAATTTATTGCTAAATACTTATGGGCCAGTACAACTTGGATAAATGGGATAGTTACTTAAAGATATTTTTTTGTTTATCAGTGAAGAAAAGTTTATTTTAATTATGGTAATTACTACTAAACTGGTTTAGCTTGATTGTTATAGAATATTTTGTTAGTATTTTAACCGTACACAATTGATTATAAGCGCTGAAAATAATTGGAGCAGTTTTTGCCTAAGGTAGCGTAGGAGGTTAGTATGAGTAAATTACAGTTGATAGCTGTATCTGTATTTGGAACAGAAGCAATTACAGCTAGGGAACTTAAAAAGCTTGGATATTTTGAACAGAAAGTAGAAGATGGAAAAGTAACATTTACAGGAGATAAATTAGCAATATGCAGGACAAATATATGGCTTAGAACTGCCAGTAGAGTACAATTAAAAATAGGAGATTTTAAGGCTTATACTTTTGATGAACTTTTTGAACAAACTAAAGCGCTGCCATGGGATGAAATAATACCTGTAAATGCTGAATTCCCTGTTGTGGGTTATTCAATTAACTCAAAGCTTTTTAGCGTTTCTGACTGTCAAGCTATCGTTAAGAAGGCTATTGTAGAAAAGCTTAAGCAGAAATATAAATGTGAATGGTTTGAAGAAAGCGGGCCAAGATATAAGATTGAAGTTGCTATACTTAAGGATACAGTTACATTATCTATTGATACAAGTGGAGCAGGACTCCATAAGAGAGGATATAGAAAGCTTGTTGGAGGAGCTCCTATAAAGGAAACTTTAGCATCAGCTATGCTGTTAATAAGTCATTGGAATAAGGATAGAGTTCTGCTTGATCCAATGTGCGGCAGCGGGACCATACCAGTAGAGGCAGCTATGATTGCAAAGAACATTGCACCTGGGCTTGGCAGAGAATTTGAATCCGAAAAGTGGGATTTTATCCCGCAAGATTTATGGGATGAAGCCAGAGATGAGGCATATGATGCAATAATTGAGGATATTGATCTAAGAATACATGGTTCAGATATTGACGAAGAGGCTATAAGTTTAGCAAGGTATCACGCTAAAAAAGCAGGTGTAGAGGATGCAATTCACTTGCAAAGAATGCCTGTATCAGATATTAGTTCACGATATAAATATGGAGTTATTATGTGTAATCCCCCTTATGGAGAGAGGTTGGGGGAAATGGATTATGTTAAGGGCTTGTACAAAGAAATGGGCAAAGTATTTAGAAAGTTTGATACATGGTCATATTATGTTATTTCATCAGATTTAGAATTTGAAAAGCATTTTGGCAAGAAAGCAGATAAAAAAAGAAAGCTATATAATGGAAGTCTGCTTTGCAACTTTTATCAATATTTTGGACCTCCACCACCAAAGAATACAAATATGCTTATAACCTAATACTTAGGTTATAAGTAGAAAATGTTAAAACAAGAACTTGGCTAAATATCTAGTTGACTGCTTAAAATAATGCATATGTACAACATAATTTATGAATTGTTCCTAATTGTAATTGATTCTGAAATAATTGCAGTTTAGAATAAATGTTTCCGCTAACCCGCAATGAAAAGAGTTTATATTCTAAGTTATGATTACAGCTACTTGCTTCGGCTGTAGCTGTAAAAAGATTTACTTTTCGACAACTATTTGTTGTAGCATTTTTTTATTTAGTTACTTCCAATTGATTATAGTATATTTGCATACTATTTCTCATTGGAGTACAGTAAATGTTGTTTTAAAACAAAACATTCATTAATCTAAGTAAGGAATGAAATTGGAAAAACATTGACTAAAATAGTATATTTATAATAACATATAATTGTAGAATTTTGTAGCACGGACATGTAAAAAAAATATAGTAATATGGTAGGTGATCTTAATGTTTTTAAAAGTAACTAAGTCGGATGTAAATGGTAAAATTAGTATACCTGGTTCTAAATCCCATACAATAAGATCGTTATTTTTTGCGGCGTTAGCAAATGGAAAAAGTACAATAAAAAACCCACTTATCTCAAGTGATTCCATATCAGCTGTGAATTTATGCAAATCCTTTGGTGCGAACTATGATTTGATAAATAATTGCTATATAGCTGAAGGTGTTGGAAGTATACCAAGGGTACCAGAAAATATAATAGACGTGGGGAATTCTGGAACCAGCTTACGGCTTGGGATGATGACAGCTGCTTTAGTACAAGGTTATACTGTTTTTACAGGTGATTATCAAATAAGAAAAAGGCAAGTTGGCCCATTAGTTCAGGCCATTAATAATTTAGGGGGAGAAGCATTTACTACAAGAGGAAATGATTCTGCACCAGTTATAGTTAAGGGAAGAGCAGCAGGAGGATTCACAAAGCTAGATGCTGTTACTTCACAGTACTTGTCTTCAATTCTAATTAATGCTCCACTTTTGGAGAAAGATACGCATGTTGAGGTTACAAGATTGAATGAGGTGCCATATGTTGAATTAACATTATGGTGGTTAGATAAATTTGGAATTAAATATTCGCATAATAATATGAAAGAGTTTTTTATTCCAGGACAACAGCAGTATTCGTCTTTTGAATGTACTATACCTGGTGATTTTTCTTCTGCAACTTTTTTTATGGTGCTTGCAGCAATATCAGGACAGGAGATTACTCTTGAAAATCTTGATATGTCAGACCCGCAAGGCGATAAGAATGTTCTTGCTATACTAGAGGATATGGGAGCAAAGGTTACATATGGCAAAGACAACATAACCATTAAAGGACAAAAACTGTATGGTAGGACGATAGATATGAATGCTATTCCAGATGCTCTGCCGGCTATGGCTGTAGCAGCTTGCTTTGCTGAAGGAGAAACAAGACTTGTAAATGTGCCTCAGGCAAGACTAAAAGAGACAGATAGGATTAGTGTGATGTGCACTGAACTATCTAAAATGGGCGCTGATATAAAAGAGTTACCAGACGGCTTGATTATTAGGGAGAGCAAGTTGAAGGGTTGTAATTTAAATGGACATGATGACCATAGAATTGTAATGTCATTAGCAATTGCGGGTTTAAATTCAACAGGTAATACAGTAATAGATACAGCCGAGGCAATGAATGTTACTTTCCCAAGTTTTGTGAATTGTATAAAAAATTGTGGCGGCAAAATTCAGCTTAGTGAGACTAATGAATAGTTGATAATAAATTATATTTAAATAAAAAAGCGAAGTTTACATTGGTGCATACATAGTTCTCTTCGCATATCAAAAAGCTGCGAACAGCTTTTTGTGGATTGAGTAATCAAGTTACCTCTGCGTAGCAGAGATTCTTCTCTGAAGTTTTTACAAAATTATTGTGCCCGATTAGGCGTGGGAGGTTATATATGATAGGAAATACATTTGGCAGATTATTTAGGGTGACTACTTGTGGAGAGTCGTATTCAGGAGCATTTAGAAAAAATGCTAACATTCCTGCGGAACTTTGGGGTGGTTTAGCAGTAATTGTAGATGGAGTTCCAGCAGGCTTAAAGATAACAGCTGATATTATTCAAGAAGAATTAGATAAGCGTAAACCCGGTAAGTCCAAGCTTGCGACTCCAAGATCTGAAGCTGATAAGGTATATATTTTTTCAGGTGTTATGCAGGATGACAGAACAACGGGAGCTCCTGTTTGTATGTTAATACCTAGCAGCGATATTGGTGATTATCATATTAAGCAGCATACTGACAATAAGGATCTATTACGACCTGGACAAGCTGCATATACCTATTACAAGAAATATGGAGAACATTCGGACTACTTAGGTGCAGGAAGAGCTTCTGCGCGAGAAACAGCTGCGAGAGTGGCTGGCGGTGCTGTTGCTAAAATTATTTTGGACAGCATGGGTATTGATGTTATAGCATTTACAGTTGAATCCCATGGTATTAAAGCAGGTCCATTTTCATATGAGACGGCTAAGCAAAACTATAGGATGAATGATATCAATTGCCCAGATGCTGAGGCAGCAGAACTTATGACTAAGGATTTACTTGAAGTTATAAAAGAAGGAGATTCCTGTGGCGGAGTAATAGAAATAATTGCAAAAGGTGTGCCAGCAGGATTAGGTGAACCTGTTTTTGACAAACTTAGTGCAACTATTGCTCATGGATTAATGTCTATTGGAGGGGTAAAAGGAATCGAATTCGGAGACGGATTTGGAGTTGCATCAAAAAAAGGGTCAGAATGTAATGATACACCTTATTATGATGAAGAAACAGGACGTATACGATTCAAGACAAATAGAGCTGGAGGGATGCTTGGGGGAATATCAAATGGTGAGGAAATAAGAATACGTGTTGCTGTAAAACCTACCCCAACAATATTAAAGGATCAGTTAACGGTTAATGTAGCAACACTTGAGCCAGTAGTGCATAAATTTGCATCTAGAAGTGATCCTTCATTGGTACCAAGGGTTTATCCCATTTGTGAAGCAATGGTAAGAATGGCATTGGTTGATAGCATTTTAATGTCAACTGGTATGAGGAGCCTTACAGACATGAATGCTAGGTGGGATGATTTATGATACAAAAAAATGGTGCAGATAATATTGTTCTGATTGGTATGCCTGGTTGTGGTAAAACTACTACTGGAAAGTTATTGGCAAAAATGCTTGATTACAAATTTATTGATACTGACCATCTTATTGTTGAAAAAACAGGTAAAAGCCCAAGACAGATAGTTGAAGAACATGGGCGTGATTTTTTTCTGAATATTCAGGATGAAGTTGTTCTATCAATAAAGCAAAGTAATTGTATAATTGCCACTGGCGGAGGTATTGTACACAGTGATACGGCTATGAGCCATTTAAAATCTTTAGGTTTTATTATATTTTTGGATGCAAAATATGATATTATAGAGGAAAGAATGGATTCCTCAAGAAAATTAGTCAGAACAAATGGAAGCTTATTGGAATTGTATAATGAGAGAAGACCCCTATATTGTAAATATGCAGATGCAAGTATAGATTGCAATTCTGTGGATTCGCAACAATTATGTAAAAGGATACTGAAATTGATAGATAATGCTTAATATTTTAGTATCAATAATTAGCTTAAAAAGGGGAAAGGTTAAAAAGAGATACTATGAATAAGATAAAAATTTTAATAGCAGACGATAATGTATTAGCAGCAAAAAGGCTTTTCGATAAGCTAATTGAATATGAGAAATTTTCGGTTTTTACTGCTCGGGACGGGGTTGAAGCAATTGAGAAAATAAACAATGAAAACCCAGATGTTGTTCTGTTGGACATTATTATGCCAAAACTGGACGGTGTAGCTGTCTTAGAGTATGCTCAAACCAATATTAAGACTCAAAAGCCGATATTTATTGTTTTTTCAGCTGTAAGTCAGGAGAATTACATTAATAGAGTTATGAATTTAGGGGCAAGCTATTATATAATAAAGCCATTTGATGAAAATGTTATTGCTACTAGAATAATGCAACTTTTTTCTGACTTAAAGAAAGTGCAGTATTTTAACACTGAACCCCAAAAGACAAATGTTGAGAATAGACCTAAAAATCATCATGATGATGAACTAAAGGTTTTAGCTACAAAGTATATGCGAGAAGCTGGCCTAAAGGCTCATATGACTGGCTATAGTTATATAAGAGATATTATAGTAACAGCATTTGACACATACTGTAAAACTGGCGCTATGCCAAAAGGCATTTATCGAACGATAGCTGATAAAAATAAAGTTTCTGTGCAAAAGGTAGAGAGGGCTATCAGGAATTGCTTTGAAAGCGTAAAAGAGAGCAGTAATACTGAGTGTAAATTAACTAACTCACAGGCTATATGCCAGCTTATTGAAAAAATACGATTAAATAACTAAATAAATTAATAAAAAAGTCTATCTAAGTTCAAACTTGTCAATTGTTTCTTACTAAAATATTGATAAGTCTGAACTTATATTCTTTTAGCTAAGAAAGTTGCGCAAGCAAGTAAATGAGCAATAAATAGTCTATTATAGCAATACAAAAAGCCCTGACAAAAATCAGGGCTTTTATGTAACTAATTAAGCGTTAACGTTATCTTTTAATCCCTTTCCAGCTTTAAATACTGGAGCTTTGGATGCAGGAATAGTTATTTCTTGCTTAGTCTGTGGGTTTCTACCCTTTCTTTCAGCTCTTTCTCTAACTTCAAAGGTTCCAAAACCAACTAAAGTGACTTTGTCACCAGCCTTAAGAGCATCTTCTACGGAAGAAATGAAAGCATTTAAAGCAGCTTCGCTATTTTTTTTGTTTAAGCCTGATTTAGATGCTATCGAATTAATTAAATCTGATTTGTTCATTGTACAACCTCCTAAAAATGGAATTCGACATTATTTTATAATGAAAACACTCTAAA
The DNA here is from genome assembly GCF_005473905.2 of Ruminiclostridium herbifermentans. Lineage (NCBI taxonomy): Bacteria > Bacillati > Bacillota > Clostridia > Eubacteriales > Oscillospiraceae > Ruminiclostridium > Ruminiclostridium herbifermentans. The sequence goes on from NZ_CP061336.1 coordinate 1,115,805, forward strand.
GTCAAGCCTTTCAAGCCAAAATAGTAATATTGTACCATCAAATATAGAAAAAATTAACAATTTATATATCAATTAGGTACAACATGTATTTCAACGACGTTTAAAGTCTCTTTTAACGATTTATAAAAATAGTTTTCACTATGATCACCCTTGGAATCACCAAGGACTAATATATCAATTTTGTTTTCAAGTGCATAATCAACAATTGTATCTACTATATTATCAGAACGTAATACTGTAAGGTTAGCACCAATAGACTTAGCGATACCGAAAAGGTACTCTAGTGCCTCACCTTCCTTTTCATTGTCTAGGAAACTCCAATTATTTTTTGCAACATGTATTATAAATATTGAATCGTTATCACTAGAAAACTCTAATGCTTTTCTTATAAGTCTTTCACATGTTTTTTGTTGAGTTACACAAACCAATATATTACTACCAGATTGACTCAATTAATGACCTCCCTTCATATATATTATTATACTAAAATATTATTGTTTTGTCTTTGGATATTACTGAAACAAAAAATTCTATTTATTCTGGTCTTAGAGTAACTCGTTGTATTTTTTTGAATACCGTAGGGTAGAATTATAGTACTGGATTACTGTTATTTACCAGTACGAACTTTCCTAAGTGGGTACCTAATTTTATGAATTAGCAAATCGTAGTAGATTCAGACCTCTACACAACATTAGAAAGGTACTTAATTCATTGGCTGAATTTGTATAGGTTATACAATTTAACGAGTTTCTATACGATATAAGGATATGCTTAAGTATTAGTGCAATATGAATCAAAAAATCTATAAAAAGCTATAGCTAATTCTTAATTTATCTCTAAAACAGCAGTTTTGTATTCAAAAATGAAATACTTTTTTGAATATTGCTATTAGTAGGTAGTAAAATATAGCATTTGAGTTGAGTATTCAGTAAGTGGTATAGTATAAAGGGCAGATATGTTTATTGAAAAAGTAAAAATTTTTGAGAAAATATTAGTAAAAAATATTGTTGAAGTTAATAGACTAAAGCGTTAATATAAAACAGTATGTTAATTAGAGGAATTATTATTTATGGAGGTTATTTACAACATGAGGGATATTAATGTCAGTACAATAATTGAATCAGTTAAAAATATGTGCATGAATGCAAATTATTATCTAAACGAAGATATAAAGCAAGCAATGAAAGACGGCTTAAAAAATGAACAATCTCCAATTGGTGCGCAGGTACTGGATAAGCTTTTAATAAATGCAGACTTAGCTGCGCAAAAGAAGGTCGCCATATGTCAAGATACTGGAATGGCAGTAGTTTTTGTGACAATAGGCCAAGAGGTGCATATAGTCGGTGGTGGACTGTCAGATGCCATTAATGAAGGTGTTAGGAGAGGATATAACGAAGGCTACTTAAGAAAATCAGTAGTAAGAGATCCAATAGACCGTGTGAATACAGGAGATAATACACCTGCTATTATACATTATGAAATTGTTCCAGGAGATTCGTTAAAAATAGAATTGGCTCCAAAGGGTTTTGGCAGTGAGAATATGAGCGCACTGAAAATGCTAAAACCTTCAGATGGGATAGAGGGGGTAAAAAACTTTATATTAGAAACTGTAGACAAAGCTGGGCCAAACCCATGTCCTCCTATTGTAGTTGGAGTAGGAATTGGAGGAACAATGGAAAAAGCGTCTATTCTTGCTAAAAGAGCATTGATGAGACCAATTAATGTAAGGAATAAAATAGAGTATGTTAGAGACCTTGAAAATGAGATGCTTCAAAAAATAAATGAACTAGGGATTGGACCAGCTGGACTAGGAGGTACTAATACTGCACTAGCTGTAAATGTTGAGACATATCCAACCCATATTGCTGGATTACCAGTGGCAATAAATATTAGCTGTCATGTAACTCGTCATGCAGAGACTATACTATAAAAAACAATAGAAAATATCTATACTTAATAAGCAGGAGGAAAAGACATGCATTATAATATAATAGCACCATTTAACAGAGATGAGGCAAGGAAATTAAAAGCAGGAGATACAGTTTCGCTTAGTGGAATAATATATACAGCAAGGGACGCCGCACATAAGAGATTAATAGAATTAATTAATCAAAATAAGGAACTGCCATTTGACATTAAAAATCAAACTATATATTACGTTGGCCCCTGTCCTGCAAAAGATGGAGAGGTTATTGGTTCTGCTGGTCCAACTTCAAGCTACAGAATGGATGCATATGCTCCTACCTTAATTAAGCTTGGACAAACTGGAATGATAGGAAAAGGGATTAGAAACGAAGCTGTTATTAATGCAATGAAGGAATTTGGTGCGGTTTATTTTGGAGCTATAGGTGGCGCAGGAGCATTGATGGCTGAATGTGTTAAAAAACATGAAGTCATAGCTTTTCCCGAATTAGGTGCTGAGTCAATAAGAAAGTTGGAGGTAGAAGCTTTCCCTCTAACAGTCATAATAGATAGCTATGGAAATAATTTATATGAAATTGGGAAAAATGAATATAGAAAGTGCATATAAGTTTTATATTATGTTCAATTTGAATAAACTATATATTTTTTAGTTTTATTAGTGTATAATAACTTTTGAAAAAGTAATTATTTCTTAAGGAGGTTTATCATATGGCAAAGGTTACTAAGGATATGATCATTTCAGATGTATTAAATATGGATAGAGGTACTACACCAATATTTCTAAATAACGGTATGCATTGCTTAGGATGCCCATCAGCTTCAGGAGAAAGTATTGAAGATGCTTGTGCTGTTCATGGAATAGATGCAGATAAGTTGGTTGAAGAATTAAATAAATATTTTGAATCAAAATAGGCTTATAAATAGTTTAAATGTAAATAAATTAATATTTTGTAAAGAGACTTTAACAAATTCGATTTAAACACAATGAATGTTCTGCTTTTAATCAGATGCATTGCTTTGTAGTTGAATTAAATTATGTAATTGTCTCTTTTTTTATTGTAATTGTATATAATAAAAGAGTTTTTGTTGTATTATACTTTTTACTAAGTTATAATTTAATAGGTTGATTAGTAAATTAGATAACAATTGATAAAAAGACTATAGCTGGAAATAAGCGATTGCATTTAAATAGACAGGAGGATATGTATAATGGCCGTAAGAGTAGTTGTTGGAACTCAATGGGGTGATGAGGGTAAGGGAAAGTACATTGATATGCTTGCTGAAAAGTCTGATTTTATTGTGAGGTTTTCGGGAGGAAATAATGCAGGACATACAATTGTTGCTAACGGAGCAAAATATGCTCTGCATCTGATTCCGTCGGGAATACTTCATACTAATAAGACATGTATTATAGGAAATGGTGTTGTAGTAGATCCGGCAGTATTGCTTAAAGAAATAAAGGATTTAAATGACAGGGGCGTAACAACAGATCACCTTTTGATTAGTGATAGAGCCCACGTTATTATGCCTTATCATATAGGTCTAGATGAACTCCAAGAGAATTTTAGAACAGAGGGCAATAAAATTGGAACTACAAAAAGAGGAATAGGGCCTTGCTATGCTGATAAGATTGAACGTTCTGGAATAAGAATGTGCGACTTAATGGAAAAGGATGAGTTTATTAAAAAAGTTAAATTAAATCTTGAACTTAAAAATGCTATAATAGAAAAAGTATATGGTGGTAAGCCCTATGATGCTCAGAGCATAATTGATGAGTATTTAGGTTATGCAGAACAGATTAGAAAATATGTTGCTGATACAACTAGTATTTTAGCTGATGCAATTGATCAAGGAAAAGACATATTATTTGAAGGAGCACAGGCTAATTTCTTGGATGTTGACTTTGGAACATATCCATATGTAACATCTTCTAATCCTGTTTCTGGTGGAGTATGTACTGGTTCTGGAGTTGGACCGGTATATATAAATGAAGTTTATGGAGTTTTGAAGGCTTATACTTCAAGAGTAGGAGCTGGTCCATTCCCTACTGAGCAAGATAATGAAGTAGGTGATACAATCAGAGAATTAGGTTGGGAGTATGGTACTACTACAGGAAGACCTAGAAGATGTGGTTGGCTTGATACTGTTATGATAAAATATGCTGCAAAGATTAATGGATTAACTGCTCTTGCTATAAACCACGTAGATACAATTGGTAAGCTAAATGAGATAAAACTCTGTGTTGGCTACAAAAAAGACGGAAAAGTAACAACAGTCTTTCCTGCAAGCTTAAATGAACTTGCAAAGTGTGAACCGGTTTATGAAGTATTTGAACCATGGAATGAAGATATTTCTAATATTAAGTCTTTTGATGAACTACCTCAGAATGCAAAAATATACCTTAATAGGATTGAAGAACTTGTGGGTGTAAAGATAGGTTTGATTGGAGTAGGAAAAGACAGAGAACAGATTATTCAAAAGCTCTAATTTATTATTGAAAAAACGTTTTGTCATAAACTGATGTGTAAAGACAATTATGGTTAAGCTATTCGAGACGATATTTATATCATGGTGATATAAATATCGTCTATTTGTGTTAGTAAAGTTTATGGTGATATAAAGTGCAGTTTGAGTTTGAAGTTGTTTGTTAGCTAGCTCGAAATCAACTTTGTACGAGGATTATAGATTATGAATAACGCAAACTATGCAGGTGATTTAACTTTTCTCATATAAAAATATCACAAAAAAATATAGAGATAAAAGTAAAAGTATGATTTTATAAAAGAAAGATTTAATTATGTATTGCTATCAAGATTACTTGATGACTAAAAAAGGGAAACTTAATATGCTTACTAAATTGTGTAGTTATAGATAGCATATATTACCTTTGGTACATTGGATTTATTATTTTTATTTGGGAAAGATAAATATTATGCTTATATTCTTTACATAAATGGCTATAATCTAGTATTATTAACTGTTTTAGTTTTAGTATTTCAAAAAAATATGTGGAGTAATATTGTTGAATTAAATACAAAGTTTATGCAAAAAAATATTTATTATTATAAAGTATTAAAAAAAGTGTTGACAAATGTAAAGTTTTTAAGTATCATTTATACCTGTGGTCGAAAACACCATAAGTTATGACCCATTAGCTCAGTTGGCAGAGCACTTGACTTTTAATCAAGGTGTCCGCAGTTCGAATCTGCGATGGGTCACCAAATGCTTTATATATTATTTTTGTATATTATATAGATGTTAAGTGAAAAATAATATTATTAAAAATAGTATTATAAAGTAAAAAAATGCTTGACAAAACAAAGAACCCTAAGTAAAATATACTTTGTCAGTCAGCGAAAGTTAGACGATGCTTTATGTAAGGCCCATTGGTCAAGCGGTTAAGACACCGCCCTTTCACGGCGATAACAGGGGTTCGATTCCCCTATGGGTCACCATTTATTTTAAATGGCCCGGTAGTTCAGTTGGTTAGAATGCCAGCCTGTCACGCTGGAGGTCGACGGTTCGAGCCCGTTCCGGGTCGCCATTTTAAAATTAATAAACTGATATAAATCAGTAAAAAATCCTTTTGGTTATAAGCCGAAAGGATTTTTTAGTCTTTAACAATAACATCCCCCTACTATGCCTAATGTCATTAAGTTTAGAATAATAAAAAGTAGAGAATTATTAAAAACTGTACAGACTCCTAAAAGTTAGACCATAATATAACTATTGGAGAGCGATACATTTTTAGAAAATTCTCTGCTTTTTTTGTTAACAAAATAAAAAATACGGTAAAGACTCTTAAATAATTACTTTTTTAAGGGGTTATTGTATGAGTGGTATAGCAACAAATCAAAAATAAACTAGATATTATTATTCATTCAATATTCATTCAATGATTCATTCAATGATTCATTCTAAGGAGATTTCTAAGAATAACTTTGTAATAAATCCAAGAAAAAATTAACAAGAAATAGAAAATTGAGCTTTAGCGCTATGCTAATAACATCATTGTCTATTGGTGTTAATAGTTTAGATTATTGAAACAGAAAAGTCAAAAGTTAAAGGCATAAATTATGCAAAAATCAATTACAAAAAACGACAAAATTTTGCAGTATATACTTTTTGTAATTAAAAAAGTTTTAATTTTTAATTAAATGTATTGTTTTGAAAAATAATAAATATTGTGTATAATTTACTATTGTGATAAAATTAATTTGCAAAATTCCAAAATATAATTAAATAAGGAAATAAGGAAATAAGGAAGTCAAATGAAAATTATACTAGTTTCTAACAGTATGCATGACATCTTTGTGAAATTCATCTCTAGCAAATTTGATATAATAAATAAAAATGATAAGCTTTCATTATCTGAAGTAAATGATTACCTCGAAAATGTTAAACCGATAGTTGATGGAATTGTAATTATTGATCAGGTGTTTTTTCAGTGGGATGAAACTGATAAATTAACTTTTTCTTTGTTAGCGGATAATATTAATAATGCTAAAATATTAATCTTTACGACTGATTTTAAAAAGCAATTTTTATTAGAAAATTATATCAAATCTGACAACATAAAGGTAGTTACGATAGATTACATAAGATTATCTCAAAATATTTTAAATAGAGAGATGGAATATTTAATAAATTTATCACAAAGAACTAAACCTTTAGAAAATATTTCAAAAGATTCTCAACATAATATAAAGAAAGTTAATACCGAAAAGAAAAGGTCGTTTTTTGACAGGTTTAAATCTAGTCATAAAGATGAGAATAAATATAATCCTACTGACCAATTAGAACGAGATTTTGAAAGTATCAGTAAAGGGATAAGCAGAGTTATATCAATAACAGGACATAGGGGCAGTGGACTAACAAGTACATCTATAAATTTGGCTTGTGAAGCAAGTAAACGGGGATTAAAAGCCATAGTCATTGATTTAGATATTGATTATAGGGGATGTAATGCATATTTTAGCAATTTCAATGAAGCATCAAATAAAAATGAAGAAATGAATGCATCGCTAATTCGAACACTTGCTAAGCCACAGGATTATAAAACCTCCTGCTTTTGTGTAAACGAGAACTTTTGGGTAACATCGTTAGGATATTCTTTTAATGATAAAAGGTTAATAGAGCATTTTTATAATTCTACGAAGTTGGTAGGTTTATTATCATTACTTAGAAGTAAGTTTAATGTAATCATTTTAGATATGCCTCTAGACTTACTAAAAGTATTTGAAGACGCTATCATACATATAGATGTTTTTGGGTTATGTGTTCCTAATAGTATATATGGAATATTGAGTACACTTAGAAATATAGAAGTTGTACTTAATAATGAAAGTATATCGTATGTTAACTCAAAATCAAAAGTAGTAGTGACAAAATATAATGATAGAGCAAAATTTCAAGAGGAGTATTTTGTTCCAGAAAAGGTGTGTGAAATCATGACTTCTGGGATAAGTAGTAACTTTAGAAATGAAATTAATCTAGCAGGATACATTCCATATTCTTTTGAATTTGATAAGCAAATTGAATCAGATATACCTATTGTCAATAGTAGTACTGAATACGAAAAAAATTATGGGAATATACTTCTAAGACTAATGGAAGGGGTAAAGTAAAATGGATTTAAGTAGTGTAAAAAGTGTAACGCCAAATAAGCATTTGTTTAAGAAGATAATTGCAGTAATGTTAAGTTTAGTAGTGATTGTTGTTTCTTTTATTATTATAGACAATTCAAATAAAGATTCTAGAGAGACAATAGAAGTTGTTAGAGTGAGACAAAATGGAGGAATTCAGGCAAACTCAGTAATAACTGAAAAGCAAATCGAAAAATATAACTTGATTAAAAAAGAGTATACTTCTGATATGTTGCTTGCAGAGGATATGTCTTCAATTATTGGTAAGTATTCAAAAAACTATATGAGAGATAAAACTGTTATTTATAAAGATGAAGTTGGAGATGAAATACCTGTAAAAAATGAGTGGCTATATAAAGTTAATGAAAAAAATGAGGTTATCACACTACCGTACGATTATTTAAAGTGTGGTGGTGATATTCTAATGCCTGGAGACCGTGTCAGAATAAGAGTTTCATACGAGGTTGAGGAAACAACTGTTCCACAAGAATCGTATGATAATCCCAATTTGGTAATTACACAAACTCAAGATAAAACAATAAAAACAGAGATATTATTTGATGATATAGTCATTAAGGACATGCTTAATTCAAACAGCCATTCTATATATGAGGTATATAAAGAAGTATCAAGACTTAGCGAAGACAAAAGAGAATCAGTAATGAAAAGCGATGAGTTTCTGAAGAATATTCAACCTAAAGCACTAATGTTAGAAGGCACTATGCAACAAATCAATAATTTTGCAAAATACAATGGATTTGAAGGGAAATCTTTTTTAATTACTATTTTAAGTAGAAAAGATTCTAATGTTATAGGTAATCAGCTCCCAACACTACAGAGTGAGGTAGAAAAATGGATAGAAAAAGAAAATCAGCAATAAACAGTATATTTCAAAAGATCTCAGCTAAAGACATGATAGGTGCAGAGATTAATGATAAGAAATTAATATATAGTGTAGTTGGGTTCATACCGGCTTGTGAAGGTGTTGACAACACTTTACTAATAAGTAATCTAGGGTACTTATTAGCAAAACAAGGTTTAAATACATGTATTGTTGACTTTAAAGTATTTTTCCCAAATTTATATCATGCTTTAGGTGTTAGTCCTAATAAGAAAGGCAACGGATTAATTAAAGTATTAAAGAGCGATAAAGTTGATTATAGAGATGAAATAAATTCAACAAAGGAAGAAAAATTATTTCTTCTATCGCCAAGCCCACAAGATTTAATTGAAGAATATTTTGATTTTTCTTTTTCTAGTATAGAAAGAGTAATATCAGAGCTAAAGGAAATGTTTGATATTGTACTTATTGATATACCAAACAACCCACCTTTAGAATTTTGTTTAGGTGCAATGAAATACTGCCATGTTGGCTTTTTTACAGCAACAGAGAGAGTTGAGGTTACTGGCAATATGATAAAATTATTGGATTTTGCTTCATCAGTAGGAATTAGTACGGCAAAATTCACTAGTGTTATCCTTATGAATCTTCAAGATATAAAGTTCGACTATAAAATAATAAGTGAATTAGGATTTAATATAGTTGCAGTACTACCATTTGTTAAAGCGGCACTATCATGCTATTTAGATGGCAATTTATACATAAGAGATTATCCTGTAGTAAATAAGTACTTTGATAAAGAAATTAAAAGACTAGCTAATTTACTTTCAAACCAGTAAGGAGGGTATTGAATTGCTTACACGTGGTAAAATCAGTGATATGCAACAGAAGGTATCTTTTCAAACAAACACCAACGAAGACTTTGAACAAATAAAAAATAAGTATACAACTATAAATTTTGACGAAGCTTTAGAACTATGCCAAAAGTATATTACTAAAGTAGCTACAAATGCTTTTAGACGTGAAAGCGATCCTGCTAGAAAACGTGAGATTACAAAGTCATATATATATGAGTTTGTAGATACTCAAAAACCCGTTGTTGAAGGATATGTTGATCTTGCAAAATTAAAAGGAGCTTTAATAGATGAAATAACTCAATATGGTCCTATTACTCAGGCTATGGAGGATACATCAATTGATGAGATACGAGCAAATGGACCAGATCAGATATTTGTGGAATCTGGCGGAAAAACAATCCAATGGGAACAGCACTTTAGTGACCGTGAGCATATGGAAAGAATTATTTCAAAGCTTATAGGTGTATCAAAGGTTCGTCTTACACCTAAGATTCCAATGGTAAATGCAAGGACAATAGAGGGATACAGAGTAAATGCGACACATGCTGAAATTTCGCCTTATGATGTGCCTGCATTTGTAATTCGAAAATTTAGTAAAAAGTCTATTACCTCTGAGTCAATGATAAAGAATGAATCTTTTTCAGTTAACATGTTTAAGTTACTTTCATTAATACCGAAAGCAGATTTATCTTGGGTAACTGTTGGGCCTACCGGAAGTGGTAAAACTACACTAAATGAATTACTTGTTAAAGAAATAGATCCTTTATCAAGAATAATTACAATAGAGAATCCCTCAGAAATGAGACTCATAAGAAGAGAGGGCAATAGTAAACACGGTAAGATAATAAATGATGTCCTTCAATATGAATCAGTTTCAGATGATGATGATTCTAGCCCTGCTACTATGGAAAACTTACTTGTAAATGCAATGAGACAGTCTCCACATTGGATTGGTCCTGGAGAACTTAGAACACCAGGAGAGTTTGCTACTGCATTAAGAGCGGCTCAGACTGGACATTACTTCTTTTCCACTTTACATGCCGAGGGAGATACAGAAGCAATTTATAGATTCTTGACAGCATACCTTATGGCTTCAAATGAGCCAGCCGAGCTAGCTCTTAGAAATATATGCAGTGCATTAAAGTTTGTAATATTTCAAGAAAAGTTAGCAGATGGTACAAGAAAAGTTACTTCAATTTCAGAAGTAATAGGTTCAAATGGTTTGAAACCAATTGTTAATCAAATATATAGATTTGTGTGTGAGGATGTTATTGAGGAAGAATCTACTCATAAGGTTTTAAAGATTGTTGGAAGGCATGAAAGAGTTGGAAAGTTATCTGAAAATGTACAACAGGCAATGTTAAAAGCAGGAATAAAGAGAAGTAGATTTGAATTTCTGACTACTGATCCTAAGAAAGATGAAAAAGAGGTGTATGAATTTGATGAATACAACTTTATTAGTTAGTTTAATGTTAGGTATTGTGTTTTTTATTACAATTAACAATATATTTGATCTTAAATTTTTTAGTGGAATATCAAAATTCATACTGGATATAATTAGTACCTTAGCGGAGCATTTAGGTAACTACAATACTCAAAGATATATTGCACGAGTAAAAAGAGAAAAAATAAAAAAAAGAAATCAGAATATATTTGAAAAATATAATCAGTTGGTTGAAGGATTTATACTTGATTTTAATCTGCCTCTTACATTAGAAAGCTTTACATCGTTATTATGTATTGCATTTGCAATAATGGTTCTGATAGTTGTTATGTTTATGAAAAGTGTAACATTATCTGTTATGGTTACCATTTCTATTATTATAGGGATAATGACGTATTTTGTTATGCAGTCAAAAGCAATTAAGTCTCAATTGCTTGAGGATATCATGGATGCAGAAGATATTATATGTCCACTTGCTCGTGATGGAGTACTTGTAGCAATAAAAAAGGTAATGGAAAATGATGAGTATATTAGCCCTAATATACGACCTTATTTTCAACAATTTATTGATAATTGTGAAAATAACGGGTATTCCTTTAAACAAGCCATTACTCTTTTAAATAGGCAGCTAGGCCCTAAGTTTGACAATTTTACTAAGAAAGCAATTGTATTTGAATATAATGAGAGAAAGGGTATGGCAGATATTTTCTTAGATATTGTAGATGAGAATGCAGTTTTAAGGGATATTAATTTAAGAAAAGACAGGATATTTAGGAAAATGAACAAGGATTTTATAATAAAAACTGCTTTAATACTTTTATTCTTTTTATATGCTTTAAGTGTAACAGATTTTAGAGAATTTATGCTGTTTAATGAATTTGGAAAGCTTATTAATACAGCAATTATCAGCATTATTTGTGTAAGTTTTGCACGTTGTCAGGCATTACAGGGATCACTAATAAATGGGGGTTCATCAAAATGATTTTTTTTGCTAAGCTTTGTGCATTTTTATCTATTATTTATCTAGTAAAGTTGTTTCTATATCCCATATATAAACCTGTAAGTAAAAAGCAGAAAAAGCGTGGCCGAGAGTTTGCTAGAGAGAAAAAGAAATATAACTATAAAAAGAAAATTTTTAAGATGAAGCGACAACTAGCATCTAAATATGGCAAAAAGATACTTGGACGGGCGGAACGGGTAAGATTTCAAAAGATTATAGACAGACTTGATTTGAATGAAACACCAGAGGAAATTAGAATTACACAAATTGCATATTTGATAGGTGCAGTATTATTAACATTATTTATGTTAAGTGCAAATAGACTTTTAGGTTGTATAACAGGTATTTTTATAATACTTGGATGGATGTACCCTGTTGACAAACTTGAGAAAACAATTGAGAGAAAAAATAAGAATATATCTTTAGACTTTCCGGCATTTTACAGTATGGTCTATTATCAATATTCAAAATCAGTAAATATTTATCTAGCAGATGTAATTAAAGACTATATACCAAATGCAAATCCAGATATGTCAGAAGAGTTGGGAGTAATGTTAGATAACATTGACTATGGTGAAGAATACGCATTAAAGCAACTTAAAAAAAGAGTGCCGCTACACTACATATTAAAATTTTGTGACATCATGGAAACCAGATTAAATGGATATGACAATGTATCTCAAATGACTTATTTAAAAAATGAAGTAGATGAGTATAGAGTAAAAGCACTTGAAGACGAACTACAAAAAAGACAAAGTAGCAACTCAAAGATTCAAATCGCTCTTGTAGCTATATTAATAGTTTACATTATAATATATTATCTTTTTACAATTTTGGCATCATTAAAAATGTTTCAATAAAAATAATAGGAGGGAATTTTTATGAAAATGAATGAAATGTTAAAAGCAAAATTAAAGAGTGAAAGAGGTGATGTTAGTATAAAGGGAATTGCACTTACTGTAGCTGCAATTGTATTAATAGGATTTGCGATTACTATTATAAATGGTAATCTTAGCGGATGGATAAGTCAAGTTTGGCAGCTGTTTATGGATCAAATAGAGAGTTTAATTAGTTAGTAATAGAACTGGTGGTGATATTAAATGCAAGGTATAGCGAAAGCTATGTTAATTAGCATACTTGTGTCAGCTGGTATTCTGTTGTTTTCAAATCTAGTTGTATTTTTTCCGTGGTACATGACATTGGTTATAGAAACCTTTAACTTGTCTCAGGTTGCTTCCTGCGATAATTATATTAAAGAATCATACTATGAGGATGTACTTTATAAATTGGAGAGTACTCCTATTTTTAGTAATAGTGCCTCTAAAATTAGTATTACTGCAACCAATGCATATGGTCGTACTGCTATAGGATATGACGATGAAAATAGATATGCAGATGACCCTGATTACAATAAACCATACTTACAAAGAGGAGAGGAAGTCACAATCACCATTAGTGCAGACTTTATACCAAGAATAACGCTGTGGGGGGAAGACATAGAGGGTCATATACCGGTATCCTTCACATTGAAACCAGTTGGATTGAAGCATTACAAGGATTTACCATTTGATTATTAAAATAACAGACAAGCATTTTAAAGAATAGGATAAAGGATAATGAAGGACATAGCAATTGGCATGTTATTAGTAGTTTTTTTGTCCATTTTAATTGAACCATTAGTCGATACTGCAAATGTATACAGAGAAAAAATCATTGTTGGGAGTGCAATATCAAACTCTTGTAGAGCAGCAAAGGATAGAAGCCTCATCTACGACCAGATGATAAATCTTGATGCTGAAGTGGATGAGGATCTTTTTGTTGACTATTTTTCAGAGGCGTTCGAGAAAGCAATGAATATGACTTTAGTAAGTAAGAATGGGACGACAGTAGTTTTTAAATCAAACAATGGTAAGTATAATGATTTCAAAGTTACTTTGAGTTTTAATAGTGATATAGATTATGATACTGAACAAGTAGTAGGTAAGGTTCGAGTATATGCAGAAAGTGACTATAAGTTTAAAACCAAGTATTTAAAGCTAGCTGAAGATAGTGGAGATGCTACGACTTTAAAGATTACATCAGAACGTATGCTTCTTTTGTCAGTTAGAAACTAATTAATGTGGGAGGCTTAACTAAATGGAATATATACTAGTAACATTTAAAACAGAAAATATGAAAGAAATAGATTTAAAGGTACCTACATTTGTTAAGATATCAGAGATACTTTCTATGCTTTCTGAGTCTTTTAATTTATTTTTAAATGATAGAAATAGATTGCAGGCAGAACCTTTAGGAAGAATCTTAGATAACGGTAAAACATTACAGGATGAAGGAGTAGGTGCAGGAGCATTGCTTACTTTAATATAGTAAGGAGAGCAAAAATATGAATTTTAACAATTTAAATGGTGGCCTTGTAAATAAGGCTGGTAATAAACTATTTGTATGTGATATCCACAGCTACAAAGGAACTTACATAATAGATAGGTATGGTGGACAACCAGCATTACAAGAGGGCTTATTTTGGTTTATGAACTGTGAAGGAGACAGTATTTATTATAGTGATCAAAGACTGTCAAATTGGTTATGCAGATATGACATATATAGTAATAAAGAAAATGTAGTTCTTGAAAAGCCTTGTTATGGATTGTTAACAAGTGGAGAGTGGATTTATTATATTAACGAAAATGATGGCAAAATATATAGATGCTTATTAAATGGGAAGAGCGAACACAAAATTACAATTGAACAGGTAATTTGTTTTATTATTGAGAATGAGCAAATATTTTACTCTAGTGAAACAGGAATATACACTTGTTCTACAAAGGGAGATGAGGTTAATAAAATTTCTGATTCAATAGCATTGAATATGCTGTTAATGGATGAATTTCTAGTATATACAGACAAAAAAAATAAGCATATATTAACAATATTTAATCTGAAAAATGAAAATTTAGAAACCTATACTGATATATGTGCTTCTAGCATAAATGCAAAAGATAGATATTTATATTGTACCAATATAAATAATGACAGCTCAATCTATAGAATTAATTTAGATAACAAGAGTTGTATTCGTATTTGTGGTGAAGGTGCAAATAATTTACATATAATTGAGGATGTTTTATATTATAATGCAAGAAATGAATGGAAAAGTATTTCGATAACAGGGGGAAATTCAGAGAAATTATTTATATAAAAGTACTTTATAACATTCATATATGTTACTAAACAGTTGTACTGTTTGTAAATAAATACTATTTCATTTTTAGGAGGAAAAAACCTATGGCAAATCAACAAAAGTTTGACTTTGACAAAGCAAATGCTTTAAAAACTAAGCTTAACCAAGAACAACAGAAACTTGAGAATGATCTTAAGGGAATGATGAGACAAGTAGAAGATGTAAGACAATGGTGGTCTGGTGGTTCAGAAGAGGCATTTATAAACAACTTCAGAACTACAAAAGATAAAATCGTTAAAAGCCTAAATGAATGTATAATGGGCTATAATAAGCTTGTAGACCAAGTTGCAAAAGCAAAGCAAGATGCCGATGCGGATATTGCAAGACAGCTTAACGTATAATTGAGGCTCAAGTGTGATAAGCGTATGCTTATCACACTTGCATATAAATTTTAAATATAATTGGTTAAAGGACCTTTTTATTATGACAAAAGATGAAATACTTTCGTTATGTGTTGTTACTGATTCAAAAGAAATTCTAAGTATTAAAAATACGATTGATGAGTTATTTATGGTGGAAAGGTTCTTCTAGAGATACTTAAAAAGTGAAATTATTGAAATGTTTTTATTATTATTTAGAGATAATTATTAGTCTTTCAATGATACCATCTTAAGCAGTAGCAGTACAATTACCACTGTGTGTTGTAGTAGGTTAGATTATGTTTATTTTTCAAGAAGCTCAACTTACTATAATTATTTCATATTAAATTGTATTAATAGACTTGCATATGGAGGAATGGTATGTATACGCCAAGTGATATAAAAAATTCTGCAAGAAAAATAAACGATAAGAGAAATGATTTGCGTATAAAAGAAAGTGGATTAAAAAGTGATGTGAGAGATTTAAAATCTTGGTGGATGGGTAAAGGTAGTATTTCATTTATACAAGGTTACAATGAAACTGAAGTTGAAATAAATAGACTGTACGCAGAAATAAGTAATTTAGAAAGTGCGTTGAAAGGATTGGCATCAGCTGTAGAACGTGCAGATGATGAAAGAAGACGTGAAGCTGAGAGAATACGTTTAGAAGAGTTGAGAAGAAAATCCTCTCAGGCTAAAAAATGAGTAATAAAAGGGTGATATTATGCTTGCTGAAAAAGAATATCTATTACTTTCTGAATATTTAAATGCAAAAACACTGAGTAATATAGATAAAACTGTAAATGTGCATGAATCACTTCAAGATTCATCAGAATTTATAAAGAATTCCATATCAAAGGATATGCTTGAAAAATTAGGCTTAGAATTAATTGATTCAAAAACTATAGGAGCTGTTTCAACTTATATTTTTAAGGAAAATTGCGGAGATACATGCGTTGTGTGTGCCTCAACAGAGGATTTAGGTGGCAATAGTTTAAGTAAGGAATATCAGAATCAGTTGGTTGATTTTGTAAGAAATAATATTGCAACAGGAAAATGTGTTATAACTGGTTTAAAATTTGGTGGGATATATGCATGTCATCTAGTACCACATTTAAATGCTGAGGGAATTGTATTTTGTGCTCCTAGTACAGAGGAGTTGTTGGGAAACATAACAAATTATGTTGGAGAAAATGAACCTGTTGGGAAGTTTACAGAAAAAGTTGTTTTTATCAAACAGAAATTAGTGGAATATAATGGGTATAAATATTATTCTGATACGCTTGAATTTGATGAAAATGGCAAACCCATTATTGGTAATCAGAGTGAATACTCAAAATTTTGTAGCTGGTTTTATAGCATTGAAAGAGATATTGATGAACAAGTTTGGAAAATATTTTTTAATGAATCAAATGATGAAAATTGGTTAGAGAACGACTTGTACTCTATTTTTTTAAAGGTAGATGAATTAAATTTTGAAGGAATAAAAAATTCGACAATAAATGCAATTAAATATATTGAAAATGAACTTTATAAGAATATGAAAAGTATGGAATTACGATTTGATAAAAAAATTTTTAATTTAGATAGAATAGCTTTTGAAGAAGGAATTTGTAAATTTGCTGAAAAAGAATCATTTAATTCGGTTAAATTAGTTAAAGGTATATACAATAGCGTTGAAACTATTTTGACAGGAATAAGAGTATTTGCATTAGAAAAAAACTTATTTGTAGATGATTTAATGCAAGAATTTTACATAAATGTGGAGAGTATATTGGAAAAAGAAGGGCAAAGAATAATAGACTTTTTGGATAAAGAAAGGCAGAATTATCTAGATTCTCTTTCGGTTTTTCCAAAGTTAAGTTTTGAATAG
Organism: Ruminiclostridium herbifermentans; assembly: GCF_005473905.2. NCBI lineage: Bacteria > Bacillati > Bacillota > Clostridia > Eubacteriales > Oscillospiraceae > Ruminiclostridium > Ruminiclostridium herbifermentans. The sequence continues at coordinate 1,132,985 of NZ_CP061336.1, forward strand.
AGTAGTACCAATTTACCTATAATAATGAACTTAATTTAGAGCATAAATTTAGAAAAATCTTTGTACAATAATATAATTTAAAATACACATTTTTTTAAATTATATAAGTTGTACTTGACTGATAACTTGCGGCGTTTTTATTTTTATATTAGTTGACCTAGAGCAACCATTTAAATTTATTTATAGTAAAATAATGTAATTACTTAATTTTTTGTACATTTAGTACATAGAGCATGTAACAAGTCTATATCAGAATATAAACTGTTGTTAAATAAGTGAGGTGTAGGAGTAAGTGGGCAAAAATATTCTGCTGTTTGGATTAACAATAATAATATTAATAGGAGTGTGCGGATGTATGACAAATCAGAATGAACTTTCAGTTAATGAACAAGTTGAAAAGTATATGAAGGATAAATATAACGAGGATTTTAAGGTTGTAGGAGGAGGTACTGAGGGCTGGAATGCTCCTGATACAGAAATATATGTAAGATCTGAAAGGTTTCCTGATGTAAATATCATGGTCAGAAGAGGCAAAAAAACTGGTGAAATGATTGATAACTATGTAAGTTATTTAATGAAGGATAAGATTGAGGAGGTTATGACTGAAATAGTTTCTCCTATATATTCTACAAGTAAAGTAATATATCGTACTGAGAGAGCACCTCAAAGAAGTGCAACACCTCAAATGAGTGTTGATGAATATATAAAATATTGTAGCGAGAATATGGGTATTTCGTTAGCAATATGTATAAATGATCCTGACTATAAAACTAATAAGGATGAGAAATTAGAAGAATTACGCAAAAAATTAGAAGAGAAACAATGTAAAGTTGATTTGACAATTTTTTATGTCATTGATGGGAAATTGGATTTAATTAATGATTCTAATATTAATGACTTGTATAGAGGAGCAACAGAAGCTGATTGGTTATTGATGAGAGGGGATTTTACAATAGATGAATCTTATAAGCTTGAATACAGTGAGTGGAGGAAAATAAAATGAGTAACATCGATGACAATACTCTATCTCAGGCAAATGAAGCCGCATTATTGAATGTTTTAATGTATTTAGATATTGAAGATGTCAAGGTAGAGGATGGTTGGACATTAAATAGAATAATAAGTAAACTTAGTTCAATTTATGATAGCCCTGATGGATATAATAAATATCTCGATTATCATGAAAAAGGCTCAGAGGCTGATTATGCAGACCGACAGCGCCAATACCAAATCCTTGCCAACGCATGTAAATCAAATGAACACTTTGCTAATTTGATAATAGACAATCAAAGCAGTCTAATGACAAATCCATCTTATCAAGTAGGTGGGCTTGAAGCATGTACTTTTAATGACACATCAGGAAATGTATTTGTTGTTTATAGGGGAACAGGTGCTGGTGAGTGGATTGATAATGGGAAAGGTCTATCTGGGTTAGGCGTAGAAACTCCTCAACAAATTGAAGCTAGAGAATATTTTGAGCGTATTGTTGAGGCTAATGGATATGATGATAACAATGCAAATATTATTATTAGTGGACACTCTAAAGGTGGAAATAAAGCACAATATGTTACAATTACTTCTCAGTATAATTACTTAATAAATAATTGCTTCAACTTCGATGGACAAGGTTTTTCACCAGAAGCAATTGCGGAATTTATAAGCAGATATGGAAAAGAGGCATATTTGCAAGCTGTTAATAAAATGTTCGGCTTTTATGCTGAAAATGATTATGTAAATCCACTGGGTATTCCAGTGATTCCTGAGGAGAACCGTACATATTTTGAATCTCAAATTGTAGATGGTATTATGGATAGCATTAAAGAGGGTATTGTAACTGGCATTATAGCTGGTTTTGCAGATGGCATAGAAGGCATTAAAAAGGGTATTCTGAATGGCTTCAAAGATGGCTTTATTCATGGTCTTTCAGATAAAGCTAAACATCATTATGCAGATGCTTATTTAGATATAGACGGTTCTTTTAGTAATATAACTGAACAGGGAGAGCTATCTAAATATATTCAAACAGTTTCAGCGAATATTATGTCATTACCACCGGCATTACGTTCAAGAGTTACTGCTGCAATGATGGGTATATGTCAGAATCTTCTCGGAGGCGGAGTACCTGTAAATGGTGATAGCGTTTCTTTGGTAGATTATCTTGTTGGAATACCTGTTGCAGTAAATGTTTTGCTTGGTAGCTTATTTGAAACTATTATAAAAAATGCTGCTTCGTTCCTGATTACAAATTTGAAGGAAGTTGTAGGTGCTGTATTAGAGGTTCTAGGAGGATTAGTCAATTCAATTGTTGACGGGATAAAGCAGATTGGAAGTGAACTATTGGATTATGCTAAAGAATTAGGAGCTGTGCTAAGTAGGTTTGCGTCTGAAATTAAAAAAGCTTGGGATAATGTGACCAGTTTTATTGGCGGACTTGCTAATGATATTGTTGACGGTATTGTGAGTATAGGAGAAACAGTGGTAGATGCTGTAATAGATGTAGGAGAAGCAGTGGTAGATACGGCGGTAAGTGCAGGTACAGCTATTGTAGATGGGATAAATGACTTAAAAGAAAAAGCTACTAATGCTATTTCAAGCTTCTTTACAGGTGTTAAAGTTGGAGTGAAAAACATTATATATGGTATTGGAAACGTTGCATCTGATACTTGGAATAATGTAAAACAAACTACTGAAAAAATTATAAATTCAGCAAAAGAGCAAATAGGAATTCAATATGAGGCTTTCAAAGAAGGAGCTAATTATCTTGTTTCGTATGTAAAAGGAACAATAAATAATTTGGGGGAGAAATGTACATCTGCATTTAAAAGCTTCAAACAATCTATAATAACTGGTGTCATAAAAGGATGTATCACAGGAAAGTTAGTTATAGATTTGGTTAGATTAGCTCATTTGAGAGAGAAAACGAGAAACTTAAACAGTTATTTTGAAGAAAGTGTAACTCAGATTATTAGGGAAGCAGAAAAAGTGACTTGTGATGTTGGCAGAAGTTATAGTGAATCCTATGTCCAGCAGCAATTATCAAGGGTCAATAGTATTTGTATTCAAATAGAGAAGAGTAATAAAAGGATTTATGATGCACTTCAAAGAAAGGATAACGGACTCAGGTATGCGTTAGACCAGTATAGTCAGAAAGAAGCTTTACTTTGTCAACAGGTTAATTATTACTAAAATAGTGGGTGTTTACTAACGTTAAGTATTATTTAAATTCATTCATTGCCGGTAAAATATCAAGTCTATATTTTATCGGTTTTTTAGAAAAGTATGCCTATGAGCTAGATTTGAATGTTGTTTTATATAGTTATAAATCTACATTAATAAGAAAAAGTGTAGTAATATATAAATTTTTTTGGAGGATTATTTATGAAAAAATTAGCATTTATTTTAGCATTTATTATGAGTTTAACATTGATGTCATTATCATTGACTTGTGCAGTGCAATTACCGCTACGTGTTGTAGTAGATGGAGACAAACTTACTTTTCCAGATGCACAACCTTTTATTGATCAAAATAACCGAACACAAACACCAGCAAAGTTTATTGGAGAAGCATTAGGTGCAAAAGTAACATGGGATAGCATAGGCAGAAGGGCGATATTTGTTTCAGACGGTATAGAATTAATTTTGTACATAGGAAAGAAAGAGTATACTTTAAATGGTCAAAAGAAATTAATGGACACGGCTGCAATAATTAAAGATGACAGAACCTTTGTACCTGCAAAGTACATTGCAGAATCTTTTGGTGCAAGTGTTGAATGGGATAGTAGTATCAAGACTGTTTATATTACTACGGGAACTTTAAAGACAGGAACAAAGACTGTTGCAGGTTTTGAAGTTCCACTAGATTATAAATTGTTAGTCTTTAAACCAGTTGGTGATGATAGAGTTGATGCGACATTTGTTGTTGACTTTTTAAATCCAAATTTTGATAAGCAAATAGTTGAAGTGGAAAAATTATTATCTCAAAAATGTGATAGCACTACAGTGAAACAAGTAATAAATCATATAAAACAAAAAAAATCTAGATGGGATGAGTTACCAGAAGAATTTATTTTTGATAATAAATCAAAGCGATATATTTGGATAAAGGAATCACGATCATCAAATATTGACATATGCTATTTAACTGAAGAAACAAGTAAAAAATATGCAAATAATTAAGGTGGGAAATTAGTTGAAAAAATCAAAAATAGGTACAATATTATTAATTATATTTATTATTAATTTAACAAATTTATCATATTCATATGTTAATGCACAAAATTATCTTGATACACTAAAAATAGCTAACGATTACATGGAGGATATTTTTGGAAGAAAAAATTATTTTGAGGAAAAGAATAGAAAAAATAGAACTATTAATAAAGAATTTGCGGAAAAAGGATACAAATTATTCGGGGATAAACCAATATTGGTATATGGCACTGTTGAAGATGGTAAATACGAAGCTACAAAATATGGAGCAGACACAGCTCAGGATAGAAATGGATATCCAAGAGCATTAGGATTTTCAATGAGTGATGACCCATATGCTAACCCTGGCTTTGTTACAACAACGACTAAAAGTGTAAAAAGATGGATTAAATTCCCATGGGTATTACCGGACGCAAAAGATAAAGGCATAACTAAAGAATTGTCACCTGATGACCCAAATGATAAACGTAAAACGCAATGGCTAGATTATAAACCAGATACGTTTTCCACAACTTATAGTGTTATGAAGCAGTGGATAAGTGATTCTGATTTTACACCAGATAACATAAAACAAAAAACTGGGGAACGTGATTATTTTATTAAGTATATTTATGATGATTTACCACCAGGTATTAAAAACAACCCTGAAGATTATATTTATATAATTCAACCACCAACATATGATTCTTGGGGAGTAGGAATAGCATTCTATTATTATGGTGATGGTGAACTAATAAATAATTATATGTATTACGATTTCTTTAGATTTATACCAGCTTCAATGGTTGAAAATGATATTTCAGCAAGTTTTGAATCTCTACAATCAAGCGTAGTAGAGGGTGAAGAAGTCTTAATATCTGTAAATATTAAATCAACTTTCAATACCGATTTAAAAGACGTTTCTTATAAATGGGAAATTACAAATGAAGATGGCACACCATTAAGTTCTGAATGCAATTTGCAATTTCCAGGCAAAGCAGAAGGGCGAGGCGATGAAGTAGACATACCAGTTAAAAAAGGTGCTTTACTATATGCTTCATTAAAAATGCCAAATAATAATGTTAAGGTGAAATTTGAAATAAACAGCGATGGAAAAAATCCTGAAGAGAAAAATCTTTTAAATAATGTTTTAGAGACCACAATAAATAAAGTAAAAACTAATAAAATAAGTGCAGAAATGGAACTAGATTATAATATATTGTCAAGAAATGTAAATTTTCCGCTTACAACAGCAGTTGCACAGCTAAGTCTGCCTAAAGGTAGTTGGGATGGTAATGCTACAGGCTCATTAGGTGTAAATAACACTTCACCTAACCTAATTAGAAACTTCAAGGTAAACAATAATCCTGCGGTAAATGAAGCAAGTACAACGATAACTCGGAGTCCGGACATAGATGCTACGTTTAAAAGACCTGACTTCGGTGATGATCCACTAAATGGCAAATATATAAATGGTCCAACATCGATAGTTAAGAGTGGAAATATTAATTTTGGTGGTTCAGTAAGTAGACCATATATGTGGATAGAGAAATGCGGAGGGTGTCGTACTAGCAGTTATACTACGACGGGAGCAGATGGAAAAACAGAAACTCATTATTATTCATATTGCGATGGGCATGAAAAAAGATCATCTGTTTCAGCGGATTTTAATTCTGGTACCAATACAATCAAAGTATCAGCTTTGACTTATAATGGAAAGAAAACTATAGCGGCAAAGCAGTATGACAATAAAATACAAGGCAATACAAAAGACTATCTTGAGAAAGTACTATATTGGACAAGTGAGCCATACTTATTTAAAGTCATTCGTTGGATGTGTCATCAGGATGTAGATAATTCTTTATATGACTGGACACCAGTACCAGGCCAATACGAAAGAACTTTTACACAGCAGTGTAGCGGAAATGTTAAGTGGTCTACTGTAAGGACAATGAAACAAGATTATAGTGCAAGTAGAGAGGCTGCAAGACAAAGAAAATCAACGAAATCCTCAAATGATAGAGCTGTTTTTGCATCGGATGTGGACTATAAGTATGTAGACTATCCAATAAAATCAGGATACTACTTCAATCCTACAGGGGAATATACTTTTACTGTCAAAACGGTGACATACAAGACAACTACAGCAGATACAAAGGATCATAAAGATTTAGTGAATTCAGTAATTAATTCATTTAGATACGAAACTGATTTAATGTATATAGATAACAATAAAAAAGTGGTAAACATTCAAAATCAGCCATTGTCAAAAAGCGGAAACAGTTATTTAAGGAAGTCAGCAGCATTAACAGCGCAAGATAACACAGGAGTTAACAATATAGTATTGTTAAATGTATTAGATAGAAATGATAATGAATGGCGGTACTCTAAGGATGTTGAAGAAATAGAACATACAGAGGACAGAAGTGACTCTAAAGGAACACATGTATTCTGGAAGAACATACTGGAAGGTTATAGTGAATCGGGAACTAGTGATAGTCAGGATAAATATAAGTATAGAGAATATGTTAAAGATGGTCAGCATATTTACAAAATTACTGAAGAAACAGTAGTTACTATTCAAATTAATCCAGAAAACAAAAAACTATATACATATGCTCATATGCCAAATGGAAAGTATACTGTAAAAGCATGGATTGATGATATTTCCTTACCAAATAATGAATATAAAAAGCTCGGAACATTAAAAGGGATTTCTTCATTAGATGAGATAGAGGTATCTGTAAAAGGATCTATATATGATGATATTTATTGATAAATAAGGATTTATATGCTAAATAGTTTAGAAAATAGAAATAATTTTAGAGAGGATTAAATAATGAATAAACAAAATGAATTTAGTAGACAACCAAGGTTTTTACCAGAAATTCCATGTGGCGAACTTGAAGTACAAAGTCCGCCTTCTATGGCCGATAAGCCTGAAATATCTTGGGCTGCAATGTTGTTGCCTCCAGGAGTAATGCTGATAATTACTGTTATTATTTCACTAAGTTCAAAGTCTTCATATATGCTTCTTTCTATTGCAACAACAATTATGACTTTGATAGTGTCGGTATCTGCTGCTACAAATCAAATAAAAAAATATAGAAAAAACAAGAAGAACAGGGAAAAAAAATATCTTCAATATATTGCTGACACTAGAGCAGAACTAGCTATTGCCAGTGAAAAACAAATAAAAGCATTGAATGAAATGCATCCAGACCCTAAAGTGTGTTTACAAAGAATAAAGAACACTGATAGTAAACTATGGGAAAAAACACCTTCATATAATGACTTTCTTTCACTAAGAATTGGTGTTGGTAGTGTAGCATCGTCAATAAAGGTTAAATATTCAAAGCAACAGATGCAATTAGACAATGATCCACTAGCAAACGAGCCAGAAAAGATTGGATTGGAATTTAACAAAGTAAACAATGTACCTGTTTGCTTAAATCTGATTTCATCTGAGATATGTGGTATAGCGGGTCCTGCTGAAAGGATTACTGATATATTGAGATTAGCAGTGTTACAGATTATAACCCACCATGGATATGATGATGTAAAGCTTGTATTTTTACTTAAAGAAGAGGATTTGGAGAATTGGAAGTTTATAAAAAATGTACAACATGTATGGAATGAAGATTTTACTGCAAGATTTATTGCATGCGGGAAGACTATGGCTCATGAGACATTAAATAGCCTTTATGAAATTTTTAAGCTCCGAGAAATGAATGCAAGTAAAGGATGGCAGGGTGATATAAAGTATACACATTATGTATTTATTATACAGGATGCAACCTTGCTAGAAAACGAAGCAATCGCAAAGTATTTATACAATTGCAATAAGGATATTGGTGTATCTGCAATTTTTACAGCAGAAAGCCAATCGTATCTTCCTATGAATTGCAAAACTGTTATAACATGTCAAAATAAAAATGCGGAATATGCTAATAAGGAAACAGGAGAAAAATCAACCATTATTGTTGATAGTATTGATATTTCAGAACTTGAGAGAGAAGTAAGAAAACTCTGTCCTATTAGAATAAAAAGCTCTACTGCTAATTTCTCACTGCCAAAATCAATCACATTACTACAGATGTTAGATGTTGATAGAGTAGAAAAAGTAGATATATTAACAAAATGGTATAAAAATAGAACCTATAAAGGCTTGAGTGTGCCTATTGGTGCACGTATGGGAGGAGAACTTTTCTATCTTGACATGCATGCATTTGAAACAAGTCATGGTCCTCATGGTCTAGTAGCCGGAACTACAGGTTCGGGAAAAAGTGAATTATTACAGTCTATCATTATTTCTCTTGCAATTAATTTTCATCCACACGATTTGTGTTTTGTATTGATTGATTATAAGGGTGGTGGAATGGCTGATGTATTTAAAGGAATGCCTCACTTGGTAGGAACAATTACAAACTTGGGTGGAAATCAAACTACACGAGCATTACTTTCAATTAAGAGTGAGCTTTTGAGGAGACAAAGGATTTTCTCTGAATATGAGGTAAATAATATAGATAAATATCAAAAGCTATATCATAATGGAGTGGCTAAAGAACCAGTTCCACATTTAGTAATGATAGCGGACGAGTTTGCTGAACTAAAGGCTGAACAACCAGATTTTATGAAGGAATTAGTAAGTACGGCACGTGTAGGAAGAAGTCTAGGTGTTCACTTGATTTTAGCAACTCAAAAACCTGCGGGTGTTGTAGATGACCAGATATGGAGTAACTCTAGATTTAAAATATGTTTAAAGGTTCAGGATGAGGCAGATAGTAAAGACGTAATAAAAAGACCAGATGCTGCAAGAATTAAGGAACCTGGGCGTGCGTATATTCAAGTTGGTAATGATGAAATATTTGAGCTGTTTCAATCTACATGGTCTGGAGCTGATTATGACCCAGATGGAATAATGAAGTCAGATAAGAATATTAAGAAGAAACTATATAAAGTATCACTGAACGGTAAAGCAACACAAATTTATCCGTTAGAGGAAGAGAAGATAGCAAGTGTAGACCTTACTTCTCAACTTAAAGCAATGGTTGAGTATATAGCAGCACAAGCAAAGAAAAATAGCATTGCTCCTTTAAATGGACCATGGCTTCCACCACTACAGGATGTTTTGTACCTAGATGATATTTATAAAGAAGGTAGTGGATTTAACTATCAATCGGGAATCTGGGAGCAGGAAGGTGTTGAACTAAGACCGCTTGTAGGTATACTTGACAATCCTAGAGCACAAACTCAGGAACCTTTAGCAATAGATTATATGAAAGATGGACATTTAATTATATATGGAGCTGCAGCAACAGGAAAAACATATTTACTCCAAACAATTATAATGTCATTAGCACACAAATATTCGACAAATAACGTTAATATATACATAATGGATTTTGGTGGAACAGCATTAAAAAAATTCGATAGGCTTCCTCATTGTGGTGGAGTTATGACTATTGAGCAAGAAACAAGAATAGAACAGTTTATGCTTTATATTTTTAGGGTAATTGAAGAAAGAAAGCAATTGTTTGAGAGATATAGAAGTGAGAATTTCAATGACTTTAAAGAAAAAAATAAGAGTGAAGTTTTACCAGCGATACTAATTATTATTGATAATTATTTTGCGTTATCTGAAACTTATGAGTCAGTAGATGAACGAATGATGTTAATAGCTAGAGAAGGAACTAAATATGGCATCTATTTAACAGTGACAGTATCTAATGCAACGCTGGTTAGATATAAATTCTCAGTAAACTTTAAGATGGCTATAGCCTTCCAATTAACTGAAAAAGGTGAGTACAATGACATTGTAGGTAGGACAGAAGGGCTAGAGCCTGCACCTATTCCAGGTAGAGCATTAGTGAGAAACAAACCACCTGTCGAACTTCAAGTTTCTCTTCCAGAATTTAAAAACAAAAGTGTTGAGGATATAATTAATATATTTGAAAATCATATGCATAGTGCTAAGGTTAAGAAAGCACAATTAATTCCTGAGATGCCTACAAGGATAGACATAAATGAAGTCAATATAAATGCAGATAAATTAGTTATTGGACTTAATAATAATGATCTTCAGCCGGTTTGCTTGGATATAGCGGCAACGCCTACTGTTATAATTACAGGGGAACCAGTGTCTGGAAAAAGTACTCTGGTGGTATCCTGGATAGAAATTCTTCACGAAAAACTTGGTACAGATAAATTAAAGGTATATGCACTTGATTCAAATTCAATGGGAATCTACCAATTATTTAAACTTCCATCTGTTATAGACGTTGCTGGAATTCAAGATATGTCTGAATTTGTGGAAGGTATAACAGCAGAAATTGAATTAAGAAGAGAGCAAATGAAAGAAGCTAAAAAAGATAATGGTGATTTGGAGGAATTGAAAGATTCTTGGCAGCAAATTGTATTTATAATAGATAATCTAACTGAATTAACCAACAGCGATAATTATTCATTAAAAGATTTGCTTGAGAGAATTGTAAAGCAGGAAAGAAACTTAAAGATAGCTATTATTGCCTTAGATAATACTTCGGGAATTGAAGGGAATTGGGATAGTTTGGCGAAAGCTATAAGGGAAGAACAAGTAGGAGTACTTCTTGGAAGAATAAAGGAGCAAAGTGTATTTAATGTGAAGATTCCATATGGTACTCAAGAGAGAGAACTAGAAATTGGAGATGGTTATTTTATTACTAAAAATAAGTTCGTAGGGATGCGTAGTGCAATTTCTTATAAGTAATATATGTAGCATTTAAGAGAGACTCTTTTGACCCACATAGTTTTAACTTCCAGTAATTTAAGAAAACTACGGAATATTACATATTATTTATGTTAAATATTTTGTACAAAGACGAAAAGATATTATAGTTACTAAACTTTAATGGAGGATTGTTAGATGGCTACACCTAGCGAGATAAAAAATAAGGCAAGAAGTATAAATTCAAATAATCAAGATATTAGCTTAGGGAGAGATCGCTGTAAGGACTATGTAAACAATTCGCAAACATGGTGGAAAGCTGATGCAGGTAAAGTTTTCAGGAACCAGTATAATGAAATACATAATGAAATAAAATCATTAAATAATAAAATAAGAAATCTTGAAAGCTGTACAACCAGTTTATCAAACAATGTTCAAAGAGCAGAAAATGAAAGGCAGATTAAGCAGAGAGAACAAAATAGAAAGAATTCCTATTCGGTAAAATAAATGTTTTTTCGGATAAAGACATCTCTAGGAAGTGGCTAAGTTTATAGGAAGTTATTTGATTGGTCTTAAAGAGACTATAAATCAAGAATATAATAGGTATTTAATTATGTGGGGGGAAGTTAATGAGCACAGTAGTAGAACCGGATAAAATTGAAGAGCTAGCAACTGAAATTAATCGACTAAACAAATTAATAGAGAATAGCGAGACGGGTATACATAGAGAGATAACTAATTTGATACGGGACACGAATGCCCAGTACTCTGAATATTATGTTAGTAATAATACATCAGAGATGCAGGAACTACTGATAGAAATAAGGAGACTTGCTCAATCTATAACAAATAAACTACAGGACAATGCAAAAGTGTTAAAACAGACAGCAGATAAGTACAGACAAGATGAGCTTGCTATGCAAAATATTATGAAAGCAGGGGCTGAATTTTCGTTTGGAGCAGCATCTGTTGGAAGCACATTATCTAATGTTTCAATTACTACTAACAAAAGTAGTGTTTCAAATACTACAGCAGCAGCTAATAAAGAAGGTGTTGTTGATGTTAGTAAACTGACAGATATGGTTGATAAATACGTTAACTTTACTTTTACTGATGCTAATGGAAAAAAGAGTGATAACCTACAAATATATTATGAGTGGGGAGGAAAAATGACCCTTGAGCAACTTAATAAGGAGATGATTGCTCAAGGCTTAAAGGCAGATGATCCAAAACTTCAAGAAAAAATAATAGCATTAGCTAAAAAAGAAAATATAAAGCTTGGAATAGATTGTTCTGGTTTTGTATTAAGAGTCCTTGACAATGCTACTAATGGAAAAGCATCTGAGTACTATAGAAATAATATAAGCGATTTGAAAAATGTAAAAGATGTTTGTGCTTACGGTGTTAGTGCAGCAAATATGACTTCTCTTAAATATAGCACCAAAATAACTAATTTTGCTGATGTTCGACCAGGTGATTATATACGTTTTGATAATGGAGGACATATTGGAGTTGTATACAAGGTTGAAGGTAATGTAATATATTATGCTCACTCAAGTGGAGGAAAAGGTCCACATACAGGTACTATTACTGTAACTGAAGCTGGAAAAGATAATATGAATTTAAGTAGTAGTAAAAATGCCAAGTTTAATGATTGGGATTCAAAGTATTCTAATACCATACAAGGCTTATTTAACTATATTTGTAGACCGAACTTTGCTGAAGGTGTTACAGCAGGGAATACTGTTGTGCAAACTCCGGAAAAGGAAGATAAATCCAAAAATTCCAGCACTTCTACTAATACCAATAGTTCTACTAATACCAATAACTCCACCAATTCCAATATATATACTGTAAAAAGCGGAGACACATTAAGTGCAATTGCTAATAAGTTAGGAACAACAGTTGCCGAATTAGCGAAACTAAATAATATTGCAAATGTAAATAAAATATCAGTTGGACAAAAATTAAAAATTCCAAGTGCTAATAATAGTTCAGCTGAAACCAAGGTAAACAATTCAGTTACTTATACCACATATACTGTAAAGAGTGGAGACACATTAAGTGCGCTGGCAAAGAAATATGGAACAACAGTTGCCGAATTAGCGAAATTAAATAACATTGCAAATGTAAATAAAATATCAGTTGGACAAAAATTAAAGGTTCCAAGTGCTAATAATAGTGCAACTGAAACCAAAGTAAACAATTCAACTACTTATACTACATATACTGTAAAGAGCGGAGATACATTAATTGAGATTGCACGGAGGCTTAGCATAACTTTAGCTGAGTTAGCAGAACTAAATAATATCACTAATGTAAATAAAATATCAGTTGGACAAAAGTTGAAGGTTCCAAGTGCTAATAATAGTGCAGCTGAAACCAAAGTAAACAATTCAGTTACTTACACCACATATACTGTAAAGAGTGGAGACACATTAAGTGCGCTAGCAAAGAAATATGGGACAACAGTTGCAGAATTAGCAAAGCTAAATAATATTACAAATGTAAATAAAATATCAGTTGGACAAAAGCTGAAGATTCCAAGTGCTACTAATAATAGTAATAATACTACTACTAATAAAGATAATAATCCACCTGATACAAAAGTAAATAATTCTGTTACTTATAGTACATATACTGTAAAGAGCGGAGACACATTAAGTGCTCTTGCAAAGAAATTTGGGACAACCGTTGCAGAATTAGCAAAGCTAAATAATATTACAAATGTTAATAAAATATCAGTTGGACAAAAGTTGAAGGTGCCAAAGACCAAAGATTATAGTGAAACGCCGCCTAAGGAGAACAATGAAAACAAGCCAAAAGTAGATGAAGTAAAAGAACCTGTAGTTACTGGTAATGCCATAATTGATAGGCTCAAAAATGATACCAGCTTAGGTTTGTCTAAAGAAAAGAAAGAATCAATGGTATATGTAGCTAGTCTTTTACTTAATAAAGGTTATGAAGTAGAATTTGTGGCAGGGGTTCTTGGCAATATTATGGCTGAAGGATCGGCTGGCAAATTTGAAAGCTCTAATTATAAAAGTAATCCAGAAAAAGAACCAGAATATCTGCTATATATGGATAAAAATTATGACTATAGAAATGTGTTTTCTGGAAAAAATATTTCAGAGGTTGGAATAAAAAAGACATATGAATTACTTAAGGAGCTAGAAAAGGATGGATATAAAGGGAAGTTTGGACTTGGTTCTATTCAATGGACTGGTGGTCGAACTATGGGCTTAATTGAATGTTACATTGAGATTTGTGGGGAAAATGGTTATCCAACAAAAGAGCAATGCCTTAAAGCAGAGGGATTAATGGTTGTAAAGGAATTAGAAGGAAGATACAGTGATGTTTATAAAGACTGGAAATCTCAATATGGTAATATAAATGGAGCTGATGCTGCATATGGAGCAGGTAGCATAGTTTGTTCAAAGTATGAAAAACCACGTGATTTTAATGAAAAAGCTAAAGGAAGAGGGAATAGTTCAATAGACATATACAATGTAATGATGGGTAATAGTTGAACTTATTCAGTGTGAAAGGAATATAAAATATGAAAAGAAACGTGCTGAGAATAATTATTGTAGCAGTACTGATGCTAACTGGTTGTAGTGATGCCGTGACAGATATGCAAGTTAGTACATCAACTATTACAAATGAAGCTAAAGATATTTCAAGAGATAGCAATATAGAACACGTATCTGCATCTAGTAATTCATTATCTCAATCAAATAATCCATCTAATTATGTTAAAACATATAAAGATGAAACTCATAAAGAAATAAAATATGGTAAACTTTTGATTAACTTTGATGACTATCATATAGTCACTGATACACTTAATGATGATGAAGAAATATTTAAGTGCGCAATTGATACTGGAAAAGTTCTATCTGAAACAAATATGACAGTTTCAATTCGTGAAATAAAGAAACAGAATTTTTATGATAAAGAAAGTATCATAAAATATTTAACAAAGATTTCTCCAAACTTTGAAAAGATTATGATTTATAATAATGTGAATGATGATTCTGCAATTACTAGTTTATATATTATAACAGGAGAAAAATTGTCAAATTATATAGTTTGCTATGAGGATGCTTGCTATTTGTTAGAATCTGATTATAGAAATTTAGATTCCTATCTATTCAAAAATGACCATGAAGTGAATTATGAGGTGAAAATACTAGAAATAGAATGTGCTAACTCTTATAAAGCACATATTAAGGAAACCATTACTTATAATAAAGATGAGCTCGAAAATGTGGAATATGAAATTATTCAAGATAAAGAGGAAACAAAATATATTGGTGAATTAAGTATTGATAAAAAATATCAATACCAGTTTATCCTGAAGAATGATAAGGGAGAAAAGTTGCTTACATTGTCCACATATGGAGAATTTTATGATGTCATTAAATTTTTAGATGTCAATATGGATGGTTATGCAGATATTAGATTTTTGGAAGAACCAGGTACTTTAAATAATGAATATATTCTATATGTCTATGATGATTCTGCCAAGAATTTTATTAAAGTAAAATGTGATGAGATGCTTTCAGAATTTGATGTGCATGATGATTACCTGTTAAATTATCAAAAAGATAATGCAGACTCAGGGGTTATTCAGAAACTTACATGGGAAAATAAGTATACACTGGTAAAAGTATTAGAAGAGCAATATAATGTTGATTAAAATGGATATGTATTTTGGGTAACTTTGATTTCTAGAGATACATTCTAAAAAATGTAATATATCAATTATTATATAGAGAGCTAAATGGATGATAGCTTGTGGCTGAAATAGGTTACAATTATGCGAATTAAACAAAATCTTATAGCAATTTGAAAGTTAGTAAGTACAAAATTCAATAAGCTTAACTCGTTGTACTAAGTTATCTTTGCAGATGAACTACGCATTGCTTCTAAATGATGCGCAACAGTCGACTAGCAAGATTCATTAATACACAATGTGTTAAGTTTATCAAAAATATTTAGAATATGAGGAATCTATTATGAAAAAAAAGTTGATACTTTGTGTCTTGTGCAGTGTTGTTTTTTTGCCGGCTTGCAGTAATAATGAAAATCCTAGTAATGTAAAAGATATGTATACTAATAACTCTGTTTCAGAGAATAGTACAAGTGTAAACACTAATATTGATAGTATTCCAAGTTTTTCTAGCCAAGGAGATACAGTAGAAGAGAATTTAAATTCTAATAAGGAGTTAGAACAAATGGATAATAATCAGGAAAAAAATACAGTGACAGAACCCTTTTTATTTGGTGAAAAAGACATATATATAAATAATAAACCTGTTCTTAATAGTACATATGCCCAATTAATAAAAGATTTTGGATTACCAAAGGAAATTAATAAATTTAAAATAAATCCACCAGCTACAGAAGAAGACTATTTTAAGTATTTTAAAGTGTTAGCCTATGATGGGTTTGAATGTGAATTTAGTTTGGGAGAGGAAGATAGTGAAGTAGAAGATACTGACAATATATTTAGGTTTGACATAACTAACGAAAAAGTTCAATTGGATTGTGGCTTAAGAGTTGGTATGACAACAGATGAAATATTAAGTAAATATGGTAAGAGGGACATATACAATATTAACGGTACTAATGAAGATTCAGAATTTATAAAAATTATTCTTGAAAGCTATAAACCAGATGGTTATTATTCTGAATATTCACAAGCAATGATAATATATTTTGATCAAGATAAATTTGAGGATCCTCTTGCAAAGGCACTTATATTGCTCATTAATAATAACAAGCTGGATAGAATTGTATTTTGCTATCCAACCGCTGAGTAAGGGTATTAAATTATATAGCTTGTTGAAAATAACATCGGGGTGAAGTAATGGGAACAGTAGTAGAACCATACAAAATTGAAGAGTTAGTAATTGAGATTAACCGGTTAAGCAAATTAATAGAGAATAATGGGACGGGCATGTATAGAAATATATCAAATTTGATACAAGACACGAATGCCCAGTACTCTGAAAGTTATGTGCGTCAGAATACATACTAGATGTATGAACTAATGCAAGAGATAAGGAGACTTGTCAAGCTATAACAAGTAAACTACATGACAAGTCAATGGTTTTAAAGAAGATATCAGATAAGTACAGACAAGATGAGCTAGATATGCAAAAGCTTATAAAAGAAACGGTAGACTTTTCGTTTGGAGTTGCACCTATTGGAACTACATTATCAAGTGGTTCAAGCACAAATAATAAAAACAGTATTTCTAATATTACATCATCATATAATTCTACAAATATTGTCAAAGGATCTAACGATATAGCCATATATGGAGATAAGGATAATCAAATAGTAAAAAATGCTCAAGATGCATTAATTAAAATAAGTAAGTATATAGACGGTTGGTCCAACTGTTGGACAGATGAAAGTATAAATTCGGGTACTGGAACTTTTATAGAGTAGGTAGAGATAAAACGCAAATTGGTTTTTATGACATTACTAATATATTTTACTTATCCAAGTTTTGGTGATGATTTAATCTTCCATGTTTATATTAATCACTTTATTTTAATATTTTTAACCCTGCTTTGTTATATGTACTTATGTATACTGCAAAAGGAAAACTGTTTATAAAAGATGATCATTAATGCAGGTTAAATACTACTGCGTATTATACTAAGAGAAATTACTTGACAAAATAGAAATGGATATGATTTTAAAGTGTTAGTCTATGATGGGTTTGTATGAGAATTTAGTTTAGGAGAAGAAGATATAGAAGTAGAAGATACTGACAATAATAAAAGGAAAATGTATAATATTAACAGTATTGATGTAGATTCAGAACTAATAAACCTATTCTTAATGTCTATAAAGCCAGATGGTTATTATTCTGAATATTACAAACAATGATAATATATTTTGAACAATATAAGTTTGAGGAACCTTTTGTAAAGACACTTTTTTGCTTAATAAAGATAATAAATTGGATAGAATTGTATTTTGATATCAAGCTGATTAGAGATACTAACCTATATAGCTTGAAAAATAACAAATTGAAATAAAAATGATGATTAATAAAATATAAAAATAATAAACAGAAAGGAAGTTAAAGGATGAAAATAGTTATTTCGTACATTATTACACTAGCAATGATACTGTCAATGAGCTTGACAATAGGGGTATCAACATCAGAAGCAGCAAATAATATAACCATTACTGTTATAGTAAACGGAAGTAAGATAAAATTTCCAGACACACAGCCATGCTTAGATGGAAATAACAGAGTACAGGTACCGGTAAGATTTGTTAGTGAAGCATTAGGAGCTTCTGTATCATGGGTTGGAAGTAATAAATCTGTAGTTGTGGTAAAGGGCAAGGATAAGGTTACATTATATGCAGACAAGAAAAACTACACAGTTAATGGTGTAAACAAGACAATGGATACTATAGCGACCAATAAAAATGGAAGAATACTTGTACCTATACGCTTTGTAAGTGAAGCATTGGGAGCAGTTGTTACCTGGGATGGAACAACACATACAGTAAATATAACAATAAAAGAAGACCAGAATTTTGGGGACGAATTAGGGACAAATCCAAATCCAGACAGAGCGATAACTTTGGAAGAAAAAAAGAGGCTGGATGCATATGCCTTAAATATTGGTGACAATAGCGGGTTGGGATTTACCAAAACGAATCAAGAATTTATTGAGGAAATGAATAAATTAGATTCATCTCGTATAACAGACTACATAGAGTTCGCTACAGGTGCAATAGATGCATTTTGGAATGTTGACTACACAAGGGGAGAAAAAGTATTCAAAGATGCTCTTAGACCGTATTCATCTTCTGAGTTAGCTCTTGATAGATGGTGGGAAGATTATGATAACGATAAAGTTATAGTTAAGGGAAAGTTCTATACAGATACGTCTATGATATATGAAGATGCATCAGGGTCAGTAAGAGTAAGGGGGATAATACGGTGTTATTTAACATCATGTTCGGATATTGAAAGTGGATTCGGAAAGGGAGCAAAACTAAATACATGGCTTGAGATGGATATTGATGTTAAAATTGGATACTTAGGTGGAAGTAAATATTTCTATCAAAAGGTTATTCCTCTTAGTGATAACAGATATATTTAGGAGAAATAGATTAATATGAAAAAGATAATTTTATGTACTTTTTTAATATTTACATTTATACTTCAGTCAATGACATCATTAGCAAAGGTTGATAGTGATGATGAAGACACTCCAAAATTAGAAGCATTCGGCAACTATTTAGTGTTCCCAGTTACATCAAAGAAGGCAAGCGAGTATTCTTGCCTTCACTGGAAGACACAGGGATTTTTGGTGACGGTAATTGATAAAGATGGTACAGTGGTTAAAGCTGATCATAAACATGATGATGTGTCGGGTAAAGCAACAGAAATGCAACCGTTTTTGAAATATTCATCAGCCGCAGTAGGAGACCGAAATTTTGCAGTTGCAATATATAAATCAGCAAAGGGTGTAGTAAAGGGAATTACAGGAGCAGACGGTGATATTACAGAGTCTATAGAAGATTTATATGGATCCGAAGCTTTTAAAGAAATAAAGAAAAAAGGTGGAACAATTAAACTTGAACCTCTTTTTACTGTCTTAGAGGGAAATACAAAAACAAGAATAAAAGTTGGAGAAGGTACGTATAAGTATGTCCAAGAGGATTTTAAAGACTTGAACCTTTACTATACTGTCGAACAAATAAGTGCTGGAAAGTGGTTGGGTGTTTCTTTTGGAACTAATACAATAGATGATATGATAACTAGAAGGCAAACAATTCTGTTCGGACCAGAAAGCGAAAGCAACATTGTTGATTTTTATCCTGTTATTTTAAGAACAGGAACAGAAGATGGCTATTATGTTGGTGATGAAGAAAAGGTATATGAAGCAGTAGTTGAGATGAATGCATTAAATTATAATAGTGATGCAGTACCAAACATTAATATATCAATTACGGGTGGGGAATTATGTGCTCCAAGCACAAGTGGAATTAAGGGTGGTTGTACCTTGCAAAAATAAGCTTTAAACAAATGGTTAGAGGATACAGCTAATTTAGGAGTATCAAAAAAGCTTCCGAACCTCACATCAAAAATCAATAACATAGATTGGCTTGGAAATCTAACTACTTCTAGTGAAAACAAGATATACAGAATGTCCTCAAGGGAAATCCTAATAAGAAACAGCAATATATATTTCAATATAGATGATAATACTACAAAAAGATATTATATATTTAATTGGAAGACTAAGCATAATGCACAAAGAGTTAAAATTACAGCATCAATAAATATTGATAAAAATGTTGATGAAGAGATGAATTATGATAATAATATAGATACAGCACCAATATATCAGTCTGCATCCACTCAACTAACAGATAAGTACCTTGACTATGATGTGTTTTCAAAGGAATTTGAATTGGATATAAACGACAGTAACATTTTAGAGGCGAAAATAGATGAACCAACTCCTAAGGGATACCTATTCAATAGCAATTGGATTAGCAGCACAACAGGAGATTTGTCATGGAATTTAGAAGATAAATATGGATTAGTCAAAGATAGCAAACTTAATGATATAAATAATCAGTACGGTGCAATAAACGATAGTAGTAATAACATAATTAGAATGCCTGTAGTGAGATGGATAACAAATAGACTAGGGTTCGGATATAGCAAAAGCACTGGTATATATAGCAATAAAGGCGATTTGAAATATACCGGAGATAATAAAGATAACGGCAAGGCTCCCCAAATAGATTTTTCAATTAGTACTTTCGGAAACATATCAAGAAATGCAGAAAATAAGTATTACACAGGATATTATTACCATTCCCATTCGGATAGCTGCTATACAGAAACTACAAATTCAGAAGGTAAAAAAACAAGAACAAGAACATGTGGAGAATCTGAAGGAGATCATTATTATGGTTATACAACAGAAACGGTAACACAGAGAGCTGATTTTTTACCAAAACCCGTAAAAGATAATGTGCGTATACAGGCACTGATATATAACGGTTCTAGTTTACCTTTACAAGACTATAGTGATGATATAGGAGTAACCAAAAGTAATGGAGGATGGGATAATACATTAATATGGGAGGGTGATAGATATCAGATTCCAGTTACAAGATATATGAGAGAACTAGATGTAATGGATCAGACTATTTCGTTAGTGGAGACTCCTGGTAATTATGGAAAAACAAGAACCTTCCAGCATCTTGATCAGGCGAAGTAAGCTTAAGCGAGGTTTATACACTTGAAGACAATTTTGCATCCGACCGCCAAAATGCAAGGAATAATCCGGGAAATTATAAGAAAAGAAAATTTGTAAAAGCTCCGTTTGCAACAGACGTGGATTTGCAAAAATATAACTATCCTATAAAATCGGGATACTTTTACATACCCTATTCTGTATATGAAGCAAAAGTAAGGACAGTAAAATACATAAATGGAGAGTACACAGGAAAGACAAGCGAACATAGCAGAATTGTGGAAAATGTAAAAAATGCATTTGACGTACAGTTAGGAATACCGACAGTAGACTCATCAAGAAAAACAGTAACAAAGTTGCCTATATCCAAAACCGAAGACTATAAACTTATATCAAACGACGAATTAAAATATGACATCGGGCCAGGGAATATTAACAACTACAAGTATGCATCTGAAAGTACATTATTGAAAAATACGGACAAACTATTCAGAACAATCCTTGAGGGCTGGAGCTATTCAGGAACAGAAGACTCATGGGGAGGGATTGATGATATAGATGCATTTAAATACAGAGAATATGTCAAAGAAGCGAATATACATAAGGTTGTTGAAGAAACTACTATTACATTTATAGTGAACCCAAATCAAATACGCTATTACATAAATGTACAGGCTAAAAACAAAGACTATAAAATAAATGTGTCACTTGGAGAGTTTACAAATGGAAGACCCAATCCATTAACAGCAAAAGGACCTTCCTCATGGGACTCAATAACATTTACGGTAAAAGGTTCGGTGTATGATGACTTAAACAGCTAGAAAAGAAATAAAAGCAGATTCAGCTTGAAGTATTATTTATAATTTAAGAATTAAAACACAGCTTTCAGAATATCAGAATGGATAAGACTAGAGTACAACGGAACTAAAAACTCTATCTGCAAGAAGTATTTTGGTTAATCCGTTCAAGTATGGTTGCTATCTAAATGACTTGTTAGATTCCTACTGATTTTGTTGAAATATTACACTTATATAAAAATGACGAGGATGAGGATTCTTAAGTAAGATGAACGGAAAATTATATCTAGCGAACATAAACTGCATATAAGGTATAAGCGATGCAATTTTTAATTAAAAATTTCTAAAAAATATGTTGACATATAATATCTTCGATGGTATACTAGTTCAAGTCGGAGGGCAAATTACTTGTTTGAAGACACTGATTATTTGATATTCAGCATATGTGCTGGTGTAGCTCAGCAGGTAGAGCAGCTGACTTGTAATCAGCAGGTCGGGGGTTCGATTCCGTCCGCCAGCTCCATATGGAAGGGTTCCCGAGTGGCCAAAGGGGGCAGACTGTAAATCTGTTGCGTCTCGCTTCGATGGTTCGAATCCATCTCCTTCCACCAAAATAAAGCCTTGTACATTCGCGATTACGCTGTGTACAGGGCTTTTAATTTGTCTTTTAATTGTAATGTAATGAGTATATTATATTTATATTGATTATAAGTAATAAAGTCTAGCTTAGTTGAAGTATATTTATATTAATATCTAAAACTCCAACCTGGAAACCATTGAAGGATACTTGCATACCATCTAGGGACTATCATTCCAGAAAGAATTGGATAGAACATTACAAAGAGCAGTGCGACCGAAAGGAGATATAGATATACAACTCTTCTTGCACTTTTACCACCATACTCAGAGAATATTTTTATTAGATAAACCATAACAATTATTATAAAAGGTACAACAGAAAAATAGTGATATATAAAAGTCATTCTGCGTACAACCATCCAAGGAATATATTGAAACAGTGCTCCAAATAATGGAACCACCATAAATTTGTCCTTTCTCTTAATTGCCAATATAATTCCAGTAACTAGTGCAGGAATGCTAAACCACCATATGAGAGGATTCCCCATACATACGATGCTTGAGGTGAGATTTTCTGCTGCTAATGCTTTTGAGCCAAAGAACCAAAGTGGTTTTGCCATGATAGGCCAAGCCCACCATGGGGATGAATAGGAATGCTTTATATCAAGCTCATTGTGAAATGTATACATATGAACTTGATTATTAAAGAATTCCTTTATTCCGTTGTCGGGAACTAACATTATTGATGTATATGAGGCAAAGTAAATGATGCTCGGAATAACCAGAAAAAACAAAACACAAGCCATAGCGGTTCTAATAAAATATTTGCTCCAGAACTTACTAAATAGATCAGAAGAGAGCCCTGATTTTCTGTAAGCAACATAGCAGGCGGCATCATCAATTTTTGCAATAATAAATATTAGAAATATACCTACTGCAGCATACATTGCAATCCATTTAGTGGCAATTCCTATACCAAAGAAAAGACCACATAAAAATAGTGGTAAAAGTGATTTTTTATACCCCACTTTATAAGATCTCTTAACAAAATAGTCATATATATAATAGTACATCAAAATTACAAAGAAAGTTACGTAGACATCTATGGTTGAAATTCTTGTTTGTGCAAAATGCATAAAGTCAAACATCATTAAAAATGCGGTACAAAATGCATAAAATCTCTTTTTGAATATTTTCATACCAAAAAAATACATTAGCGGAATCATTGCTATTCCGAATAGAGTTCCAATAATTCTCCAGCCAAATGGATTAACTCCAAAAATTAACATACCAACCATAACAAAGTACTTTCCTAAAGGGGGATGTGTACGTTCAAATGGATTTATTCTATTTATAAAATCAAGTGCAGTTCTTGGATAGAATACCTCGTCAAAATATGTGCTTGTGCTATACAGGGTGTAGAAGTCTACTTTATCCTGCTCATCAAATAAATTTGATATATTGTAAGTTGTTCCATCAGGACTTTCAAATGGAATAACATTTGGATTATCATTAGAAGGTGATATGCTTTTTATAGCAAGAGGAGTAGTAGAATCTTTTTCAAATATAGCTATTTCATTAATTGTAGCACCTGGACTGTTTGGTATGATTTTTATTTTACTGGTTTCAAATTCTTTTGTAGATACTTTCCAAGAATAAAATCCAGTCTTGTCAAGGGTTTCGGATTCAATATATTTATTATAATCATTTAAGTAATTAATTTGAAATTTTGTTCCGTCATATTTTTCTATATTATAACCTTGATAAAGCATTATTTTTGATACTTTTACTTTTCGGCCTAAATCTATTATAATACCATCATTTTTAGCTGCGGGGGCCCAACCTGTTTCAGGAACACTAAAACTACCCAGATTGAAAATAGCGGGTATAGCATAAATCAAAGTCATCACAAGCATTATAATGAAATCTGTTTTTGTAAGCTTAAATAATGGCTTGCTTTCTCTTTGAACATCAAGTAAACCATATTCTGTGATTACAATGTTGCCTATTTGTATGTTTCTTATTCGTAAAAAGCCCCAAATTCCAATTATTATAAGTGATAAAGTCAGTACTATTAACATCATTGTTGCAAATCCAGGCATTTTTATATTTGAAATATAGTTCCAGATATTGTTAAAAGCATTTACAAAATTGTCCTTCAAAATTACTCCTCCTATATAAATGCAATTAAAAGTTTACATTTATTATATTATAGTGTGAATTGCAATACAAATATTTATAAGAATAAAGCATTTAATGAAATTGATTCAATAATTATACAAGTTGATTTTTTAAGGGATTGGGATAGTTGCAATAATTTTTATATTGACTGATTTAAGTATATTTGTCGGATAAGTTGAGGCTACCATAAATATTGAAAGGATTGATTTCTTATTCTTGTAAGTGCAGCACTCGTAACATCTATTATAAGAAATATTAAAAGGATTGAGTTTTATTTATTGAGTTTTATTTTTTGTATTTAGGTATTATATACCGAGGTAGCATTTTTAAATTGTAAAATCAATAAGGTGTGTTATAATTATGAACAATGGAATGGGACGTGGAGGTTTATATGCTGACGTGGGAACAACTAATATTGGCATGTGAAGGCTGCCAATTATGTGAACTTGGAAAGCTGAGAAATAATATAGTTATTGGAAGAGGAAATATAAAAGCGCCTGTAATGTTTATCGGTGAAGGACCAGGGGAGCAGGAGGATTTAAAAGGTGAGCCATTCGTGGGGGCTGCCGGACAACTTCTGGATGTTCTATTAGAGGCTTTAGCTTTTAAGCCTGAGGATTACTATATTGCTAATGTAGTTAAATGCAGACCGCCAAATAACAGAGTTCCAACTGATTCTGAGGCTGAAAATTGTTTGCCATATTTGAGAAACCAAGTAGCTTTGATAAGACCTAAAATAATAGTATGTCTTGGAAGCACTGCGGCAAGATATGTCATTTCAAAAGAAATTAAAATCACTCAAATACGGGGACAATGGCACGAGCAAAAGGGCTGCTGGATTATGCCAACTTTTCATCCTGCAGCACTGTTAAGAGATTCAACAAAGAAAGTATTGCTTTTTAAAGATATAAAAAATGTAAAGTTAAAAATGGCAGAAATTCTGTAACTCATACTTGATTAAATACAGTATTGTTGGGAGAAGGTAAAATTGAAAGAAATAAGACAAAAACTTGATGAATTATATTGCAGATATAAAGAGGAATTTAATCAGGAGGAGATAGTACTTGGTGATGGTTGCTTAACCAGTCCCATAGTTATTGTAGGTGAAGCACCCGGCAAGGATGAGGTTATGTTGGGAAGACCATTTGTAGGGGCTGCTGGTAAAAATTTAAATGAGTTTATAAATGTATTGGGTATTGATCGTGATGCTTTGTTTATTACAAATGCAATAAAATATAGATTGGGAAAATTAAATCCCAAAACGCAAAGAATAATCAATAGGCCTGCAACAAATCAAGACATTAGGAATAACCAAAAGTGGCTTCATGATGAAATAAACATACTCAAACCGCAGATAATTGTTACACTGGGAAACGTACCACTTAAGTCAATTATGGATGATTTTAAAGTATCAATAGGTGATATGCATGGTATTTTTAACTCTTGTAATGTATCAGGGAATGAATTTAAATTGTTTCCTCTGTATCATCCAGCAAGTATTATTTATAACAGAGCATTAAAGGAAGTATATTATAACGATGTACTGAAATTAAAGAATATGATTACCGAGTTCTTTACATAGTTCTGTGCCTGAATGTTGTTTTGGAGGTTATTATGAGAAAATTTGAGAAAATTAAAAAGTATTATATGCAAAATAATAAGCCTAATCAGCCGGATTATTACTTACTTGGGTGGGAAAGTGAAGCTGCACAGCAACAAAGATTTGTAGCTTTGGTTAACGATTTGAACTTGGATAGAAAAAAAATCCTTGACATTGGTTGTGGAACAGGTAATTTATTGCAGTTTCTAGAACAAAGATTTTCTGGTTTTGAGTATACAGGAGTTGATATTCTTGAACATATGATAGCCATTGCCAAAAGCAAAAATTTAAAAGGAACATTTCTTTGTATAGATATTTTTAAAGAAAATCCTTTTACTTATAATGAATTTGATAATGTTTTTGCTTCTGGGATTTTTAATATTAATCTAGGGAATAATAAACAATTTATCATTGATGCACTTGGGCTGTTTAATAGTATTTGTAAAGAGACCATATCTTTTAATCTCTTGTATGACAAGTCTCCAAATAGAGAGGATAAATATTTTTATACTTCACCAGATGAAATATGTAAATTGATAGAAGATAATTATTCAAATCATTTTAAAATTAAAGTTATAGAGGGATATCTCAGTAATGATTTTACTGTGGTTTGTAATAAGGTTAATAAATAGCTTTGGATTGCTGATTAACCAATTTAAGCAGTAAAAATACTATTTTTTCTTATAAAACTAACTTCCACATATAAATCTGTAAGAGTAAATCCTATGCGCAGAGTAGATGTGAGTGTAATGGAGGTGCAGACTAAATCCTGGATATAGACTTTAACTAGGAGATTGTCTATGTATTCATGCTTAGAGTTGTAAAATTATTTTTTGTTCCTACATAACAATGCTGCTTTAACTGTTCGTAGGCTTGAATATCTATCTAGTTTATTGGGTTAATAAATATCAGAAAAATCAATCTATTCATCCACACAAAATAAGATATTGCATGTATTGTGATGAGCAGATAGCATATGCTGTTAACTATCATATGAAGCATAGTATAAACATTAGTCAAACGATAAAAGTTAATTCCGCCGCTTATTATTTTAGGGTGGAATAACTTTTTCAAATAAGCCTCATTTTACCTACCAGGTGAAATGAAAAGTTAAATTCCATTCATGATAAAGAACCTGATAAATAAAGATGTTAAATTAGTTTAAATTAAAGTAATTTGGTGTGGATTTATATATAAATGTACGAAAAATATTGATTTTTAGGCGCAACAATTCATCAATGGAATGAAAATACCATTTTTGAAAAGTTAAATTCCACTGTTACTTTATATTAATTATTTGCCATAAATATAACTAAAATAGAGACCACTGTCAATGGTATACGCATAACTGAAAAATCGTTGACAGTGATTCTTATTTGAGAATTAGTAGCTAAGAAAGATAAAATAAAAGTAATTGTTTAACATTGTAAAACTAATTTCCACTCATAGAATTGTAAGAGTAAATTCCATATGTAGTGTAGATAGGGGTGGGGTGGGATTTAACTTTTCAATTGAGTATTTTACCTACCACTATATAATTAAAATTTTATGTATTGACATTGCATATTGGATTATGCTATTATAACTAGGCTGTTGCTGAACGAACAAAACAATACTTTATGTAGTAATTTATGACAGACAAAAATCTACAAAACTATTGACAAGTAAGTTACAGTGTGGTAATATATAAAAAGTCGCGCGGCCATAGCCGGTGATTATTCAAGTGAATAAATGCTGTAGTGATAGTGAAATTATTTTGAACGGCAAGTTTACATATATAAATGAGTCGTGAGAAATTTTGGGGTTATATTCAGTATTTATTAATTTGAAATTGGACTTTGAAAAGTAAACAGTGACAAGTCTTTTAATAAAAGACCATGTAAAGGAACTCGAAAAATTCCAAAGTCTATATAATGGACTTTAAATTGAGTAACTTGCGAACTTTACAACCTAGTTCTTAAAGAACAAGGAACAATAAGTCAGCAATTTTAATGAGCAATTAAATTTTCAAATTTAAATATTAATTTGAGAGTTTGATCCTGGCTCAGGACGAACGCTGGCGGCGTGCCTAACACATGCAAGTCGAGCGGAGTTAATTGAAAGCTTGCTTTTGATTAACTTAGCGGCGGACGGGTGAGTAACGCGTGGGCAACCTGCCTTTCACAGGGGGATAACACAGGGAAACTTGTGCTAATACCGCATAACACATCGAGGTAGCATTACCATGATGTCAAAGGAGCAATCCGGTGAAAGATGGGCCCGCGTCCAATTAGCTAGTTGGTGATGTAACGGACCACCAAGGCGACGATTGGTAGCCGAACTGAGAGGTTGATCGGCCACATTGGGACTGAGACACGGCCCAGACTCCTACGGGAGGCAGCAGTGGGGAATATTGCACAATGGGGGAAACCCTGATGCAGCAACGCCGCGTGAAGGATGAAGGTTTTCGGATTGTAAACTTCTTTAGTCAGGGACGAAAAAATGACGGTACCTGAAGAATAAGCCACGGCTAACTACGTGCCAGCAGCCGCGGTAATACGTAGGTGGCGAGCGTTGTCCGGAATTACTGGGTGTAAAGGGCGTGTAGGCGGGAATGTAAGTCAGATGTGAAATCCCAGGGCTTAACTCTGGAGCTGCATCTGAAACTATATTTCTTGAGTGCCGGAGAGGAAAGCGGAATTCCTAGTGTAGCGGTGAAATGCGTAGATATTAGGAGGAACACCAGTGGCGAAGGCGGCTTTCTGGACGGTAACTGACGCTGAGGCGCGAAAGCGTGGGGAGCAAACAGGATTAGATACCCTGGTAGTCCACGCTGTAAACGATGGATACTAGGTGTAGGAGGTATCGACCCCTTCTGTGCCGGAGTTAACACAATAAGTATCCCACCTGGGGAGTACGGCCGCAAGGTTGAAACTCAAAGGAATTGACGGGGGCCCGCACAAGCAGTGGAGTATGTGGTTTAATTCGAAGCAACGCGAAGAACCTTACCAAGGCTTGACATACAGTGGAATACGGCAGAGATGTCGTAGCCCTTCGGGGCTGCTGTACAGGTGGTGCATGGTTGTCGTCAGCTCGTGTCGTGAGATGTTGGGTTAAGTCCCGCAACGAGCGCAACCCCTGTTGTTAGTTGATAACATTCAGATGATCACTCTAACGAGACTGCCGGTGATAAATCGGAGGAAGGTGGGGACGACGTCAAATCATCATGCCCCTTATGTCTTGGGCTACACACGTACTACAATGGCTATTACAATGAGAAGCAAAGCTGTAAAGTGGAGCAAATCTATAAAAATAGTCTCAGTTCAGATTGTGGGCTGCAACCCGCCCACATGAAGTCGGAATTGCTAGTAATGGCAGGTCAGCATACTGCCGTGAATACGTTCCCGGGCCTTGTACACACCGCCCGTCACACCATGAGAGTCTGCAACACCCGAAGTCGATAGTCTAACCGCAAGGAGGACGTCGCCGAAGGTGGGGCCGATGATTGGGGTGAAGTCGTAACAAGGTAGCCGTATCGGAAGGTGCGGCTGGATCACCTCCTTTCTAAGGAGACACAGATGATGCAGCGTAAGTTGTGATTATCTAGAATCTTTAGGTCGAAGATAGTGTCAGAATTAGCTTGAGCAGAGCTCGCGAAGTCTGGTAAAACATTATCTTAGAGTACCTTACATGAGGATTTACGAAGTAAATCCTTTAGTCACTGTTTAGTTTTCAAAGCCCAAGATATTTTAATACATAGAAATCAAGTCAAAGAACAAATGTTCGAAATTGGTTTTTAGTTAAAAGTCTTAAGGTTTTGAAATATGGATATTGCAGTTAGAGACGAACGATTGCTCTAAAAGGCAAAAGTTATATCTAACATTTACCGTGGGGGTATAGCTCAGCTGGGAGAGCACCTGCCTTGCAAGCAGGGGGTCATGAGTTCGATTCTCATTATCTCCACCATATCGGAATAAAAGATTCCGGTAAAAAACCAGTTGACATATTAATGAAAGCTGGTATAATAAAAGTCCGTGTTGAGAATTGAAAGATTTAATACATGGATTAACTATGGAAAGCATAGTAAACGAACCGAGGTTCGTGTTGTACATTGAGAACTAAATAATGTATCGATAAATGCGTTTTTTATAGAATTTAAAATTCTTTATTGGAAATGAAGTTCTATAGAAACAAGTTTTAATGAAGATGAGAAAACGTAGATATAATTTACATTGTGAATAATATTTACGCGACAAATAATAAGGGTAATATGTACAATTTTTGCAAAAGAAAGGTACACGTGACTCTTAGGAAAGAACTCATTGATAGGTTAAGACAATCACAATCAATTGTGAGAAGCAATTGATATACTTGAGAATCCAAATTATCGAAGATAATTCGAAAAGAGGTCAAGCTACTAAGAGCGTAGGGTGAATGCCTAGGCACCAGAAGGCGATGAAGGACGTGACAAGCTGCGAAAAGCTACGGAGAGGCGCAAATAGCCATTGACCCGTAGATATCCGAATGGGGGAACCCGGCCAAACTAAACATTTGGTCATCGTTACATGAATAAATAGTGTAACGAGGGCAGACGTTGGGAACTGAAACATCTAAGTACCAACAGGAAAAGAAATCAAAAGAGATTCCGTAAGTAGTGGCGAGCGAAAGCGGATTAGCCCAAACCAAGAAATAGCAATATTTCTTGGGGTTGAGGACTAGCATAATGATTCTCAGAGCATAGCAGAATGAGCAGCTGGAAAGCTGAGACCATAGAGGGTAAAAGTCCCGTATGCGAAATGTGAAGAGACAGGCTAGTATCCAGAGTACCACGAGGCACGTGAAACCTCGTGGGAAGCAGGGTGGACCACCATCCAAGGCTAAATACTAACTGGTGACCGATAGTGGAGCAGTACCGTGAGGGAAAGGTGAAAAGAACCCCGGGAGGGGAGTGAAAGAGAACCTGAAACCCTATGTTTACAAGCAGTTGAAGAGCGTTAAAGCTCGACAGCGTACTTTTTGTAGAACGGTCCGGCGAGTTATTGTATGTAGCGAGGTTAAGTACGTAAAGTACGGAGCCGAAGGGAAACCGAGTCTTAATAGGGCGACAAAGTTACATGCTATAGACCCGAAACCGGGTGACCTACCCATGGACAGGTTGAAGCGGGAGTAAAATCTCGTGGAGGACCGAACCACATGACCGTTGAAAAGGTCTGGGATGAGCTGTGGGTGGCGGAGAAATTCCAATCGAACTCGGAGATAGCTGGTTCTCCCCGAAATAGCTTTAGGGCTAGCCTCAAGTTAGAGTCATACGGAGGTAGAGCACTGAATGGGCTAGGGGCCTTACCAGGTTACCGAACCCTATCAAACTCCGAATGCCGTAATGATGTTACTTGGGAGTCAGACTACGAGAGATAAGTCCCGTGGTCAAAAGGGAAACAGCCCAGACCATCAGCTAAGGTCCCCAAATTACAGTTAAGTGGAAAAGGATGTGGGTTTGCTAAGACAACTAGGATGTTGGCTTAGAAGCAGCCACTCATTCAAAGAGTGCGTAATAGCTCACTAGTCGAGTGAGCCTGCGCCGAAAATGTCCGGGGCTAAACTGTATACCGAAGCTATGGATCAGCGTGTGTTCCATGGTATACCCAGAAGAAATGGATTAAAAACATTTCACGAAAACCGACCATTAAGAATAATTCAGAGGTTTTCGTAAAATGGTTTTAAGGCTAAAGTGTATACCGGGTATAGCATGGAGCACACGAGGGTGGTAGGGGAGCTTACTGTTGTAGGTTGAAGCACGACCGGAAGGACGTGTGGACGAAGCAGTAGTGAGAATGCCGGAATAAGTAGCGAGAGTAAAGTGAGAATCTTTACCGTCGAAAGCCTAAGGTTTCCTGGGGAAGGTTCGTCCGCCCAGGGTAAGTCTGGACCTAAGCTGAGGCCGAAAGGCGTAAGTGATGGACAACAGGTTGAAATTCCTGTACTACCGTTATTCGTTATGAGAGAGGTGGGGACGCAGGAGGATAAGTCAAGCATACAGCTGGAAAAGTATGCGCAAGCGAGGTAGATAGTCTAGTAGGCAAATCCGCTAGATGTTTCGAAGGCGTGATGCGGAGGGAAAATAAGTACCGAAGTGACCGATTCCACACTGACGAGAAAATCCACTATCCAGAATAAAGGTACCAGTACCGCAAACCGACACAGGTAGGTGAGGAGAGAATCCTAAGACGAGCGGGAGAAGCGTTGTTAAGGAACTCGGCAAATTGACCCCGTAAGTTAGCGATAAGGGGTGCCACTAGAGATAGTGGTCGCAGAGAATAGGCCCAAGCAACTGTTTATCAAAAACACAGGTCTCTGCTAAATCGAAAGATGAAGTATAGGGGCTGACGCCTGCCCGGTGCTGGAAGGTTACGGGAATTGCTTAGCGCAAGCGAAGGCATGAACTTAAGCCCCAGTAAACGGCGGCCGTAACTATAACGGTCCTAAGGTAGCGAAATTCCTTGTCAGGTAAGTTCTGACCCGCACGAATGGCGTAATGACTTGGGCACTGTCTCAACAACGTACCCGGCGAAATTGTAGTACTTGTGAAGATGCAAGTTACCCGCGGCTAGACGGAAAGACCCCATGGAGCTTCACTGTAGCTTGATATTGGGTTTCGGTATTTTTTGTACAGGATAGGTGGGAGACTGAGAAGTAGTGGCGCCAGCCATTATGGAGTCGACGTTGGGATACCACTCTAAAAGTACTGGAACTCTAACCAGGTACCATAAACTGGTACTGGGACACTGTCAGGTGGGCAGTTTGACTGGGGCGGTCGCCTCCTAAAGAGTAACGGAGGCGTTCAAAGGTTACCTCAGCGCGGTTGGAAATCGCGCATCGAGTGCAAAGGCATAAGGTAGCCTGACTGCGAGAGCTACAACTCGAGCAGATACGAAAGTAGGACTTAGTGATCCGGTGGTATGAAAGTGGAATTGCCATCGCTCAACGGATAAAAGCTACCCTGGGGATAACAGGCTTATCTCCCCCAAGAGTCCACATCGACGGGGAGGTTTGGCACCTCGATGTCGGCTCATCGCATCCTGGAGCTGTAGCAGGTTCCAAGGGTTTGGCTGTTCGCCAATTAAAGCGGTACGCGA
The DNA here is from genome assembly GCF_005473905.2 of Ruminiclostridium herbifermentans. Classification (NCBI taxonomy): domain Bacteria; kingdom Bacillati; phylum Bacillota; class Clostridia; order Eubacteriales; family Oscillospiraceae; genus Ruminiclostridium; species Ruminiclostridium herbifermentans. Next base: position 1,166,407 of record NZ_CP061336.1, read on the forward strand.
GCTGGGTTCAGAACGTCGTGAGACAGTTCGGTCCCTATCTGCCGCGGGCGCAGGATATTTGAGAGGATCTGTCCTTAGTACGAGAGGACCGGGATGGACGAACCTCTAGTGCACCAGTTGTCATACCAATGGCACAGCTGGGTAGCCAAGTTCGGAAGGGATAAACGCTGAAGGCATCTAAGCGTGAAACCCACCTCAAGATGAGATATCCCACTAGCAATAGGTAAGACCCCATGTAGACTACATGGTTGATAGGTCAAGAGTGTAAGTACAGTAATGTATTTAGCTGATTGATACTAATAGGTCGAGGGTTTGACCCAAAGAAGAGGAACAAAAGTTTCCAACAGGTATTCAAGAGTAGGTCGTTTTAATCTAGAAATGAGGAAAGTACATCTTCAATCGATAACATTATTTAGTTCTGAATGTACAAAATATGCTTGACAGAGTATATGAAATGTATTAACATACAAAAGCAGTAAAGGTACATTTAATGAATAGCAGTAAAAAATTAAGTCAAAAACTCTTCGAGGAGTAAAACTTTAAGAAGAGATAAAGTTTCTGGTGGATATGACGAGATGGACACACCCGTTCCCATACCGAACACGGAAGTTAAGCATCTCAGTGCTGATAATACTTGGCTGGCGACGGCCTGGGAAAGTAAGTCTCTGCCAGAATTATATCAGAGTTTCGAGCGCATAGCTTGGAACTCTGTTTTTATTTATAATTACTTTGCAGTCTAAATTTTAGTTCAGATACACCCTAAACTTTTATTGAAATTATTCATGAAAATTTGCATTTATGCGATTCATATAGTTTTTTAATTACGTATAGTATGCATGAAATAATGCACCCCAAAAGAGCAATTTATAAAAAGTCATTTTTCAATGGTATTGCAGTGATTGCTTATTTTCAGTGGAATTTTATAGTAATGATTAATATTCTAAACTTTGTTGAAATTATACTATATGATTCAAGAAAATTTTTATTTATTTTACTTCTTAATTTCTTAGCTATTTACGATATGTTATGTAAACAATACGCGCTAAAATAGATACATTTCTCAGAAAGCTATATCAATATGGACTCTTATTCATTATGTTATAAAACGTGGGAATATAGGTAAATAAGTGCTTCATAGTGTAAAATTTCTTTATGTTATTGGCATATTTTCGTATAAGGTGTATAATTTTTATATAGATAACTTAGCAAAATTATAGTTAACAATATTAGATTACTTTATTATTTAACACTTGACTACATAGGGAGGACATAATGAAAAAGGTTGACTTAGTGTTAAGGCATTATAATAAAATAAGGCCTATAAATTGTAAAGTAGTAAGCGGTGATGAAGATAATTTATTCACAATAGAAATTGTTGATAATGAGAGTAAGGGGTTAGAAGTAATTAAAGGGGATCCTGTATTAATAGGAACATTGAATAAAGATGATTCTTTGAACCTTGCTGGAGGAAGTGTAATTGGTGCTAATAAGCAAAACCACAAATATATTCTATGTAAAAATGAAGTTTTGAATATATCGAAAGAACAGGAAAAAAGACAATATGAGCGATTTCCTACATCATTATTGGGAGAAATAAAGTATGAAAATTCAAGCGATAGAGCAAGTTTATACATAAAGGATTTTAGTTATTTAGGTATGGGTGTTTATTCATCAGGAGATTTTAATATAGATGATAAAGTTGACATAAGCATATTTTTAAGTAATAATGTAGTAACATTTGATGGAAGTATTGTACGAAAAAAAATAAATTTTGGAAGGAATGAGTACGGAATTCAAATTATACATAGAGACAAGAATTCTATGCTTTCTACACAGGCTCAGCTAAATAATTTAGTTCAGAATGAAAGAAATTTAATCCATAGACAGCTAATAAATGCAAAATCTACAATATAACTATAATAGAAGGTGATATCGTAATCAAAAATACTATAAAAAATCTATAATGGCTTTTTAAAATTCCTTGAACCAATAAAATCAAAATTATTCACAGTATCAATCGCAGCAATTAATAACAAAACTTATTCATACTAATATACGTAGCAAATATTGGAGGAAATATGCAGAATTTAAATTTAGTATTAAAGCATTATAGTAAACTTAAACCAATTAAGTGTACAGTATTAAGTGGGGATATAAAAAAATTATTTACTGTAAAATTATGTGAAAATGAGAGCAATGAGGCAGATTTTTTAAAAGGAGATCCTGTATTAATAGGGTTGTTATCACATCAGGAAAATATTGAGATTAATGGCGGTAGTGTAGTTGCTTCTATGCCAAGAGAAAATTGTTACATTATATGCTCTAATGAAGTAGAACCAATTATAGAAGAAAGAAGAAAATTTAATAGGTTTCCAACTTCATTGCTTGCAGATATAAAGCAAGTGGGTTCTAGTAAGAGAGAAGCTGCATGTATAAAGGATATAAGTTATTCGGGTATGTGCATTTATTCTCCTGGAGATTTTGAAATAGACAGCGTAATAGACATAAATTTATATTTTAGTACGAACGTTATGACCTTTGAAGCCGGAATATTGAGAAAATCAAAATACTTTGGCAGAAATGAGTATGGGTTACAAATAATACATAGAGATAAGAATGCTATGTATTCTGCACAAAGTTTGGTTGCTTCAATAATACAAAATGAAAAAGATATAATGTTAAGACATTTATCTAGTCTAGCTTTTAAAGTTTAATTATATAAGCTTGTCTTGAATTGCCTAATTTTAGATTACAATATTGGACATACAGTAAAAGAATATAAACTAAGTTTTGTTTTATATTATCTTTTAACAATTTACATGCATCAACAGTTTCTAAAAATTATAATACATACAAGTATTAGAGATAATACTTGAAGGATGGGATGCAAAATGAACTTAGTACTGAAGCATTATGCTAAATTAAAACCTTTGAGTTGTACAGTAGTAAGCGGAGATATTAACAAATTAATAACTATAAAATTCGATAATATCAAGAGAAAAGATATTAGTTTTGTTAAGGGTGACCCTGTTATATTAGCAACGCTCGGATGTGATGGTGAACTGTTGCTTTATGGAGGAAGAGTTATTGCTTTTACCCTAAATAATGATAACTATCTTATTTTTTCAAAAAGGATTAATGTAGATTATGAAGATCAAAAAAGGCGAGAATTTTATAGGTATCCTGCATCCTTACTTGCAGATGTAAGACTAATGGGAACTAGTAATTGGGATGATGCGTGTATAATAGACATTAGCTACTCAGGCATGCGTATTTATTCAAAAGGCAATTATGAAATTGGTAGTAATTTAGAAGTTAATATATTTTTAACAAATAATATTTTAAAATTTGAAGCTGTAGTTGTAAGAAAAACTAAAAGCTTTAATAGATATGAATATGGAATTCAAATTATAAACAAAGACAGAAGTAATTTATATAATACGAAAAATAAAATTTATCAGTTATTAAAAGATGAGAATGCATTAATTTATAAACACTTATTAGGATATAATTACTAATATTAAGTTAAAGAGTATTTGAAAGGTCAAAGGTATGAATATTCAAATTTATGGAGCAAAAGGCTTTGAAACACAAAAAGCTGAAAGGTATTTTAAAGAGCGAAGAATAAGCTACCAATATATTGATTTGCATAAATATGGTCTTAGTAAGGGTGAATACGAAAGTATAAAAGCTTCTGTGGGAATTAGAGAATTGATAAATGTAGACGGTAAGGATTATGAAAGACTAAACATGAGGAATTTAGGAGTTGGAAAAGTAGCTGAGGAAGTTCTTTTAAAAAATCCCAAACTGTTCAATGCACCGATTGTAAGAAATGGGAAAAAGGCTACTGTTGGATATAAACCAGAAATCTGGGAGCAATGGGAATAGAAACTTTGAAATGTTGTATGCATTTCAAGTGTGGGGGTTAGTTTAATTGGGAAGTGATATTCAGAAAAACCAGAAGCTTTTTAACATTAAAGTTGAAGATACTGAGATAAACTATATTGTAACTAGAAGCAATAGAAAAACAATTGGAATTACTATAGATAAAAATGGATTAGTTAAAGTGACCAGTCCATATAGAGTTTCGGAAAGTTACATTAATGAACTCATGTATAAAAAGTCTTCATGGATTCAAAAAAAGCTTTTGGAGTTAAAGAGTAGAGCAGAAAAAGCTAAAAGCCCTAAAATGTTTTATAATGGCGAATCATTTTTATATTTAGGAAATGAATTTGAACTAAAAATTTGTAGAGATAGCAGTTGTAAAAAAGCAACTGTTAAGATAGAGGGTAAAAATATTGTAATTGATTTACCCATTAATTTTAATACTGATAATATAAAAAAAATATTGAGACAATGGTATATAGAACAATTCAAACACATAGCTGCAGAAAGAATTAATCATTATTCAGCACAGATAGGTGTGTTCCCCAAGAAAGTGACAATTAGAGAGCAGAAGACTAGATGGGGTAGTTGCAGTAGTAAAGGTAATATAAATTTGAATTGGAAACTCATAATGGCATCTTTAGAAGTGCTTGATTATGTGATCGTTCATGAATTATGCCATATGATTGCCATGAATCATTCTGAGGAGTTTTGGAAGATTGTTGGTACTTTTTCTCCACAGTATAAGAATTATAGAGATTGGTTAAGACATAATGGAGAAAGTTTAAACTTTGATTGAATTATTTACGATATTACAATATAAAATCTATTTAGAGCACAATATATTGTTAAAAAATATTATAAAAAGTGGAGGGCACATGATTTACAAAAAGTATGGAAAGACTGGAAAAGATATATCTGTAATTGGTTTTGGTGGAATGAGATTTCCTAAAGTAAATGGAGAATACGACTACGATAAGTGTGCTGAGTTTGTTGTTAAGGCAAATGAACTTGGAGTTAATTATTTTGATACGGCTCCAGGATATTGTGACGATCATAGTGAAAAGATTATGGCTCATGCTTTTAAAATGATGAAGAACCCATTTTATGTTTCAACAAAATGTAGTGAAAGAGATGGAACAAAGCTACGCAAGACGTTGGAAACTTCACTAAAAAGAATGAACTTAGAAAAGATAAATTTCTTTCACATATGGTGTATTTTAGATATTGATGATTATAGAAGCCGAATGGTTAAGGGCGGAGCGTATGAGACTGCGCTTAAGGCAAAGGAAGAAGGTCTCATTGAACATATAACCTTTTCAACCCACTGTAGTGGTGATGAAATTGAAACAATTGTAAATGAGGGATGTTTTGAGGGAATGACTGTTGGTTATAATATTATTAACTTTCCTTTTAGGCAAAAGGGTTTAAAAGCAGCCTATGAAAAAGGTTTAGGTATTGCTACAATGAACCCGCTTGGAGGGGGCCTAATACCTCAAAAGGCAGATTATTTTGATTTTATCAGAGGAGCAGATGACAAGACAGTAGTTGATGCGGCAATTAAGTTTAATGCTTCACATGACGAAATAACAACTGTTTTATGTGGTATGGGAAGTATGGAAGAAGTAATTCAAAATTGTAAAATTGGAAACAGCCTAGTGAAGTTGGATGAAAACAAGTTAAAAGAAATTGAAAAAAGATTGTTTAGTTCTATGGATAAACTCTGCACAGGCTGTAGATATTGTGAGCACTGCCCAAAAGGAATACCAGTATCAAAGTTCATGCTTTCATACAACAATCATATTCTAGGTGACACAAAAGGGATTTATGATTATTTAAGATACCATTGGGGTATTAACTACAAACAGGCAAATGAGTGTATAAGCTGCGGGCTATGTGAAAGAAAATGTACTCAGCATTTGCCAATAATTAGTAGACTTAAAGAGACATATGAATGGGGAACAGAATATTAGAAAAGTACTTATATAAGAACTTATAGCTTAGAAATTTTAGCTTAATTATTCATTAGTTTCTTACCTAAATATAATCTTTTGGCAGTGTCAGGACAAAATGCTAATACAGGTGATGATAAGATTGAAATATAAAGAACTGCTCATTTGATTAAACGGTAAGGATTAAATTAGATATTGGAAAATAGAATTGTAGATATAAATAGAGCTGCCTTGTTCTCATAGACGGCTTTATTTAAAAAGTGATGTTTAAAGACTTGTGGTTTTCTTGATTTGAGAATACACCATGTATGAAAAAAGCTTTATTTTCGAGTTTTAATCATTGACTAATGTAAATTATTTTGTTAGACTTAATAGAAAGTAAAGGGGAGTAGCTTGAAAGCGATAAAGTCAACAATCGGCAAGAAATGCCTGGCTTTATTCTCCATAGTGGAAAGCAAGACCTTGAATGATGTAGACATACACATTCAAGGTTTTTTTGTTTGAAATATGACTTTTGTGGGAAAGCTTAATTTTGCGATGTTGTATTATTAAAGGAGGCTTGCTATGATGACTGCAAGGAAAGCAGTAAAGTTTGTTTTGATGTGGATGAGTTTAGCTGTATTATTTAATCTTGGAGTATGGTATTTTGAGGGGTCAGCAAAAGCGTTAGAATTTCTTGGTGGATATATTATTGAACTAAGTTTGAGTGTAGATAATCTATTTGTATTTTTAATGATATTCACCAGCTTTGGAATTAAAAAGGAATATCAGCGAAGAACTTTAAACTATGGTATTATCGGTGCTATTGTATTAAGAGCAATATTTATTCTATTAGGAATAAAAGTAGTTAATAGTATACATTGGATATTATACATTTTTGGATTAATTTTGATTGTAAGCGGCTTCAAAATGATATTTGGGCATGAAGATAATAAGGATTACACTGATAGTAAGGTTTTAAAAATTTTAAAGAAAATTATCCCTGTTTCAGACACATTGCACGAAGAAAAGTTTTTTATTAGACATGGTGGAAAATTATTAGCTACACCATTATTTGCTGTACTAATAATTATTGAGTCATCAGACGTTCTTTTTGCTATTGACTCAATACCTGCTGTATTCTCAATATCTACAGACCCATTTATTGTATATACCTCAAATATTTTTGCCATTCTTGGGCTAAGAAGCTTGTATTTTGTGCTTAATGCATTACATGAGAAGTTTAAATATGTTAAGGTTGGTGTGGCATTGATATTGATGTTTACTGGAGTAAAGCTGGGAATATTATTCTTCCATATTGAGATTCCTATTGTAATATCTCTTGCAACAATTTTTGCTTTATTAGTGGGCAGTATTATTATTTCACTTATAGCTACTAGAAAAGAAAAGAAAGATGAAGAAGAAGTTAAATTGAAAAAAGTTGATCTTTAGTAAAAACATTTATGCTTCTACATTCACAATTTTTATAACAGGAAAAGTTTTGGATATATTTATATAGAAATAAACTCATAGGCAAACGATACCTATGAGTTTATTTTTATTAGACATTAGCAACATTGGTCTAACCAATTTGCAGGCTTGGAACAGATGATTTTTAGCAGCAATCGTCTTGCTTTCCACAGCAGAAGCACAAGAATAGGATAATAAGAATTATTATTACCCAAATTGTATCACCATCAAATAGGTTGCAGAAGCAATCACCAAGACATCCACCTTTTTTTGACATTATTTTGACACTCCCTCCCAAAATAAAATAAATTAAGCAAAATTCCAAGCAAAGTACACTATAATATACTTAGGATACTTGTAAGAAATAAGTAATTACTTGGCTAATAATATAGTATTCACATTAAAATTAAGTGTTACAAAATTTTAAAATTAAATTTGTTACTTCATTAGCAATATTCTGCAAGTGTAATATAATAAATTAGGAGTATACATTGAGGTATGAATAATGAAATCAAAAAAAAAGTCATCCCATCATAAAAAGAGATATGATACCAAGTATTATGAAAAGGTAGATATTGATGTTTACAAGAAAGAGAATTTGAGAAATCTTGACTTTGAAGAATTTATTGGAAATACTGTTACTATATTTGTTAACTGCGGAGGAGCGGCTGGCAGCGGTTTTACTGGAGTGATAATAGGGAAGGAGCCTACATACATAAGGTTGCTGATCTTACCAGCTACACCACCATCCTGCTCCCTTACTAATGACTGCCTTGCCAGAAACAATAATACAATTCTTTGCTCCTCCTGTCCACATAATAATAATGCATCAGTGGGAGTAGTTGCAGAAATATTAATTTCTAGCATAGTTGCTTTTGTACATAACAAGTAGTGTATTTTAATTTGATATTTGTGTTACAATTACATATAATAAATGGGTTGAATAGGTAAAGAGCTGGAGTATATTGGATTTATTTAATTATATTTTGGTGACTTTACTCTATTTCCTCATATTTGGCTGAAATGAAAATATTATTTTTTGCATAAACATGTTATTTAAAGTTCAAATATACTTATGAGGCGAGGGAATAATGAAACACAAGTTATTTATCCCTGACAATGTAGGGGTTATTATAGAAAAACTGAATTCATCTGGTTTTGAAGCTTTTATAGTTGGTGGCTGTGTTAGAGATAGTATCCTTGGAATAATTCCTTATGATTGGGATATTACAACAAATGCATTTCCTGAAGATATAAAAAAAATATTTGAGAAAACATTCGATACGGGTATCAAGCACGGCACTGTAAGCGTTTTTATAAATGATGAGTTTTGTGAAGTTACAACATATCGTATTGATGGTGAATATTCTGACAATAGAAGACCTGATAGTGTTCAATTTACTTCTAGTTTAAAAGATGATTTAGCTAGGCGTGATTTCACAATAAATGCTATTGCATATCATCCTAAAGAAGGGCTGATTGATTATTTTGAGGGACTTAAGGATCTGGACAATTGTCAGATAAGAGCGGTAGGAGATGCTAATTTGAGATTTAAGGAAGACGCATTAAGGATGCTCAGAGCCATACGCTTTAGTGCCCAGCTGGGTTTTAGTATCGACGCAGCTACTTTTGATGCAATTAAGAGAAATTCTTTATTGATAGAAAATATAAGTAATGAAAGGATAAGAGATGAACTAAATAAAATTTTAGTATCTCCTAATCCAATGCATTTTGATTTGTTGTATAAGACAGGCTTGTTAGAACATATAATTCCTGAGTTTATTGCATGCTATAGCACTAAGCAGAACAATCCTTATCATATGTATAGTGTTTCAGAACATATTTTACGTTCAGTAGATTATGTGAAAAACACTAATATTCTTAGATGGACAATGCTCTTGCATGATATTGGGAAACCGATACAAAAAACAACTGATGAAAAAGGGATAGACCATTTTTATGGGCATCAGCAGGTTGGAGCAGATTTAGCTAGAAATATATTGAATAGGCTTAGATTTGATAAAGAATCAATTAAAAAAATAACAAACCTTGTACTTCACCATGATTCAGATATATTTGACAATGAGAAATCTATCAAAAAGGTAATCAACAAGGTTGGAGAAGATTCTTTTCTTGAATTAATAGAAGTTCAAAAAGCTGATGCAATGAGTCAGAATAGCGTATATCTAGAGGAAAGATTAGTAAAGTTCAAAAATATTTTAAAAATATATAACAAAATTAAGGCTGAAAGTCATTGCTTGAGTAAAAAGGATTTGGCTGTTAATGGATATGACTTGATTTCCATTGGCATGAACCCTGGCAAGGAACTAAATAACATGCTAAACTATTTGCTGGAATGTGTATTAGAGAATCCTGAACTCAATGACAGGCAAATATTGATTGACTTAGCGAAGAATAATATTTCATAGGGAGTGGACAAGTTGATAGGTGTTGGGACAATTGTAAATACTGGAGCTGTAATTGCAGGCGGTATTGCAGGATATTTTCTGAAAAGCGGGATTCCAGAAAGATACAAACAAATAGTCATGCAAGGTATTGGACTTTCGGTGTTGTTTATTGGGATATCTGGAACCATTAAAGAAATGATAACTATAGTTAGTGGAAATAAATTGGATACTCAATTTACAATGCTAATGATTTTTAGCTTAGTAATTGGCGGATTAATAGGTGAATTTCTTAAAATTGAAAAAAGATTAGAAAATGTGGGAACGTGGATTCAAAGCAAAATACCCACAAAGGGAGGCTCATTTTCAGAAGGTTTTGTTTCTGCTAGTTTGATATATTGTGTAGGAGCTATGGCTATTGTGGGAGCGCTAGAAGATGGACTTTTAGGAAATACCTCTACATTATTTGCAAAATCTATACTTGATGGTGTTACAGCAATTATTTTTGGAGCCACACTAGGAATAGGTGTAGCATTTTCAGCAGTATCAGTTTTTATCTATCAAGGAAGTATAACTCTTTTAGCTGGTTTTGTAAAACCGTGGCTAAATGATATGGTAATTTCCCAAATGTCATTAATAGGAGGCATACTGATATTTTCTATTGGATTGAACTTACTAGAAATTAAGAAAATAAAAATAGGGAATTTACTTCCTGCCATATTTATTCCTGTATTATATTACATAATTAAAAGTTTATTAGGGTTTTAGCAGTTTTTACGTATATTACAGTATATTTAAATAACTTAAACTTCGTATATAAACTCTATTTGTGTGGCAGAATTATCAATGGTTTGCTGCCAAATTAAAATGCATGAAATAGTTAATGGTTCAATATCCATAAACTAATTCATGCATTTAAGAAAACTTGTTCAAATCCACAAAAAGCTTAAGAAGCTTTTTGATATGTGAGAACGATGAATGCGCCAAATGTCAACTTTGCATTTTTCAAACCTACTTCTTATTGTAAATTGAACTTAACTAATCTGTTACGCATCTGAGGACCTAGATATGAAGCTATAATTATTTTAATAAAATCTCCTGGTATAAATGGAATTACGCCTGCAAAAAGTGCTGCACCTATTGACATATTTGCTTGATATGACAGCCAGATAGTGCCAAGAGTATAGCAAACAGCAGTACCTAATATCATGCCTATAATGCATAAGTACCATTTGTCAAAAAATTTGTCTATAAAAAATCCAGCTATCAGTGCCATAAATATAAATCCAAAAAGGTATCCGCCTGTAGGACCTAAAAGCTTAGAAGGGCCGCCTGAGAAACCAGAGAATACAGGAATACCTGCTAAGCCGATTAGCATATAGATTATGTAGCTTATGGTACCTTTTTTCATGCCAAGTATATAAAGCACAAAATATATAGCAAGGTTTGTAAAGGAAATGGGTATTATGCCTATTGGAAATGACAATGGTCCTAATATGCAAATTACTGCAGACATAATTCCTATAAATACAATTTGATAAACATTAAATTTCTTTTCCATAATTAATCTCCGTTTCAATATATTTATTTGTTAACTCAACTTCTTCAAAAGAAGTAAAAAGGATTGGCTTTATAATCCGGTTTTACATTAAGATTGGACAACTACTTTTTCAAATTTGCATTTTGAGTCGCTAAGTGTTTTTTCAATATTAAAATTCATATTTGTTAACATTTCTATATCCTGTTTAGTGCTACTACCTACAGTTGTTAATAAATCGCCAGTAAGCATTGCATTAGCACCAGATAGAAATATACTTGAACCGCCATCGTTGAAATAGCTTCTGCCTGCTGCCATACGAATATATGACGCTGGATTAATATAACGAAAGATAGCAATTGTTCTTAAAATATCATCTTCAGAAAGAGGACTTAAATTTTCATATTTTGTACCTTTAACTGGCATCAAGGCATTAATTGGAATAGAGTCTACTTGTAATTCTGACAGGCTTATAGCCATATCAATACGGTCATTCCAACTCTCACCCATACCAATAATGCCACCAGAGCAAATTTTTAAGCCTGCTGCTTTTGCTAACTCAATTGAATGAATTTTATCTTCGTATGTATGAGTAGTACAAACATTTGGAAAGTATCGTCTAGAGGTTTCTATATTCTCATGGTACATTGAAACTCCAGCTTCTTTTAAACGATAAAATTGTTCCAAAGTTAAAAAACCATGAGAGGCACACAGTCCAATTTTACATTCTTTATGCATTTTTTCATATGCAGCAATAGCCTTTTCAAAATTCTCATCTGTTAAGGTTCTTCCTGATGTAACAATAGAAAAACGATGTACACCTTTGGATTCACTTGCTTTGCAAGCTTGTAAAATTACATCAGGGTCTAAAAAATCATATTCTTTTATTTCTGTTTTATGATAAGCTGATTGAGAACAGAATTTGCAGTTCTCACTACATCGGCCGCTGCGACCGTTTATAATGGAACAAAGGTCAACATGGTTGCCGCATAATGCTTCACGGATCATATTTGCACCTTCAAATAGTTCAGTTGAAGCAGCAGTTAAAAAGATACTAAAATCTTCTCCTCTTTTTAAACGCCTGCCTGCGATAATCTCTTTTGCTAAATCTATCATATTTATGTTCATGTCCTTTATTCTACATAAATGTAGGAAATTACATGGACTTGTCACCTCCAATATAATATTTATGACTTAGTTAATTACATTTCCAGTCTTCACTTTGTAAAACATTAAACAAATTTAGAACTAACATTACGCTTTTTAGAATTAGCAGTAACAAGAATTACTTCTTATTTTAATTTGCAGTATAAAGGATTAATGAATAATTGTCAACTATAAAATGGTTTTGTGGTTGACAATTGGTGTTGTAGTGTTATTATCCAGCCACATATAATAGATGACTAATCAACAAATTAAATCAATCATTTTACTATACTTATACGTGAAAAGCCTTACAATGCTAAAGCTTTACAATACTTTGCCGCAGAAATACAGTCGTAGGTTATAAACAGACCTTAGTTCAAACGCCATCTTAACAATGCTTTGTTACCAAAATACTTGAAAAAGTATAGATGATACATAAATGATTTTAATTGCAAATATTTATGAAAATTAAGGGGTTGACTGAAAACTATAAGCATTGTAGAAAACTGCAAAACTAGAGAGTGCTGGAATTTGATTTTGATAATAGCTGCAAGTATTCCATGTTCATTAGTTTTATTTATCTTGATTAATTTTGTAGGTTTTAATAGGAGGATAAATAATATCATATGATTTACATGAAAATTACAATAAAAATGCAATCTATAAAAAAATTACTGTGTTAATATTATTTCCGATAAAACAAATTGCTGCTTAGCTTAATTGTGAATGTAGATATGTGAGATACTCAATTTTAGCTAATAACCTAGTAAAAATAATCCGTCAACGTATATGTAGTTTACCATCATTTTTTAAGGATATGAAAAGATGATGGAGTCCATAATTCTTTCATGGACAAGCAGGTTATTTGATATTGACTCCTTTAAAATAAACCTCGAGGAATTATAGGGATTCAGTATAGATTGAATGTCAGAGTAGTCGCGAGTTTTGACATTCGGAGGTCAAAATGTTAGGAGGTGAAATGATGAGAAAATTAGGAAAAAAAGTTCACGAAATGGTAGAGAGTGTTGAGGCTTATAGCAATAAGGCTACTGATTGTAATGCTGCTTGCAACAGCATGTGTCCATCCGATCTATTCAGTATAAATCATAATATCTGGCGCGGACAATATTACTAAAACAGCCTAAACCTCAAATCTAACGAAATATAAGAGTAATATATCCCATGATATATTACTCAACAGGAAATTGATTGTTAAAAGTCCAGCAAAAAGTTATTTTTGCTGGACTAATTTAAAGAATGTGCGGAGGACGTTTATGCTTGAATTAAAACCGTTTATTTATCCATTTTGTACAGCAGGCGGATACTATATATATGACGTCAACACAAGCAAAATTATAAAGGTAAGTAAGGAAGCCTATGATTATTTAAATGGAAAGACAAATGAAATTCAATTAAATACCGAAAATGAAGTTAATAAAATGATTAAGAATGGATTTTTATCAAATAACAAGGTAAAAGAGATATTGCATCCTGCAAGTAAAAATCTGAATGATATTCTAGACAGTACCCTAGAAAAGATTATTTTACAGGTAACACAGCAATGTAATTTGCGGTGTGAATATTGTATTTATTCGGGTGATTCTGGTCATTATCAGAACAGGAGACATCAAAGTAAAAGGATGAACTTTGATATAGCAAAAAAGGGAATTGATTTTTTAATTGAACATTCTCAAGGTTCAAAAAATATAAATGTGGGATTTTACGGTGGAGAACCACTTTTGGAGTTTGAACTTATAAAGAAGTGTGTAGAATATGCAAAGGAACAAGCTGAGGGAAAAGAACTGTCCTTTTCAATTACAACCAATGCAACACTTCTAAATGAAGATGTTATAAAGTATTTATATGAAAACGATATCATGCTTAGCATAAGTCTAGATGGACCAAGAGAAATTCATAACAATCATAGAAAGTTTGCAGGCAGCGGGGAAGGTTCTTTTGATAAAATAATGGAGAATATGGAAAATCTCAAGAGAAAATACCCTGAGTATTTTAAAAATATATTGTTTAATGTGGTTGTTGATCCAATGGCTGACTTTAAGTGCATATCGGAGTTTTTTATGAATTACGATATGGTAAAGGATATTACTCAAATGTCTACTTTGCCTTCTACAAATTATTTGGAAGAACCTTTCTCGACAAATGAAAATTTTAGAACAGAATATAGATATGAATTTTTTAAAGTTTTCTTACACAAGCTGGGACGGCTTGAAAAAAAGTATGTTAGTAAGTTAAACCTATTTTATTTTGATAGGTTAAAAAGCAAATATACTAATAAAAGAACACTTACATTAGGTCTTTCTGATTATGGTCATCCTGGAGGACCATGCATACCTGGACAGATGAGACTGTTTATGGATACAGACGGTGTATTTTACCCTTGCGAGCGGGTAAGCGAAGCTTCCGAGGTAATGAAGATAGGGAACGTAGAGGATGGCTTTGATTTAGAAAAGTGCTTTAGAATACTCAATGTAGCTAAGGTTACTGAGGAAAGCTGCAAGAATTGTTGGGCTTTTAGATATTGTAACCAATGTGCTGCTTTTGCAGACGACACAAAAGAGTTGACCTCAGAAAAGAGGTTGAAGGAATGTGTAAATACAAAAAGAGAAATAGAAGAGCAATTGAAGGACTTCTGTACATTATTAGAGTTGGGATATAACTTTGATGAAGAGGAAGAACCTATTGTTCAATTTACAAAAAAACAATTGGAGGTAAAAGAAGATGCTACAGAAACAAAAGTTGCTGGTATATCCCTTTGATAATAACTTTTCAGCTGTAATTAAGCATACAGAACTTTTACATGGATATGTAATAACAAAATTAGTCTCTCCTAATGGATGGGGTCTAGTAGGCAAGGATGCAGGAAGTGCAGGCAAGTTGAAAGAAATAGGAATAAAGGTTGAGGGGAATTTTAAAGAAGCTTTAGATGCCTGTGAAACTGTGCTATTTATTGATTCTCATTGGAAACTAGATTTTGAAAAAGTAGTTTATCCCAAAATGTTGGAAGCCATAACAGAAAAGAAGAATATCCTTTGTGAATTAATAGTTTGCGACAAGATAAAAAAGCAACTAATTGACCTTGCTTTGGAAAATGATGTAAGTTGTGAGTTTTTGAGTGATAATGAAGTATGGTCATCCCCAGAAAAAAGTGAAATCTATAGCATAAATACACCAGTTATTTTTGTATTAGGAATATCGGAGAGAACAAATAAATTTGAAGTTCAGCTAGCGCTCAGAAAAAGGTTGATTAATGAAGGTTATAAAGTTAGCCAAGTAGGGACAAAAAAATATTGTGAACTTTTAGGTTTTCACTCTATGCCGAGTTTTATGTTTGGCAATAGCTTATCAGAGCCAGAAAAGATAACCTTGTTCAACCATTATATAAAGAAAATTGAAAAGGAAGAACAGCCAGATGTTATAATTATAGGGCTGCCTGGTGGGACAATGAAACTTAATAATAAGTACACCTGCAATTATGGAATTACTTCCTATGAAATTTCTCAGGCTGTTATTCCAGATGCAGCCATTTGCAGTGTCCTGTATGAAGAATATAAACCTGCTTATTTTGAAAACGTTTGCAAATCCTTGCAATATAAATTAGGCTTTAAAGTGGATTGCTTCAATTTATCAAATTATCATTTTGACTGGATAAAAACTGAATCATCTCTAGAAATGTGCTATACCCTGCTGGATTCTACGGCTATTAATAAAAAAATAGAAAATTTATCTGGGTTAGAAACACCAATCTATAATATTCTTGAGGAAGATCATGGGGATAGAATGTACAAATTCATATTGGATAAATTAAGCAGCTATGCAGAAGTATCGGCTTTTTAAGGAGGTAAAAAATGGAACACATAGAGAAAAAGCTAGATGATATATTTAAGAGAAGATTTGGGATAGAGATGGGCCAAAATAAAGATAAGTTTAGAGATAAAAAACTTTTAGGACAAGAGTTTGGCATGCCTCCTAGAGATTTATTATATTTATTTTTTGATGTTGAGAAGGAATTTTCAATAAAAATTCCACAAGATGCTATTGTCTCTGGTCAATTCAGTACATATAACGGTATCTGTAAAATTATATATGATGAATTGAGAAATGGATGACAAATGAGTATTCAATTGAAAGTTGTTATTATTGATGACGGGGTAAATGAAAAACTTTATAACACAGGAAGTCTGTGGTTGAATTTAGAAGTAACCAGAGATCTTCAAATACTTCAGCGAGAGGATTGCTCCCTATACGAGCCTAGCCACGGTACTATTTGCGGTGCTATAATAAAAAAATATAGTCCTTATGCTAGATTGGGCAGTATAAAAGTGCTGAATGATACCGGGCGAGGAGTCAGAGACCAGCTTGTTAAAGCGCTTTATTGGTGTGGGGACAATAAAATAAAGCTAGTAAACTTAAGCCTTGGTACAATTAACTTTTGGGATTATGAAGAGGTGCGAAAGGCTGTTAATTATGCTGCTCATAAAGGAGTCATTATTGTTGCAGCATGTAACAATGGGAACGTATTTACTCAACCAGCCTCTTTATCCAATGTTATCGGGGTAAAATGTGATGTTGAAGGCAAGTTGCAGGAAGGACAGTATAGGTACAATTATTATTCTTTAGATGGAATTGATATAACAGCATGCGCATCACATTCTCTAGTAAAATATGATGGAAGTGAAAAAACAACAACTCCATGTAACAGTTTCGCAGCACCTATGATAACTGCAATAGTATATAATATTTTAAAAAATAATCCTAATATGTCCTTTCATGAAATTAAGCGCAAGCTTGCGGAGGGTGCGGAAAATGACTTGTCTGCAAATTGGCATGCAAACATGTACCCAAGGGCTGACTGGATAGAGAATGCTATAATATTCAATACAAACTGTTCAAAAAAACAAAATGTAAATATACCTTACAAGGGAATTGTTAAAAGAGTAGTTGACATTGAATGTTGCAAAAGTGGGGAAGTTTTTGAAAGAGTTTTTGAATACTTAAAAAAAAGTAAGGACATTCTTGATGGAATTGATACTGTTATAGCCAATTTGCCCCCTTCAACTTGCACATTAAAAGGCACTAATCTTAACGATTTAGTTGATTTTCTTGGAAGCATGGATATGAACCTAGTCTGCCTTGGAGATACTAATCTGTATCAAAATATTTACTACAATGACAATAGTGAAAGGATAAAAATATTTCATCCGTCAGTCTATACAAAGGTAACAAGTGGTGAAAAAGCATATATTGATATGCCTGTTATAGCTATATATGATTTTAGCAGTATTGTATTTCTTAATTGTATAGGAAAATTAAAGGATATTTTTTGTGAAAGAGGTTATAACGCTATTGCAGTGTCAGATTCATGTAGAGGAATTGCATATGGGATAGAATACTTGCCGAGTATGGGAAATGTACAAGGAGAAGAGTCGGAGTACATTTCTCTTGAACACCTAAGCAGGATATATGATCCTGATATAATTATTTTGGGTATTGATGCTTTAAATAGAGAAACTGATTATTTTAAATGGCTGGAAAACAGATATGAAATAGATATTAAAATTTGTATTCTAAGCGGTCAAAACCAAAATACATACGATATTATTGATATTAGTACAGAAAGCAAAAATATACTTATCATCGCAGGTGATGAACATGAGAGTACTGGTGAGAAAATAATAAATATTACAAATGAATTCTATATAGAGACACTTTATCAATATATTGTTGAATTGTTTGACGAGAATAACAAGCTTAACTGTGAATAAGAGTTATATTTTGTGTTTGTAGTTAGTAAAAAATTTAGATAGTTTTTAGATAATTTTAGTAAAAAATTTAATTAAATGTGTTGACAAAATGATTTATGATATGTATAATAACTCTTGCGTAAAGGTCATGCGGGTTTAACTCAGTGGTAGAGTGTCACCTTGCCAAGGTGAAAGTCGAGAGTTCGAATCTCTTAACCCGCTCCATTATTTACATAGTTTTGCGTTAGTTGTTGTATAAATTGTATATGGTTTTATGCGGGTGTAGTTCAATGGTAGAACATCAGCCTTCCAAGCTGATTGCGAGGGTTCGATTCCCTCTACCCGCTCCACAAAGGAAGAACTGTTCTGAATTAGAATAGTTCTTTCTTTATGTGCGTTGAAGAAGTACGGTTATTATCAAGTTATCATGTGAACAGCAGAAATTCTTATCACTTTGTAAGAACATGCTGCTCATTATAGCGAACTATAAGTGGGTTATTGAACATGTTGGTGAGAGTAGCTTTCTTACCTAAACTATTAGCAAATATCATCGAATGTTTAGATGATAGTAATTGACTTGAAATTAATAGACTGAATAGTAACATTCATATGAGGTATACTGTAAATTAATTGTATTACCGTGTTTTCTTTTTAGCACAGGTATTATATAATACAAGAGTATGTATATTGACGGAATTGAGGTGCTTTCTGGTGTTTTCTGTAACTTTAAAAGAAATAATGGATGAGTTTCAATTAGAAGAATTAACTGGACGTAAGGATTTTGAGGAAATAGAGATTACATCTGCGGATGTAAATAGACCTGGACTACAATTAGCTGGATATATGGAATACTTCGGAACTGATAGAATGCAGATTATTGGCAAAGGAGAAACTGCTTATTTAATGCAGCTTAGAGAAAGCGACCGATATAGAAGACTGGATAATTTCTTTAAATGCGGTTTTCCTTGCATGGTTGTTGCAAGAGGACTTGGTGTATTCCCTGAAATGATTGAGGTGGGAAGGAAATACAATATACCCGTTCTTAGAACAGATGACATTACTTCTAGATTTATGAGTGGTGTTATTAGATATCTTAATGTTCAGCTAGCCCCTAGAACAAGTATGCACGGCGTACTGGTAGAGGTTTATGGTGAAGGTATACTTATACTTGGTGAAAGTGGTGTGGGAAAGAGTGAGATTGCACTCGAACTTGTAAAAAGAGGGCATCGTCTTGTAGCAGATGATAATGTTGAAATTAGAAAGGTATCTGATAGGACACTAGTAGGTACAGCCCCTGATATAATAAGACATTTTATAGAAATCAGGGGAATTGGAATACTGGATGTTAAAAATTTATATGGTGTTGGTTCAGTCAAGATGACAGAAAATATAAATCTTGTTATTAAATTAGAACCGTGGAATGATAAGAAGATATATGACAGACTGGGGCTGGAAGATGAGTTTACAGAAGTACTAGGTTTGACTGTGCCGTGTCTGACAATACCAGTAAGCCCAGGAAGAAATTTGGCTATAATAGTAGAGGTTGCAGCAATGAACAACAGACAAAAGAAGATGGGATATAATGCTGCACAGGCGCTAAGTGAGAGGGTATTAGGTAATATTAATAAGAATAATATATACAATAATGAATCTGGGTATATGGGCTAAGGATTAAAACCATTTATAGGAGGAGAAAGTTGAAAATAATAGCGGATACACATACTCACACAATATCAAGCGGGCATGCATACAGTACAATTCAGGAGAATGCAAGAGAGGCATTTGCAAATGGAATGCAAGTTATAAATATGTCAGATCATGGCCCTGCTATGTCAGGTGCGCCTTTTCGTTATCACTTTGGGAATTTGGGAGTTATACCTGATACACTTTATGGTGTTCGTGTTTTAAAAGGTGTAGAGTTAAATATTATTAACTATAATGGGGAAATTGATTTAGATGATTACTATTTAGAAAAATTGGATTTGGTGCTTGCTAGCTATCATGATATATGCATTAAACCTGCAACAATTGAAGAACATACAAATGCGGCAATAGAGATTTTATCAAATCCATATATAGATGTATTTGCCCATCCCGGAAATCCTCAATTTCAGATAGATATAGAAAAGGTAGTTAAAGCCGCTAAGGATAATAATAAGCTTATTGAAATTAATAATCAGTCTGCAGTTGTTAGAAAGGGCAGTGAGAAAAATTGCTTTCAGATAGTTCAAATGTGTAAAAAGCATGGTGTTAGAATTACAACAGGAAGCGATGCCCATATAAGCTTTGGTATAGGTAAGTTTGATTTTGTTACCAATTTGCTTGAAGAGGCTGATATGCCTGAAGAATTAGTGATTACAACTTCAATAGAAAAAATAGATGCATACTTGCTTGAAAGACGAAATAGGATTCAGAATTTGTCTAAAGCATAGTATTAAAGCTTGTTGTGTGGCATATACTTTTTTTAGTAGTAGGAACTAAACTAATAGTTTTTAAATTAATTATTGTGAAAGTGTATGGCTATTATAAAGGCATATAATCTACATTTTAAGATTTAACAAAATTTATGCTGATTAATGGCTAATATCAATTACGACTCAAGTCTGATGCTACGATATTTATATTATTAAGGGCATAATATTTAGTGTATGCGAAAGTAGATTTTATTAATAATAAAGCAGATATTTATTTTATTAATGTTAGGATTAATATAGGAAATATATTAGGTTCTTTGAAAGGGGGGGATAGGGTATTGCAAAATAATGAACTTATCAAAAAGCTTATTTCTACTTTAGGAGAAGAAAAAGTTTTTATAAATGAACCTATGAAAAGCCACACTTCTTTTAAGATAGGCGGACCAGCAGACCTTTTAATTTTACCTGATAGCAGTAAGCAGATTGAGGATGTTATGAGGTGTCTTGTAAGTGACAATGTACCTTACATGGTCATGGGAAACGGAACTAATCTTTTAGTATCTGACAAGGGTATCAGAGGTGTAGTAATTAAAATTTATGACAATATGGACAGATATTCGATTGATGGCGAATATATGGAGCTTGAGGCTGGAATGCTTATTTCAAAAGCCTCAAAAATAGCGCTTCAAAATTCGCTATCTGGCCTTGAATTTGCAGAAGGTATTCCTGGTACTATAGGCGGGGCTGTTACAATGAATGCTGGAGCATATATTGGAGAAATGTCTACGGTAGTTGATGAGACAGAATATCTTGATGCAAATGGGAGAATAGTTACTGTAAAAGGCGAAGAACATGGCTTTTCATATAGAACGAGTATTATCCAAAAAACAAAAGGTATTGTTTTAAAAACTAGGCTTAAGCTTAATTTTGGTGATTATAAAAAAATTAAAGATTTAATGGATGATTTTAACTTTAAAAGAAGAGATAAGCAGCCTCTGGAATGGCCTAGTGCAGGTAGTGTTTTTAAAAGACCACAAGGTTATTTTGTGGGGAAGCTGATTGATGATTGCGGACTCAGAGGATTTAGTATAGGTGGTGCGAAGATATCAGATAAGCATAGTGGTTTTATTATTAACACTGGTGATGCTACTTGTAAGGATGTACTTGATTTAATTAGATATATTCAAAAAAATGTAAGTGAAAAGTTTAATGTAGAACTTGAACCTGAACTAAGGATAGTCGGAGATTTTAATATATAGAGATTTTAACTAATTATAGGATTCTAAGAATGTATGTCGTGTTATATCAAAGGAGTTCTAGAAAACAAGAAATTTGCATGAAAAAGATACAGTTTTAAGAGGTTATTGCCTTTATCAGCAAAATTTTTGAAAATTACATGAGAAAGATTTGGGGGATACAAATGAGATTTGTAATAGTAACTGGCATGTCAGGGGCAGGAAAAAGTCTCGTAACAAAATATTTGGAAGATATCGGATTTTTTTGTGTTGATAATTTGCCGCCTTCATTAATACTTAAATTTGCTGAAATTAGTGCTCAGAGTGAAGGCAAAATGGAAAAAATAGCATTAGTTATAGATATTAGAGGCGGAGAATTATTGCATGATCTTTTCCCAGCTCTTGATGAGATTCAGCAATCGGGTTTTTCATACGAGATATTATTTTTAGAGGCTGATGATGATGTTCTTGTTAAGAGATATAAAGAAAGCAGAAGGCAGCATCCGCTTTCACAAGAGGGAAGATTATTAAAGGGAATAAAAGAGGAACGTAAGGCTCTTGAAAAAATAAAAGCTAAGGCTAATTATATTATTGATACTTCAACTCTTGCCACACGTCAGCTTAAGCAGGAAATTAACAACATATTTCTAGAGGGTAAAACCTTTACAGGTATAATTATAAATATTGTTTCATTTGGCTTTAAATATGGAATACCAACAGATTGTGATTTAGTATTTGATGTTAGATTTATTCCAAATCCTTATTATATTGCACCGATGAAGCTAAAAACTGGTAAGGATGAAATGGTAAAAGAATTTGTATTAAATGCCCCTGAAACAAAGGAGTTTTTAGGGAAATTAGATGATATGCTGGACTTCCTTATTCCTAATTATATAAAAGAAGGCAAGTCTCAATTGGACATTGGAATTGGTTGTACAGGAGGAAGGCACAGGTCTGTTGCTATAGCTGATGAGGTTTTTAGAAGATTAGAAGAAAAAAAACACAGAGTAGTAATTGAACATAGGGATATAGAGAAAGATAGCAGAGGTGTTGGTAAATGAAAGCAACGGACTGGGTGGTACCAGGTGCTAAGATAAAAAGGTGGGGGTTACTGCTGGCAGTAGGCCTTATACTTTTTTGCTTAAGTATTACATTTGCTATAAATTATTATAGTAAAGGAATGCAATTTATTATCCTTATGATTATTTTAGCGTTTATAGGTATATTTACTGTATTGTTTGCATTAAAAGCATTAGCAAAATCTGTATTATCAGCATTGAGTAATAATAAAATAAATACCTTGAATCCAGAAGGCTTAAGTAGTCTTCTTAATGAAAAAAGGATATCTGTAAAAGGTCCCAAAATAGTCGCTATAGGTGGCGGTACGGGGCTTTCTACTATGTTAAGAGGATTAAAGCAGTACTCATCAAATCTGACTGCATTGGTAACTGTTGCAGATGATGGGGGAGGTTCTGGAGTTTTAAGGGAGGATCTTGGTATACTGCCGCCTGGTGATATTCGAAACTGTATTCTTGCTTTAGCTAATACTGAGCCTATTATGCAAAAGCTTCTTCAATACAGATTTCAGGATGGGATGTTGAAGGGGCAAAGCTTTGGTAATTTATTTCTGGCTGCTATGGATGGTATATCCGATAGTTTTGAAGAGGCTGTCAAAAAGATGAGTGATGTTCTGGCTGTAACAGGAAAGGTTTTGCCAATTACTCTTGATGATGTTAGATTGTGTGCAGAAACAGACAGAGGAGAAGTTATTTTAGGCGAATTCAATATTGGACATAGAGATTCAAATGATGTGTCAAACATTGAAAGAATATATTTTAATCAGAAGAATGTGAAGCCTTTAAATGAAGCAATTGATGCAATTATGGATGCAGATATAGTAGTATTAGGTCCAGGAAGTCTATACACCAGTATAATACCTAATCTTTTAGTAGAAGGTGTATGTGAGGCACTGCAAAAAACAAAGGCTATTATTGTATATGTATGCAATGTTATGACACAGCCATGTGAGACACAGGGTTATTCACTTAGCGATCATATAAAAGCCATTGAAAAACATACAAAAAAGGGAATAATAGATTTTTGCATTGTTAATACTGCTTCTATTCCTGATGACCTTAAAGAGAGATACTTATTAGATGGGGCAGAACTTGTAAGGGTTGATGCTGAAGTAGTTGAAAAGATGGGAATAGAACTTATTACTGGTGATTTTAAGGCAGTTAATAACAATTTGGTAAGGCATGACTCTAATAGGCTTGCCAAAAAAATTATTGAATTGGTTTCAGAGTTTGTCTTGTCTCGTGATAAGGATAGGGTTCTTGACTACTATTATGCAAGGGAACGTTTAAATACGTAAAAGAATAAAGGTAATCCAGCCATATGATGCGGATACTTAATAAACTAGACAGGAGTGTGTATATATGGAATTTGGAAAAAGCTTTTGGTATAGTTACGAGCAGGGAAGCGAAAGGGAATGGATTATTACGAACGGAATAGGCGGATATGCTTCAGGAACCTTGATTTGTTCAAATAGCAGAAGATATCATGGTTTATTAATTGCGGCTTTGAAACCGCCTACAAGCAGGCATCTGCTTTTGTCTAATCTTTTAGAGGATTTGATTTTTGAAGATGGAACATCAGTAGCTTTTAGTTCTTTTAAGACATCAGATGGATATATTAACAGGGGGTTTCATCAACTTCAAAGAGTGAATTATCAGTTACTTCCTGAGTTTATATTTAGCTATCAAGATATTTTCATTAAAAAGAAAATTGCCATGAAATATGGAGAAAATACAACTGTAGTTCATTATGAAATAAGAAACGGTTCAAAGGCTGCGACTTTTAAGCTGTCGCCATTGGTTAATTACAGAGACCATCATCATCAAAGTAATTACAGTTACTTAAATTTTGATATAGATATTAATAAAAATCAAGTTAGTATTTCACCAAAGGGTTCAGATGTAACTTTAAATCTTAGTACAAGCACTAGTCAATTTAAAAAGTTGGACAACTGCTATTTTTATAATATGCTATATAATACTGAGCAGGAGCGAGGGTTACATAGCTTTGAGGATCATTTCATGCCTGGAAGCTTTAGTGTTGAAATTATGCCTTATGAATGTAAAACAATATCTTTTGTTGCTACAAGCGAAAAAATAGATAGTAGTAAAGTTGATGCGGCTGAGGTAATTGCTTCAGAAGAAAAGCGTCTTTTGGAACTGCTGAACATAAAAGATTATAAAAATAAGCTGTGCAGAAGGTTGGTGCTTGCAGCAGATAATTTTATTGTATATAGAAAATCTACAGAATCAAAGACTGTAATTGCAGGATATCCTTGGTTTACTGATTGGGGAAGGGACACAATGATAGCTTTCAGCGGACTTACATTAGCCACAGGCAGATATAAGGATGCGGAGGATATTCTATATACCTTTTCCAAATATGTAGCACATGGTCTTATTCCAAATGTATTTCCTGATGATGGTTTACAGCCTGCATATAACAGTGTTGATGCTGCTTTATGGTATTTTGAGGCAGTTTACAATTATTTAGAGTATACAAATAACTATGATTTCATAAAAGAAAAAATATATGGTTGTTTAAAGGATATATTTACAGGTTTTAAAGATGGTACACTTTTTGATATACGAATGACTGAGGATGGTCTTATAACAGCAGGAAATCCTCACACTCAATTAACATGGATGGACGCAAAGGTTGGCGATTGGGTTGTAACTCCACGACATGGAAAGGCTGTGGAAATAAATGCTTTATGGTACAATGCGTTAATGATTATGTCTCATTTGTCACAGAAATTTGAAGAGAGAGATATTTATATTAATTTAGCCCACAGGGTTAAAGAGTCTTTTGATAAAGTTTTCTGGAATGGTGCTGACAATTGCTTATATGATGTAGTTAATGATTTTGGTAAGGATCCTAGCATCAGACCAAATCAAATAATGGCAGTTGGACTTTCATTTTCAGTTGTTGAAGGGGATAAAGCAAAAAGCATTGTCGAAAAGGTTTGGAAGGAACTTTACACGCCGTATGGTTTAAGGTCTTTAACTCAAAAAAGTCATCAATATAGGGGTGAATATATTGGAGATGTATGGAGCAGAGATGGAGCATATCATCAAGGAACTGTTTGGACATGGCCCCTTGGACGATTTATAAAAGCTTATGTTAGAGTTAATGGCTCAACTCAAGAGGCTAGAAGGAATGCAGCAGATTTTATTTTGCTATTTATTGATCATCTGAAGGATGGAGGATTAGGCAGCATTTCCGAGATATTTGATGGAGATGTTCCGCATTATCCTAGAGGTTGTTTTGCACAGGCATGGAGCGTGTCCGAAATTTTAAGAGCAGCAATTGAGGATGTTCGGCTTGAGGACTTAGAATTTTATGACTTTTCAATTTGATTTTAGGCTATTAGGGAGTGAATGGGGTGTCTTTTTCAACTTTAGTAAAGGATGAACTTTGTAGAATAGAACTGCATGATTTATGCTGCAGGAAGTCCGAAATTATGGGGGTAATTTTAGCTAGTAATCTTTTCACTCATGAAAAAGGTTCGCGAAATGTGAAGGTAGTTACTGAAAATGCTGCGTTTGCAAGGAGATTGTATACTACAGTTAGAAAAGTATATGGCTTGAGTCCTGAGGTTTCCATAAGAAGAAACAGTAAGCTTAAGAAACATATTTCCTATTCAATAATTTTTGCATCTATGCAAATTATTAATAAATTGCTTTATGATTCCGAAATAAGTGTGTTTCATAATGATGATTTGGATATTGAAGAATCAACCTTAAAAAATGTTTGCTGCAGGAAGAGTTTTCTTAGAGCAGTCTTTTTATCGGGAGGTTCAGTTAGCGACCCTGAAAAAACCTATCATTTAGAAATTGCCACTCGAAATGAAAAATGTACTGAAATTATTAAAGAAATTCTTAAAGACTATGGAATAAATGTGAAAATTATAACTAGAAAAGGTAACTATGTTGCATATATAAAAGAGGGAGAAAACATAGTTGATTTTTTAAATATTATTGGTGCTCATAGTGCATTAATGGAGTTTGAAAATGTGAGAATACTAAAGGATATGAGAAACAATGTTAATAGGATTGTAAATTGTGAGACGGCAAATCTGGAAAAAACAGTAAATGCTTCTGTCAGACAGGCTGAAAATATTAAATTGATTCAATCTACTATAGGTATAAGCAATCTTCCTCCCAATTTAATTGATATTGCAAACCTAAGGCTTGAGTATTCTGAATTAAGCCTTAAGGAGTTGGGGGAAATGCTTAATCCTAAGTTAGGAAAATCAGGAGTTAATCATCGACTTAGAAAATTAGATGAAATAGCTGAAAAAATTAGAGAGAAAAGTGATTATAACGGGCCAGTATAAATTGCTGACATGAAAGAAGTTATTAAAAAGAAGCTATTAAAAAGAAGCTATTAAAAAAAGAGGAAGCAATTTTGTTGGAGGCAATACTTTCTATTAGATGGTATTAGCTTAGTTCTAAAACTAAAAGTGGTTTTTATTGCTGTGATATGAGACTAGTTTAGGTTGTTCAACATTATAAAAGGAAAAAATAGGGAAATAACGAATTTAATACTTTGTGAAAATTTTAAAGCAAATCTCGAATATTCATACAAGAGAAAAAATGCAGTTAAAAGAAGTTAATTTACAAAGGAGGAAATTCGTTTTGGATGTAAAATTATCAAAAAAAGGTACAACTTTAATTATAAGAATTATGGAAGATATGGATCATCATTCTGCGCAGTATTTAAGGCAAAAAATAGACAGTGAACTTGTAAAGTCTACTGTTAAAAATATAATTTTTGATTTTTCATGTGTTAATTTTATGGATAGCTCAGGTATTGGCGTAATTGTTGGAAGATATAAAAATATTCAGAAATTAAACGGCAAGGCAGCTATTTTAAATGCTAATCCAAAGATAATGCAAATATTTGAAATGTCAGGAATATTAAAAATTATACCTGCTTATAATGACTTAGATGCAGCCATTTCAAGCATGTGCAGTTAGTTGAAAATATTATTTTGTATTTAAATACGGTTATTTTTTATTTAATAAAAAAAGTAATTAGTACCTGCGGTATAACGAGGCTAGAAGATATCTCAAACTTTTATAAGTGGCGGGTGCTGTTTTTGCTAAATGCCGTGAGAATATCTTCAGCCCCGTTTACATGTTACTGATTAACGAATTTTTTAAATTGATTTTTTCAATAATTGGATTTTTCTAAAATCAAAAATTTCATTTTAATCTAGGCGTTATAAATGCTTTAATGCAAATATGAGAGTGAGGAAAAGAAAATGCAGCTAATAAATGAAATGAAGCTGGAATTTATGAGCAAATCAAGTAATGAGGCATTTGGAAGAGTTGTGGCAGCAGCTTTTGCATCACAGCTTGACCCAACAATTGAAGAATTAGCCGATATAAAAACTGCTGTTTCAGAGGCAGTAACTAATGCAATTATACATGGATATGAGAATGATACTGGAATAGTAGAAATGTATTGCAAATTATATGAGGAAGGAATAGAAATAAAAATATCTGATAAAGGAAAGGGTATAGAGGATGTTGAATTAGCAAGACAGCCTTTATATACGTCAAAACCAGATTTAGAGCGCTCTGGAATGGGCTTTACAGTTATGGAAAGCTTTATGGATGGGGTTGAAATATCTTCAGAACTAAATAAGGGGACAACTGTTACAATGTTTAAAAAGCTAAAGAAGACTTAGCTTGGGTGTAGTTTCCAAGCTAGTCGCTTTTACTTAGAAGAGATAGTTCTAACGCTAGAAGAGCGAGAAAAAGATGGGATGGGAAAAGAATTAGCTGGGATGAATTTTAAAACACTCAAAATGTCTGTCGGTGCAATAGATTATCATTGGTTTCTTGCCAAAATAACTCAATAGTATAGTTGATGCTTACATGTGCACTTTAAGTTTTGAGTTTATCAATGCTTAAAGCTGACTTTCCACATTCACCATTCATGGCTCATGGTGTGCTAAAAACCTATATCGTATCAGTTTGAAGAAAAACTAGAATTTGATAATTAATTTTAATACATGAATACTAATTTTTTGATATCATTGACACCATAAATTTATAATTTTTATAATATAAGCAAGTTTTTTCAATAACAAATCTAAGCAATTATTTCTAATCTAACTGTCGAATGGAAAGTCGGAATATATTTAGTTTTACCAATTATCTTATTAATGGGTAAGCTTATCTATAAATTTAAAATGCTTTACTTTTCATTTGATATTGCTATCACACCCGATACTAATATTTTTAAGCAGTATATGTACTGTGTAGTTTGAGTAATTATAAGCAAGCAAGAATATTTGTATTATTAAATGTAAATATATGTTATTTATGTATAAATATATAATTTAATGCTAATAATTATAATGAAGCAAGATATTCATTACATATGCAGGGGAGAGTAAAAAAATATACAGGAAGGTTTAGAAAGCTATGAAGGAAATAACAGATGAAGAGGTAAGGTCACTTATTGAAGATGCTAAGGCTGGAGACAGGCAAGCACAGACAATATTAGTTGAAAAAAATATGGGTCTTATTTGGAGTATTGTAAAAAGATTTCAAAATAGAGGCTATGAAATTGATGATTTGTTTCAAATAGGTAGTATTGGACTAATTAAAGCCATTAATAAGTTTGATTCAGCTTATAATGTAAAGTTTTCTACATATGCCGTTCCTATGATTATTGGAGAAATAAAAAGGTTTATCAGAGATGATGGGATAATAAAGGTTAGTAGATCCCTCAAAGAAATCTCTTCAAGAGCTCGAATAACGAAAGAGATTATGTGCAAGGAACTTGGTAGAGAGCCTACAATAACAGAAATTGCTTCAAAAATGAATGTTTCTGCAGAAGAATTAGTTATGGCTTTTGAAGCGGGATGTTCTCCTGAATCGTTATATAGTACTATTGGGGAAGGTGACAACTCACCAATATTGCTAATAGATAGAATAAATGCTGATAATAATAGCAGCGAGATAGACTTAATTGATAAAATTGCAATAAGGCAGATTCTAGATACATTAGATACAAGAGAGCGGCAAATAATAATATTGCGATATTTTAAAGAAAAGACACAGGTACAGATAGCAAAGCTTCTTGGGATTTCACAAGTACAGGTATCTCGTATAGAGAAAAAAATTTTAAACGATATTAAGCTAAAAATGATAGCAAATAACAATTGACATATGATATGAGGATATGAAAATGTTTAAAACTGCAAACTTACAAAAGAAGAAAGTTTTTTTGATTATGTTAGCAATACTCATCTTGTGTGGAGTTATTTCCCTTATTGTGTTTTTTTGTATGGATAATGTTGAAACTCCTAATAAGGCGGTTTATGTATATGAGTTAGAACAGCTATAAGGCTTGATGCATTTCTTTATTTATAGACTTTATTGGAAATAATAGTTTTATAGAAATTATAATAATTTAAATTTATTTTGTAAAAAATAAGATATAGAAATATATCTTATTTTTATTTTTGTAAAAATCAATAGTAGATTCATTTTATGCTATTTGAAGAGCAAAATTCTTGATATTAAATTGGAATTATTAGAGAATGTCAAAATTAGCTGCATTAAAAAAGGCTTATTACCAAATACAAAAATTAACAAGATAGAAGGAGTATATTATGGATTTATATTGACTAAATTAATGTTGGTATGTAGCTAGAATATATAATGCTGTTTATTCGGACAAAGCAGAAGACATAATTAGATATATGCTGTTTATTTGGAAAATTAGAAGGTACAACTGGCTATATGTTGATTTTTTGCACAAAAGTTTTTATTGCGTTGTTTTGTTAGAAATAAAAATATATTTATGCCAATAATACAGGTGATTTGATGATTATTTACAAAATTGAATTATATATAAGGTGTGGGAGGTTAGTATGAAACAGGTTTTTACTAAGGAAGAGTATGCAGAATATGTGAAAAGTGTTTCTCCAAACTCGAAATTGTTTACTAATATGATAAAAGCATTTGTTGTAGGAGGATTAATTTGTGATATTGGACAATTTATTACGAATGTACTTAAGGGAAGAGGATTAGATGTAGAAATGGTATCTAGTATTACCAGCATAATTATGATTTTTTTAGGGGCATTGTTGACTGCTCTAAATGTATATAATTTAATTGGAAAATTTGCAGGTGCAGGTTCAATTGTGCCAATTACAGGTTTTGCAAATTCAGTAGTTTCGCCAGCTATGGAATTTAAAACTGAGGGATTTATTATGGGAATGGGAGCAAAAATGTTTGTAATTGCCGGACCTGTAATAGTATTTGGTATATGCTCTGCTATGGTAGTAGGTGTAATACATTATTTTATATCTTTTCTATAGTGCTAAAAAAGTAGCTAATATTAATATCAGCAGTTATGTATCAAACTGTGTTTAAAAGCTTATACTTATAATTATCGTTATACATTGAAATAAGGAGATAACTATGGCAGAAAAACATATTGGAAAACAGACTGTTGTTTTAAATAATCCTCCATCAATTAAGGCTACTGCTTCAATTGTTGGACCTAAAGAAGGAAAAGGAGATTTGAAAAGAGACTTTGATTATATATTACCAGATGAACTTTGGGGAGAGGATAGCTGGGAAAAGGCAGAAAGCAAGCTGGTAAGAGAAACTTTTTCAAAGCTTCTTCAGAATGCAGGAATTAGTAATGATAAAATTGATTATATTCTAGCTGGAGATTTGTTGAATCAATGTATAGCAGCAAACTATGGGCTTAGAGATACAAATGTGCCATTTTTCGGTTTATACGGTGCATGTTCAACTATGGCAGAGTCAATGAGTTTGGGAAGTATGCTTGTTGGTGGTGGCTTTGCAGATAATGTTGTGTGTCTTACATCAAGCCATTTTTGCTCGGCAGAGAAGCAATTCAGATTCCCTTTAGAATTGGGAAATCAAAGGACTCCAACATCCCAGTGGACTGTAACAGGTTCAGGTGCAGTTTTATTATCAGCTGAGGGAACAGGTCCGTATATTAAGCATATAACTACTGGTAAAATTAATGATTTAGGTGTAACTGATATTAATAACATGGGTGCTGCAATGGCACCAGCGGCTGCAGATACTATTCTGACACATTTTGCAGACACGGGACTTGTGCCTGAGTATTATGATTTAATTGTTACAGGAGACTTAGGCAAGGTTGGAAAGCAATTGTGTTTAGATATTTTAAAAATGAATGGGCTTAACATAGAAGCTATGTATAATGATTGCGGCGTAATGATTTACAAATTAGAAGAACAGGATGCTCATGCTGGTGGAAGCGGCTGCGGTTGTTCTGCGACTGTATTTGCTGGACACATATATAAAGAAATTATGAAAGGGAATTTGAAAAGAGTATTATTTATTGCAACTGGAGCGCTGATGAGTCCTATAAGTTTACAGCAAAAGGAGTCAATTCCTGGTATTGCACATGCAGTAAGTATTCATAGAAGTATTGACTAAAAATAGAATACACTAATTTTGTTGTTTATTTAAAGTAAAGGAGGATAAAACCAGAATAATAGAGTTTATAAAAACTGGTTTGGATATAAATTATGAGTTATGTAAATGCTTTTTTAGTAGGAGGACTTATTTGTGCAATTGGACAACTTCTTATAGATAAAACTAAGCTTACATCTGCAAAAATTTTAGTATTATATGTTGTATTAGGTGCTGTACTTGCTTCATTTGGTATATATCAAAAAATTGTTGATATAGGCGGAGCTGGTGCAACAATACCTCTTACTGGTTTTGGCTATAGTTTGGCTAAAGGTGTTTTTAACGAGGTAGACAGAATTGGTTTACTTGGAATTTTTACAGGTGGTTTTAAAGCAGCTTCAGCAGGACTTTCTGCTGCTGTTTTCTTTGGATATATAATGGCAGCTATATCTAGGTCAAAAGCTAAGAAGTAGGAGGATACTTTAACAGTTAAAGAATAGATTGGTTCAACTGCAAAAATTATGTCGTAGATAAGAAGTTTTTTAAGTATAAATTTTTAAAAAACATATAGAATTATGATTGAATATTGTATATAATTAATTATGATTTTATAGGTTTATAGTATAGCCTTTGTTTACAACTATGTTTTTTACTATATATATTAAGGTGGATTGTTATGAATATAGAATATATTAATCCTTTTATTGAAGCGAGTCAAACAGTTTTACAGCAAGTAGCTGGAATTGAAGCAAAGCTTGGTAAGGTTTTTCTTAGAACTTCTCCATACAAGGGAGAATCAATAGTTATAATGGTTGGTATCACTGGTAAAATGCGAGGTCAAACAATTTTTACTATGTCAAAGGAGACAGCCTTCAGAGTAGCATCAGCTATGATGGGTGGTATGCAAGTTGAAGAATTGAATGAGATATCCAAGAGTGCATTATCTGAATTAACAAATATGATTTTAGGTAATGCTGCAACTTTGCTTTATAATAAAGGTATAGGAATAGAAATAACACCTCCTTCTTTACTTTTGGGTGAAAATTTGTCAATATCTCAATCAAAAATGCAAACTATATGTATTCCTCTATGTATAACAGATACAGAAATCTTGGAGATTGATTTGTCTGTTGAGAACTGAGAAATAGTTACATAGTTGATAGAATATATGACATTACATTTAAGAAAGTATATATTTCTAAATATTTAATAAAAAAGATGGTATAGGCCATCTTTTTTATTTGACATCTTAAAAAAATGAAAGGAATGAAGATAAATGTCATTAAATATCGTTTTAGTGGAACCTGAAATTCCTCAAAATACAGGAAATATTGTAAGAACATGCGCAGCTACAGGTGCTATTCTACATTTGGTAGGACCCCTTGGATTTTCAATAGAAGATAAATATCTGAAAAGAGCTGGATTAGATTATTGGGATGATGCACAAATAAAATATTATGATAATCTAGAATTGTTTATGAAAAAACACGGTAATAATAAATTATATTACTCAACTACAAAGGCTTTAAATAAGTACAGCGATATTACATACGAGGAGGACTGCTTTATACTTTTTGGAAAGGAAACTGCAGGATTGCCCGAGGAATTGCTCAAAGAGAATAAGGAAAGCTGCATTAGAATTCCAATGAAAGAGGGAATACGATCACTCAATTTATCAAATTCTGTGGCTATTGTTGTTTATGAAGTTCTTAGACAACAAAACTTTGGAAAACTAGAAACAAAGGGACATTTAGTTAAATTTGAATGGTAAAGCAAATTCTAATATATTAATAAATAAGTTTTCAATTTTATATAAGCAGTACTGGCATAAGTAATAACAATGAGTAAGTTAACCTGTAAATAGTGATAAAATAAGCACAACTTGTAGATGTTTTTATTATAATAAAAAAACAAAATAATAGTACAAAGCTTATAAATATTAATTTGTAATCCCGTGATAAATAAATAAAAATGGGTATATTAAAATAGATATAGTATAATTATTATTAATGATTTTTTATGTAATTATCATTTAGGTAGGTGGTGGGTCAAATGGTGAATGAAGAAAGACTTGTTAATGAGTTTTCGCATAAATGGAGGAGTTTATATTGCAGACAATTTTAAAGTTATCAGAAGTATCTTTACTTGATAAAAAAATATTTGATGACTATCTAAAAAAATTAGATTCGCAGGTGTCCGAATTAAATTTTACAAATTTTTATATGTGGAGAGATTATTACAAAATAAGATATAGCATTATTAATGAATTTTTGTGCATAATATCTATTGGTGAGGACAAACCGTTTTCATATTTCCCAATAGGAGACTATAGTAATATTGAAAATTTGAAAATAGCGATATATTCTATTAGGGATTATTTTTATCAGCACAATTGGGAGTTCATTATGTGCCGAGTATCAGCTCAGCAAATTTCTGTTTTAGAAGATTTAGATATTAGGTTTACATCGAAAGAGGATAGGGATAACTTCGACTATATATACTATGTACAGAAGCTTTCAACTCTAAAAGGGAAGAAACTCGATGGTAAAAGAAACCATATTAATAAGTTTAAAAAGTTGCATACTTTTAGCTATGAGGAAATATCAGATAAAAATATATCAGACTGTATAGACATTTTAGAAAAATGGTCGATACAAAGAAATTATTCTGAAGATGAAAGCCTTATTGCTGAAAGAAAAGCAAATTTGGACTTGTTAAATAATTATAAATTGTTGAATGTTAAGGGTGCATTGATTAGGGTTGATGGTAAACCTGAAGCATTTACAATAGGTGAGATGTTAAATAGCAATACAGTTGTAATTCATGTGGAAAAGGCAAATTCTACGATAAATGGCCTTTACACATTAATTAATCAGCAGTTTTTGACAAATCGATGGAATGGTGTTGAATATGTGAATAGAGAACAAGATTTGGGAATTAGTGGATTAAGAAAAGCAAAGTTATCATATAATCCTGCAATGTTACTGGAAAAATTCACAGTTGAACTTTGTTAAAATATTAATAATTTGGCGTTTATACTATTGATTATGTTTTCAAAATAATATAAAATTATCATTGGTTTAGGAAATGCAAACCAATTGTTATGTTGATAAGCATTAATTTGCTTGACTAATTAATAAAATTTTAGGAGGTTACAACAATGGCAGTAAAAATGGGTATTAACGGTTTCGGACGTATTGGACGTCTTGTTTTCAGGGCTGCAATTAACAACCCTAATGTAGAAGTAAAGGGAATCAATGATCCATTCATCGATCTCGAGTACATGAAATATATGTTAACTTATGACACAGTTCATGGTAAATTTGAAGGAACTGTTGAAACAAAAGATGGAAAATTAGTTGTTAACGGCAAAGAAATCGCTGTATTTGCTGAAAAAGATCCAGCAGCTATCGCTTGGGGCGCTTGTGGTGCTGAATACGTAGTTGAATCAACTGGTGTATTCACTACTACAGAAAAGGCTTCAGCTCACATAAAGGGTGGAGCAAAGAAAGTTGTTATCAGTGCTCCTTCAGCTGACGCACCAATGTTCGTAATGGGTGTTAACAATGATAAATACACTAAGGACATGACAGTTGTATCAAACGCTTCATGTACTACTAATTGCTTAGCTCCTTTAGCTAAGGTTATCAACGACAACTTCGGTATAGTTGAAGGTCTTATGACTACAGTTCACGCTGCAACTAACACTCAGAAGACAGTTGATGCTCCTTCAATGAAAGACTGGAGAGGCGGAAGATCAATCCTTGGAAACATCATTCCATCATCAACTGGTGCTGCTAAGGCAGTTGGAAAGGTTATTCCAGAATTGAACGGAAAATTAACTGGTATGGCATTCAGAGTACCAACAGCTGACGTTTCAGTTGTTGACTTAACAGTACGTCTTGAAAAATCAGCAACTTACGAAGAAATCAAGAATGCTGTTAAGAAGGCTTCAGAAAATGAATTAAAGGGTATCCTCGGATACACAGAAGATGCAGTTGTTTCAACTGACTTCATCCATGATGCACGTACTTCAATATTTGATGCTGAAGCTGGTATCGCATTAAATGGAAACTTCGTTAAGTTAGTATCATGGTACGACAACGAGTGGGGTTATTCAAACAAAGTTGTTAACCTCATCGAGCACATGGCTAAGGTTGACGCTCAATAATTAAAACTTTAATAGCAAGGGTTTACGATTTAGTTTCAAGTATTTGTTTCTAAATCGTGAATTATTGATTAATTATTGATTAATTATTGATTGAAGTAATTTTGTTTTAGTTAATAACGAGAACAATCTTACAATACAATTATTATCCCTAAAGTTTTTAACAGCACTTTTTTTAGATGAAATTGATTATCTAAAAGGAGTGCTGTTTTATTGTCACCTCATCTAAAATTGATAGTCAAATAGTTGGAGGAATTTATAATCCAAGAGTTTTGTAAAAGCAATAATTAGATTCTATGGTAATAGAAAATATTATAGTATATAGTTTTTGAAAACAATGAATTGAAATATATATTTAAAGGACATGTCACTTATGATATGCACTTTATTATTTTTAGATATAGAATTTCTAAAGACTGGAACCGTTGATACAAATAATTGTTACCAAGTTATATAAATAGTTATTACCAAGTTATAATATCTAGTTTTAAAATTAAAAAATTTATGTTATAATAACTATAAAATGTTAATAATATTATCTTATAAAACGAATATAAAATATTTATATTTAGTTTAGTTAATATTTTTCAAAACTTAAATGACTTAAATACAAATTTGTATAAGCACTGTTGCTTTTTAAGTTATATATGTGATGATAATTATTTGCAATAAACAAAGTCAGTTGTAATATTGTGTCTCTTAAATATATATGACTTAATGATTCATCTGATATAAGTAGCAATTTAGTACTTTTATATAGAGTAACTTTGACAATGCAAGGTTGGCACTTGTCTGTATAGCTTTTTCTGTGCTAACAGCTTTTATTCTTGTTTAATACAAATACACTTAAAAAATGAATTATTTTTGTGCCCAAAGTGGGCGTAGGAGGTTAATATGATAGTAACACCAAAATTTCGTGGATTTATTTGTACAACTTCACATCCTGTAGGCTGTGAATATAATGTAAGGCAACAAGTGGAGTATGTAAAAAATCAAAAAAAGATTAATGGTGCAAAAAAAGTGTTGGTAATTGGGGCTTCAACAGGCTATGGACTTTCATCTAGGATAGCAGCAGCATTTGGTTGTGGTGCTGCAACTATTGGTTTGTTTTTTGAAAAGCCTGCTTCAGGTAACAGAACAGCATCAGCTGGTTGGTACAATTCAGCTGCTTTTGAGAAAATTGCAAAAGAAGAGGGGCTTTATGCAAAAAGTATAAATGGTGATGCTTTTTCAAATGAAATTAAGCAGCAAACCATAGAACTAATTAAAAAAGACCTCGGTAAAGTTGATATGGTTATTTACAGTTTGGCTTCACCAAGAAGAACACATCCGGATACTGGTGAAGTATTTAATTCAGTTCTAAAACCGATAGGTTCGGCATTTACTTCTAAAACAGTAGATTTTCATACAGGAAAGGTTGAAAACATAACTATAGAGCCTGCAAATGATGATGAAATAAGACAAACTATTGCTGTTATGGGTGGAGAAGATTGGTCAATGTGGATGGATGCACTTAAAAAGGCTGATGTACTTGAAAATAATGTTATAACTTTAGCGTATTCATATGTAGGACCTGAAGTGACACACGCTGTATATAGAGAGGGAACCATTGGAAAGGCAAAAGATGATCTAGAAGCTACTGCGTATCAAATTACAGACAAGCTTAAGGATATTGGCGGCAAAGCTTATGTATCAATAAACAAAGCTGTTGTTACACAAGCAAGTGCTGCTATACCTGTTATATCTCTTTATGTAAGTCTACTATTTAAAGTAATGAAGAATAAAAATGTCCATGAGGGTTGTATAGAACAAATGTACCGCATGTTTGAGGATAGACTGTATTCAGGTGATCTGAAGCTGGACAGCAAGGGCAGAATTTGTATGGATGATTGGGAAATGGACGATGACATTCAAGTAGAAGTATCAAAACTGTGGAATGAAGCTAATAGTGATAATATAGCTGATATATCTGATGTTGAAGGGTACAGAGCTGAGTTTTTTAAACTTTTCGGTTTTGGATTTGATGCTATTGACTATAGTGCAGATGTGGATATAAATGTAATGATTGATAGTATTAATTAAATATTGATTTATAAATTAATAAAATATTTATAAGCTAGATTAAGTGATTTGTTGTAAAAATCATTAATTTAGCTTTTTTTTGTTCCGATAAATTAAAATATGTAAATTAAGGAGGTGAAAGTAAATATATGTAGAATAATGAGATAATAGTATAATATATGAAAAGAAAAATTTGACAACACAATACATAATTTTATTATACTAAATTAACAAGTATGGAGGAATGACATATGAGTTATGAAACGGAGTACTCTCAATTTGTAGAATCAAAACAGCCATTAGCTTCATTGCAGGAAGAGGACTTTAAAATTTACAGTAATTGCGGAACAGTATACAATAGCCTAAATCATTTAGTAGACCAAAGTAGTATAGATTATTTTGAAGTTCAGTATGGTGAAGAACCATTGCAAAATCTTGATATTCGTAGATTAAAGACTAATGCCCAGAAGCAAAGACCAGTAGTACTGTTTATACATGGAGGGGGTTGGAACGCTGAAGATAAAAATAGCTGTATATATAGTGGAGCACTGAGCTGGGTAAAAAAAGATTATGTAGTTGTAGCAATTAATTATAGACTCTCACCTAATGTTATCCACCCATTACAGGTAGAAGATTGCGCCAAAGGGCTTAAATGGCTTATTGATAATATTAAGGATTTCGGTGGTAACCCAGATGAAATATGTGTAATTGGGCATTCAGCTGGTGCACACTTAGCAGCGCTTCTTGTGTCTGGAGAAAAATGGCATAAAAAATTTGAAATTGATATAAACAAAGTAAAATGTTGGATACCAGTGAGTGGTGTATATGACCTTAGCTTGCCTGAGAACTACTTACATCCTATTATAAAAGCATCAATAGATACAATGCTTGGTGATGCTGATATAAATGATTGCTCACCTATCAAACATATTACAGGAAAAGAACCTCCTTGCTTAATATTACATGGTGGAGATGATTGGCTTGTTCCATCAACAAACTCATTAAAGCTATATGAAATGCTTATAGAAAAGGGAACTGATAAGGTTAAATACATAAAAGTCCCTGGATATTGGCACTTTAACATGATGCTGGGATATGATATAGAAGGTCATAAGGTAGCAGAGATAATTAATGATTATCTTGAGGAAATGCTATCTGATTAAAGTCAGAAATGGCTCACTCTTCGTGATGTTATATATTGGACGATATTCATATTGCTTTTTAGGTAAATTTGGCTTTTAAGGAATTTAAAATGCAGTTTGGTTAAATTTGATATAGGTTTCTATGTTAAATTACAATAACACTATCGAAAAACATTTATGTATTTAATGCTTGAAGAAGTAACATGTCGTACAAAATTGTTTTGAGATAGCCTTCAAACTCAAACTATCCGCAGATATTATAAGATATTTAGCTGATAGAATTCTATAAAAGAGAAATATTAATTCGGCTTTATGTAGAAATAAAGTGTAATAGGGAAAAATAACTAAAATAATGTATTTTTAAACGAATTAATAAGGCTTAATATGACAACTGATATTAAATTTATAAAAAGTTTAAAAAAAATATAATCATGGAAGGAATTAGTAAACAAATGTAGAATAATGAAATATTGACTATAATAGGTGAACACTATAATGTTTAGTAAATAATTAATATTCTGAAATATTATTCCTATTAATATGCAATAACTAAATATTTAATAAAATAAACTAAAAGGAGTGACTCACTTAATGCCAGAAGATTTAAACAGTCTATTTACGAAGAATTTGTTGAACTATCAGAAGCAGCTTAGTGATGCAATAGCGTTTTATTGTACTGTTGGTGGTTTTGCTGGAGTAGGTTTTTACGCAGTTATGAAAATTATGGGTATAATGCCTATATTTGAATGGATGAATTTACTCTATTTTTCTGTGCCAGTAATCTTTAATGTCACACTTATGTTTATATCTAATCAAATTTTAAAAAAGAAGGATATAAAGACATATGTAAGTGTTTACAAATACATAATTGTAACTGTTGGTTGTATTAATTATATTGCAGTATCATTCTTGGTTCCATATAGAGATACTTGGGGAATAATTATCTTAATATTCTTCATTTCATCCTTCTATCTTGAAATGGGAGTTGCAATATTTGGTGCGCTATTTGGAACAGCAATAAGTGTTATTTCATTCTATATTAATGCATGCCCAGAAGTACTAAGCACTTCACTTGGAGATTTAACAACAAGGCTGCAGATTTTAAGCTTTGGAGGAGTTTTTACTGTAATAAGTGCTCGAATGGGAAGAAACTTACTTTATAAATCTTGTCAGAACGAATTCAATGTAAGCAAGTCACTAAATGACTTGCAGTTGATGGTATCAAAAATTAAGGATGTATCTAATACTCTTTCACAATCAAGCGAATTAATTACACAACTGGCATCTCAACAACAAGAAGCAGCAGAAATAACAGCTGTCAATACATCAGATATTCTTTCAGGTGCAGTAAATACTTCTGAAAGTGTTAAGGAAGCTACGGAACTTATTTCACAGCTTGTTCAAGGAACGAAGCTTATGAAAGAAAATACAATTAGCGTTATAAATAATTCTGAAGAACTTAAAGAAATTGCTGGAAAAGGACGGAATTCCATTGATGATGCAGTTGCAAAAATAATGAAAATTAAAGAAAGTGCCACTGCAACTTATGCAAGTGCAAAAGAACTTGATGTAAAGGCCCAGAAGATTGATAAAATAGTAGCTTGTATTCAAGGAATTTCAAAACAGACAAATTTACTGTCATTAAATGCTACAATTGAGGCTGCAAGGGCTGGTGAGTACGGGAAAGGTTTTGCTGTTGTTGCAGGAGAAATAGGAAAACTTGCTGAGCAAAGCCAAAGGTCTTTGGATGATATAACAAAAAACCTAAAAGATATATTCCAGCATGAAAACAAAGTAGATGATTTGGTGACAAATGTAGATGAAGGTGTTGAAATTATCAATAAATCGAGAGAATACTATCAAAGTATTATTGATGCACTAAGTACTACAATTGTATCATTATTAAATATACAAGATGTATCAGAACAACAACTTTCACATACTGAGATAATCAATAGTTTTATAGTTGAGGTAAAAAATGCAGCAATGATGACTACTCAAAGCATAGAAGCTACAACTGCTTCAACTGAAGAAGCTTTTGCTTCAAGTGAGGAGTTATTTACATCTGCTCGTGCACTTAATGATATTGCAAAAGAGATAAACGAAATGATACTTAAAATTTAAGGAATGGAGGTAGTGAAATATGAGTTATGCAGAAGAATATCCACAATTTGTAGATTCAAAGGAACCTTTAAATTCTTTACAAGAAAAGGATTGGGCAATCTATGGACAGTGCTCTGCTACTTATACTTTTTTGTATGCATTGCCAGATCCTAATAGAAAGGATTATTTCGCTAAGCCATATGGGGACGATCCATTACAAAGACTTGATATTCATCGTTTAAGAAAACCAAATAATAAAAAAAGACCAGTTATCTTCTTTATTCATGGTGGCGGATGGACTACTGAGGATAAAAGTAATACTAGATTTTATGCGCTAGA
Organism: Ruminiclostridium herbifermentans; assembly: GCF_005473905.2. Lineage (NCBI taxonomy): Bacteria > Bacillati > Bacillota > Clostridia > Eubacteriales > Oscillospiraceae > Ruminiclostridium > Ruminiclostridium herbifermentans. The sequence goes on from NZ_CP061336.1 coordinate 1,208,528, forward strand.
ATGGATAAAAAGAGGTTATGCAGTTGTATCAGTTAATTACAGATTGGCACCGAATATAAAACATCCGTATCAAATAGATGATTGTGCACTTGCTTTAAAATGGGTGATTGACAATATTGAAGATTATGGTGGTGATCCAGAGGAAATAGCTATAATTGGACATTCAGCTGGTGCACACCTGACGGCACTTCTTGTTTCTGACAGAAAGTGGCACGATAAATATGATATTGATATCAAAAAAGTTAAATGTTGGATACCTGTTAGTGGTATATATGATTTTAGTTTAAGAGAAAATTATTTTCATCCTCTTATAGAATCTTCAATTTTGGCAATGTTAAATGATGAAGATAAGAAAGACTGCTCACCAATTTCTCATATTACTGGAAAAGAGCCGCCTTGCTTAATATTACATGGCGGAGATGATTGGCTTGTTCCGAGAAGTAACTCAATAAATTTATATAATAAGCTAATCCAAAAAGGTGCTAAAAATGCACGTTTAGAAATAGTAAAAGGATATTGGCATTGTAATATGATGTTAGGATATGATAAAGAGGGGCATAAACCTGCAGAGATTATTAATGAGTATCTTGCAGAGACATTTGCTGGTAAAATGTGATATTTAGATGTTTAATTTATTGAATAAATAAAAACCTGTATTTAGTAGATTGGTTTATAAGTATTTACTAATACAGGTTTTTTTGATATTCGATTAATAACAAGGGAAATAGGAATATTGATAAGCTTATCATGAGTTTTTCATGTCTATTTATCTTGTGTCTGTTGTTAAAATAAGCTTGATTAAGCAGCGATTTTTGATTTTTCTTCTGCAACAGCAGCAGCTTGTAATGAATTGAGATGGTCAATAACTATTTGGTTAAACTCTTTAGCTTTTTGGAATATAAATACATGCCCTGCATCTTTAATAATTTTCAATGTACTATTTATATACTTATCCTGTAATGCAATTGCATCTTTTAGATAGCAGAAATCCTTATCTCCAGCAACAATTAGAGTAGGAATATTTGACTCTGTGAGATAATAATAATGATCTCCATCAAGAGCTATCCTAAACCATTTATGGAATTCTGAATCAGGCATTTTTAGGGTTTCTCTAATAAAGAACTCTCTTGATTTTTCATGTGCTTTTCCAGGTAGCATTAAATTACCCATAATTTTTAAATATGTATTCTTACTTAATACTTTCAGTAATATTTTCTCTGAAAGGAAGTTTGATATCATAGATACATAGTTTGGCTTAGTTACAGGACTTGCAAATATGAGGGAAATTATCCTCTCAGGGAACATTTGTGAAAAGTATTGCTCTACAATAGAACCAAGAGATAATCCTAGTATATGAGCTTTTTCAATTTTAAGCATATCCATAAGTACTCTTATATAATTTGCCATAATTGGTCCACAGTACTTATCGCTTTTACGAATAGATGAATTCCCATGTCCCAAAAGATCAACGCTAAGCACTTTATAATGTTTGTTAAAATCTTCAAACTGATACTTCCAACATCTGGTGGATCCTGCCATGCCATGAATTAAAACTAACCATTCTCCATTAGGGTTACCTGAAATTTCATAATACATTTTTGAACCACAAATTTCTGCATAGTCTTCTACTGGCAATTCATTTGTAGAATCTGACTTTGCAAAACTTCTTAAGTTGTTAATCATTTTGATTCCTCCTTTTTTTATTTTTTAAAAGTCATACAATTGAAGTGAGAGAACTTATTTACTTTTTTTTACTTAAGTAAATAAATGTTGATAATACATACCAATTCAATTCATACTATAATTATACATCAAATCTATAATTAGTCAATTCGTATTTGACAAAAATTATAAAATAACGATAAAAAACACCATTTATATACTGTAAAAATTTATAATAATACAAAAATCGACAGCGCATATATAGAGGATTAGACTTCAAATATTAGAATGAATTGGTATGTAATAAAAATATGTGAAAAGATGGCTAGAATATATGCTTCTAAGCAATACTAATTTATTGCATTTTTTCGTCAACAAATTACTGATAAGATGTTTTTTATATGGTAAAGCTGAGTAAGCAGTAAAACAATTCTATTATTCATTAAGGGGATTAATAATAAAATGAGCAGAGTAATTTTTATAACTCTGCTCACTGAAATTAATTTGATATTTATTTTAAATGGGTTGGGCTAATTTGAACTTAGAGTGTAGGTAAGCTAATTATTGTTTATTGCTTATATGTGAGTACAACTTTAATAAATAGGATAATTAGTTAAAGATATTTGTTTAAACTTATAGTAGAAGAATAGTTAACTTTACCGCAAAATCTATACGATGTAGGCTTTAGTGTAACAATGAATATGGATGTATATTGTGGAAGGGTGGTATTATACTATAATCAAAAACTAATTGAAATACTAATTAAAAATATATTTTGAATAGCTCATTTATAAAAGTTGTACGATTATCATGTGTGCACAATGTATTATTTAATAAACATTTTTGTGCTGTTTTTTTGCTTGTTGATATAATCAATTACAATTGAATTAAATTCTTCAGGTTTTTGAAATATGAGAACATGACCTGCATTTTTTATAACTATAAAGTCGCTATTCGTATACTTTTCTTTAAGTGCAACCGCATCATCGTAAAAACAAAAGTCATTTTCACCAACAATGATTAGAGAAGGAATACTGCAATTTGACGTATAAAAATAATGATCACCTTTTACCGTTACCTTCCACCATTTAATAAATTCTTCATTACTCATTTTAGAAGTTTCACTAAGAAAGAACTTCCGAGATTTTTCATGAATTTTTCCAGGAAGCATCAGGTAAGCCATTATATCTAAATATGTGTTTTTACTAAATAATTTTAAAAATATTTTATCTGCAAAGCTGTTCATAATATATGAAAGATAGTTTGGTTTACAAATTGGACTTGTAAATACATTAGAAATTACCCTTTCAGGAAACATTTCACAAAAGTATTGTTGTATAATGGTACCTAGAGAAAGACCCAAAATATGAGTTTTATCAATGTTCAATTCATCTAGTAAGATTCGAATATGGTTTGCAATAATTTCTCCACTATAGCGTGCTGTTCCTAAAGTACCGGAGTTTCCATGTCCAGCAAGGTCAATATTTAATATTTTGAAATGAGCATTTAAATCATTTATTTGATATTTCCAGCACCTTGTAGAACCCGCTATTCCGTGTAGTAATAATAACCATTCTCCTTTATTGTTACCGGATATTTCATAATAAAGGTTGTATCCACAGCTATTTGAAAACATATTAGCACCGCTCCTTTCAATTGCGTTCAGGGCACAAAAATTATTAATATAATTGGAATAATATTTTGTCAAAGTAGATTATGGATTATTCTGACCAAAAAAGTACTATGTTCTAACTAAAGGATTACTTAAAGAACTAAAGCTATTCGAAGAATTATTATCCTCATTTGATAGATCTATTTACAATACTTTAGTAATTTTGGTCTCGAAACTGTACTAATTAACTACAAGTGTTGTACAAAAAGCAGTTTTCAAAGGCATGCTTCATTTTTGCGAGTATTCCACTTTGACTGTAAAAATAGATATTATTTTATAAACAATAGAAGCTACTACCTCATATCTATCTAGAATTGATACTAAGGTGATAACTGCTTCTATAAAATTAGATTATTTAAAAGCATAAAAGTTCCCATAATTATACAAATTATTTTTAAACTATTACATTTTGTAGCAAAAGCTTAATTTTTGCTTTGCTTCTGCTTATTCTAGATTTGATTGTTCCTTCTTTCATATTGAATTTTTGCGCTATTTCTTTATAACTCATATAGTCAAAATAATAAGCAAAAAGGATGTCTCTGCTACAGGGATCAAGAATATTGCTGATTTTTTCTTTTAAATATTTTTCAAAATCATTGTTAATGCATATTTTTTCGGGAAGAATAAAATCGGGATGGAAACTTGAAAGATAATTGTATTGGACATTGTCATAGATTCCGCAGTCCATTAAAACCTCTCTTTTCTTTTTATTATACTTCTCCAGAGCCTTATTACGAGTAATTGTACATAACCAGTATGAAAGCTTATCTGTATCTTTTAGCTGAGTTAAGTTCTCTGCAGCTTTTATAAATGCATCATGTACAACATCTTCCGCATCACAATGGTTTCTCAATATTCTGTATGCAACATTAAAAAGTTTGTCTTCCATAACTAGAAATTCATTCTCAAAATTAGTAATATTAGACTCATTGATCATAGGCTTAGCTACTCCAGTAATTGTATTTATATGAATGATGATTTAACTTGTAGAATTGTTCCGTATATTTACAATTAATGTATATATTTGTATTTATAATTGGTGCAGCAAATATAGAATTTTGGAAATAATAACAAATTTTGTAAAATTCAATTGAACTTTTGTGTATTTTTGATGTAGGTTATTCTCAAAACAATAAGAAGATAGTAAAATTGATTGTTATATTATTTAAGATGTAGGAATGCAGAACGCATTTTGATATCTATAATAATTCACATCATTTCTAATGATATTATCTTAATAAATGTTTTGAGTTTTTTGTTAATTTACTCACAAACTATTGAAATAACATGAAAAAAGAGGTAAAATTACTTTGGTTATTTCGGTAGAAATGTGGATAATATACGAATATTAAATACATTTTTCTAATTTAGAATCAATTAAATAAATAAAACATATAGGAGCGTGAAGTTAATGAATAAGAAGACAATAGAAGACATTGACGTTGCAGGTAAAAAGGTAATAGTTAGAGTTGACTTTAATGTACCATTAGATGCAAATGGAAAAATTACTGATGATAAGAGAATTGTTGGTGCACTTCCTACTATTAAGTATCTTGTTGATAAGGGAGCAAAAACTATACTTGTTTCACACTTAGGAAGACCAAAGGATGGATTTGAAGATAAATTCAGCATGAAGCCTACTGCTGTTAGACTTGGCGAGTTACTTGGCAAGAATGTTATAATGGCAAAGGATGTAATAGGTGAAGATGCTAAAGCTAAAGCAGCTGCTTTACAATCCGGTGAAGTACTTATGCTTGAGAATGTAAGATTCCACAAAGAAGAAACTAAAAATAATCCTGATTTTGCAAAAGAACTTGCAAGCATGGCAGAAATATTTGTAAATGATGCATTTGGTACAGCTCATAGAGCACATGCTTCTACTGCAGGATTGGCAGATTATTTACCAGCAGTTTGCGGATTCCTTATAAAGAAAGAAATTGAAATAATGGGTAAAGCTTTAGCAAATCCAGCTAGACCTTTTGTTGCTATACTAGGTGGTGCAAAGGTATCTGATAAGATTGCAGTTATAGAAAACTTAATTGACAAGGTTGACACATTGATTATTGGTGGAGGTATGGCTTATACTTTCCTAAAGGCAAAAGGATATAACATAGGAACTTCAATCTGTGAGGAAGATAAGGTTGAATTAGCAAAGAACTTGATGGAAAAAGCAGCAGCAAAGGGTGTTAGTTTATTACTTCCTAGCGATAATGCAGTTGCTAAAGAATTTAATAATGATTCAGAAAAGCAAATCGTTGCATCAAATGCTATGCCAGATGGTTGGATGGGAATGGATATCGGACCTGTTACTATCGAAAAATATGCTTCTGCTATTAAGGATGCAAAGACAGTTATTTGGAACGGACCTATGGGAGTTTTTGAGTTCGCTAACTTTGCAACAGGAACAAAAGAAGTTGCAAAGGCACTTGCTGAATCAGGTGCAATTTCTATAGTTGGTGGCGGAGATTCAGCAGCAGCAGTTGAGCAATTAGGCTTTGCTGATAAGATTACACATATTTCAACTGGTGGTGGAGCTTCATTAGAGTACTTAGAAGGTAAAATTCTTCCAGGTATAGATGTTCTTATGAACAAATAATTTAATTTATTTAAATAGATTATAAAAGAGTTGTAATGTGGATAAGACTTTATAATAAGCAATTTATTCTGCTATGCAGAGGCTTATCTTTGTGAAATACCAAATTTTTGTGCCCTAGAGGGTGTTGGAGGATAATATGAGTAATAGAAGAACTATTGCAGCAGGTAACTGGAAAATGAACAAAACTGCTTCAGAAGCAGTTGAATTTGTAAATGCATTAAAAGAAAAAGTTGCAGATACTGCATCAGAGGTTGTTGTAGGTGTTCCATTTGTATGCTTGCCAGGAGTTGTTGCGGCAGCAAAGGGATCAAATATAAAGGTTGCAGCTCAGAATGTGCACTGGGAAGAAAGCGGAGCTTTCACAGGTGAAGTTTCAGCCCCAATGCTTGCTGATTTAGGTGTTGATTATGTAATAATTGGACACTCAGAGAGAAGAGAATATTTTGGAGAAACTAATGAGACAGTTAATAAAAAGGCTCACGCTATATTTAAGCATGGAATGACTCCTATCATTTGCTGTGGAGAGACATTGACTCAAAGAGAACAAGGTGTTACAGCTGACCATGTAAGATATCAGATAAAAGTTGCTTTACTTGGCCTTTCAGCTGAACAAGTTAAGCAGGTTGTAATAGCATATGAGCCAATCTGGGCTATTGGAACAGGTAAAACTGCTACTAATGAGCAAGCAAATGAAGTTTGTGCAATTATCAGAAATACAATTAAAGAACTTTACGGAGAAGACGTTTCAAATGCTACTAGAATTCAGTACGGTGGAAGTGTTAATGCTAAAAATGCTGCTGAATTATTCGCTATGTCAGATATCGATGGTGGATTAGTAGGTGGAGCAAGTCTTAAGATTGATGATTTCACAATCATAGCTAAAGCTTAAGAATAAGTATTTTAGAGTTTATTTTTTCTTAGAAATATGTTTTTGATAGAAAATTTTCGAAATTTTTTATTGTTGTAAAATTTCTATCTATAAAATAATCATGAATATATTGACCCTCCGGCAGGCTCTGGGGGGTCGACTTGTATAAGTTGCAAGTCTGTTTATAGGAGATAAATGTCAAATATGAAGGAGAAGACTATATGGAAAAGAAATTAGTAACATTAATGATTCTTGATGGCTACGGATATAATCCTAAAGTAGAAGGTAATGCTATTGCCGCAGCAAACAAGCCAAATCTGGATAGCTATATGACAAAATACCCTAATACTATAGTTCACACAAGTGGTATGAATGTAGGACTTCCAGATGGACAAATGGGAAATTCAGAAGTAGGGCATACAAATATTGGTGCTGGTAGAATAGTTTATCAAGAATTAACAAGAATAACTAAGTCAATTATGGATGGCGATTTCTATGTAAAAGAAGAATTCTTAGAGGCGGTAGAAAACTGTAAAGCAAATAATTCAAAGCTTCATTTATTCGGCCTTTTATCTGATGGAGGCGTACACAGCCACAATACTCATTTATACGCATTAGTTGAGATGGCAAAAAGAAATGGCCTTAAGGATGTATTTGTGCACTGTTTTTATGATGGCAGAGATGTTCCGCCAGATAGTTCTAAAGTATATACTGAAGAGTTAGAAGCTAAGCTTTCCGAAATTGGAGTTGGAAAGATTGCTTCTGTAATGGGTAGATATTATGCTATGGATAGAGACAACCGTTGGGAAAGAGTTAAGCTTGCTTATGATGCTATGGTTAATGGAGTTGGATTAACTGCAAATTCTGCTGTAGAGGCTGTAGAAGCGTCCTTTGCTCGTGAGGAATATGACGAGTTTGTTAAGCCAACTGTTATTTTAGAGGATGGAAAGCCAGTTGCTACAATTGGTGCAAACGATTCAGTTATTTTCTTTAATTTCAGACCTGATAGAGCAAGAGAAATAACAAGAACTTTTGTAGATCCTGAGTTTAAAGGATTTGAAAGAGAAAAGGGCTTATTCCCACTACATTTTATTTGTATGACTCAATATGATAAGTCAATGCCTAATGTATCGGTTGCATTTAAGCCACAAACTTTGGATAACACTTTTGGAGAGTATATTAGCAGACTTGGGTATAGGCAGCTGCGTATTGCAGAAACTGAAAAATATGCACATGTAACATTCTTCTTTAATGGCGGTGTTGAAGCTCAGTATGAAGGTGAAGATAGAGCGCTTATTCCTTCACCAAAGGTTGCAACTTATGACTTAAAGCCTGAGATGAGTGCTTATGAGGTTGCTGAAGAGGCTGTAAAAAGAATTAACTCGAAGCAATATGATGTAATTATACTCAACTTTGCAAACTGCGATATGGTTGGTCACACAGGTGTATTTGAAGCAGCTAAGGCAGCTGTAGAGGCTGTGGATGAGTGTGTGGGCAAGGTAGTTGATGCAGTTACTGCTCAGGGAGGCGTTGTGCTAATAACAGCAGACCATGGAAACGCAGAGCAAATGCTAGACTACGAAAATGGTGGAGCCTTTACTGCACATACTACAAATGTAGTTCCATTGATTGGAATAGGTATAGGTGATGCTAAGCTAAAAGAAGGCAAACTTGCAGATTTGACTCCAACAATATTGGATATAATGGGTGTGGAAAAACCAGCAGAAATGACTGGAGAATCACTATTAGTTAAGTAATTAATTAACTTTTGCACGTAAAATTCTTTCGGTGCAGGAGAATATTTAAAGGTTTATTACTGAAACAATGGCATGAATTAGTGGTTCTATGTCAATAGTTGAGGTAAAACTGTAAATTGCAAATAATAGCATGAATTAGTTGGCGATAGTTTACAACTAGTTCATGCTTTTATTTATTTTAATTTTCATTGATGACGTACAGAAGAACTAAAAGCAGAAACGCAGAATCGTGTTTATATTTATTACAATGTTTATTGCTTACTCTAACAGATCTTGAATTGAACTTATTATTTTTTAGTGAATCACATAAGACAATAGATATTCTAACAGCATTCACCTTAAAAGATTATCATTCAAGTGGACATTAGCAATTTTTATTTGGGAAAATTACAGAATTGGGAACAAAAAATAGGAAATTATATAAAGATTATATAAATAAAATTTTAATGGCTAAAGTGCCTATATATGCCTTTGGACGATATTCTCTTAATAATGGGATATCGTTTTTTATTTCCGCAAAAAAGGAGATAATATTCAAATATAGAAATATATGTAGCATTGATTTAAAGGGGGATAGATAAATGAAAAAACCTTCTAGATTTATTCTGCATGTAAAGCAATTGGCTAGAAAAAACAAGAGATTTGGGAATTTCATTTTCTGTATTTATAATATTTTAAAGTCTTCATATGTCAGAACATTGGTGAATTTCATAATCACTACTGTTTTTTCAATTCAAATGAAATTAGCTGATTTTAATACATATAAAATAAATCAACAGGAATTTTATCAAGATAAATGGCATATACTAATAACATGTGTGTTTATTGTTATATTCAATTGGATAACAATTTTGATAGATAATTATCAGAAATATCAGGACAAATTAATTAAATGTGTGAAAGAAATTGTGAATAGAGAAACAGTAATAAATGATACTATAGGTAAAAAAATATATGAAATAACAAAAAGCATTTCTGTTAAGGCAAACTCTATTCCAATGAAATCTGATTTTCAAAATTATAGTTATCAGGATGTTGCAGCACTTGTATGTCATAACATATATGATGCAATAAAAGCTTCTACTGATAAAGACTCTCACCAGGTTTCATTGATGCAGCGGTTTAAAGAAAAAAGAACAGGAGCAGAATATATAAAAATGATAAGCTATGGAAATGCAAATCAAATAACACCAAGTTTATTTGATAAGCATTTCTATCTTAATGAGGAGCACAATTATTTTCAAGTAAAAATATTTATTGAAAATCAGAATAATATTTTTATTTTGAAAAGTGCTGAAGAGATAAAAAAACATTTAGTATATGGTAAAAGAACAAATGAAATTTTACAGTACATTGCAATTCCTGTTATGTGTGAAAATGAAGGTATTGTGTCCCTATTACAAATAGAAATAAAAGAAAATATGCTAATAGGGAGAACTACGGAAGAGATAAGGGAATTTGTTAAGCCATTTATGGCATACATACATGTACTGACAGTTAGTTATTATCAAGAGCAGTTATTTAAGGTTGTAGCAAAAAAATTTGATATATTAAAAAAGAGTAAGGAAAAAAGAAAAAGTTATATAGAAGGGATGGGCAAATATGAACCACATTATGGGGAAGCTAATACTTATATCGCCCCAAAAGATTAATAATTTTGAATGTACCGAATTAAACTTTATACCTGAAGATACCGATTTTATTCAAGACCATAAGACTTTTGAGAATCGAAGGCAATACTTAATAGATGAATTTGAGAAAGAACTGCATAAATTTAGAAATAATTCAATGAAGGTTATATAACGAGGCAGAAAAGTTCTCCACTTCTATAAGTGGCGAGAATGGCTTTAATTTTCAAACAGCTAGAATATATACTGCCTTGCTTAAGCGCCTGCAATGCAATAGTTCGAAAATAAAGTATGTACCAACAAGATGTATTTTCGAGCTTAATAAAAGCGAAAAATTTCATTTTGGAATTAGGCGTTATAAGTCAAAAAACTCTTAGGCTCTCAGAAAATTTTCTGTAGAGCCTCTTTGTATCTTTATTTCCATATTCACCATCCATGTTTCATGGTGTGCTCAGGGGCTATGCAAAATAAAATAATAAATATTTAACTAGTAGAAAATCTCTTGTGCAGTATAATCTATGGTTTACACTAGAAATTTATAATGAAATAATTGGGGTACAATAAAGGTGCCGTTAAAGATCTTAAGAGGATTGGTGCTGACAATTCTGTGTAGAACTGCTCCAAAGATGCGTTTCTTGGACAGCCCCTCTAGTAAACTTCAAGAAAAATAAAAATAAAATAACTATAAATTGCTATAACTGTATAAAAAAGTTAAAATACTTTTGGAAATTTATTTAAAAATATGGTATAACATAATAAATAAAGAAAACAAAAAAGGGTATAATTACAGTATACAATTGTAATGTAATTCTAAAATATAAATATTGAAGGGAGAAGCATATGAAACAGTATATTGCGATTGAAAGTGTTTTTGCAAGAGAAATACTTGATTCTAGAGGAAATCCAACAGTTGAGGTTGAAGTTATTGCTGAGGGCGGATATATAGGACGCGCTTCAGTTCCATCTGGAGCATCAACTGGTGCATTCGAAGCAATAGAATTAAGAGATGAAAATAACGACAGATATATGGGCAAGGGAGTTGAAACTGCAGTTGGAAATGTAAACAACATAATTGCGCCTGAAGTAGAAGGCATGAATTTGCTTGATCAAGCTGCAATAGACAAGCTGATGATAGAGTTAGACGGCACTCCAAACAAAGAAAGACTAGGTGCAAATGCAATTCTTGGAGTATCACTTGCAGTTGCAAAGGCGGCTGCTGAAGCACTAGGTTTAAGTCTATATCAATATATTGGTGGTACAAATGCCAAGACTCTTCCAGTTCCTATGATGAACATAATTAACGGAGGTAAACACGCTGATAATAGTGTAAACATACAGGAATTTATGATTATGCCTGTTGGTGCTGAAAGTTTTAAGGAAGCACTTAGAATGTGTGCAGAGGTATTCCACAACTTAAAAAAAGTGTTGCAGAGTAAAGGCTTGAGTACAGCTGTAGGAGATGAAGGCGGATTTGCTCCAAATTTAGAAACTGATGAGCAGGCAATAAAAGTTATCCTTGAGGCAATAGAAAAAGCAGGATATAAAGCAGGAGATGATTTCAGAATAGCAATAGATGCTGCTGCTACAGAAATGTATCAAGAGGATGGTTCATATTTCTTCTGGAAATCAAATATTAGAAAATCAAAACAAGAAATGGTTGAATATTGGGAAGACTTAGTTAATAAGTATCCTATTATATCTCTTGAAGATGGAGTGGCAGAAGAGGATTGGGAAGGCTGGAAGTTGCTGACTGAAAGGCTTGGGAAGAAGATTCAGTTGGTTGGTGATGATTTGTTTGTAACAAATACTAGAAGGCTTGAAAAGGGTATAAAAAAGGGTGTTGCAAATTCAATTCTGATTAAGGTAAATCAAATTGGAACATTAACTGAAACCTTAGATGCAATTCAAATGGCAAACAGAGCCGGATATACTGCTGTAACCTCCCATAGATCAGGTGAAACAGAAGATGCAACTATTGCGGATATTGCAGTAGCGACAAACTCCGGACAAATAAAGACAGGTGCGCCTTCAAGAACAGATAGAGTAGCTAAGTATAATCAATTACTTAGAATAGAAGAGGAACTAGGTGAGGTTGCCGAATACCCAGGACTCAAAGCATGGTTTAATCTTAGATAATATATAACCTCATAAAATATAGTATTAGTTAAGTCTATATGTGTTCAAAACAATTAATGGTATGTTGCCAAAATAACTATAAAGTATAGTTGGTTTCTACATGGTGCACTTTTGAGTATCAAACGAACGCAAGCATTTTACTAATTAATGTATTACTTGATCATAGTGTGCCGGGAACTGTTAAAGCAATATTTTCTCTATTCCAATGCCTTATTGCAAGAAATAGTACTAGTGCGAGTTAGAGATAAGTATTGCAAGGGAGTACTATTTAAGCATTCTACTGTTGTGTATACTGTATTGTCAAAGGCTTAATAGTAACAAATTTTTAAATTAAATGAATAAAAAAGGGTTGGATAGGCTTGTTTTTTATTCGCTAATATGCTACAATTTACTAAGTCAATTACAGGTTCACAACGGTAGCTTTTAGGCATTATATTAGTTTTGAACACAGTATAGATCTTAATTATTTTGCTACAAGCAGCTTTAGCTGGGTAGTAATTGACTTTGTATATTTTAGGAGGTGTTTTTGTTGGAAATTGCAAAGTGGATTGTTAATATAGTACACATTATTCTTGCTCTTTCGCTTATTGTTATTGTTTTACTTCAGTCTGGAAAACAAGCTGGTTTGTCTGGTTCTATTGCAGGTGGAGCAGAGACTTTTTTTGGTAAAAATAAAGGTCGTACAATTGATGCATTACTTTCAAAGTACACAGCTGTTGCTGCAATTGCGTTTTTGGGAACTTCAATTGCTCTCTACCTATTGATGAAGTAAAAAGATTTAAGGAGTTTTTAGAAATGTAAGCCCAGGAGTACTTAATGTGCGCTTGGGTTTTTTGTTGTAGAATGTAAGAGCTTATTAATGATATAAAAACTGATACTGGATTCTGATATAGGTAGTCAGTTCAAGGGAGGAAACATTATGACAAGGGATGAAGCTCTCGAAGAATTGAAAATAAGGCTATCAGATAAATATATGCTTCAGCATTCGATAGTTTCCGAGGCAATAATGAGAGAATTTGCGTTGTATTATCATGATGATATAGATACATGGGGAATGGCTGGGTTATTACATGATATAGATTATGAAAGAACAATCAATAACCCGATGCTTCATGGTGTTATTGGAGCTGACATTTTAGAAAATCTTGATGTTGACCCAACCATTGTTTATTGCGTACGTGCACATAATGATTCTCTGGAAATACCAAGAAATAGAAAAATTGATAAGGTTTTGTTTTTGTCAGATCCTATTTCTGATTTGATAATTAAAAGTGCATCAAAACTTCCAAATAAAAAAATATCTGATGTCTATGCAGAAGAAATCTTAAAAATGCTATCTGAACAAGAATTGGTAGGGGATGCAGGCTATGATAAAATGAAGCACCTTGATGAGTTGAGCTTGACCCTTGAGAAGTTTATTGAAATTTCAGTTAAAGCTATGCAGAGAGTTCCTGAAGAATATCTCTATGCTGAATAGAATTAATTTAACTTTGCTATTAAATATATAAAAAGTTACTACATTGTAACTTTTTTTTTGCTTTTTTGTAACCCATTGGCTATTATAATTGTATACAATTGATTTATAATATTTTTTATATTTAGAGTTGGAAATAAAAACTGCATATGCGGGCGTTGGGTAAAATGCGCTAAATTATTCAATACTATGAGCCACTTGCTTTTGCTGTGTATAGCTTAAAATAGTTATTAAAATTATTTCTATCTTTTGCGGCCGCATAATGCTATGATTAAAATAATTCCATATTATTTATATTTAACAAAAGAGACGCAATGGGGGAAAAACTGTGAAAAAATATATAATTTTATTTTTAACTATAATATCTATTATGTGTTTAATTTTAATTTTTTACATAAAAGTCATGGCAGGTTATCAATCAAATGAAGTTCAAGCTCAAATTAATACAAGTTTGCTAGAAAGTTCACAACATACAAGCAGCACTGAGATAATTTATAAATCAGCACCTAATATAACAGATAATGACTTACATATAGCAGACAATACAACAGAACAAAATCCTGCTGCAAACAGCATGGGGACAGATATATTTACAAACACTCCTATAACCTCACTTGTGCATGATAAGCAATTACAGGACAACAAAGAGGAGATAATCAATAATAATAATATGGATCAGGGGAGTTCTTTAAGTGATAATCTGTTATTAGAATCAAGTAAAGATGACAGCATAGCTAAAAATATTGATAGACAAATTGATCCCAAGAAACCTATGGTAGCATTGACTTTTGATGATGGGCCACATTATGAGTATACTAATAAAATATTAGATGCTCTGGAAAAATATAATGGTGCTGCTACATTTTTTGTTTTGGGCAGCAGAGCCGAAAAGAATAAGGACATAATAAAGCGTATTGTTCAAAGTGGCAATCAAGTTGGAAATCATACATATGATCATAAACAATTAACAAAATTGGGAAGTAAAGAAATAATTAATGATTTAACAAAAACCTCAGATATAATTCAAGATATAACTAATATTAGACCAAGCTTACTACGCCCCCCATATGGTAATATAAATGATAACGTAAAATTGTATGCAGATGCACCCCTTATATTGTGGTCCATTGATACACTTGATTGGAAAAGCAGAAACAAGCAGAAGATAGTTAATGCAGCTTTAAAAAAAGTTAAAAATGGGGATATAATATTAATGCATGATATATATAAGGCTACGGCTTTGGCAGCTGAAGTAATTATAAAGGAACTAAGTTCAAGAGGGTATCAGCTAGTTACGATAGATGAGCTTTATGAAGCAAAGGGAATGGAATTATCAAAAGGAAAGGTTTATGCACATGCATATGGAAAAACTAAATAAGTTAATAAGACCATATTAAGCTTTTGAAACGAGACTTTGTAATTTATAATTAATTTCTTCAAATTAAAGTCTTTATGATAACAAACTGAAAAAATTCTCACGTAAAATTTATCGATGAAGGAGAGTTATCAATGGTTTGTAAAAGCTTTCGATTTACTGCCGATAACTAAAAGACTTTGCGAATGGTTTTGGATATAAAATTGAGCATAAACGTATTATTGTATAATTGATGTATGTACGATATAAATTTATGGATATTTCTGGACTGAGAAGTTAAAAGTATAGCTAATTAGAAGGGGATGAAGTTTACACCAATATTTTATTTTTATTGTAAAATATTGGCGTGAGTGTATTTATGGGGAATAAGATACTAATTATAGAGGATGAAGAAAGCATAAGAGGTTTTCTGAAAATAAATTTTAAAAAGCATAATTTTATAGTCAGTGAAGCTGCGTCGGGTGAAGAAGGGCTTGAAAAAGCTAGAATTGAAAAGCCTGATGTTGTATTATTAGATGTTATGCTTCCAGGTATCGATGGGTTCCAAGTGTGTGAAATACTTAGGAAGGAGTTTGCTGATTTGGGAATAATTATGCTTACTGCTAAAGGACAGGATATTGATAAAATTAAAGGTTTACAGAATGGTGCAGACGACTATGTTCTTAAACCTTTTAATACTATGGAATTAATTTTGAGAACAAATTCCTTGTTAAGGAGAATGGCATTAAAGGATTCATCCAATGAGAGAAAGGATACTGTAGATAGTGATGTGTTCCAGCTTGACTTTTATTCTCAACGAGTATATAAGCATGGCAAAGAAATTTTATTGACGCCAAAAGAGTTCTTGTTATTAAAGCTGTTTCTTGAGAATCAAAATAAGGCATTTACACGTGATGAACTTTTAGACAAGGTATGGGGCTATGATTTTTCTGGAGATACAAAGATAGTTGATGTAAATATTCGAAGGCTTAGAAGTAAAATTGAGGATAAAAATTCGCAAACAATGTATATAGAGACTGTTTGGGGTACTGGGTACAGATGGAGAAAGGAAAAGTAAATGTTTTTTAAGACACATGGCAAAGACAATACTTCCCCCAAAAGCATAAGAACCAGATTGCTTGCAAATTTTATAATTGTCATATTTATTAGTGTTTTAATATTTGAAGCACTACTTATTTATTTTACGCATTTTTATTTCTATAATAATGTAGAAAGTATTCTAACAAATCAAATCAAAACCACAGCAGATTTATATTCTCAATATTATTCAAATGTTCCTTTAGAAGTAAATATAGTTGATAATGCAGAAATATTTTGGAAACAAACAAATGCTGAGGTTCAAATAGTGCTGTTTTCAGGAGAGGTTATACTTGACTCAAAGGGTATTATTTATAAGGATTTATTACAAAGCGAGGATTTTAAATCTGCATTAAAAAATGAAAAAGGCGTTTGGATAGGAAGAAATAACAGCGGAGAACGTATAATGGCTGTATCTTATCAATTAAAGTCAGATAGTGGAGGCGTAGGTGTTTTACGATTTTTGACTTCACTAGATGAAATTGATGCAATCATTATGAATATTTCATTAATATTTATATGTATTGGGATTTTTGTTATATTAATTGCCATTGTTATGAGTATTTTATTGGCCCTTAGTATTGTCAGACCCCTTAAGGTTGTAATGGAAGCCGCTGAATTAATGGCTTCTGGCAATTTAGAGGTGAGAATAAAAAAGGACAAAAATGATGAAATAGGCAAGCTAGCAGATACATTAAACTATATGGCCATGGAAATTCAAAATAGAGATAAGGTTAAAAATGACTTTATTTCTATGGTATCTCATGAACTAAGAACTCCGTTAACATCAATAAGAGGGTGGGCGGATACTATTATTGATGATGGTTTTAATGACAGAGAGATTCTTAATGATGGTATAAATATAATTACCAAAGAATGTGACAGACTTACTAAAATGGTTGAAGAACTATTGGACTTTTCTAGATTTATTTCTAATAAGGATGAACTAAAAAAGGAAGAAACTGATATTACACTTATTGTTGATTATATAAGAAAGCAAATGAGCAAAAGGGCAATAAAGGAGAATATTAGCTTTAGCGTTACTTGTGAGAAAGTACCTCCAATTTATTTGGATAGGAATAAAATTAAGCAGGTGCTAATTAATCTTATTGGCAATTCACTACAGTTTACTTCGTCAGGAGGAAGCATAGCGCTTAAAGTATTTGCCGAGAATGACTGGTTAGTTTTTAATGTTGAAGATTCTGGGTGTGGAATTAGCAGCGAAGAACTTCCATTTGTAAAGGAAAAGTTTTTTAAAGGGAAAACAAGTAAGTCACAGACTGGGCTTGGCTTAACAATATGTGATGAAATTATAAAAATGCACAACGGAAGCCTTACTATAAACAGCCAATTAAATGTAGGAACTGTAGTAGAGGTAAGACTGCCCTACAAGCTCGAAAATTAAGTTAGTGCAAACATGGTGAATTTTCGAGCAGAAACAACCCCAAGTGTTTTTTGACTGTAAGTGCAAGTACAAATGATAGTGTGTTTTTGAACTGTAACCGCAAGGTTTTGGATATTTGGATAGTTACAAACAAAGTGCGTTTTCGATTCTTGTATGGGAGGCAATAATCTTGAGGAATAAATTAAAGCAAAAAGTGCGCTTTTTTAGGCAGCTAGCTACTTTTATAATGGGTATACTTATATTGTCTTTCTCTTTATCAGGCTGTACAAGCATTGAGATTAATATTGAGGAAACTATAAAGCCGCCTGAGATTGGGAATTTAATAATTCAGGGGACATGGAGGATTGAAAATTATATATCAATAGTAAAAGGACAGAGTGATTTAAATGAAGCCGAAGAAAGCAGCAGAAAAAAATATATAGGTAAGGAAGCGGTATTTGATAATGAAATATGTGCAATTGGAATAGAGGTATGCACAAATCCAGAATACAAGACAATTAGAACAGCAGCTGACACCTTTCTAAAAAGTACTTATCAAATTAATAATGATAGTATAGGAATCACAAAGGAAAAAGTTAATGTGGTAACTATCTCTACAGCAAATAAATTCTTTAATCAACTCATTGTCACTGATGATATGACAGCATATGTATATATGGAAGATGGTTTTTTAGTATTAAAGAAAGTATCTGACTCAGTGGATGATAAAGTAAAGCAAAGCAGCATTGGAAAAGTTGCTGACAATAAAAGCAATGAGGAATTTGAAGAAGATCCACTATTGAGATCAGGTGTTTTAATTGGTGTTAGGTCGGCAGATAACACATATTGTACAATTTGGATATACTCACAGAACAGGGAAATCAAAACAGTAAGCTATAGAGAACAGTTATTGGTGCCTAGAGCTTATGGTTTTTGGGAGGTAGGTGGTATCCATAAGGATCAAAAGATTTATGCTGTGCCATTTGCAAATTCAAAATTGCAGCTCATACCGAGAAATGATGGCATGAATAATATTCTTGCAGATAAGCCGGGAGCCAAAATTCTATTTTTAGGTAACGATTATGTTGGCATTGAGCATGATCTCAAGCTTAGTGTTTTGCCTATAGATAGCTTAGGAACGGGAAGAACAGTTAAAATATCGGATATAATACTTGACAATACCTTTAATGTATCAAATGAATTTGAACAGGCTAGACAGGACATTATTTCAACCTTTGATAAGGACAAGCTAAAGAACATTATAGGAGAATTCGATGAGGGTAATTTTACACTAAAAAGGCGTAATGGACACTGGATATTTAAAAGTAGATTACATTTCAAGGAAGACTATAATGGTCAAAAATACGAAGAATTTGATTTAAATTTAGTTGTTCCGTCCAATTTGATTTCCTATGATGAAATGGACATTCCATGGAATAATATTAAATCCAAGCTGCCGTGGACCATCGACGCATATATGTCACCAAATAAAGAAATTGCAATTCTTACTTCAAGAGATAGTTTAAATATATATCCTGTCCAGAAAAGGAATATAGTTAATAAACAACTGATGAAAATACCATTATCAGAGGGAGACACGATTATAATGGCAGAGTGGGCTACAGGCAAATACGCTGATATATGGGCAAGATTGGTTGACAGAATATTCACCGAGGTGAAGAACTAAAACACTCTAGAACTTAAACACTCTAATAGTAATATTTTTATTTTATATGCTCTTCTAACCAATAATTGAACTAAGAGAGCGTGAATTTTTAATAAAATAATTGTAATAATAGTAATTATAGAATAATATTAACATAAGTATCCGTTTTATCGTATGATGGCTTTAGTCAATTACGGTTTAGGTGGAGTTGATGCGTACAAGAAATTCTAGGCTCGAAAGTACACATTGATGAGTTAATATATTGAAAGGTAGATAATAAATGGTTGATTTAGAGGAAAGAAAAGAACGCATTGTTGGCTTTATGACTGAGGAAGCATATAAGCCTCTTTTACTAAAAGAACTTAGAATGATACTTGGAGTTCCTTCTAGTGATGTTGAGATTTTTAATCAAGTTATACAAGAACTTGAGAATGAAGGCAGAATATATAAAACAAATGGAAATAGATATGGAATTCCTTCAAGACTAAATTTAGTAATTGGAAGAATACAAGGCCATGAGAGAGGTTACGCATTTCTTATTCCTGACGATGAGATGATAGAGGACATATTTATTCCTGCCGATAGCCTTAACGGTGCTATGCACAATGACAGAGTTGCAGCTAGAGTAAATAGAAAAAGCACTTCTGAAAGAAGAATGGAAGGTGAAATAGTCCGAATTCTTAAAAGGGCAAATGTCACATTGGTTGGAACTTTTGAAAAAAGTATGAACTTTGGATTTGTTGTACCCGACAATAAAAGGATATCAGGAGATATTTTTATACCCAAGAGTGGATTTAATGGGGCAAAAAAGGGCCAAAAGGTAGTTGTTGAAATTGTAAAATATCCTGAGCAGAGAAGAAATGCAGAAGGAAAGGTTATCGAAATACTTGGTCATAAAGATGATTTAGGGACTGATATATTATCTATTATTAAGTCTTATAATCTAGAAGAGGATTTTCCAGAAGAGGTAAACAAGCAGGTTGAAAATATTCCGGATACGGTTACTGAAGCTATGCTAAAGGGGCGAAGAGACCTTAGAAATTTGAGAATGGTAACAATTGATGGTGAGGATGCTAAGGATTTAGACGATGCCGTATCTGTAGAACTGCTTGAAAACGGAAATTATCGTCTAGGGGTTCATATTGCAGATGTTTCAAACTATGTAAAAGAGAATTCTCCCCTTGATATAGAAGCCTTGAAAAGAGGCACTAGTGTTTATTTAGTTGACAGGGTTATACCTATGCTGCCAAGAAAGCTGTCAAATGGGATATGCAGCTTGAATCCACAGGTGGACAGACTTAGTTTCACCGTTATGATGGATATTGATAAAACAGGTAAAGTAATAAACCATGATATATTTGAAAGTGTAATAAACATTGATGAAAGAATGACCTATACAAATATATATAAAATATTGGTAGATAAAGATGAGGAACTGATACAAAGATATAAAAAATTAGTGCCAGACTTTAACCTTATGCATGAACTTGCGCTTATTCTAAGAAATAGAAGATTTAAAAGAGGTGCAATGGATTTTGATTTCCCTGAGTCTAAAGTCATTCTTGATGACCAAGGTAAGCCAATTGAGGTAAAGAAATATGAAATTACAATTGCAAATCAAATTATTGAGGAGTTCATGCTGATTTGTAATGAAACAGTGGCAGAACATTTTTATTGGACTAATACACCATTTGTATATAGAATTCATGAAAACCCTGATGATGAAAAAATTATCGCATTAAATGAATTTGTATATAATTTAGGTTACAGTATTAAGGGTATCAACAAAATCCATCCTAGAGCGTTACAGGACTTGCTAGATAAGGTCAAAGGGACAAAGTATGAAAGGATTATTAGTTCGGTTATGCTAAGGTCCTTGCAAAAGGCAAAATATAGTGATGAAAGCGTAGGACATTTTGGGCTTGCTGCTAAATACTATTGCCATTTTACATCTCCTATTAGAAGATATCCTGATTTAATTATTCATAGAATTATGAAACTATATTTAAAGGGCCAATTGAGTGAGCAAAAAATTGAGCAGCTTCATGGAATTCTGCCAGAGGTAGCAAAGCAGTGTTCTGAAAGAGAAAGAATGGCAGACGAGGCAGAAAGAGAAACTGAGGATCTCAAAAAAGTTGAATATATGAAAGACCATGAAGGTGAAATATTTGAGGGTATTATTTCGAATGTAACTAATTTTGGTATGTTTATTGAATTAGATAACACAATTGAAGGGCTTGTCAGAATGAGCAGCATGGAAGATGATTATTACAATTATGATGATCGCCACTATTGTTTAATAGGAGAACGTTCTAATAAAACCTATAGAGTTGGTGATACGGTAAAGGTTATACTTGCGAAAGCTGATATTTCTGCTAAGAAAATTGAATTCTTATTAGTTGACTCAGAAGAAGACGACTGGTTTGAGGATTTTGATGTTTATTCATCAGATGACTTTTCCACGCGCAGGAGAAAAGGAAGCGGATATTCAAAGAAACGGAAAACAGCCTCAAATGATATTAGAACTTCAGAATCTGAAAATATATTCAAGACACAAAATAGTAAGTCCAATTCAGGCAAGTCAAAGAAAGCAAAATCAAATTCTGAGTCCAATGGAACAACTAAACAAACTACGAAAAAGGGAAAAGCTATCGATAAAAAAGTATTAGACCAAATAACTGGTAAGAAAAAAAGAAAAAGGAAAGCAATAAACTAAAACAAAAAGCGAGAAGGTATTAACCTCTCGCTTTATTGTGTGCGTAATTATATTATAAAACGCTTAATTTCTTCAATGAAGTTTCCGCAATCGTCAACTTGAGTTTCTAACTTAATAGGTTTGCTTAAATCAAGACTAAAGATACCCATGATTGACTTAGCGTCAACTATATAACGTCCTGATGATAAATCAACATCAAAGTCATATTTGTTAACAATATTTACGAAATCCTTTACATCATTGATAGATTTTAAAGAAATATCAAAAGTTTTCATATCCATCCTCCTAACAATAGTTAAAACATATACTTTTATATTAACTGCTTTTTGCAGTATAGTCAATTGGCAAAGCAGGTAAGTTAATCCTGTTTTGAATCAAAAATAACTTGAAAGTACTGATTTTATAACGGTTATAGTGGATATTGTGCATATCTAACAAACTTTTACTTCTGTTTTCATTCAATTATATTAAGCAGTAGCCTAGCTAATGCCTTGGCTACAAAATTTTGTAAGGTTTTCATTCAATAATACTAAGCTGTTACGAGGACAATAGCGTTTTAAAGAATATAGATATTAAGTTCTTATTCATTAATACTAAGCTTTGACCCTATTAGCAAGCTATATAATCAGTAATACTTAAATGAAAAATATTACTAAAAAGTATATTATTAATAGAGTGAAACCGAGAGGAACTCCTATTTTTGCCCATTCACGACTTTTTATTTGCAGTTTTCCAGCCGATATTATATTTGGTATATTACCAGGAATTAACATTCCACCGCTTAACAAAAGTCCCATTAAAATAGCCTGTATTTGCTGCAAGCTCATTTTAGGGCTTATTTCTGCAGCTGCAAGTGTAGCATTGTCTAATACGGCTGAGCATATATTAATCCAATATAGTAATCTGCTGTCTAAATGGATAACGTAAGTATTAATAAGAGGTTTAAAACCTGCACCAAGTAGTTCTAGTGCTATAACAAACAAAAATATTTTTAGTGCACGTATAAAAACATCCTTTAAGCTTTCTGGTTCCTCTTTATTTTCAGTAATTTCAGCGTTACCTACGTTTATTTCTGCATTTCCTTCAATGTTAGCAGTATTTTTATCTTTTTTATTTGTACGTCCGATATAAAATGCACCTAACAAACCTAGTACAACAATACATGGAATTACATAGATGCCAATGGCTCTTAATAAATAGAAGAAATCAGCTTTAAGTGCTGAAATTACTATAGTTGAAAGAGGTTCTCCAATAGGTGTTAATGCTGCACCTAAGCCTATAGAAAAACAAGATATGATAGTAAGTGTTGTTTTTTGATTACGGTTAAGGGGTAAAACATGAATCATTTCTACTAATACTAGAGCTGCTATTATTGCAGTTATTAAGCTTGACACTAAACCTAAAATTACTACTAAAAGAAATATAAAAAATTCAATAGGCATTTTTACAGTGACAAAATTAACAAACTGCTGTATCTTTTTTACAGATACTCTGAAAATTAATCCAGCTATTAATACTGCGGCAGTAATAAAGTATAAAAGATAATTTGTAAAGATATGAAGAAACAAATCCAAAGAAATTGTTTTCGATATAATTACTGCAGCAATTCCCATTACTAATAAAAAGTACTCCAAGTTGTGCTCGATGGTGCGGATGGCAAATGGAAGTATAAATATTAGTGCTAATACAATTAAAAGACCTATAATCATTACTACTCCTCCAATGGTAAATATTTTTTATATAATTTGCTACTGAATAATACTATTTCACATTAAAAAATGGAAAGCATTATTTTAAAACATTAAATCAGTATAAGCAATAAATCATGCTTTGAACACATTATGTGTACTTATTTATTATTAGATATGGAAAATAAAATATTATTTTCAGATATCATACAAATTAGTAAATACATAAACATAGTTCATTCATTTTAATATACAAAAAGGGAAAGAAACTCAAAATTGAGCTTCCCTCCCCAGAAGACTTAAATTTTCTTGAAAGCGAAAACAATTTTGTAATTCCGCCCAACCGTATTCATATATTCAATTGATAATAATTTTGTTCAATAATAATTTAGTTTCTTCATTTTCAATAATACTATTCGAATAATATACAATACAAAAACGTATATGCAAATCATATTTACTACAGTTATTAAAAATGAAAAACTTGTGGAATTTGCTTGCTTAATACAGATTCATTTACACTTTTTTAGCTAACATAACTTAATATAACATTTTCTTGGTAAATTTGCAATAATCATAAACTATTACTGCAAAATTAAAACAAAAAACTATGGAACGTAGCTTTATATGCCCACTCCATAGTTTTGTTTTTCAAGAACTTATTTATTATTTATCCGAATAATGCCAGCAATATACCTGCTGCAACAGCAGAGCCTATTACACCAGCTACATTTGGTCCCATTGCATGCATCAGCAAGAAATTAGATGGATTTGCTTTCTGACCTTCTACCTGTGATAATCTTGCTGCCATAGGAACAGCTGATACACCTGCTGAACCAATAAGTGGATTGATTTTTCCTCCTGACATCCAGCAAAGAAGCTTTCCTAAGAGCAGACCGCCAATGGTACTAAACACAAAGCCTACCAACCCTAAGCCAATAACCATAAGTGTCTTAGGCGATAAAAAATTATCTGCTACTGCTGTGGCTCCTACTGTTACTCCAAGGAATATTGTTACTATGTTAATTAACGCATTTTGAGCTGTATTTGAAAGTCTTTCTACTACACCCGACTCTTTAAAGAGATTACCAAGCATGAGCATTCCTATTAATGGTGCAACTGATGGAAGCAACAATACACAGAAGATTGTAACAGCTATAGGGAAGCATACTTTTTCAAGCTTTGATACTTCTCTAAGCTGTTCCATTTTTATTTCACGTTCTTTTTGGGTTGTTAACAATCTCATAAGTGGAGGCTGTATCATTGGAATCAATGCCATATATGAATAGGCCGCTATTGCTATGGCTGGTAAAAGTTCAGGAGCAAGCCTTGTGGTTAGATATATAGCAGTAGGTCCATCTGCACCAGCTATAATGCCTATTGATGCAGCTTCTTGAGGAGTAAAAACAGTTGAAACTGCTATAATAAATACTATAAATATTCCGAGCTGAGCTGCAGCTCCTAAAAAGAGTCCTGACGGTCTTGCAATTAGTGGGCCAAAATCGGTCATTGCACCAACTCCAAGGAATATGAGTGACGGATAAATACCCAGTTTTACACCTTTATACAGATAATACAATAATCCTCCAGGTTCAGTTGAACCTTCTACAGGTGCGCTCATAAGTCCAGTCAGAGGTAAATTTGCAAGCAATATACCAAAAGCAATAGGTAATAGGAGCATTGGCTCAAACTTTTTAACTATTGCAAAATATAGGAGTACACAGGCTATTCCAATCATAATACATTCTTGCCAAGTGATTGCGGCAAAACCGGATGTCTCCCAGATAGTTTTTAATGCATCTAAAAACATCTTTATTCACCTCTCTATTGAATGACGGCAAGGATTTCACCTGTTGATACTGATGAACCCTTGGCGGCAAGAATTTGAACAACTGTGCCATCGATAGGTGCGACTATTTCATTTTCCATTTTCATTGCTTCAAGTATAAAAAGCACATCGCCTCTTTTTACTTTTGAGCCAGGATTAACTTTACAGTTCAATATAAGCCCAGGCATTGGAGCTTTAATAGGCTCGCCGTTTACAGATGCAACGGCTGCTGCTGGTGCTGGTGATGGTTGAGGAACTGGAGCAGATATAGCAGCAGAAGGAGCTGGAGTTACCGCTGGTGCTACTTCAGTTGTTTTTATTATATTTGCTTGTCCTCTTTCGACCTCTACTTCATAATTCTTATTGTTAATTGTAACAATATATCTCATTTTATAACCTCCATTTCAGATTATTTGCAAATCAATTTAGTCTACTGCTTTTATAGATTTGAATATAAGCTCTGAAAGAGGAATTTTAGTTTCGTCACTAACTATTGCCATAATCAGAGCAGCGGTTCTTTCATCTACATTTATAAGCTTTAGTTCTCCAGAGGAGCATTCAATAGAATTAGTAGACTCGTTAGTATCAGTATCCGGAGCACTGGTTTTATTACCTTGTGATTCAATTAACTTGGCATTTATAGAACTTAATAGCTTAGTTAATATTTTTACTAGAAAATATAAGAATGCTAGGACAAAAAATACTAGTGCAATGGAGAATATTGATACCACTAAAGATTCAATTATGTTCATTTGCACCACCCTTTACTTTTTAATAATAGAATAAGAAACCTTAACAGCTGATGCTTCTTCTCTCTCTTTAAAGAACTTTTCAGCTACTTGAGGGAAGAGAATATATGAAAGAACATCCTCGTCATTCTTAGCTATGTTTTTAAGTTCATTTTTAACTTTGTCAAATTCTGGCTTAAGAGTATCAGCGTATCTAATTGTAAGAGGTTTTTCATCACCTAATACTTTCTTTATGAGTTCTGCATCAATTTCACCTGGAGCTTGACCGTATTCACCTTTTAAGTACGATTTAACTTCTTTTGAAACATTTTTGTATCTTTCTCCAACTAGTACATTTGTAGCGGCCTGAACTCCAACCATCTGACTCATTGGTGTAACAAGAGGAGGGTATCCCAAATCTTTTCTGACTTTTGGCGTTTCAGCTAAAACTTCATCCAGTCTATCTATTGCGTTTTGGGATTTTAACTGTGCAATAAGGTTAGATAACATTCCGCCTGGTACTTGATATACAAGAGCATCTGTTTCTGTTCCCATAACAAAAGCATCCATTTGTCCTGAAGAAACATATTTTGCTTTTAAAGGCTTAAAAAAGTCATTTATTTCTTTTAGCACTTTTTCATCAAGTCCGGTTTCATGACCAGATTGCTTTAATGCATAATTAAGGGTTTCGGTTGCAGGCTGAGAGGTACCGCCAGCAAATGAGGAAATGGCACAGTCTATACCATCGCAACCAGCCTCTATTGCTTTGAAATAAGTTATAGGACCTAGACCTGTTGTGGAGTGAGTATGCAAAAATACTGGTATCTTTACACTTTCTTTGAGTGTTTTGACAAGATCATAGGCTTCTTGTGGTCCCATGATTCCGGCCATATCTTTAATACATATGGAGTTGACACCAAGATCTTCTAATTGCTTACCCATTTTTGAATATTTTTCTAGGTTATGAATAGGACTTGTCGTATAACATATACAACCTTGAGCGTGAGCTTTACGTTTTAAAACTTCATCAATGGCTACTTCGATATTTCTAAAATCGTTTAGAGCATCGAAAATTCTAAAAATATCCATTCCATTGTCTATGGAATGAGCAACAAATTTTCTTACCACATCATCAGGATAGTGCTTGTAACCCAGTATATTCTGACCTCTCAGAAGCATTTGCAAAGGTGTTTTTTTAACCTTAGACTTAATTTTTCTAAGTCTTTCCCAAGGATCTTCGTTTAAGTACCTGAGACATGAGTCGAAGGTAGCGCCACCCCAGCACTCAAGTGAGTAATAGCCTGCCTTGTCAAAAGTCTCCAAAATACCTTCAAAATCTGAGAAGGGCATTCGTGTTGCGATAAGAGACTGATTGGCATCTCGTAAGACGGTTTCGGTAAATTTTACTTTCATATCTTTTATCATCTCCTTATAAATTATTTTGCTGTAAAACGAAAAAACTATAAGTGTAACTTATCAAAAGATATTGGGCTTTTTGTAAAAATTATTTTTCATATTTATACAAAAGGATGAAAAACTCGAAAAACACAAGCTTCCCACCCTAAAAGCCTTAAACATTCTCAAACGAATATACTACTTTTTATATTTCTTTATTCGTTCAACCGTAAACTACTATATTAAATTGTAATGTTAAGTTAATAAATCGGATATATCAGAAATTACTAACATTGTACCATTATTTATACATATCAACAAGACATATATTATTAATATTACTTAGATTTGTTACAATAGTATAAATACGGTTAACATAAAAATAAATTTTATTAATAATTATGCATTTAATTATAAAAATAATAATGATATACTATACTAATATTATTTTTTTTTGTAATATTAGTTTAATATATTCATTTATAATAATACCACATTATTTGGTTTTCAAACTTAGCATTTTAATATACTAAATATTATGTGCGGGGTTTAAGTTTGTTATTTTAAGAAGGTGAGAAATTGATTTACTTAACATATAATAAAAAAGATAAACATAAAAAACGATATTTTTTTAAAATTGCTCCAACAAAAATGCTTGTTCTTAGCTTTGTTGCGTTAACATTAATTGGTTCAATCCTTTTGTCTATGCCTTTTTCTTCTAGAACAGGGGAATGGACACCATTTATTAATGCCCTGTTTACAGCTACTTCTGCATCCTGTATAACAGGTTTAGTTGTTTATGATACTTACACCTATTGGTCAACTGCTGGGCAGATAATAATTTTGACGCTGGTTCAAATAGGTGCTTTAGGAATTATAACTTTAGCAGCCTTTTTTTCAATATTACTTAGAAAAAAGGTTGGAATAAAGGGGAGAATATTGGCACAAGAGTCAATAAACTTTTTTAGTTATTCTGATGTTCTCAAAATAATAAAGAAAATTGTAACAGTAACTCTTATAATTGAGTTGATTGGTGCTTTAATTTTTTCTATAAGATTTGCATCTCAATTTGGTGCTATTGGAATTTATATGGGGATTTTTAATTCTATTTCAGCCTTTTGCAATGCAGGATTTGATATTACTAGTGCTGTTGTCAAAGGCGAATACCTAAATATGACACCTTTTTATAATGATCCAATCATCATATATACTTTAGCTGTAATGATTATTATAGGAGGACTTGGATTTTCAGTTTGGAGAGATTTGTATGAGTACAGAAGAAATAAGCAATTGATGTTTCATACAAAGCTGGTACTTGCCATTTCTGCATTTTTGCTTATTTCAGGAACTTTGTTTTTCTTTGTAAATGAGTACAGTAACCCTATGACAATAGGACCAATGAGTTTGATTGAGAAAATTAATGTTTCCTTTTTTCAATCTACAGCAGCAAGAACTGCTGGTTTTAACTTAATAAATGTCGGAGAGATGAAGGAAATGTCAAAGGTATTCACACTTTTCCTAATGTTTGTGGGAGCAGCTCCTGGCTCAACTGGAGGAGGTATAAAGATAACTACCTTTGGCGTACTTATTATGGCTATTTTTTCCCAAGTAAGGGGCTCGGACAGTATTGTTTTGTTTAAAAATAGAATAAATCAGTATACTGTAAACAAAGCGCTGTCAATAACTGGTCTAAGCATGATTGTTGTAACTGTTATTGCAACAGCTATTGTTTCTATGCAACCCAATTTCTCTTTTCTTAATATATTATACGAAACGGTATCAGCATTTGGAACAACTGGATCAACATTAGGTTCTATTGCATTTATGAACAATATTAGTAAGTCACTAATAATTTTAACTATGTTTCTTGGCAGAGTTGGACCATTATCCTTTGCTATTGCGCTTACATTAAAGCAATCGAGAAGAACATCGGATATGGTATATCCAGAAGCCAAAATATTAATAGGATAAGAAGGATTTAATACAGGATGGATACATTTTGTTACAAAAGTTATTACGGTTACTGCAGACAGATTTTATTTGATATTGAAGCATCACCTGAAGTTAATAAAGTCTCTAAGCGATATATAACAGTAAAGTTTGAGTTATATTCTTTTATTATATAATGCCCGTATACAGCTTATACGCAAAATGTTATACTTTATAACGTCTGGATTTAAAATAAAATTTTTCGATTTTTTTGATTGCAGAAAATTTTAATGCATAAGAGGTATTTCAGCGAGAAATATACTCTAATAATCTGGAAATATAAGTATTTCAAAAATTCATAAAAGTTATAGTGTTTTTTTTTGCTTCGCTAAAAAAATATAGTTTGTGTTAAAATATCGGAAGGAAAATAGTATCAATGCAGAATTTAGATAATGAAAATATAGACTTATCACTTGATAATGAAGAGTTTTTAAAAATATATAAGCGTAAAAAAAGAATGTCAATATTTACTCTCGGTTGTAAGGTAAATCAATATGAATCGGAAGCCGTATCATCAATTTTTGAACAAAATGGGTATGAGGTTGTACCCTTTGAACAAAGTTCAGATGTTTATATAATTAATACATGTACAGTTACCAGCCTTAGTGATAGAAAATCAAGGCAATCAATCAGAAAGGCAAAAAAGAACAATCCTAATGCAATAGTTGTAGTAATGGGATGCTATGCTCAGACTTCTTCTAATGAAATTCTGAAGATACCAGAAGTTAATATGGTAATAGGCACTAAAGATAGGGACAAAATATTAGATTATATTAACAGAATAGAAGAAGGGGAATGTAAAATAAATGCAGTTGATAATATTATGTCTACTAGAGATTTTGAAGAACTAAAGGTAAGCTCATATAAAGAGAGAACCAGAGCTTGCTTGAAAATACAGGAGGGCTGCAGTCAATTTTGCTCATATTGCATAATACCTTATGCCAGAGGCCCAATCAGGAGCAGAAAACCAGAGGCTATAATACAAGAGGTTAAAGAGTTATCTGAAAATGGTTTTACAGAAATTGTACTGACAGGTATTCATCTTGCTTCATATGGGAAAGATTTAAAAACAACAAGCTTGCTTGATATAATACAAAGAATAAATGTAATTGAAGGAATTAAAAGAATAAGAATAGGTTCTTTAGAACCAACTACTATTACTGAGGAATTTGTGAAAGCCGCTAATAAGATGCCAAAGCTATGTCCTCATTATCACTTATCTTTGCAAAGTGGCTGTGATAACACACTTAAAGCAATGAACAGGAAGTACACCACCAATGAGTATAGATATTCTGTAGAGCTTCTTAAGAGGCATATTCCTGATGTTGCTATAACAACAGATATAATGGTAGGATTTCCAGGAGAGACAGAAGAAGACTTTGAAGTATCCTTAAATTTTGCTAGAGAAATGGGATTTTCTAAGATACATGTTTTTAAGTTCTCGCCAAGGACTGGAACGCCTGCCGCAAGCTTTGATAATCAAGTAAGCCCCCAAGAAAAAGAAAGAAGAAGTCAGCTAATGCTGGAATTATCTAATAATCTTGAAAGAGAGTATTTAGATAACTATGTGAGAAGAGAGATGGAAGTACTTTACGAACAAGAGTTGCATGGCAAAAAAGGATTCATGGAAGGTCTTACAAAGAATTATATAAGGGTTATAGCAGAAGGTGGCAAAGAGTTAAAGGGTGTTTTAAAAAACACAAAGCTGGAAAAGGTTAATGGTGATTTCTTTGAAGGCATAATTTTGAAGGCATAATTATTTAAAGGCATTAAAGGACAATTTTTGGTTGCAAAAGGAAGCAGGATGTATTAGTATAGATATGTAGGATTATCCATACTTAAGAATGGAGTTTTAAGTCAGTTGCGGTAGGAAGGTGATATGATGGGTATTAACGAAACAATGATGTTCAATGTAGATAATGACAAGGAGAACGAAGCAAAGGAAATACTGATTTCCGTGTATGGAGCGTTGAAAGAAAAAGGGTATAATCCTATTAATCAAATGGTAGGATATATATTATCAGGAGATCCTACTTACATTACAAACTTTAAGAATGCAAGAAGTATTATTAGAAGACTAGAACGAGATGAACTTCTTGAAGAGGTTTTGAAATTTTATCTAGAGAGTAATAATAATGCTGCTGAATAAATAATTATGACACATTAGGCATTCTCGCTATATGGGAATGCCTATTAATTTGTATATTAGACTATGCAAGTTATGCATATTGCTGGCATGTGTTGGTTATGGAGGAAATAGATGCGGATATTAGGCATAGACTATGGAGATTCAAGGATAGGCATTGCTGTTAGTGACCCTATGGGTTGGACAGCTCAGGGTATTGAAACTGTAAAATGCAAGGATGGACTAAAGAAGGCATTATCTAGAATTCAAGAAATAATTACCCAATATGATATAAAAGATATTGTTATTGGATACCCTTTAAATATGAATGGTACTAAGGGTCCAAGGGCTGAGAGAACAGAAGAATTTATTAATAAGCTTCTATCCTTTGGAGAGTTTAACATTATTAAATGGGATGAGAGACTCACAACTGTTTCTGCTCACAGAACCATGAACGAACTTGGCATTAAGGCGACTAACAAGAAGAATATAGTAGATACGATGTCTGCAGTGTTTATACTACAAGGATATTTGGATAGACAAGCAAATAATAAAACTTAATGTTGGAAATAATGTACAAGTGTGTTATGATAGAACGGTATTTGAATAATTCATGTAGTAATACTTAATAATATTTACACATGATTCTAAAATATAAACTCGGATATTTAGGAGGAAATAGATATGGGTGAAGATGAAAGAGATGATATTGTAGTTTTAATTGGAGAAGATGGAGAAGAAGTTGAGTTCGAGCATCTTGATACAATTGAAATGAATGGAAATGAATACGTTATTCTGCTTCCATTAGATGAGCAGGATGAGGAAGTTGATGAAGTTGTTATTCTAAAGGTAGACCACAATGAAGACGGTGAAGATGCCTTTATAACAGTTGATAATGAAGAAGAATTAAATGAGGTTTTTGAAGAGTTTAAAGAAAGAATGGAAGAAGAATACGACTTTGATGAATAATTTGAATATTAAAAACTATAGGCTGAAAGGCTTATAGTTTTTTTTGATGTGCAAAAACTCAAACTTGGCCTCGTAAATTAATTAATGCAATTATTTATAATCTAGCTATCGAATGAAAAGACAAGTTATTCTCAAGTTTACCAGATTTGTTATTCAGTAAACTAACTTATTTTTATGAAATTATATGTCTTTTCATTTGATATTGCTGTCACACTTAATTGCTAGGCTTAAATATTATATTCAACTGCGAATCGAGTACAAATATAAAATCTTCAAAAAATTTAAATTTCTTTCAAGTTTTATAACAAGTTGTTGTATATGTAATAATAATTTGTTATAATATTAACGATATTGTGAATATATTAACATGCTGTTAAGGGAGGTCTAATTAATGAGTGAAAACAAGTGTTGCTGCGGATGCGTAGATCAAAATGACTTGAAGCTCAAAGAAATTATTGAAAAATACAAGGACACAAGGGGTGCTTTGATTCCTGTGCTGCATGAAGCGCAAGAAGCATATGGCTATTTACCTGTTGATGTTCTTAAAAAGATTTCAGAGGGACTTAATGTTTCATTGGCTGAAATCTATGGCGTTGTTACATTTTATACCCAGTTCTCACTAAATCCAAAAGGTCGTTTTAGTATTAATATTTGTTTAGGTACTGCTTGTTATGTAAAGGGTGCCGGGGAAATACTCGAAAAATTTAAAGAATTATTGGGTATTGATGTTGGACAGTGTACTCCAGATGGAAAATTTTCACTTGATGCATGCAGATGTATAGGTGCATGTGGTCTTGCTCCAGTACTTACAATAAATGAAGATGTTCATGGAAGACTAGTAGCTGATGATGTTGCTGGTATTCTAGAAAAATATAAAGACCTATAATGAGGCGAGAAAATGTCCTCCGCTTTTATAAGTGGGGAGGTTACTGCTTTGAATTTTAGACGGTGAGAATGATTCCTGCCTCTATTATACGCCGCTGATGTTAATGAAGTTTTTTAAGATTGAATTTTTTCTGTTGAATTTTTCGATTAAATTTATTCGATTGGATTTTTTTCGATTAGATTTTTTCGATCGAATTTTAAGAACGAGGTTTTAAGGAACGAAAAACTTTAAGAT
The DNA here is from genome assembly GCF_005473905.2 of Ruminiclostridium herbifermentans. NCBI lineage: Bacteria > Bacillati > Bacillota > Clostridia > Eubacteriales > Oscillospiraceae > Ruminiclostridium > Ruminiclostridium herbifermentans. Next base: position 1,242,381 of record NZ_CP061336.1, read on the forward strand.
AATAGTTATTTAAAATCGATAAATTTCATTTTGAATCTAGGCGTTATAAAAAGAACTCAAATATTAATTTAATGAACGGATTACGGAGTATTTTTATGAGGGATTTGTCACTTCACATTCTTGATATAGTTCAAAATTCTTTAAAAGCAAATTCAACAATTGTTAAATTACATATTTTCGAAAAGGCTGAGTGCAATAAACTTGGATTAATAATTGAAGATAACGGTATCGGTATGGACAGTGATTTTTTAAAAAAAGTTGATGATCCATTTACAACTACAAGGACCACTAGGAAAATTGGGTTGGGAATACCTATGCTTAAAGAATCTGCACTTAAATGTGAAGGCGAATTCAATATTTGCTCTGAAAAAAATATAGGAACAAAAGTATTTGCTACTTTTTCAATTGACCATATTGACCGACTTCCTATAGGTGACGTTGGAAGCACAATGACTGCATTAATAACTGCAAGTCCGGATACCCATTTTATTTTGCTGGCAGAGAGCGTGAAGGGAACATTTATACTTGATACGGAAGAAATAAAGAAAACCCTTAACGGTGAAGATGGCGGAAGTGAAATGCAAAATTTGATTAGTATAAATGAATTCGCAGTTATACAGTGGTTGAAAGAGTATATTAATGAAGGTTTAAAAAATATTTTTGGAGGTGTACTTAATGAAATCGATAGCTGAATTAGAGGAGATAAGAAAGAAGACTCTTGAAAAAATTTCTCTGAGAACAAATGCTGATGGAATCAGAGTTGTTGTAGGAATGGCTACATGTGGTATTGCGGCAGGTGCTAGACCAGTTATGAATGCATTTGTTGAAGAAATAAATAAAAGAAGTTTAAATAACGTTTCCGTATCTATGACAGGCTGTATTGGTGTATGTAAGCTTGAGCCAGTTGTAGAGGTTATTGACAAAGACGGAAATAAAACTACCTATGTTAAAATGACTGCTGAAAAAGCGGCGAGAGTGGTTGTTGAACATATAGTTAACGGCCAAGTGTGCCTTGACTTGACTATTGGAGCGGTAGAGAAGTAATAAATATATTGTTTATTCCTAAATAATTGTGAGGAGGTTTTAAAAAATGCATTTATATAGAGCACATGTGCTGGTTTGTGCAGGTACTGGTTGTACATCTTCCAACTCAGTAAAAGTAATGGAAGAAATGAACACTTTACTTTTAGCAAACAAATTGGACAAGGAAGTTCAAATAGTTAAAACAGGATGTTTTGGTCTTTGTGCAGAGGGTCCTATTGTTGTAGTGTACCCAGAAGGTGCAATGTATACTAGAGTAGAGGTTTCTGATGTAAAAGAGATAGTAGAAGAGCATTTGCTTAAAGGAAGAATAGTAAAGAGGCTGCTTGCTGGTGAAAAGGAAGCTGAGGATATATCAAAATCACTAGAGGGTGTTGATTTCTTTAAAAGACAAACTCGAATTGCATTAAGAAACTGCGGACTTATTAATCCTGAAAACATAGATGAATATATAGCATTTGACGGTTATAAAGCACTTGAGAAAGTATTAACTGAAATGAAGCCTGAAGAGGTTATTGACGTAATGAAACAATCAGGCTTAAGAGGAAGAGGTGGCGCAGGATTCCCTACAGGCTTAAAATGGAGTTTTGCTGCACAGCAGGTAAATGATGTTAAATATGTATGTTGTAATGCCGATGAAGGTGACCCAGGAGCATTCATGGATAGAAGTGTTCTTGAAGGAGACCCACATTCACTTATTGAAGCGATGGCAATAGCAGGATATGCAATTGGTTCATCACAAGGTTTTGTATATGTAAGAGCAGAGTACCCTATAGCAGTTAAGAGATTACAAATTGCTATTGAGCAAGCTAAAGAATATGGATTACTTGGTGACAATATTCTCGGTACTGGCTTCAAATTTGATTTAGAAATTAGACTTGGTGCGGGAGCATTTGTTTGCGGTGAAGAAACTGCGCTAATGACATCAATTGAAGGTCACAGAGGTGAGCCAAGACCAAGACCTCCATTCCCAGCAGTTAAGGGTCTATGGCAGAAGCCTTCAATATTAAATAACGTTGAAACTTATGCTAATATACCAGTTATTATATTAAAGGGTGCTGAGTGGTTCTCAAGCATCGGAACTGAAAAGAGTAAAGGAACAAAGGTTTTCGCAATTGGTGGTAAGATTAATAATACTGGTCTTGTTGAAGTACCAATGGGTACAACTCTAAGAGAAGTTGTTTATGACATAGGCGGAGGAATTCCAAAGGGTAAGAAATTTAAAGCTGCTCAAATGGGAGGACCTTCAGGCGGATGTGTTCCTGCAGAGCATTTGGATATACCTATTGATTACGATTCATTGCTTTCAATCGGTGCTATGATGGGTTCTGGCGGACTTATTGTTATGGACGAAGATACCTGTATGGTTGATATAGCTAAATTCTTCTTGGAATTTACAGTTGATGAGTCCTGTGGTAAATGTCCTCCATGTAGAATTGGAACTAAGCGTATGCTTGAGATATTGACAAGAATCACTGAAGGAAAAGGTGAAGAAGGAGATATTGAAAAGCTTGAGGAATTAGCAAAGAATATCAAAACTGCTGCATTGTGTGGATTGGGTCAAACAGCTCCAAACCCTATTCTTAGTACAATAAGATACTTTAGAGACGAATATGAGGCACATATTAAAGATAAGAAATGTACAGCAGGTGTTTGTACAGCTATGCTTCAATACACTATTGATGCTGCTAAGTGTAAGAGCTGCGGATTGTGTGCAAAAGTTTGTCCTATGAACTGTATCAGTGGAGAAAAGAAAGTTCCTTACGTTATAGATCAGGCTAAATGTGCAAAATGCGGTGCTTGTGTGGAAAAATGTCCATTCAAAGCTATTTCAAAAATATAAGGGAGGAGAGTGTAAAAATGGCAACAGTAAATATTACAATAGATAGCAAAAAACTTCAAGTTGAACAAGGTTTAACTATTTTAGAGGCAGCTAGACAGGCTAATATAAAAATACCAACACTTTGCTTCCTAAAAGATATAAACGAAGTAGGCGCTTGCAGAATGTGCCTTGTTGAGATAAAGGGAGCAAGAACTCTTCAAGCTTCATGTGTATATCCTGTATCAGAAGGCTTAGAAATATATACTCAAAGTCCAAGCGTTAGAGAAGCAAGGAAGGTTACTTTAGAACTTATTTTATCAAATCATGATAAAAAGTGCTTAACATGTGTTAGAAGCAAAAATTGTGAATTACAAACTCTTGCTGAAGAGTTAAACATTAAAGAACTCAGATTTGAGGGTGAAACAAATAACTATCCATTAGATGATTTCTCACCTTCAATTGTAAGAGATCAGAATAAATGTATTCTTTGCAGACGCTGTGTAAGTGTATGTAAAGATGTGCAGACTGTTAATGTTATAAGTGCTACTGAAAGAGGTTTCAAATCAGCTATAGGCTGTGCATTTGATTTATCCTTGGCAGATGTTCCATGTACTAATTGCGGACAGTGTATAAGTGTTTGTCCTGTTGGAGCATTAAGAGAAAAGGACGATACAGATAAGGTTTGGAAGGCTTTAGCAAATCCAGAACTTCATGTAGTAGTTCAGACTGCTCCTGCTGTTAGAGTTGCAATTGGTGAAGAATTTGGCTTACCAATAGGAACTAGATGCACAGGAAAAATGGTTGCAGCATTAAGTAAATTAGGTTTTGCTAAGGTATTTGACACAGATACTGCTGCTGACTTAACAATAATGGAAGAGGGAACAGAACTCCTCAATAGAATTCAAAATGGCGGAAAGCTTCCTGTTATAACATCATGTAGTCCAGGATGGATTAAATTCTGTGAGCACAACTACCCAGAATTCCTAGACAATCTTTCTTCATGTAAGTCACCTCATGAAATGTTTGGTGCTGTATTAAAATCATATTATGCTGAGAAGATGGGAATTGATCCAGCAAAAATATTTGTTGTTTCAATAATGCCATGTACTGCTAAGAAATATGAGGCTGCAAGACCTGAATTATCTGCTAATGGCTTAGCTGATGTTGATGTTGTTCTTACAACTAGAGAAGCTGCTAAAATGATAAAAGAGGCTGGTATTGACTTTAATAATCTTGAAGATAGAGAATTTGACGATCCTATGGGTGAAGCAACTGGTGCAGCTGTAATATTCGGTGCAACTGGTGGTGTTATGGAAGCCGCTCTTAGAACTGTTGCTGAGATTTTAGAGGGTAAATCTCTAGACAATATTGAATATACTGCTGTTAGAGGTACAGAAGGAATCAAGGAAGCCACAGTTGAGTTTGGCGGGAAGAAAATTAAGGCTGCAGTTGCAAATGGTTTAGGTAATGCTAGAAAGCTTCTTGATAGCATGAAGGATGGAGCAGAATATGATTTCGTTGAAATTATGGCTTGCCCAGGTGGATGTGTAAATGGTGGCGGACAGCCTATACAGCCATCTTCTGTTAGAAGCTGGACTGATTTGAGAGCTGAGAGAGCAAAGGCTATATATGAAGAAGATGCAAGCTTACCAATCAGAAAGTCCCATGAAAATCCAATTGTAAAGAAGATGTATGAAGAGTATTTTGAGAAACCAGGAAGCCACAAGGCACATGAGTTATTGCATACTCATTATACAGCTAGAGCCAATTATCCAGAAAAATAGTCTTTTTGGTTAGTATTATAATACAAAGGTTCTAAGATTCAAGTAAAGCTTTTGCTGTATTTGGATTTTAGAACCTTTTATTGTTTTGATACTTTTCCAAAACCATTTTGCTTTAAAAAACTTAATTTGCATAATGCCAATAACTTGTGGGGTAAAGGTTTTAAAGCGTAAATGACGTAAGTAAAGGAAAATAGTTAGTTAAAATTTGCTTTAAAGTACTATGTAAGAAAAATAGAATTATATATTTAGAGTGTTTTTTATGTGTTTATTATATTTTGCTGCAAAATCAAAAACACACTTATCTATATACTTTCCTACTAAAAATCTATATAATATACTTAGCATTTATAAAAATGCAATATAACTATTATTTAAGAGGGTATATGTACTATGTATGGAATAAAAAATGCAATAGTTCTTTCATTGTCTGTTAGCTTGATTTTATCAATGACCTCATGTGCTTTGCAAAAATCAGAAACTGATTCTCAAGCAACAGCAACACAAAGTACAAGTGCTGCTACAACGGGGGTTAATCAAACTGTGGAACAACTTGTTAGTGAAAATATTCATGTTAATCAAATAGGTTATTTTAGTTCAGACAAAAAAATCGCTGTTATTAATGGACAGTATAGTTCGTTCAATGTGGTTGATGCTACTAATAATAAAGTAGTTTTGACGAAAAATCTTGATGGAAAGGTTAAGGATGACTCCAGTGGAGATACGGTATGTTATGCTGATTTTTCGGAAATTACCAGTGCAGGACAATACTACATATCAATACCAGAGTTAGGTAAGTCCTACACTTTTAAAATAGGTGATAAGAGTATATACACGGGAATTGCCGATGGAATGTTAAAGGCATTATATTTGCAGCGCTGTGGGATTGAGTTAGATAGCAATCATGCAGGTGAATATACACATGGAGCCTGTCACAAATCTATGGCCAAAATATATGGTAGTGACGATAAAGAAATAGATGTTAGCGGAGGCTGGCATGATGCTGGTGATTATGGACGATATGTCGTTCCAGCAGCAGTTACAGCGGCTGATTTGTTGATGGCATATGAGTTTTATCCAAATAGCTTTACTGATAATACAAATATTCCTGAAAGTTCAAACAACATACCAGATATACTTGATGAAGCTAAGTATGGTATTGATTGGATGTTAAAAATGCAGGATAAATTATCAGGAGGCGTTTATCACAAGGTAACGGCGATGGGGTTTCCCGATATGACCTTAATGCCAGATATTGATGTGGATGATATGTATGTAATGCCTATATCTACGACTGCAACAGCTGACTTTGCTGCAGTAACTGCTATGGCTGCAAGAATATATAAGGATATAAATTCTGGATTTTCCAATAGCTGCTTAAATGCATCACTGAAGGCATGGACATGGCTTGAGAATAATTCTAAATTTGTTGAGTTTAAAAATCCTTCTGATATATTAACTGGTGAATATGGTGATAATTCAGGCTCAGATGAAATAGCTTGGGCTGCTGCAGAACTTTTTAGAACTACAGGAGAAAAAAAGTATGGTGATTATTTTGTTAAAAATTTTCACTCAAATGGATTTGGACTTGGCTGGCAGAATGTTAGTGGTTATGCCGCAATAGCATATATGTTTTGTGATTCAGATAAGATTGATTTAAAGAAATCTGAAGAAATAAGAAAGAGTTGGATAGAAAAAGCTGATATGTTTGTAGATACTGCAAAAAAAGACGGGTATTTTCTTGCAATGCACAAGCTGGAGTATACATGGGGAAGCAATATGAATGTTGCCAACCATGCTAAACATTTGCTGGTGGCTGATAGGCTCAGCAATAATGAAGAATATACTGAAACAGCGAAAAATGCGGCACACTATTTAATGGGCAGAAATACGCTCAGCCAATGTTATATAACAGGCTTTGGTTCTAAGCAAGTTATGCAGCCTCATCACAGACCTTCTTTAGGTGATACAGTAAAACAGCCTGTACCTGGTTTAGTTGTTGGCGGCCCTAATTCTACATTAGATGATAGTGTATCAAAATCTAAGCTATCAGGACTTGCTCCTGCAAAATGCTATATTGATGATATGTCATCCTATGGAACCAATGAGGTTGCAACATATTGGAATTCGCCAGCAATATTCGTTTTTGGATATTTAAATCAGCAAAGGTAATATAGGAGGTATTAATTTGGCAAAGCAAGTTTGGAAACCATCTACCATGTTAAATCCTGTACCTGCTGTAATGGTATCTTGTGCAGATAAAAATGGTAAACCCAATATAATTACATTAGCATGGGCAGGTACAATAAATTCTAATCCTCCTATGGTATCAATATCAATAAGAAAAGAACGTTATTCTCACGCACTAATAAAAGAGACAGGCCAATTTGTAATTAATTTAACCACAAAAGAACTTGCCTTTGCTACAGATTTTTGTGGTGTGAAATCAGGCAGAGATCTTGATAAATTTGAAGCCATGAAGCTGACACCTGAAAAGGCTTCTATTGTAAGTGCTCCTATGATAAAAGAAAGCCCTTCAAATTTGGAATGTATTGTAAAGCAGGTCATAGAACTTGGTTCTCATGATATGTTTATTGCTGAAGTTGTTGCAACCAATGTGAAGGAAGAACTGCTTGACGATAAGGGAAAGCTAGATTTGAAAAAAGCTGACTTGATTTGTTATTCTCATGGTGAATATTTTTCTCTTTCAAAGCCGTTAGGTTTTTTCGGATATTCGGTTACAAAGAGGAAGAATTTAAAGAGGACAGACTTGGTGAGGAAGAGTAGGGGTAGAAAGAGGAAGTAGAAAGAGGAGTGCTTTTGGGAGGTTGGCATGTTTAATAAGATAATAAGTTTTTTGTTGCTATTAATTATGTCAGTTTTAGGTACATCCAGTTCTGTAGATTATAGTAGCTATAGGGAGGCTAGTAGCATGGAAACTGAAATAGATTTAGTGAAGAAGTTCGAAGAGATAGCTAAGACATCAATAAAAATTGATTTTGATGCGGTTAATAATCTTGAGTTGCCAATAGGAGCCTCAAAGTTTGGAGGAAAGCCTGATTTACCTAAGGGATTTGATTGGTACTATTATACAGGAGAAAATTATGAGGGTATTACTGAAGAAAGACCTCTAAGCTTCTTAGCTCAAATTAATTGTGAAGAAGTTAAAAAATATGATAAGGATAATTTATTACCAGAAAAGGGTATCATTTATTTCTTCTATGAATTATCAACTATGACTTGGGGATTTGATCCCAAGGATAAAGGAAGCGCAAGAGTTTATTATTTTAACAGAAATTTATCAGAGTTGTCAAGAACAGATTTTCCAGTTGATATGGAAGCTGAATTTAGGCTGCCTGAAATTAAATTGAATTTTTCTGAGAAGTATGATTTGCCAGATTATGAGGAGTTTTCAGAGTTATATAATTATAGCAATTGGGATGTATATGATGAAGAAAGAGTTTTGTCAGGCTATGAACCGGAGGAGACAATAAGTAAATTGTTAGGTTATGCTGACATTATTCAAAACTCAATGCTTCTAGAATGTGAAAAGGTTACGAATGGCATTTATTGTGGTAGTAGCACAGATGTTGAATCCCAAAAATTAAAGGAGATGCATGAAAATAGTGAACAGTGGCAGCTGCTTTTTCAACTGGATACTGTTACAAAGGGTAGTTTTGAATTAATGTTTGGAGATTGCGGTCGTATATATTTCTACATAAAGAAAGATGATTTGAAAAATTGTAATTTTGATAACTGTTGGCTGATTTTGCAGTGTTATTAGATATTTAAGCTGAATTATTTGAGATTCATAATAGGCACTTTTGATGGGTAATACTTACAACTAAGTTATCTAATGGATGGTAGAATTGTATTTATTCAGTAAGCTTGTTCCATGCTACCTTATAAAATTATTTAAGGAGTATTTTCAACTGCGGAGTTTGAGTCAATAGCATATATGATAAATACGAGGATTTTCTTATGAAGAATATAATAGTTTTAAATGTAAAGTTTAAGTTTGGTGAAATAGAAGATGTGATACATCCTATTATTTTAATGGATGATACTGAAATGATACTTGTGGATTGTGGATATACAGGGGCTTTATCTGCTATTGAAGAGGCTATAAAAGCAGAAAATCTAGATTGTAATAGGCTTACAAAAATATTAATTACACATCATGACCATGACCATATGGGTGCTTTGGCAGATTTCAAAGCTAAATATCCCAATATAAAGGTTGTTGCAAGTAAATTGGAGGCACCATATATTTCAGGAGAAAAGGTATCATTAAGGCTAAAACAGGCAGAAGCTTTGCAAGAAACCTTAAGCGATGAGCAGAAGCCGTTTGGGCTGGCTTTTTGCAAGGTCTTGAAGGCTGTTAAGCCAGCTAAAGTAGATATAATTGTAAATGATGGTGACACTATGGACTGGTGCGGGGGCTGTGAAATAGTCGGCACACCGGGTCACACTCCAGGGCATATATCATTGTATTTAAGGAAGCATAGAACAATAATAACTGGTGATGCTGCTGCATTAGAGAATAATCAGTTAGTTATAGCAAATCCTCAATTTACACTGGATATAGAAAATTCAAACAAATCTATTTCAAAAATATTAGGCTATGAGGCAAATACATATATTTGTTATCATGGTGGGGTATATAGAAAAGTTGAGGAGAGGGCTTAAAGAAAGGGCTTGAGATATGTTATTTAAGTCGAAAACAAAGATATTGGCTAGTATGTATTTATTAGTGATAGTCTTGTTTGTTGCTTCATGTGATAATAGCAATAACATATTAGTTCAAGCGGGGATGAATACCCAGAAAGAGAGCTCTTCAAGTTCTTCACATTCGATAGAGGAACAATTAGAGTTATCCCATAAGGATATTTTAGAAAGTGATATCGAAAAAGAGTTTAATGACAAGAATAAAAAGGTTATTACTACACCTGAGGAATACGAGGCGTCAAAGCTGCCATTATTAGCAGCTATACCAGAGAAGGAAATATATCTATATGACACGAAAGATGGTCAAGTAATATTAAGCATTGGTGGAAATAAAAGTTATTATGATTGGATATGCTTAACACCAAGGTTTATCCTTCCACAAATGCAGCTGGGAGATTTTGATAAAGATGGGCTTGATGAACTTTCCGTTATTTTATATACTGACTCAGGTACAGGCGTTTCAATACAGGAATTACATATTATCGAATTGTCCAATGTTAACATATCTTTAGAGAACCAATCAGAAAATAAAAAGACAGAAGACTATAAAGACCATATGTTTAGCGCTGACGATTATATAAGTCAGTTAAAGGATAAAATTTCTTTTAAAACTTATCTTGATTCAGGTCAATTGATGGGAAAAATCAGTATTGACACTAAATCATATACTGTAAGCCTTAAGGAATTTCAAACCGATGAGTATGGAAAAATCAGTTCAGAATTGTATTTTGCAAGTATAGTCTCATTTACATGTGAAAATAACAAATTAAAATCTGAATTTGGTGTGGGTATCATTTGCGAAAACGTACCACAAGCTTGCTACATAGGTAAAATCAGTGCTGATGTGGAATATAACGAAGGAAAATTTGAACTAATGAATTTTAGTTTTACAGAAGAGTGGTAGTGGTGATGTTGCTAGAATTGGATATATTGAAACGCAAAAGTTATTATTATAGAAATCATTTAAACGAAACGTTTGCGGTATAAATTGTTTGTAAAATATTTTTATTAATTTGATATGGTATAAGTGAAACATATGAGATGCTGTTGTGGAAATGGCGTCTTTTTTGTTGCTTTCAAATAAAAGGTTATTTGTAAATATATGTAAAATAGGTTGGGTGTAAACTATACAATTGGGAAAAATGATATATATTGGGAGGGATTTTGGGTTTGGTGTAGAATAGTTACATTGCAGATTGTGCCGAATTTGAGATTCCGACCATGGTGGTACATCTGCCAAATGATGATAAACCATACAATGTATAGGACTGGATAGAATCAAGAAAATGGCTGAAAAGGCTGAACAGCTTGGAGTCAATGTAGCACAAGAAAATTTAAAGAATTTTAATAATTTGTCTTTTATGTTACAGCAAGTAGATTCCCAACGTATTGGATTTTGCTATGACTGTTGCCATCACTATAAATATTATCCGAGCTTTGATCTTTTATCCATGTACGGCTCACGTTTGGTGGCATTACATTTACATGATTATAATGGAAACACCTTACATCAGTTACCTTTTGACGGTACAATTGACTGGCCTGCTGCAATGAAAAAGCTCGCAGATACGGGTTATTCAGGTGCAACTGCAATAGAGGCTATGAATTGGAGTTATAAGGAACTGGAAGATGAGGAATTTTTTATACAAAGCATTTGAAAGAGCTAAAAGGCTTGAAGCATTAAGATTCACCAAATAATAAAAAACAGACAAACCTCAACTACTATCCATATTTCAGGAGCTAGATATAATGCGAACAGAACAAGAAATGTTTGATTTGATACTTAATATTGCAAAAGCCGACGAGCGCATTCGAGCAGTTTATATGAATGGTTCTCGAGTTAATCCTAATGTAAAAAAGGATAAATATCAGGATTTTGATATTGTTTATGTTGTAACTGAAACAGCACCTTTCTTAAAAGACAAGAGTTGGATATTGAATTTTGGGGATATTGCAATGGTACAGGAGCCAGATTCAAATGATTTAGGCTGGGGGCAAAGTGCAGACTATAGCCGTTCTTATTGTTGGCTAATGCTATTCAAGGATGGCAATCGTATTGATTTACATATACAAATCATAGAAGCCATGTATGAGAAGTATCTAGCAGATAGTTTAACTATTCCTCTTTTAGATAAGGATAATATTTTGCCCACTATTCCATCACCAAACGATACAGGGTATTGGATAAAGAAACCAACCAAGACCCAATATGACTCTTGCTGCAATGAGTTTTGGTGGTGTCTAAATAATGTTGCGAAAGGTATTGTACGTGACCAGCTTCCTTATGCAATGCGAATGTATCATGAAACTGTTCATGCAGAACTTGATAAAATGCTTGAGTGGTATATTGGCATAAATACAAATTTCACAGTTACAACAGGCATGTGGGGCAAATATTTTAAAGAATATCTGCCTTATGAGTTATATGAATTATATACAAAAACATATACAAATTTTGAAAATTTATGGTCAGCAATTTTCGCATCATGTGAACTTTTCCGCACAACTGCATCTTTTGTGGGCAATTACTTTGAATATGAGTATAATCAAAGTGATGATGACAATATGATGGAATATTTGCTTAAGATGAAAAATAATGAATTATAACAGAAAGAGCATTCTGCGTAATAGAAAAACGAATAAGAGAGAATAGTAATTTAAGAAGAAAAAAGATATTATTTTTTTGATATATTTAATCAAAACTTTAAGGCAAGACTTTAAGGCAAAACTTAAAAGCAAAACAAATCCATAATGGCAAGGAGTTAAATATAATGAGAGTTGCAGCAAGTTGAAGCAGGAAAGCTAAATACTTAGTTTGCTAACTTAGTAAGATAAGCAGTATGGGCATTCTTTATCTTTATTTCACTAAAACAAAAAGTATTAGAAATTCATTATTAATAAATAAATGAGTAGTAATTAGATTATCAATAGATTCTTATGATAATGATATGATTTGATGGGTTTGATATAGTAATATTGGAATTAAGGAATTGGTAAACTGATTTACATACATTTTAAGGAGGTCTAACATGAAATTTATACAGAAATTATGTTTTTCCGGTGAGGCAAAGGAAGCAATAGAGCTATATAAGAGGGCTTTTGGCTGTACGGTAAGGAGTTTATTATATTATTCTGATGCTGTGAAAAATGGCTGGGAACAACCAAATGCGGAAAAAGAACCACTCATTTATCATTCAGAGATTATGTTTGGTGAGCAAGAGGTTAGAATTAATGATTTGTCCGACCAAGAGGAAGTGATTCTAACCAAAAAAGTGTTTTATGCTGTTGGGTTTGATACAGCAGAAGAGGTTGAAAAGGCTTTTTCTGTACTTAGCGAGGGAGGAGAAGTAATAAAACCGCTGGAAAGGCCACCTTACATGGTGATAATTGGTACTGTGAAGGATCGTTTCGGGGTTCACTGGGAACTAATGTGTGACTTTTAAATTAATTTTAGAGAATAAGCAACAAATTCTAAGTTATAGGGTTGGAAACCTTGGATCATTCTTAGCAGGCTATTTTTTGTTTTGAAGGATTTATAAGGTGAGAAGTCTTTAAAATAGGGTCGTAAGTAAAGATGAGGATGAGAAAAAATCTATTAGTTTAGAATAAGTTTACTACATATTTTTAGTCGAAGTAAAGTTATAGGTATGCATAATAATGAATTCTAAGCGAATGAAAAATATTAATATAATTGAGGATAGGCTGCTATTAATATGGCTAAGACTAGAAAAAAACATAAAATAAGACTACAAAAATAATACATAAAAATAAGACATTAAGGATTTTGAAGTCAATTTTATATGCTGGTGCTACATGTGGAATAATTTTATTATATCCAGTTAAGGAGTATAGTCCCGATTATAGTGAAGTTAAAAAGGTTTTTTTGTATTAGCAGCTAGCGAGCGATCCGGATAATGTTGTTGCTTATATAGCGGCATTTATAGTAGGTGTTGCATTATTTATTTCTATTAGTTTCATAAGACAGCAAAAGTAATTTTATCTTTAAACTCGAAGAATTTTCCATTATAATATACTATGCTACTGGTAAAAATGTGGTTAATAGTACATTGATTGCCGATATAATCAGTTAAATAAAGCCCTAAGCCGATAGAATTTTATTAATTTGACAATAAAATTTTTTGATAAGTCCCTGCGCCGATAGACTTTTATGTGCAATAATTGATTAATTTGTCAATAAACTATTTATAAATTTCTGTACCGATGACTTTTGCGCAATTGGCTAAATAGTAAGGATGAAATTATAGGAGTGAATAATATATTATGAAAAATATTATGAAGCATTGTATTTTGGTGGTTACTTTATTGTATTTATCACTTTTTTTAGTTAGCTGTAGTACTGCTAATGAGGCTGGCTCAGAGCCTAGTAAAAGCGGGGCAAGTATGTCCAGTCAAACAGCAACTCAAAAAAAGTCTACAGTTACTATAAATTGCTACTATGAAGAGCCTGCAGGCTTTAGTGATAAAAATGCTATAAAAATAGAACGTGAATTAAAAAATGACTTTGTTGAAGTAATTATTCAAGGTAAGGTTAAGGAATTTGAATATATTGAGGTAGAATTTGACGCTGATAAAAATGAGTTTTTAGAAAAGGGATTAAAAGCTAAATATAGCAGTCTGGATAATAAAACTGTATATATACAAACAAACTTGCCTGAGGGAATACCTTCTGAAATGATAAGGTGGAAGAGTGAAAAAGGCAAAGAATACGAATATATAATTAGGGACTATGGCTTGGTTGACAAAGAAAACATGCAGCAGATATTTACTATGGAATAATAAGTCGAACAAGGGCTAGATTTGACATGCTAACCTAATGTATAATATTGATGAAAATATTTGTACTAATAACATTTTTATATCACTTTAGAGGCATGCACAATACACTAAAGCTTATAATGTTAAAATTCAAATATTAATATTCAAATAATAAAAAATCATTAGAAGCTTAACAATGGACTTGCCTTTATTTTGAAAAGGGGGAGCTAAATGTTAACATGTTCAAAAAAAAGCAGTAATTTGTTGAGAAAAGTGGGGGTTTTTGTTTCAATTATTTCAGTTTTTATGCTATCTTTAACAGCATGTGTTGGAGATAATGGAAAAGCAAAAAGTTCTGAGTTGGTTATTGGAACAACTACACCTATAGATGATTCGGGGTTATTGGACTACTTGTCTCCAATCATTAAAGAAGAAACTGGACTAAGCATAAAAGTCATATCTAATGATGCTGAACAGACAATAAAATCAGGTGAAGCTGGAGAGGCAGATGTACTTCTGATAAATGATAAAAATTTAGAAGAGAAATTTGTATCTGATGGCTATGGCTTAAATAGAATCGAACTTCCAAGTAACTACTTTGTTATTTTAGGGCCTGCAAATGATCCTGCGGGAATATCAAGCCTTAAAGGTAGTGCTGCGGAAGCTTTCAAGAAGATTGCAGACAGCAAGTCACTATTTTATTCGGCAGAAAAAGATTCTATAGTTAATAAAAAGGAAATGAAGCTTTGGCAGGCAAATAATATAACACCAGAAGGAGACTGGTACAGTTCAAAGGATAAAGACCTTGAAACAGTAATTTATTTAGCTAATAATGAGAATGCATATACACTTGCAAATAGGACTACATACTCGTCAGTTAAAGACTATATAGACTTACAGATTGTAATGGACACTGCTGATGATTTAAATAGTAAATATACTATTTTAACTATAAATCCTGACAAAGTAAAAGGTGTTAATAAAGTAGCGGCTGATCAATTTGTAGGCTGGATGACATCACAAAGAGCTTATAAATTGATTGGTGAGTATGTTGAATAAAAGTTGAAGCACTCAAGATGGCTTATTAAACAGTGTTGGGATATAAAATTTCTTAAAGGTGATATGGAGTGTAAAATGGCTCATAATATTTATATAATATTATGGGCTTTTTATTTACGTAAAAACATTGGCTTAGCAGTTTGTGATGTAAAAATCTATAGCTGATTTTTAACAGTGTTGGTGTGAGTAACCTTCAAACTTAACTATTGTCTCATATCACCTTGCGCTTTCGAGGATTATTCTTACGGAGGTGAAAGCTTCAAACCCATCTATTGGCCAATATTACTGGATAATTAGCTTGATGGTAATTTACTCAATTAATTTATTAGTTCTCCTTGCATTTTGTACATTCAATTATACGATTTAATATTGTAAAAACCGTTAGGCTTTTAGTTAAACAAAAATAATTATAAAAGGCGTTTACTGTTATTTTCACATCAAAAACTCTTTCTTTTAGTTGAAAAGAAATAATTATAAAAGAGAGTTTTATTTATCTAAAATAGGGTAAATTATATATTATAATGAAAAAACTTATAATGGAGAAACTAGAATACTATAAGTTAGTAATTCAACTTTCACAGTTGAAAAATCGTAGGTGTTAAACTTATCAGTTAAACTTATCAATGGAAAGTTGAATTACTAACTCAAATTTCAGATGAAAAGTAAGCTATGCTCAAGATAATGGCTAGTTGTATAGCAATCAATTTATTATATGAAAAAATTACTTTTATATGATAATGCTTCCACATATGATATTAGGCTTAAGAAGTATATTCAATTTTAGATAATGTTCGAAAGAATTTATTATATATTAGATTTGATTTTATAAGTTGCATAAACTATAAATCCTTTGGAGTTTTTAGGGGAATATTAATAGCATAAAATGATACTATAGTTTAAAGAAGGAGACGAGATTATGAAAATTTTGGATTCATTAAAGGAAAGAAGAACTTATTACAATATTAATAAACAATTACCTGTAGATGAAATAAAGGTATTTGACCTAGTTAAACAGGCTACCGAATTAGTTCCCGATTCATTTAATATGAAGAGTTCAAGAGTTATTGTTGTAACAGGGGAAAAGCAAGATAAGCTATGGGATAATATTTATGATACATTCGAAGGGATGGTTGCAAGAGAAAAAATAGATAGTTTTAAAAATGGTTACGGAACAATACTTTATTTTTACGACCAAAATGTTGTCAAAGGCTTGCAGGAGCAATATTCGATATATGCAGACAGGTTTCCAGAGTGGGCTTCTCAATCCTCTGGAATGCTTCAAATAAGCATATGGAGTGGTTTGAGAGAATTAGGGATTGGTGCTTCACTTCAGCACTATAATCCAGTAATTGATGAAATGGTTAAAAAAATGTTTGATTTACCAGACAGCTATATACTAAATGCACAGATGCCTTTTGGTGGAATTGGGGCACAGCCTGAACCAAAGCCAGCAGAAGATATTTCAAAGAGAGTAAAGATAGTAAAATAAATACTAAAATAGATGTATTAAAATAAATTATTCGATAATGCTTGAAAACTCCTTTTGGTTAATATTAAATTCTTAACCAGAAGGAGTTTTACTATATTTTAGATAATGAATTAAAATTGTTTTAATGTTAGGCTGGCTTATCACATTGCTTCGTGGAAAGTCCTAGAAATTACTTCTAGCTGCTGTTCACGGGTCAATTTGATAAAGTGTACTGCGTAGCCTGATACTCTTACAGTAAGCGAACTATATTTAAGCGGCTCTGCCATAGCATTTTCTAGTGTTGCTTTGTCAAGAACATTTACATTTATGTGGTGGCCGCTGCTCATCATATAACCATCAATTATTGCTGCCAAATTTCTGATTTTTGTATCTTCATCTTTGCCTAATGCAGCAGGTATAATTGAGGCTGTTAGCGAAATACCATCACGGCAGCTGTTGTAAGGTATTTTTGCAACAGAACTAAGCAGGGCCAATATTCCTGATTTATCTCTGTTGTGCATAGGATTGGCTCCTGGTGCAAATGGCTCACCTTTTTTTCTGCCGTCTGGTGTAGCACCAGTCTTTTTTCCATATACAACATTTGAGGTTATTGTTAATACTGACAGCGTATGTGTTGCATTACGGTAAGTAGGATGTGACTTTAAACTGTTATAAAAGCTTTCAACAACTTCTTTTGCAATGCTGTCAACTCTATCATCATTATTGCCAAACTGAGGATATGGAAGTTCAGTTTCAAAGTCTGTAATAATGCCTCTTTCATCTCTAATTACTTTCACTCTTGAATGCTTTATTGCACTAAGAGAATCAACAAATACAGAAAGACCAGAAATACCAAAGGCCATTAGCCTGTTTACATCAGTATCGTGCAAAGCCATCATAAGGCGTTCATATGCGTATTTGTCATGCATATAATGAATTACGTTCATTGTATTTACATACAGGCCTGTAAGCCAATCCTGCATCTTTAGAAAATTGCTCATTACTTTGTCGTATTCAAGGTATTCTCCTTCATAAGGTTCAATTTCAGGTGCAACCTGTGTACCCGATATTTCGTCTTTTCCGCCGTTCAGAGATAATAGCAGAAGCTTAGCAAGATTACATCTTGCACCAAAAAACTGCATATCCTTTCCTAATCGCATTGCAGATACACAGCAGGCAATACCGTAGTCATCACCATATAAAGGCTGCATTAAATCATCATTTTCATATTGAATTGCACTTGTTTTTATAGACATTTTTGAACAGAACTGCTTAAATGGCTCAGGCAGCTTTGTTGACCATAAAATAGTAAGGTTTGGCTCTGGAGCAGCACCAAGATTATTTAGAGTCTGCAAGAACCTATAGGAAGTCTTTGTAACCATATGCCTTCCATCAGAACTCATTCCGCCTATTGACTCAGTTAGCCATACTGGATCGCCTGCAAAAAGTTCATTATATGATTTTGTCCTTAAATGCCTTATTAATCTAAGCTTTATAACAAACTGGTCAATTAATTCCTGAGCATCTAGTTCAGTTAAAATATTATTTTTAATATCTTTTTCTATATAAATATCAAAAAATGTATTGAGTCTGCCTAAAGAATTTGCTGCACCATTAGTTTCTTTCATAGCACCCAAAAATGCAAGGTAAGTCCATTGAATAGCTTCAAAAGCATTAGCAGCTGGACGTCTCAAATCAAAGCCGTAGGAACTTCCCATTACTGCGAGATCATTCAATGAAGCTATTTGGTCGCTGACTTCTTGTCTAAGTCTTATTATTTCTTCACTCATTTCAGTTGAGATAGCAGCTAGATCCTTTTTCTTTTCTTCTATTAATATGTCAATGCCATATAAAGCAACTCTTCTGTAGTCACCAATTATTCTGCCTCTTCCGTAAGCATCGGGCAAGCCAGTGATAATTCCGCTTTTTCTAGCTTTGCGCATTTCTTCTGAGTATGCACTAAAAACGCCATCGTTATGGGTTTTAATATTTTTAAAAGCATTGTCAATTTCAGGAGCAGGTGAAACACCAAACTCTTGACAAGCTTGCTTGGTCATTCTATATCCTGTATTTGGAACTAAGGCCCTTTTTAAAGGTGCATCAGTTTGTAAACCTTTTATTACTTCATAAGCTTCATCTATATATCCTGGCTTATGGCTTGTTATACCAGATACAGTTGAAGTATCTATATCTAGAATACCGCCTTTTAAATGTTCTTCTACCAAGAGGCTTTTGCAAGAGTTCCAAAGATATTTTGTTTTAAAACTTGAACCAACAAGAAAGCTAGCATCTCCATCATAGGGTGAATAATTTGTCTGAATAAAGTCTTGAACATCAATAGAATTTTGCCATTTTCCTGGCTTAAAATCAGTGATATTTAGATTCATGTTTTTTGCCTCCCTAAAAAGATATTATTTCATTTGCCAAGGGAATTTATTTTGTAACATGCAAAATAAAAGCCACCTGGGCAATATTGGTGCCCAGGCGGCCGGCTTTTAAAAGTTATACTCCCATGTGGTAATCTCCACTTCCGCCAGTTGTATAACAGTTTTTTTATCAAGTTATTATAGTATTAGTATAAAAATAAAAATTGAATAAGTCAATGGTAAAAAATTATATATTTTTTAAACAAGTAAAACATGATTTTTTATTAAAAAGTCACTAGACAAGTTAGAAACCTATCTAGTGACTTATAAATTTATCGATTAACTCAAAATTCGGAGTTTAGATTACTGCTTATTATTTTGTTGCTAAAACTTTCTTTAGCTTAGCAAATCTTGGTAAGCCATTTTCCATTGGAGGAGCAGATTCACCTTGAATTAATGGTAATGCATAATCAATAAATTGTTGATTTAGACCGTTACCAGCTTCGTTAATCCATTCTCTTGGAACTTTCTTCTCTGTGTTTGCAACATCAGTTAGGTTTAAGAGTGCTATTTCACACTTATATTCTGAACCTTCTGCTCTCTTGAAGCCAACCATCTTGTCAGTCATACCTTCAACAGCATATCTAACTGCCATCTGTCCTGACATATAGGATTCATTAACATCGTTTAAAGAACCACAGTGAGCAGCACATCTCTGAAGTAAGCTGAACTCTATTCCACGAACCTTAGCGCCAGTCTTTTCCTTAACGATATTAGCTAAAGTAGCAGCAAGACCACCTAATTGAGCATGTCCGAAGGAGTCTTTTTGCTTAGCTAAATCTGAACCGTATTCAGAAATATACTTGCCATTTTTGTCTTTGATACCTTCTGATACAGCAACGATACAGTTACCGTTCTTCTTGTATATAGCTGTGCAATCTGCCAAGAATTGATCCATATCAAACTCAACTTCTGGTAGATAGATTAGGTCAGGACCTTGTCCCTTATATGAAGCTAATGCAGTAGCAGCAGTTAACCAACCAGCATTTCTACCCATACATTCTAGTATTGTTATCATACCAGTGTTATAAACTCTTGCATCATGGTATACTTCCATAGTTGAAGTAGCGATATATTTAGCAGCACTTGCGAAACCAGGGCAGTGATCTGTTCCAAAAAGATCGTTGTCTATAGTCTTTGGAACTCCCATTACTCTACATTCATAGCCAACCTTTTGCATGTACTTGCTAACTTTGTTACAAGTATCCATTGAGTCATTTCCGCCGTTGTAGAAGAAATATCTGATGTTATATTTCTTGAATACTTCAACAATTCTCTTATAATCAGTTTCGTCTTCTTCTGCTGATTTTAGCTTGTAACGAACTGAACCAAGAGCAGAAGAAGGAGTAGTCTTTAATAACTCAAGTTCATAAGGATCTTCTTTGCTCATGTCATAGAATTGTTCATCAAGGATACCCTTGATACCGTGAGCTGCACCATATACTGCTGTTATAGCTTCTTGCTTTAATGCTTCTTGGAATACTCCAGCAGCACTAGCGTTAATTACTGAAGTTGGTCCACCTGACTGCCCAAAAATAGCAGCACCTTTTAAAACTGTCATTATAATAGCCTCCTATATATATATTAATTTTTAACTTATACGTTGTTTTATCAATCCCCAAATTAGAGATTAATATTATCATACGCAACCAAACTAAAATATATCATAAGCAGTAATAAAAATCAATTATGCTTTCTAATGTTTGACAAAAATATATCAAAATTTTCCTTGATTTTAAGCCTAATTTTGCATAAAATAGTAGTAGCAAATTTTGAATTACCTTATTGCTGTTAAATTAATAATAATGACAAGCAGTAAATTTTTATAAAAAGGTAAAATAATATTTAAAGGAGCGCTTAAAATGGCATTAGTTACTTCAACAGAAATGTTTAAAAAGGCTTATGAAGGCGGATACGCTATCGGAGCTTTCAATGTTAATAACATGGAGATAGTACAAGGTATTACTGAAGCAGCAAAAGAAGTTAATGCACCACTTATTCTTCAAGTTTCTTCAGGAGCTAGAAAGTATGCAAATCACACTTATTTAATGAAATTGGTAGAAGCAGCAATCATCGAAACTAACCTTCCTATCTGCTTACACTTAGACCATGGTGATACTTTTGAGTTATGTAAGTCATGTATTGATGGTGGATTTACTTCAGTAATGATAGATGGTTCACACCATTCATTCGAAGACAATATAGCGCTAACAAAGAAGGTTGTTGATTACGCTCATGAAAGAGGCGTAGTTGTAGAAGGTGAGTTGGGAAGACTTGCTGGTATCGAAGATGATGTAAATGTATCAGATGCTGATGCTGCTTACACTGACCCTGCACAGGTTGAGGAATTCGTTACTAAGACTGGTGTTGATTCACTTGCTATTGCAATTGGTACAAGCCATGGTGCATATAAGTTTAAGCCAGGACAAAAACCACAGTTAAGATTTGATATCTTGGAAAAGATTGAACAAAGACTTCCAAACTTCCCAATAGTTCTTCACGGAGCTTCATCAGTTATTCCTGAGTTTGTTGAAATGATTAACAACAATGGCGGGAAAATGCCAGACGCTATTGGTATTCCAGAAGATATGCTCAGAAAAGCTGCTTCAATGGCTGTATGTAAAATCAACATTGACTCAGACTTAAGACTTGCTATGACTGGTTCAATCAGAAAGTACTTTGCTGAAAATCCAAGTCACTTTGACCCAAGACAATACCTTTCACCAGCTAGAGCAGCTATTAAAGAACTTGTTAAGAATAAGATTGTTAATGTTCTTGGCTGCGATGGTAAGGCTTAATAAATAAACAATATTTGATTAAAAACAGCTTCTGAGCAGTAATGTCAGAAGCTGTTTTTTGCTTCTATGTCAATAGTTGGTGCTGAATTGTAAACTGAAATTTTGGTTCAATGTCAAAAGTTGAGGCAGAACAGCAGATTGAAATTTTACTTCTATGCCAATAGTTGGGGTAGAACTGAAAGCTGAAAATTTGGTTTCTATGTCAAAAGTTGAGGCAGAACAGCAGATTGAAATTTTGGTTCAATGTCAAAAGTTGAGATAGAATTGTAAACTGAAATTTTTTGTGGTTAGCGAGCGTTAGACTTATATAAATTTAACTGATATTATCTAATATTAATATACTACGTTATAGTACGTTTCATAATGGTTGATTGAATAGATTAATAATGCTACAATTAATACAAACGTCCGAATTAATACTTAAGGGGGTTAATGATGAATACTTATTTGGATTTACTATTGTATTTTATAATTTACTCTTTTTTAGGATGGATTATGGAAACTGTATTTGCTAGCTTTAAAGAAAAAAAGTTTGTAAACAGGGGCTTTTTATCAGGCTTTTTCTGTCCTATTTACGGCTTTGGAGCTATACTGATAATTCAATCATCAAAATGGCTTAGTGTTGCTATTGAGAATCATGCTGCATCATTATTTGTAAATATATTGTTATCAATTTTTTTAGTTACAGTGTTAGAATATATTACAGGAGCTTTATTAGAGAAGATATTCAACTGCAAATGGTGGGATTACAGCGATAATGCTGCACATATTAAGGGATATATCTGCATCAAATATTCTATATTATGGGGTCTGCTTGCAATTTTATTAGTACAGATTGTGCATCCTGTTGTTACCCAAATAGTTTATTTAATACCAGTAACAACAAAAGGAACTATGGCTTTGCTATTTCTTATCTATGTGATGATAGATACAAGAAAATCAGTAATAGATGCATTAAGTTTAAGAAAGGTTATTTTAAATTACTCTAGTATATCAATTAATAAATATTATCAATATATTTTGAAATATAAAAGATTTTTTATAGCCTTTCCTAACTTGCTGATTTTAAATGCTGGTCTTGTTAACCATAATATAAGGAGTATCATAAATGATAGAATTGTTAAAATCAAAACTGAACTTAGAAGTAGATTCCAGTAGTTTTGAAGAATATAAAAGCTGCATTTGCGAACTGACAGAGAATACAAAAATAAATCTTATGGATAATTTTATACAACATAGTAATGTAACGTGTTTAGAACATAGTATTTACGTGTCATATATAAGTTTTTTAGTTTGCAAAAGGTTGAAACTTGATTATTCTTCGGCAGCAAGGGGAGGCTTACTCCATGATTTTTTCTTATATGATTGGCATAAAGCAAAGCAGGAGAGAGGATTACATGGATTTACTCACCCATATACAGCATTAAAAAATGCAAATGAAAACTTTAATTTAAATGATTTGGAAAAAGATATTATTGTTAAGCACATGTGGCCTTTAACAATAAGACTGCCTAAATATAAGGAATCATTTGTTGTTGCATTTGTAGATAAATATTGTGCATTAATGGAAATTTTGAAAATTGGGTTTAGTACTAACGTTTTGAAATTACTGGTAAAGTAGGCTTAATTCTCAAGCTATTATTTTGATAAAAAACATTAATAGTTCTACCGCACAATATTTTTTGTGTGATAAGTTTCAGTTGTTAATTATTATTTTATAAACTTGGAGGAAAATATGGATAAAGAAGTTCAAAGCATGGACCAAACTGAAAATTTGAACCAATCTAAAAAAATTCTTAATGCTGCATTTAAATGCATATCTTCAAAAGGTTATGCAAATGTATCCTTACGCAATATTGCAGATGAAGCAGGTGTAGTATTAAGTCAGCTAAACTATTATTATAAAAATAAAGAAGGATTATTCGTAGAAGTAGTAAAAACGCTAGCTCAAAAGTATATTAATGAAATTGAAGATACCTTAGCAAAAGGCAAATCAGAAAAGGAAAGGATAATGTCATTAATAGGGTATTTTCAAAAAACAATGAGGAAAGACTCTGGATTATTTAGAATTCTTTTTGATTTAACAAGTATGTCTCTTTGGTCTGCTCCATTAAAAGAACTTCTTAACAATCTTGTCAATAATATAACTGCTTTAATTGAAAAATATATATTTATTGGCTTTGAACAAAAAGATAAAGATAAAAGCTATTCTACTGAGACATTGTCAAGAATAGTATTCGGCGCACTGTTTGGTACTTCAGCTCAGGTGATGCTTGCTAATGGGGATAATGACATAATTGATTCATTATCTGCAATAGAAGTGTTTTTTAATTAGAATAATTAATCAACTTTAGCACATATATTGTCTATTGTTACAGGATAATTAATTAATGCTTTATATTTTCATTCGTCAAACTGTTATTTGCTTTAGTGAGAAATTTGCGCATACTCATTTGCAATAAATGACAAAAAGAGTGTATCTGCTTGGAATTAATACAATAAATTGACTATAAATGTTTTTAGATTTATAATAAAAATGTATTAATTTGCAGTAAAAGAGATTTTGTTGAAACTTTGTTTACTGCAGGGGGTAAATTAATAAATTAATAAAAAAGGAGATGCGCAAATGATTATGAACAGAAGGAAAATTGGAGCATTAATTATTAGCTCAGCTTTGGTTTTAACATCAATGCTCCCAAATGGTATCAGTTTTGCTGCTTCGGTCAGCCAAGTAAATGTTACAATTGATACTAACGCAGAAAGAGCAGCAATTAGTCCGTACATTTATGGGGGAAATTGGGAATTCAACAATGCAAAGCTAACAGCAAAAAGACTTGGAGGTAACAGACAAACAGGGTACAATTGGGAAAACAACTTCTCAAATGCGGGAAGTGATTGGCAGCACTCAAGTGATACTTATTTGTTGGAAAATGGAAACATACCTAAAGCAAAGTGGAACGAACCTGGTATAGTTGCAAGTGATTTCCATGAAAAGAATCTAGCTGCTGGTGAAGATTATTCTCTTGTTACTTTACAGGCAGCAGGATATGTTTCAGCAGACAAAAATGGTACAGTTTCACCAGCGGATGTTGCACCATCAGCTAGGTGGAAAGAGGTTAAGTTTACTAAGGGTGCTCCTCTATCGACTACACCTGACTTAACTGATGACTACGTTTATATGGATGAATACGTAAACTTCTTAGTAAACAAGTTTGGAAATGCTTCTACAGCAACAGGAATAAAAGGTTATGCACTTGACAATGAACCTGCATTGTGGTCTAGTACACATGCTAGAATTCATCCTAATGCAGCAACATGTGAAGAAATTGTAGATAAAAATATAAATCTTGCTAAAGCAGTAAAAAGTGTTGATCCATATGCAGAGACATTTGGACTTGTAGCTTATGGATTTGCAGCATATAATACATTCCAAGATGCAGTTGACTGGGAATCAGTTAAGAATGGCTATAATTGGTTTTTAGATTATTATCTTGATAGCGTGAAAAAGGCATCAGATACAGAAGGTAAGAGACTAGTTGATGTACTTGACTTACACTGGTATCCAGAAGCTAGAGGCGGCGGAGATAGAATATGCTTTGGCGAGAATATTGCCAATACTGACTGTAACAAAGCACGTCTTCAAGCTCCAAGAACATTGTGGGATTCTACATATTTGGAAGATAGCTGGATAGCAACATGGTGCAGTGACAAACTTCCTTTATTACCAAATGTTCAAAATTCAATTGATAGATATAACCCTGGAACTAAGCTTGCATTCACTGAGTATTCATTTGGTGGAGATGAGCATATAACAGGTGGTATTGCTCAGGCAGATGTTTTAGGTATATTTGGTAAATATGGTGTATACCTTGCTACAGTTTGGGGTGGCGGAAGCTATACTGCTGCAGGCTTTAACATCTATACAAATTATGATGGAAAAGGCTCAACTTATGGTGATACAAAAGTTAAGGCTGAGACATCAGATGTTGAAAACACTTCTGTATACGCATCAGTTGATGCAGATGACGATTCAAAGCTACATGTAATTATGATAAACAAGAATTATAATGAATCAGTAGATGTTAACTTTAATATAGCTAGTGATGAAAGCTATAAGTCAGCAAAAGTATATGCTTTTGACAGAGGCAGCTCAAATATCTATGAAAGAGCTCCTATAACTAATATTTCTAATAACAAATTAACATACACTGTTCCTGCATTAACAGTATGTCATATTGTTCTTGATACAAATGGCAGTGGCAGTACAATCAAATATGGAGATATTAACGGAGATGGAGATATTGATTCAATAGACTTTGCTCGTTTGAAGATCTCTTTACTTGATCCAGAAGCACCTTATAATAAAGTAGCAGACTTAAATGGTGATAATGCAGTTGATGCTATTGACTTTGCAATATTAAAGCAATATTTGCTTAGAATTATAACTGTTATTGGACCTGAAGAACCTGTAGAGCAGGAGGAAAACAATGCTCCAGTAGCTGCATTTACAGTATCACCTAAAGAAGCATTTACTGGTGATGATGTAACATGTGATGGTTCCGCATCTAGTGATCCTGATGGAAAGGTTTACATTTATTCATGGGATTTCGGTGACAAAACAGAAGGTAGTGGAAAGATTGTTTCACATAAATATAAAGCTCCAGGAACATATACTATTAAGTTGACTGTTACTGATGAATATGGACTATCTAATAGTACAACTGATACAGTTATTATAACAACAGCAACAGGAGATAATTCTGATATTAACTTCGAAGATGGAACGTTACAAGGAATAACAACTAATGACGCTTCTATATCACAAATGTCAGTTACTTCTGAAAAAGCATTTAAAGGTGCGCATTCATTAAAATGGGATGTTACTTGTGCACCAACAGGAAAAGCAGATATAGTTGTAAATAGCGATACACCAGTTTTGACTCCTGGTAAATCAATGACATTCAGAATTTGGGTACCTGAAAATGCTCCAATTAAATCTATTCAGCCTTATGTAATGCCTCATGATCCTACATGGGATACTATCGAATGGAATTCATCATGGGCAGGATACGATCAAATGAAGAAGGGTGATTGGAACGAATTTACTGTAACACTTTCTCCTACATCAAGTCCTGACTTAGTACAGCAGCAGTTTGGTATTCAGATTGAGACTTTAGAAGAAGGTAGCTTTACAGTTTATGTTGATTCTATTGATTGGTAGAATTTACAAATGAAAGAAATTGATTATTAATTAAACACAGTTATTAATAAAAAGCTGTTTCAAAGCATAAGTTTTGAAGCAGCTTTTTTGTATTATAGGGGTTGCAAATTTCGGTTTGATGTACTACCTAAACTCTTTACATGGAACCGAAATAAAACTAAACAAAACATATATGGATATGGTATTTATTTTCGCTATATGATAAAATTGCTAAGTAATGAAATAAGTAATACTATTTCCTATATAAAATAGGGTAACTTTATAATCACTTTCTATCTTATTTAGTATTCTAATAAATAACATTTATTTACCTGACAACAATTGATTTTTTACAAAACTATATATTAAGGAGAGTGGTACAGTGTGAATACGAAAAAGATATTGAAATTAACATTATTAAATATTGGTATAGCTTTATTAAACATTGCGCTTTTTTCTCCTGGTCTTTTAAATATACAAATGGGAGGGTCAAATCCTCTGCACGCTGCAATAGGCGGTACAGCAATATTTATGAGTGTTGTAATATTTTTTTATGGGAACTACATGCTGATTACGCAAAAAAACAGAATAATTCAAATAAAAGAAATTACAAACTCTGAGGACTGTATACTCGCGCTAAAACAGGCAAGTGGCAAGAGAATTTTTGCAAATGATATTTCTATAATGCTCGAACAGGCTGAAAGTATTTCTAAGAAGAAAGAAAAAATACGGAATGTACTTTTACAAAAGTTTAATGTAATAGACACTGTTTTTGAAAGATTTAATGGGACTATTAACGATGTTGAATACGTTTTTTTTACTAATATCAAAAGTATACTAAACAAAATATATGCTTTTGATGAAGAAGATTACGAAAGAATAAGCAGCAGCGAAAACAGAAAGAAATTTTCATCAAAATATATTGAATCTAAATTAAGCATTTACAATGAATATATCACTTACATAAAGAATGCTATGTCAGATAACGAAGAAATACTGCTTAAGCTAGATGCGCTTCTACTTGAAATTTCAAATTTTGATTGTTTGGAAATTGGTGAAATAGATAATATGAATGAGATTAGGGCAATAGATGAACTAATAAAAAAATCAAAGTACTACAATGTCTAAGTTCAAATATAATTTTTCGATTGTAGAAAAATTTTATAACATAGTCGGAATGTAAGCAAGGCAAGAGATATTTTGACCAACTGAAAATCAAAGAGATGTTCGCCATTTATAGAAGTGGAGGAAATTATCTGGACTCGTTATAATGCCTAGATTCATAGTAAATTTATTCGATGAATCGTGCATAGTCAAAAAACCACTTGCGGTTTTTGTGGCTCGAAAATGCACATTGTTAGATTGTTAGTACATACTTTATTTTCGAGTTTGTAAGCGAAGCAGGGGACATATTCACCGCTTGAAAGCTATATTGATAATTGTTTTTCTAGACATATGAGACATATTATCGTTTCGTTGTAAATATAAGATTTTAGTGTGGGAATGAAGAGTAATTAATTTAAATTATATAAAGGAGAGGATTTAATTTATGGGAGGAAATAAAAAGTCCATAAAGGTTTTTGGAGTTTTAGTTGTAATATCTGCATTAGTTTTTGGAATTATTTATGGGGGAATTTCATTAACAAAGAACATGGGTAAAAGTGCTAAAGTTGTTTCAACTGAAAACGCAATGGAAACCCTAAATAAACTATACGAAGACATTACGGTTAATACTATTACACCTAGAAAGGCGCAGGTGAATCTTGAACCTGTAGATGTAAAAGAGTCTTTACCTGATATATCAAAGTATCCTCCTCAGGTTGACAATACAACAAACAAATATATCGAAATATTTTCTTCTACAGAAAAAGCAGGAGAGAAAAAGGATGGTTGGCTAGTTGAAACAGCAAAGGCTTTTAATGATGCTAACATAGAAATAAATGGGGAGCCAGTTTCGGTAAGAATAAGAGGAATTGCTTCAGGGCAGGGAATGGATTATATTGTTTCAGGCAAATATCTTCCTGATGCATTTACTCCTTCTAATGAACTATGGGGCGAAATGATGAAGGCAAAAGGAACAAAGGTAACGCTGGTTGAAAAAAGACTTGCTGGGAATGTTGCAGGTGTTTTGCTTTCAAGAGACAAGTCTGATGAAATGATAAAGAAATATGGAGCAGTAAACCTAAAAACTATTACCGATGCAGTTGCAGCAAATGAAATTGCTATGGGGTATACCAACCCTTTTGCAAGTTCTACTGGCTTGAATTTCTTGATTTCGACCTTAAGTACATTTGACAGCAAGGAGTTATTAAGTGTTAAGGCTATTCAAGGTTTTGAAAAGTTTCAGACAAATATTCCTTTTGTTGCTTATACAACCTTACAAATGAGGGAGTCAGCACAGTCTGGAGTACTTGATGGATTCATACTGGAATACCAAACCTTTATGAATACTCCAGAATTAAATTCTGATTACATATTTACTCCATTTGGAGTAAGACATGAC
The DNA here is from genome assembly GCF_005473905.2 of Ruminiclostridium herbifermentans. Lineage (NCBI taxonomy): Bacteria > Bacillati > Bacillota > Clostridia > Eubacteriales > Oscillospiraceae > Ruminiclostridium > Ruminiclostridium herbifermentans. Next base: position 1,271,983 of record NZ_CP061336.1, read on the forward strand.
AGCCCTATGTATATTATTGGAGATATATCGGCTGAGAAAAAAGAAATACTGAATAAGTTTATAGAATTCTGTAAGTCAGAAAAATCCCAAAAGCTTGCTGCAGAGTATGGATTTAATCAGTTAGATGATTACATACCTGAAATAAATACGGCTACAGGAGATGTTATTTCAAAGGCACAGAGCCTATGGAAGGAAAAAAAGGATGTTAATAATGATATTGCAGCTGTTTTTGTAGCAGATATATCAGGCAGCATGAATGGAGTTCCATTAAATAATTTGAAGAAATCTCTTTTAAGCGGTTCTCAGTATATACTTAAGGATACTTCAATCGGGCTTGTATCGTTTTCTACAGATGTAAATATCAATCTGCCAATTGCTAAGTTTGACCTGAATCAGAGATCCTTATTTACAGGAGCAGTAACTGATTTGACTGCAAATGGAAGTACTGCTATGTTTGATGCTATTGTTGTAGCTTCAAAAATGCTAATTGAGGAAAAAGCAAAGAACCCTAATGCAAAATTAATGCTTTTTGTTTTAAGTGATGGAGAAACAAATTATGGCCATTCTCTAGATGATGTTATTGACATACTCAAAGCTTTTAAAATTCCAATTTACACAATAGGCTATAATGCAAATATAAAAGCATTGGAAACTCTTTCACAAATTAATGAAGCGGCAAATATTAATGCTGACTCTGAGGATGTTGTCTATAAACTTGGTAGTTTGTTTAATGCACAGATGTAAAAACTCGAAGGTATAATTTGTGCTTACTTGGTGCACTTTTGAGACTCAAAAGTGCAAGAGTTATTTATAGATATTAGTGATGTGTATAAATCAGAAAAAGCAGATTTGGTGATAGTGATAATTATGCGGACTGTTTTTGAGTTAAGAATTAACTTGTTGTTTTTTGGGTTACAATATAATATACTTAATTAACAAATGTACTTCTTTTGGAGGAATATAAAATGCTGGAAAGTTTTCATATAGGTCTGTATAGAGGGTTACAGGATATTAATTTTAACGACCTAAAAGATATTAATGTTTTTGTTGGGCAAAACAATAGTGGGAAAACATCTGTACTTGAAGCTATAATTTTATCAGGTTTATTTGATGATGTAGATTTATTAGTTGATACATTAGTTTCGAGATATCAAATTTTTTCTGTAGATTTATTTAAAAGAATGTTTACTCTTGGGAAAGAAGCCATAATTTGTCTTGAATCTAAACTACGAAATAATGGTAATAAAATTCATACACATGTACAATATGAATCAGCAAAACGAATAAAGAATTATAAAGATTCGACTCAGGTTTTTGAAGATTTCACTTTGAAATTTTTATATAATGCTTGTAATGACAAAGAAATAAAAGATAAAGATGATTTAAATGAAAGCTTTTTTATCAGGTTTGAAGAAGGAGAGGATGGCTATCAAGTTATTCTTGGAAGTCCAAAAGAGTGTAAGCTAGATTATAAAATTCCTTGTCAATTTGTCTCCTTTTCGAGATTTGACAGATCAAAACGATTGTTACAGACGGTAGATGAAGTACTTGATAGTAATAGAAGAGCTGAACTTATTGATGTTTTAAGAATATTTGATAGGGATGTAGATAATTTTGAGGTTATTAGCAAGAACAGAGTAATCAAGATTTTTAAAAAAGGATATAATGAGCCACTTTCGCTAAATGATTATGGAAATGGAATGTATAAAGCTTTTTTTATTGCTACTTCTGCACTTTTATGTAAAAACGGTATATTTTTAATAGATGAGATTGAGGCTGGAATTCATAGCGAAGCTTTGAGTCAGTTTATTACAAGATTATTGCAAGTATGCAAAAATAACAACGTGCAGTTGTTTTTGACAACACACAGTTTAGAGGCAATAGATGTTATTTTAAATAATTGCCAAGATAGTTTGAATGATACAGCTTTCTATCATCTAATGTCAAATAAAAAAGATACAAAATTGAAAAGATATAGTGGTGAAAAACTAATCCAATTAAGGAATGAAATTGGTTTTGATGTGAGGTAAATAATGAAATACTATATAATTGTGACAGAAGGTTTTACGGATTGTGCTACTGTAGAAAGTATTTTAGAGAAATTTTTAGGATATACTTTATATTTTAAGTATAATGATTTACCAAACATATTTCAAAGAATGGTAGGAAAATATCCAAATGAAATTGGTGAATTACAGAAGAAAGATTCACCTAGTTTCTATTATAAAAATAATATTAATTTAGCAGTTAAGCAAGCCAATGGATGTTCAAAAATAGCAAAGACTGTTAGTAATTTATTAGAAATATTATCGATATCCGAAATACTTCAAGACTTTAAAGGTTTTATAATTATTACTGATACTGACACAAAGAACAAAAGTGAATTAATAAGTTATTTTCGTAAAGAATTTGCAAATAATAATATTAGTTTAAATGGTGAAACAATTACATATGAAAATAATGAAGTACAATGCTATATGAACTTCATTCCTCAAGAAGGACAGGGTGCAATAGAGAAGTTATTATTAGATTGTTCTAAAATTAATTTTTCTAGTCTTTTTGATTTGACGAATACATTTAGAGAACAATTATTAGCTGAAGGCTATTCAGATATAAGAAAAAAATATTGGGCTACAAACGATGAGGTTCAATCTTTTTATGCGGATAAAGTTCAGTTTGGTTTTATATCTTCTGTTTTAAAACCAGATAGACCAATGAGATATACCATAAAAGACGAAATAATAAGTTCTAAATTTGAAAAAGAATTATTAGAGATACCCGAGTACTATAATTTGTATAATTTTATTAAAAGTAAACTTACATAAATAAGTTATTGGTATAAACTTTTATGCTCTTTAGAATAGATTAACTTCTATTTTATAGAGCATTTTCATATCTAATCAAAGAAAGACTCATATCACATAAATTCTATAAAATTATAGTTTACAAGCTGCTGAAACCTAGTATGCTTAAATTCTTTTAAATAGCCCTACTTTCCCAGTTGATTTTCATGTCTTTAAGCTTATCAATAGGAAGCTGAGTACTTTTCTATTGGTAAATATCCAGCACATATAGGTAAGCGTCAAACCAATGGACACCTACACATGATAGTATTGGGATGATAAACTGAGCCCAAGGGGGTATGAGTATATGGGCTCAGTTAAACGAACTAATGAGGAATGGATTAAATTATATGAACAGCAACGCATGAGTGGTCAAACACTGAAAGCGTGGTGTGCAGAGAATAATATTAATCTTTCTACAATGTCAGATAAGATTAGTAGGTTAAAGAAAGCTGGTCTTCTTTCTGAGCAAAATTCTCGTCGGAATAGAAAAACAAAGGTTGAAACTAAATGGGCAGAAGTGACATCCTTAGCAACAGATACTGAAATACAAGTAGAAATTAACGGCTTTACAGTTATTGTACCTGTAGACTTTAATGAAGCGGCATTTATACGTGTCTGCAAGGTGTTGAAACTATGTTAAATACAAGAGACAAACGAATATATCTTGCCTGTGGATATACAGATATGCGTAAGTCAATAAACGGACTAGCGGCAATAGTCGAAGGTAGTTTTAGACTTGATCCGTTTGGTAGGGCGCTATTTGTATTTTGTAATCGTAATCGAGATAGATTAAAAATTTTAGAATGGGATGGGGATGGCTTTTGGCTGCACTTTAAGCGATTGGAAAAAGGGCATTTCAAATGGCCATTAGCAGGAGATGAGCAAACTATGATGCTTACATCTGAAGAAATGGAATACTTGTTAGGAAGTCCACGTCTCACACAAAAGTTAAAGCGACAGGAAATAAGAGCAAACACCGCTATATAAAAACAGAGTAAAACAGCTGAAACTATGGATTTTCATGGATTTTCATGATATAATAGGAACTGGCAAAGCCTTTGATTGACGAATTTTTTGCGTGGCTAAAATCTTTAAATCCTGCACCCAAAACCAGTTTGGGACAGGCAGTTCATTATATGATTAAACAACGTAGATATCTGGAGCGTTATCTTCTTGACGGCAGACTAGAAATTAGCAACAACCGTGCTGAGCGTTCCATCAAGCCGTTTGTGATAGACAGAAAAAACTTCCTTTTTGCAAATACACCTCGTGGGGCCAAGGCAAGTGCTGTAATTTTCAGTATCATAGAGACCGCAAAAGAGAACGGCTTAAATCCTTATGCTTATCTTGTGTATATTTTCAAAAATGCTCCCAATTGGGATATTCACAATAATATTAATGCACTTGAACTTTTACTTCCATCTAACGTGCCAGAATCATGTAATAGTGCTGCTCGATAGGTTTTGTCAAGGTGCTTTTCTATTTGACGCTTACGTAATTACAGCAGACTGAATAAAAGTCAGCAAGAAAATTAACAATTATTAAAATAGGTGGTAGCTGATTGCTGCCGCTTATTTAACCATGTCTTTTTTATTCTCAAAATCAAAGGCATTTAAATTGTCAATATCATTGATGCCGTCAAAATGGTTTATATCATCCACATCATCAATATCATCAATATCATCTACTTCATCGAAGTCCTCAATTTCATCTATGTCATCAAGAAAGTCTTCAATGCTTTCAAAAATGTATCCAAAGTCACTCCCTAATATTGAGATTTCTAGATTGTTTTTCATAATAAAACCTCCCGAGTGCTATATTTTATAGATTTTAACACACTGTAAAAGCACTTTGCGCTTTTACACAATAAAATTTTTTATTTAAGCAAGCTTTTCTCAGCAGTAAATCGATACAATTATTTTTAATCCAACTATCGAATGAATAGCCGGGCTATGCTCAGGTTTACCAAATGGGTTATTGTTCGGTAAACTCATCTATCAAATAATTAGACTTTTCATTTGATATTGATACTATACATTATACTAATAGGCTTTATACAGTATATTTTTTATTGCGAAGTTTGTATACTAATATTTACTATTGTAATTGTTCAACATTAAGGATACAGCATTATAATGTTAAGTTTTTGTTATAAATATACTTACTCAATCAAAAGATTTTTATTAATAGCAATTATATTGGCAATAGACCATTGATAATTCTATGAGTGCGAAGTTTGAGTTAATTTTTTAGATTTATTTATGCTATAATATAAAAAAAGATATGGGATAAAGGTTTTAAATATGGAGCTTAGCTACAGTACTTTTAAAGTAAAAACACATTTTTTAAATATGATAAATTACTCCTACATAGTTGTGGATAATGAGAGTAAGAAAGCAATAGTTGTGGATCCTGCTTGGGAAATTGATAAAATTATAAACAAGCTGAATGAAGAAAATGCCATGTTAACAACTATTTTGCTTACTCATTCCCATGAAGATCACACAAATTTAGCTAATGCATTAGTAAAAAGATATAATGCAAATGTATATATGTCAGAAAAAGAGATTAATTATTATGGTTTTAGGTGCGGGAATTTGCATGGTTTGAATGATTTTGATGAGATTTATGTTAATAAGACAAAAGTATCTTGTATACTAACGGCTGGACATACTGCAGGAGGAATGTGCTATTTGTTAGAAAATTGCATATTTACTGGAGATACTCTGTTTTCAGAGGGCTGTGGGCTTTGCTATGGAAATGGGGCATCTGCAGAAAATATGTATGATAGTATTCAAAAATTAAAAAGTTTATTAGCGGGGGATATTCTTATATTTCCGGGACATTCATATGGTGTTGAACCAGGTAAGCCATTTGGGTATTTGGGGTTTATAAATGCATATTTAAGTTTTGATAATAAAAAAAAGTTTGTTGAATTTAGAAACAGAAAAAATATTAGAGGTATATTTAATTTTAAATAGCTGTAATAGATATTATGTTTTGTTTATTTCTATAATTATCGAAACAATACAATTGATTGAGGCTTCAGAAGGAGAAAAGAATCCAACTGAAGCTTTCCTTTATTCTACAAATATATTAAATATTACGGTTTGATATTTGCCGTATAAATGGTTAGAATAGAACGTATATAATATAGATACGTGGTAAATTATAGCAAAAGGTGGGCGGGATGTATATGACCATTTACGAAAAACTAGAAAAGTTAAAAAGTAATATAAAATCTTTTCAAAGAGTAGCTATTGCCTTTTCAGGAGGTGTAGATTCCTGTTTTCTTTTAAAGGTTGCAGCTGATGTGTTAGGTAATGATGTGGTTGCTATAACGGCACATTCTTCAACGTATCCTGAAAGAGAACTTAATGAGGCTATAGAGTTTGCAAAAAGCTACTCAATTAAACATAGGATTATTGTTTCAGAAGAACTGGAGGTAGAAGGCTTTTCAGACAATCCTGTCAATAGGTGCTACCTTTGTAAAAATGAACTCTATGAAAAAATAAAGGAAATTGCTAAAGAAGAAGGTGTACATTACATTTTAGAAGGTTCAAATGTTGACGATTTAGGTGACTTCAGACCTGGTATGAAGGCAGTAAGCGAACATGGTGTGTTGAGTCCATTGAAGGATGCAGAGTTGACTAAGGAAGAAATTAGACTGCTATCAAAGGAGTTGGGGCTTAAATCATGGAATAAACAAGCCTTTGCATGCCTGTCTTCAAGGTTCCCTTATGGAGAAAAAATTACCCATGAGAGACTTAGAATGATTGATAGGGCGGAGCAGCTTTTACTTGATTTAGGATTTAAACAAGTAAGAGTTAGATTTCATAAAGATATTGCTAGAATTGAAATCAGTCAAGACCAGTTTGAAAAAATAATAGCTTCTGAAATAAGAGAAAAAATATATGAAGAGTTTAAAAATATTGGATTTATGTATACAACACTGGATTTAAAGGGATATAGAACTGGGAGCCTTAATGAAGGACTGACAGAGGATAAAAAAATCAATAACTAGTCAAATAAAAATTGCATATAGAAGTATGTAAATGCATTGAAAGGGACGGCTTTAAATATTCACATATTTGGGCTGTCTTGTTTTTAATTTATAGTTACATTTATTGGTAATTAAAATGGTAAGATTAATTAAATGTATTGACAATGGATATTTGGTGTATTATACTATAAAAAACAATGAAATCCATACAATTCATATATGAATTATATGATACATAACTTAATTGAAAACTCGATATAATTATTTATATATACTGATATAACAAATATTTGTTTTAAATGAGCCAAATACCGTCGTTAATATGGTGTTGAGAACTTATGGAGGTCATTATGGAAAATTCCAAGCCAATAATTGAAATAAAAGGCTTAACAAAAATATTTTATACTAAAGACAAACAAGTAGAGGCTCTACGGAATATTGAACTCTCAATTGATAAAGGCGATATTTTTGGAATTATTGGAATGAGCGGAGCCGGAAAAAGTACTTTAGTACGCTGTATTAATTATATTGAAAAGCCTACAAGTGGTAGCATAATTGTTGATGGAAAAGATTTATCAAAACTAAATGAGAAAGAACTTCGAAAAGTCAGACAATCAATGGGAATGATTTTTCAGCAGTTTAATTTACTCATGCAGAGAACAGCGGAAGAAAATATAACTTTTCCACTTGAAATAGCTGGTGTTAAGAAAAAAGATGCCAAGAAGCGTGCAAAGGAATTACTTGAAATTGTAGGTCTTGCAGATAAGGCAGGTTCTTATCCCTCTCAATTATCTGGCGGGCAAAAGCAACGAATAGCAATAGCTAGGGCATTAGCTACTAATCCAAAGGTTTTATTATGTGATGAGGCCACTTCAGCACTAGATCCGACAACTACAAGATCTATATTAGAGTTGCTTAAGGATATTAATAGAAGGCTTGGAATTACAATTGTGATAATTACCCATGAAATGAGTGTTATTGAACAAATATGCTCACATGTTGCAATTATTGACGATAGTGTCATAGCTGAACAGGGAAGAGTTTCAGAGGTTTTTGCCCATCCTAAAACATTATCTGCTCAAAGACTGGTGTATCCAGAAGGAAAGAAGAATGAACACTTTTTGGGAAAGCGATGTTGCAGAATTGTTTTTGAAGGAAGTTCTTCATTTGATCCAGTAATATCTAGAATGATTTTAGAATGTAAAGCACAAGTAAATATTCTTTTTGCCGATATGAAGGATATTGATGGGAAGGCATTTGGGCAGCTAGTTCTCCAATTACCACAAGATGACGTTGCATCAGAGCAAATAATACGATATCTAAAATCTCAGAATTTATCTGTAGAGGAGGTAATTGAATATGTGGGATAGCGGGACAATAACTATGATTTTAATGGGTTTACTTGAAACAATTTATATGACTTTTGTTTCAACGTTTTTTGCATATATAATAGGCCTCCCATTAGGAGTATTGCTGGTTACAAGCCAAAGTAACGGAATTTCTCCATTACCTAAGCTTAATAAGGTTTTAAATTTTATTGTAAATATAGTTCGTTCAGTACCGTTTCTAATATTATTAGTTGCAGTAATACCATTTACCAGATTTATTATAGGAACATCGATAGGGTCTACAGCAACAGTGGTTCCATTGGTTATTGCTTCTGCACCATTTATTGCTAGGCTAGTTGAGTCTTCTATTCAGGAGGTTGAAAAGGGAGTTATAGAGGCAGCTGTTTCAATGGGTTGCAGTCCTTTTCAGATAATTACAAAGGTAATGATACCAGAAGCAGTTCCATCGTTAATAATGGGAGCAGCTATTGCTACTACTACAATATTGAGTTATAGTGCAATGGCTGGTTTTGTAGGTGGCGGTGGACTAGGAGATATTGCTATACGCTATGGATATCACAGATATGAATATGGCATTATGATCGTAACGGTAGCAATACTTGTAATAATTGTTCAAGTATCGCAGGATATTGGTACTAAAATTGCTAAGAAGAAGGATAAAAGAAAGTAAAGTTAAAAAATTTTTAATATAAATAACCAAAATAAAACAATAAAGGGGGACATAAAAATGAGTAAAAAAGTATTAGTATTATCACTTGCTTTAATATTTGCAGTGTCAGGAGTTTTGGCAGGCTGCGGAGCAAAATCCGAAAAAGATAACAAACTAGTAATAGGGGCAACAGCGTCACCACATGCTGAGATATTAAGAGAAGTTCAAAATGATCTTAAAGATAAGGGAATTGAACTGGATATTAAGGAGTTTTCAGATTATGCTCAACTTAACCCAGCTTTAGTAGATAAGAGTTTAGATGCAAACTTCTTTCAACATCAGCCTTATTTAGATAATTACAATACTGAAAATAAAACAGATCTTGTAGCAGCAGCACAAGTACACTATGAGCCGCTTGGAGTATATCCAGGTAAAACAAAAGCGTTAGATGCTTTAGCTGATGGCGCAACTATTGCAGTACCAAATGATACAACAAATGAAGCTAGAGCACTTTTATTGCTTGAATCAATTGGACTAATAAAAGTTAATTCAAATGCAGGCTTAAATGCAACTGTTAAAGACATTACTGAGAATCCTAAAAATATTAAAATCAAGGAATTAGCGGCAGAACAGCTTGCAAGAGCTTTGGCAGATGTTGATTTGGCTGTAATCAATGGAAATTATGCGTTGCAAGCAGGATATAATGCAGCTAAGGATGCATTGGCAAAGGAAGAAGCTGAATCGGTTGCAGCACAGACTTATGCAAATATCATAGCTGTACGCAAGGGTGATGAAAATAAAGAGGAAATTAAAGCATTAGTTGAGGCATTAAAGAGTGAAAAAGTTAAGAAATTTATTGAAGAGAAATATAGTGGTTCTGTTGTTCCATTGTTCTAAAAGCTGAAATTACTTCAACAGCAATCTATAGTGGGTTTTTTACGGGAGCATTATTTTAAGCAGTTAGCTATTATTATTTCTTGATTTGAGACACTCCCTTTAGTAACAAAAATAGTAATAAAAAATTAGTATGTGTGCAAAGTTAACGGCAGGCTAGAACTCAAATGTACTAGCCTGCTAATAATTTTATCTTTCTTTTAAATATAGCATGTTTCTTTGGTCATAGACAAAACCATTACTTAAAAGAGTATTACAAGAAGCTTTGTTTTCATCTTCTGGTTTTACGATTATTCTTTTAGCATTGCTTATATAGAATATTTTTTGAGTAAGTAAATAAACTATTGATTTTCCAAAGCCCTTACCTAGATATTCTTCTTCTCCAATTAAGTAATCAATGCTGTAGGTGCCATCAAGCGGAATATCTCCATACCAATCTTCGCCCGCATCTAAACAGGTGTAGTATTGGCAAAAACCGATAGGTTTATCATTTAGAGTCACTATGTAATGACTTACAAAACTAAATTCATTAAAGCGTTCTTTCACTTCGTAAAGCCAAGCTTCAGGTTCCTCATACCATTTGATTATATAATCTTTATTTAGCCATTTTTCTAATATAGGAATATCTTTATCTTCAATTCTGCTCAATTTTAAATTATTCATTGGTTACTCCAGATTAAATTTAAGCTGTTTTTGATTTTATTTCTTCTGATTTTATTTCTTCATTTGCTTTTATTGCTTCAATTTGTTCAAAGCGCTTATTTCTATAATATAAACCCATATCAATTGAAACCATAATAAGGTTTAGAATGTATAAGCCCAATACAATATCCCTGCTATAAAGTATCTTATGTGTAATTCCTGCCAAATAACCAAATATAACTACATATGAAAAAACTACACTTTTTCCTGCTGTTCTTCTTGATGTATAAGACTTATATAGCTGTATTGGCCACGCAGCTCCAAAGCAAATAAGCATTAGTGCTTCAAATATGCTCATAAAATTCATCTCCTAATATATTATAATTTATTTTTTCTATTACAGCCAATCACTGACAAGAAGGACTGCTGAAAAACAATATTTTATGTATAGCGATGTCTCGCTATATAAAATAGTAAACGGTAATATATATCTAATAACAAAGTTTATTAGAAAATAATGCTAGAAATAATCAGCGAATAACACATATTGTAAGCCGATACATCAAAACTAAGCAATTGAGTATTATATCAAGACAAAATATCTTGTGTTATAAGGTCGGCGTAAGTACTTGTTCTTCACTATAATTGATTACGCATCAATTACGGAATCAGCTATAGATTAGACTGCACGAGACTACAATATTAAGCAGTTTACTATTGACTATACTATTTATTGTTTTGCAATAGCCTCTTTTGTTGTTTGAAAAAGCAACTGGTTCATACGAAGTTGCTTTCAAACTAGTATATAAACTCAAACTAACAAATAGCATTAGACTTTATGCTGATAGTAATTGACTTCAACTATTATACACCTATTATTAAAAAAGTGGTATCTATGGACAGATATTTTTAAAAAAACTTTCAGAAGATTTTCCGTGAGGACGGTTATTTCGCTTTAGTCTGAAGAGGACGTCTTCTTTATTTTTATTTATTATGTTAACTCCTCCGGCACAGGATAGCGTAGCCTTAAATCCTAATTTTTTTAAAATATCCGTAGATTCTTTGCTTATACTTCCAAATGGATAGGTAAAAGTATTAGGTCTGATACCTGTAACCTCAGCAAGCTTATCCTGAAGCATACCAATATCTGAGGTTAAAACATTTGTATAAACCTCTAAAGGTTCACCTTTTAAACGTTGGGCACCCTTTCTTTTTTCAGTTGAGTGAAGATTATAAGTATGATTTTGTATTTCAAAATAACCAGAATTACTCATTTCCTTAATTTGATCCCATGATGCATAAGCATAATCAGGATTGCTTGTTGGAGGTGGAGTTGAAGCATATGTACTTGAAAATTGATCGCTATATATACCAACTATGGATATTACTGCTTTCATTTGATATTTTTCTAGAAGAGGCTTACCATAAATGTAGTTGTTCAGATTTCCATCGTCAAAAGTTATTATTACAGGCTTTGCAGGAAGTTCTCCATCATTATGTACATAGTTAATTAAATCTGTCATATTTATTGTACTATAGCCGTGATTTTTTAGATAAATAAGGTCGTTTTCAAATTCGGCAGGCGTTATAACATATTTACCTAACTCAGGTGATTTTTTCATAATACTATGGTACATAATTATAGGAACACGTATGCCATCTTCAGTGATGGATTCTGCTTCCGTTTCATTAAAAACAGTTTTTGACATTGAAAAATATACTCCAAAAGAAGAAAGAACGACTATTAGACTAATAAAAGCTAAAGAAATATAAAGTCGTGCTTTTTTGTTTATAATTACAATCATTGACTCACACCTCACAATAGTTCAATATAACTGAGCCTCAAAATAACAAACCATAAATACTTGTTTTTAGTTTAAATATAAATACATTACTCAAACTTCGCAGAAAAATATACTGCTTAAGTTTAGTAATATCAAATGTGGCAGCAGTATACGATGAAAGTTAAATAAATTATTATATGTGAATATTGAGTATGTAAACGAAAATGTGGGTAAGTAATGTTAAATTTAAACAGTTAACTAAAAATCATATCCGCTATTTGGCTCAATAATGTCATATACTCTGTAGTAATCTCTGGTTTCATCGTCTTTAATAACAGCGGAACGATTTTTTTGCAGAAGATTAACTATATTATAAACATCAATCCATATTTCGTTGACACCCTCTTTTTGGGATTCATCAAAAATAATTTGCATACCAAAATGTAAATGAGGTGTTGTGATATTGTTTACATTTTCACGAGTGCTGTAGCCTGTCATTCCAAGATAGCCGATAACATCACCGGCTCTAACTATTTTTCCTTCATACATATCAGAGTGAAAGGGTCTATCTTTTCTTAAATGGGCATAATAATAGTATCTCTTTTGATCAAAGCTTCGAATTCCTATTCTCCAGCCACCATACATATTCCAACCCATTACTTCTACAATTCCTGATTCAACTGCTATTATAGGAGTTCCAATAGAACCCATTAAGTCATTACCAAGATGCTTTCGCTTATACCCAAAAGTACGACCGGTACCAAAGTCATCATAATGACTGAAGCTATATCCTTTTGCAATTGGAGAGAAACTCTTGAGACCATATTTTTTTACCCATTGCTTATTCTCGCTGTTATTTGGGTCCTTTACCTGGATATCATACTCACCTACAAAGTTTCCAAGAATTGCATCATATGCTTCATAATAGTAATTGTAATATTTCATTTTAGAAGTTAATTGTTCTATTGTTTCACCATTGTTCAGCTTTTCAACCAATTCATCCATGTCTTTTGCTTTATATTTCTTAAAATCCCCGCCATACTTAGTAGCTAGATATGCTAAAAGTTCAACCCAGTGTAATTGAACAGGTTTATCATGGGATTTGACATCCAAGCTTAAGGCTTTTTCCATAGCAGCGTAGGAGGCATTGAATTCTACCCATTTAATAAACTTTTTATCAGTATTTGGATTAGTTGCTACTTTAATAGCTTGTGATGTTTGAAATTTGTAAAAAGTAGCAGCTGAGACTGTAATTAGAGAGATTATCAACACAAATGCAATTAAAATCTTAAATATACGTTTATTAATATTTATCGGTTTGAACAATTTTTTCACCTCTCAATATGTATGAAACAAAAACCAAGACACTATAAAATCTATGCTGAAAAAACTTAATATATCCTAGAAAGTAGTAAATTGAAATGGAAAATAATTTATTTGTTGAATTTGTATTGGTTCTTTATAGTTGATCGATTTAAAATATTATTAAATTAACGATTTACTTTAATAAAGTTATGAAGTAAAATACATATAGACAGAATAAACGACAATGTATATTGAATGTGGGCATAATTTGACAAATAATATTTATTTTTGAAGGGATGGATATAGTGTGAAAAAGAGTTTATTAGTAAAGGTTTTATCAGGGGTAATGGCGGTAGCATTTTTATTTGCAGGTTGCGGAAATACAGATAAGGCAGGTTCAAATGGTGCAGACAAGTCTTGGGATGAAATAAAGGAAAAAGGTGAGCTTGTACTTGGTTTGGACGACAGCTTCCCTCCTATGGGTTACAGAGACGATAATAATGAAATTGTAGGATATGATATTGACCTTGCAAAGGAAGTAGCTTCTCGTTTAGGTATAGAATTGAAGCTTCAGCCAATTAACTGGGATACAAAGGATCAAGAACTTAACACAGGCAATATTGATTGTATTTGGAATGGTATGACGATAACAGACACTTTAAAGAAAGTAGTATTGTTTTCTGATCCATATATGAATAACCAGCAAGTACTTGTGGTAATGGCAGACTCAAGCTATCAAACAAAAGAAGACTTAGCAGGAAAGTCTATTGCTCTACAGGCAGGGTCAAGTGCTAAAATTGCATTAGAAAGCAAAGAGGATTTCAAGGCCTCACTTAAGGAGGTTGTGGAGTTAAAAGATAACACTTTATGTATGATGGATTTACAGACTGGAAATGTTGATGCTGTACTAATGGATGAAATAGTAGCAAGATACTTTATACAAATGAAAGGCGAAAAATATAGGGTCTTAGATGAAGGCTTGGCAGCTGAGGAATATGGAATAGGATTCAGAAAAAATGATGTACAGCTTATGACTAAAATTAACGATACTCTTAAGGAAATGGCAGCAGACGGTACTATTACTAAGATATCAGAGAAATGGTTTGGTAAAGACATTTCAACAATCGGTAAGTAATTTATAGAAAATATACTAATTAAGCTTTCCAGTATAATTTATTTAGGTTAGACTGAATACAATAAGAGTTAAGAATATGTTAAAATTAATTAACTAAGAGTTCTTGTTAAGAGGTTGTTGACGATAGCATTTTACTCCATTATATTTACTAGGTAAGAATAACCAAGTACGAGATATTGTGGCGAAGAAGTGCTACTGTAACAGCCTCTTTAAAATGAGAACTTGTATTTATGAGAGGGGATTTGTGTGTGAAGCTGTTTTGGCTTTTATTTGAGGGAATGCTTGTTTCTATAGAACTTTTTGTTCTAACTTTAATTTTTGCACTTCCTTTAGGTCTCATTATTTCTTTGGGCAGAAGATCTAAAAACATAATAGTTAGTGGAATTACCAGCATATATATTTCCATTATGAGAGGCACGCCTCTAATGCTCCAATTGGTTGTAGTGTACTTTGGTCCATATTATATTTTTAATAGAACGTTTGACAGATTTTCAGCAGCGGTACTTGCATTAGTTCTCAACTATGCAGCATACTTTGCTGAAATATATAGAGGCGGAATTGATTCTATACCAAAGGGACAATATGAAGCAGGAGAGGTTTTAGGCTTTACCAAGATGCAGGTGTTTTTTAAAATAATACTTCCACAGGTAGTGAAGAGAATTTTGCCTGCAATTAGTAATGAGGTAATAACTTTAGTTAAGGATACTGCTTTAGTAACTGTAATAGGCATTGCTGAAATGTTTAAAGCTGCACAGACTGAAGCTAGTAGAATACTATCTGTTAGGCCTTTGTTTATAGCAGGAGCTTTCTATTATGTAATGAATTTAATTGTAGCTAAGCTTTTTGCATTTGCAGAGAAAAAGCTAAATTATTATAGATAGGCTTTCAAGATAATTTATTAGACCATTTTCGTACTGAAAATTGGTATGGAGGTTAACTATGAAAATGATAGAAGCATCAGATATATGTAAGAGTTTTGATGGAAATAAAGTTTTGAAGGGAATATCCTTTGAAGTAAAAAAGGGAGAAGTAGTTGCCATAATTGGCCCATCTGGCTCTGGAAAAAGTACGCTTCTAAGATGTATAAATCTGCTTGAAAAGATTGATTCGGGTAAAATAACAGTTGAAGATGAAATAATGGTTTCAACAAATGAAGCAGGGAGAGCAATTTATGCCGATAGGAAAAGTTTAAGAAAAATACGCCTGAAAATAGGACTGGTTTTTCAAAACTTTAATTTGTTTCCCCATTATAGTGTTTTAAAGAATATAACTGAGGCACCTGTAAGTGTTGCGGGTATTAACAAAGAAGAAGCCAATAAAATTGCACATGAACTTTTGGTAAAGATGGGTCTTGAAGATAAAGCAAATGCATATCCCTGTAATCTGTCAGGCGGGCAATGCCAAAGGGTTGCTATAGCAAGGGCGCTTGCGCTGAATCCAGATGTTTTGTTCTTTGATGAGCCTACCTCTGCGCTAGATCCTGAGTTAACCTTAGAGGTTTTAAAGGTAATAAGAAAGCTGGCTCAAGAACACATGACTATGGTAGTAGTAACTCACGAAATGAACTTTGCTAGAGAAGTGGCAGACAGAGTTATCTTTATGGATAATGGTGTTATCGTGGAAGAAGGAACACCAGAGGAGGTTTTTTCTAATCCCGTTAACGAGAGAACGAAGCTGTTTATAAAGGGATTTGAAAAATGATTTATACCAACAACTAATTATTAATTATTTTAACCAATCTAAATAATAAGTTTAGGCACCTGCAATATGACTATTCAACTGAAAAGGTTGGTAAATTGTTGATATATTTTAGACAATTATTATATAAGTTGTATTAATATCCGTATTATGGGCAAAATAATCCATATGATTTTTGTATTTACTGATTGTTGGTGGATGCCAAGTCCTTACGACAAGTAGATAGAGGATAAGGCAGACGGAAATTATTAATACATTTAAAGGAGGTGCCGAGTCCATGTCATTTCAGCCATATAGTGTTGTGAAGAATGTGGGACATGGACATTTTTTATGGGAAAACTAGCAGGAACAAAGACTTCTGAAAACCTTGCAAGAGCGTTTGCAGGTGAATCACAGGCAAGAAACAGGTATACATTTTATGCTGAATATGCAAAACACGAAGGTCATAGAGCCCTTGAACAGCAGTTTTTATTGATTGCTGGTAATGAACTGGCTCATGCAAAGGTATTTTATGACCTTTTGGTAGATGGTATGGGTAAAAGTAATGTAAATGTAGATGCTGGATATCCATTTGAACTTGGAGATACTCTTTCAAATTTAAAGGCAGCAGCCGAAGGAGAAAAGGAAGAGCACTCCACCATTTATCCATTGTTTGCAGATGTTGCTAAACAAGAAAACTTCCCTGAAGTAGAAGCTGCTTTTAGAATGATAGCAAGAATAGAAAAAGAGCATGAGCAAAAATTTAATCAGTTGAAGACTGAATTGGAACAGCAGACCTTATATCATAAAGCGCAACCAGTTCAGTGGTTATGTACAAACTGCGGACACATACATCAAGGCACTGATGCTCCTATGATATGTCCAGTTTGTAAGCATCCGCAGGGATGGTTTGAGGTTAAAAATTAAACTGAAATACAAAAGGGGCAAAACAGTCCCTTTTAATACATATAAAAGCAAATTCCAATGTAATGAGTTAATACACCCAAGAAAACAAATATATGCCACACCATATGATGATATTTAAATCCTTTCTTAGCATAAATTGCAGCACCTACAGAATAAAAAACACCACCAGCAAGAATCAGCCAAAATAAAGTGGAATTTGCCTTTTGGAAGAATAAAGGCATAAAAATTACAATACTCCAGCCCATAATTAAGTAAATCAATAAGGATATTTTAGGTATGGATTTTTTAGAGAGAGATTTATACAGAATTCCAAATAAGACCATTGCCCATTGAATAGACAATAGTACAGCAGCCTGCCACCCACCAATAACAGAAGCAGCTATTGGAGTATATGTTCCAGCTATTGCCACATAAATAAAAATATGATCCATTATACGCATAACTTGTTTGTGTATAGTATTGTGTTCCATAATATGGTATATGGTTGACATTAAAAACATTAGAAAAATACATATTCCAAAGATAGTCACACTTGCCACATCTATAAGTGTACCTTTTGTATATGCTGTTATTATTACAAAAGGGAAGGAGAACAACACAAGGAGTGCAGGTATGCCATGTGTTAGAGCATTAGCCAGTTCTTCGCCAAAACTCAATTCTATGATTTTGTTAGACATTTATAACCTCCTGAAAATATATAATTTGAAAACGATGTCTATTATATTATGCCTATTTATTAATTTACCACTAATAACCATTGTATTCAAGAAAATTAGGTAAGAAAATGTACCAGTCGGAAAATTTCATTTTGCGAGTATATAAATAATGAGCGGAGTTTTAATTCATAATATATGTATAGGCTAAAGTGTATGACTTTAGTCTAAATTTTTTGTTTTTATTATATTAATGATTTAAATTCTATATTATAATTGTATTTATATCTGTATTTTGCATAAAGTCCATTAGGATAGCAATATGTGTTTGGATTTTTTGTCATATTAATGAAAGATGGAATGTGCATAATGTAAAATCCTGTTATTTGTTGTGCTTGATAATAAAAAAATATAGTTTTATAATATTTATGACCTGATAATAAAAAAGAATGATATTTTTAACTGCTCTAATTATGAGTTTTGTTAGAGTTGTTATCCTACTGATAAATAAATTATATGTAATTCAATTGTTTATTTTATAATAATTTTAAAATCGTCTTTAGTATATAGATTATTTAGCTAAAGCCACTTATTTAAACTTAGAATACTATAATAAAACATAGATTGCCAGATTTGAAAAAATTAATTAGATAAATATTTAGGAGAACGATATATGAATAAAAAAGGAGTTACATTATCAAATAAAAATGGCAGAAAAACTGTAACAGGTTTAGGCTATTATGAATGTACTCAGGTTGATAGCTTTAAAAAGTTAATTCAAAATAGTATAAAAAAGTTTCAAAACAAAACTGCGTTTAAATTTAAAAGAGATAATGCTATTATTGAAAAAAACTATATTGAATTTGGCAATGAAATAAATGCACTTGGTACTGCATTACACCA
Organism: Ruminiclostridium herbifermentans; assembly: GCF_005473905.2. NCBI lineage: Bacteria > Bacillati > Bacillota > Clostridia > Eubacteriales > Oscillospiraceae > Ruminiclostridium > Ruminiclostridium herbifermentans. The sequence goes on from NZ_CP061336.1 coordinate 1,290,750, forward strand.
TTTAGGCTTGAAGAACAAAAGGATTGCGTTGATTAGTGAGAATAGATATGAATGGGCATTGAGCTTTTTTTCTATAGTAAATGGAACAGGTGTTGCAGTTCCATTGGATAAGCATCTTCCTCAAGTTGAAATAGAAAACCTAATAAACAGAGGAGAGGTTGATGCAATATTCTACAGTAGTCATTTTAATAAAGAGATGCTTGAACTTTCTAAAAAGAATATAAATATAAAACAATTTATTTGTATGGACAAGCTTGAACAAGGCTATCCTTCTATTTTTTCAGATATACAAACACTGATTAAAATAGGCAAAGAACTACTGGAAAAAGGAGATAATAGCTTTGTTGATACAGAAATAAATCCTGAAGAGTTATCGCTTTTGCTTTTTACTTCTGGTACTACAAGTATTGCAAAAGGAGTAAAGCTCAATCAGAGAAACATATGCACTAATGTAAGCGCTATTAAATCGATGATTAAGGTATATCCTTCAGATGTGCATTTATCCATTTTGCCATTGCATCATACTTTTGAACTTTCAGCAGGAATGGCTTTTATGATAAACAATGGAGTATGTATTGCCTACAGTGAAGGTATAAAGTATATAGCAAAAAATCTGAAAGAATTTAATGTTACTGCTCTTGTTGTAGTGCCTGCAATTCTTGAGGCAATATACAAAAAGGTACAAGAAGGTATAAAAAAATCTGGCAGAGAAAAAATAGTAAGAAGATTAGGAAAATTATCTAATGCATTGCTGAAAGTAAAAATAGATTTACGCAGAATAATTTTCAAGAAAATTCTGGCACAAATAGGACCGAACTTAAGGATTGCAGTTACAGGTGCTGCTCCAATTGATAAGGATGTTGTGAATGGCTTTGGTATGCTGGGATTAAATGTAATTCAGGGCTATGGATTAACTGAAACATCACCTGTGGTTGCTTTAAATAATGATTTTTATAATAAACCGGGTACCATTGGGCAGCCAATGAAGGGGATAGAGGTAGCTATAGACAATCCAGATGAAAATGGAATGGGTGAAATTATTACCAGAGGTTCAAATGTTATGATGGGGTATTACCAAGATGATAATGCAACAGAGGAAGCAATAGACAGTGAAGGCTGGTTTCATACTGGAGATTTAGGTTTTATAGATGATGAAGGCTTTATCACTATAACTGGCAGAGCTAAGTCAATGATTGTTCTTAACAATGGTAAGAAAGCATTTCCAGAGGAATATGAAATGTTGCTGAATAATATTGCCGGAGTAAAGGAATCGTATGTATGGGGGAATACAGCACCTGATGGAGATATTCAAGTTTGTGCAAAATTGGTGCTTGATAAGAGTAAGTTAAAAGAAAAGCTGGGAAATGTACCTAGTGATACGGAACTTGCAGACATACTTCAGAGGGAAATAAAAAATATAAATCAAGGAATGCCTCAATATAAAATAATCAGATACTTTGTTATCAGCTATGAGGAACTGGTAAAGACTACTACTTTGAAAATAAAAAGACCAGTAGAATATAATAAAATAACAGATTTGCAAGTTAAATTAAACACTAATATGAGAAAAATTAACGGAACAAATATTGATAATATTATTTGATTTTTTTCGGTTACTTAATGTTGACTATACTATCTATGTTTTATCAATACTTAAGTCCTTATAGTAAATTAGAAAGCAATTTTAAGTAAACTAATTATTAAAGTCATTTTAAATATTATAAACACCCATAATATAAAAAATTTTATGTAAAGGGAAATGTATGTTTATATTTACTAAAAAGAATGTTAAAATAAGCATAGTTTAAAATAAACTAAATAATAGGAGGAATTTTTTATGAAGAAAATACTGGCAATAGTGTTGGCGCTTACTTTTGTATGTACTATGTTAGTTGGTTGTGGAGGTACAGCAGGTGGAGGATTTGAAATTGCGCTTATTACTGACAAAGGAAATATAGATGATAAGTCCTTTAATCAAGGTTCATGGGAAGGCGTAGTTGAATTTGCAAGAGAGAACAATATTACTCATAAGTATTATAAACCTGAAGAAGATTCAGATGCAGGTTACCTTGCTGCTATTGATTTAGCTGTTACTGGTGGTGCAAAAGTAGTTGTAACGCCTGGTTATTTGTTTGAGGTTCCCGTTTATGAAGCACAAACAAAGTATCCTGATGTTAAATTCATACTTTTAGACGGTGAACCACATGCTGCTGGCAGCTTTGATATTGATTCAAAAGAAAATGTAGCAAGTATTAAATACTCTGAAGAAGAGCCTGGTTATCTTGCTGGTTATGCTGCAGTTGCAGATGGATACAAAAAGCTAGGCTTTATGGGAGGTATGGCTGTTCCTGCTGTTCAAGCCTATGGATATGGATATTTGCAGGGAGCTGAGGCAGCTGCTACAAAATTAGGACTTGAAGATGGCTCAATATCAGTAATTTATCACTATACAGGTGACTTTGCTGAAACTGATACAAATAAGGCTACAGCTAAAACAATGTATCAAGAAGGCACTGAAGTAATATTTGCTTGCGGAGGTTCTGTAGGTAAGAGTGTTATGGCAGCTGCTACTGAAGCAGGAAAAAAGGTTATTGGTGTTGATACTGACCAAAGATACGACAGTGAAACAGTTATTACTTCTGCAATGAAGAGTCTCGGTGGTTCTGTTAAGCAAGTTCTTGAGGCTATATACAAAAACAACAATTGGTCAGCTTATGCAGGAAAAACAACATATTTAAATGCTTCAAACAACAGCATAGGTCTTCCTACAGTTGTAATTGGAGATGAAAAGGCTGACGCTTTTGATAGATTTAAAACTTTCAAAAAAGCTGATTATGATGCGTTATATAAATCACTTACTGATGGTTCAGTAAAAATTATTCGTTCAATAAATGTAGCAGATCCAACAGGTGTTGCAACAGCTGATGAACTTGTTTCAAGCCTCAATTTGAAAAAGGTTACTGTTACAGTAAGATAATAAATAAAATATATTAGTCTGAGCCATTAAAAACGAGGCAAAAATTTATATGTGTCTATAAATAGCGGCACAACTTTAGAATTTAGGTGCTAAGAATACTTATGCCGAGTTTAAATGCCGCTGACGTATTAAAATTTTATATTAAGCTAGTCGTAAAAAAGTGCCGATTAATAGAAGGGAAAGGAAACAGCCTTTCCCTTCTATAATATATAATACATTTGAATTATAAAATAATTCTTAGAATCTGAATTCCATATATTTATGAAGTTCATGTCCAGTAAATATCAGGTAAATTTAAATTGAACCATAACTAATATATATTGATTAAAATCAGAATTAACAAGGATTTACATAAGTAAAAGAAATTGTATTCTGATAAAAAACTATTAGATAAAAAACTATTATAGGTAGAGGGGATTATGGAAGAATATATTATTGAAATGCTTAATATTACAAAAGAATTCCCTGGCATTATTGCAAATGATAATATTACACTGCAATTGAAGAAGGGCGAAATTCATGCTCTGCTTGGAGAAAACGGTGCAGGGAAGTCAACTCTTATGAGTGTGCTTTTTGGTTTGTATCAGGCGGAAAAAGGCGAAATAAAGAAAAATGGAAAACCTGTAAAAATAAATAATCCAAATGATGCAAATGCTCTGGGAATTGGTATGGTTCATCAGCATTTTAAGCTTGTTGAGAACTTTACTGTTCTTGACAATATTATTTTAGGAATTGAGCCTAACAAAATGGGATTTTTGCAGAGAAAAGCTGCAAAAGAAAAAATTCTAAAGCTTAGCGAACAATACAGGCTAAAGGTAACTCCTGATGCACTAATTGAGAAAATTTCCGTTGGCATGCAGCAGCGTGTAGAAATACTAAAAATGCTGTACCGTGAAAATGATATCTTAATTTTTGATGAACCTACTGCAGTTTTAACGCCCCAAGAAATTGATGAACTTATGTCAATAATGAAAGGCTTTGCAAAAGAAGGAAAGTCAATTTTATTCATAACTCACAAATTAAACGAGATTATGGCTGTTGCAGATAGATGCACGGTATTGAGAAAAGGCAAATGTATTGGAACTGTGAACATCAAAGATACTACTAAGGAAGAACTTTCAAGGATGATGGTTGGGAGAGACATAACCTTTAAGGTTGAAAAAAGAGATGCAAAACCTGGTAAGGTTGTTCTTTCAGTCAAAAATGCTTCAGTTCAGTCCAAGTCACATAAAGGAACTGTTGTTAAGAATGTCTCTTTTGATGTTAGGGCAGGCGAAATAGTCTGTCTTGCAGGAATTGAGGGAAATGGCCAGACACAGTTTGTTTCTGCACTTACTGGTCTTGAAAAGCTATCCTCTGGCTCAATAACTCTTTGCGGCAAGGATATCACAAAGTCAAGTATTCGTGCTCGTTCACAAGCAGGTATGAGCCATATACCTGAAGATAGACATAAGCATGGTTTGGTACTTGATTATTCATTAGAAGAAAATTTTGTACTTCAGAGTTATTGGAAACCTCAATTTCAGCATTTCAAGTTTATTAAAAGAAATGAAGTACGCTCCTATGCTGAAAAACTTATAGATCAATATGATGTACGAAGCGGACAAGGCCCAATTACTATTACTCGCAGTATGTCTGGCGGAAATCAACAAAAAGCAATTATTGCTCGTGAAATTGACAAAGAGCATGAATTACTTGTTGCAGTTCAACCAACACGAGGTTTGGATGTAGGGGCTATTGAATACATTCATAAGCAGCTCATTGCAATACGTGATGCTGGAAAAGCAGTATTATTAGTATCTCTTGAAATTGAAGAGGTTATGAATGTAAGTGACCGCATTCTTGTAATGTATGAAGGAGAAATAGTTGGTGAACTTAATCCAAAAGAAGTTTCAGTTCAAGAACTTGGACTCTACATGTCAGGAGCAAAACGTAATACATCAAAGGAGGTAAAAAATGCAGAATAATACTGTTTCTTCCTCAAAAGCGTTTAATTTAAAGAAATTGACAAACAGCAAAGGCTTTTCAGCATTTACAGCTGCATTACTTGCTATTTTGATGGGACTTATTTTTGGATTTATTATTATGCTAATAGCAAGTCCAGCTAACTCAATTGCGGGCTTTCAGACGGTTCTATTTGGAGGGCTCAATAGAATTGGAGATGTGTTCTATTTTGCAACACCTATTTTAATGACTGGTCTTTCTGTAGGATTTGCATTCAAAATGGGATTGTTTAATATAGGGGCATCAGGCCAATATACAATGGGTATGTTTTTTGCATTATATGTTGGTTTTATGTGGGACTTGCCTGATAGTATACATTGGGTTGTTTGTATAATAGCAGGAATGGTTGGCGGTTTGATATGGGGCTTTATACCAGGTATACTAAAAGCGTTATTAAATGTAAATGAGGTTATTACTTCAATTATGTTTAACTATATAGGAATGTATCTGGTGGACATGCTTGTACAGAGTAATTCTACAATGTATATATCATCAAAGACCAGAACAGCATATCTTCCTCAGTCAGCACAGATTCCTACTTTGGGAATTAAAAATTCTGGTGTAAATGTAGCAATTTTTATTGGAATTGCTTTTGCAATTATCCTATATATAGTTTTAAATAAAACAATATTTGGTTATGAATTAAAAGCTACAGGCTATAACAAGCATGCAAGCATTTATGCAGGAATGAATGGAAAGCGAAATATAATACTTACAATGGTAATTGCAGGGGCTATGTCAGGACTTGGAGGAGCATTTGCTATATTGGCGCCATCCACAATTGCTGGCAGCAGCATGACTTATGAGCCAGTTAGTGTAATTGCCGCAAATGGTTTTAATGGTATTGCAGTTGCTTTGCTTGGAAGCTCTAACCCTATAGGAATTATTTTTTCTGCACTGTTTATCTCCTACATACAGCGTGGAGGAACACTTGCAAGTTTGTGCGGCTATAAGCCTGAAATAATTGATGTTGTAATTGCGGTAACTATTTATTTTTCAGCATTTGCAATGATTATGAATGCAACAGTAGCTAAAGTATTTAAAAAGCGTCGTGATAATAAACGTAAGAATACAAACTTAGTTGGCAATTCTGAAGCAGATGAGGCCATAAGTGGTGATAGAAAGGGAGAGGCGTAAGGCTGAAAAAATAAATATTAAAAGGAGGGAGCAAATCCTTAGTGATAATCAAATAATAAACTCAACTTTACCAAATAGGTATTGATATAAGAAACAATTAATAATAAAAAAATTGCTTAGACTATTTGTTGCTGTGTTTGCAGATTCTTTACTGGAAAAGTTGAGTAATAAATTATTATGCTAGGGTATGATTATGGATACTTTATATTATTTAATACAAAATACGCTTCCGGTTGCCATCCCTTTACTATTGGTGGCACTGGGCGGTATGTTCAGTGAACGCAGTGGTGTAATTAATATAGCGCTGGAAGGTATAATGTTATTTGGTGCATTTTTTGGCTGCTTATGTGTTTTCTTTATACAGGATACTGCAATTAATGCGCAGTTAATGCTGCTTATCGGTATGATTATTGCAGCAGTTGGAGGCTTTATTTATTCGATGCTGTTGTCAATTGCGGCTGTAAATTTGAAAGCAGACCAGACAATTAGTGGAACAGCTCTTAATATGCTGATTCCAGCTATTATACTTCTATTTTCTAAAATGTTTTTTAACAGTGACGGTATAACAACGGATGTGAATTTTTACATTAAAAAAGTTCCTGTACTAGGTGACATACCTGTTATTGGTAAAATGTTGTTCCAAAATACTTATATTACTGTGTATATAGGAATTGTCGCACTTATTATATCCACTATTGTGTTTTATAAAACAAAGTTTGGCTTGCGCCTTCGTGCATGTGGTGAACATCCTCATGCAGCTGACTCGGTTGGTATAAATGTTTATTTTATGCGCCATGCTGGTGTGGGTATTTCTGGAATACTTGGCGGCACTGGAGGATTTTTCTACGCAGTAGGTGTAATGAATGGCAATGCAAATGGTCATACAGGTGTTGCAGGATTTGGATTTCTTGCACTTGCAGTAATGATATTCGGACAATGGAAGCCAATTAAAATAATGTTTGCAGCTTTGTTCTTTGCATTTCTGAGAACCATAGCTTATTCTGTTTCGCTAATTCCATTTTTGTCGGCATTGAATATAAATAGTACTTTTTATAAGATGCTTCCATATATCGCAACTATGGTTGTACTTGCGTTTACATCGAAAAGGTCAAGAGCGCCTAAAGCAGAGGGCATACCTTATGATAAGGGGTTAAGATAGACATTTTACTTATATAATGGTTTTGTAGCGCTACAGTCTGGTACTTATAAGGCTTGTAGCGTTTGCTTTTTTATGAGAGTATATTTATTGACTGGTATGGGAATGAATTTTATATGAAAATGAGTAGGTATTATCAGCAATTTTGGTTTTTCATATATAAGGTTTTTATTTGCCCAAAGCTGAAATATGATGTATAAAATATTGTTATATATTGTTAGATAAAGTATATTTGTTATAATATAATAGCTATAGATAATAGATATAAAATGGACAAAATAGATTATAAGAGTGGTGTTTGAAAATAGCGAATGTGTTGTATTTTGTTTAGATTAATTAACGCTTAACGCTAATTATTTATTAACCTTGTGGGTAAAAATAATAGTACTGTTATGCTTCCGTACAAGTAACACTAAGGGTAACATAATAGTACTGAGTATACTTGTACTTCCGTACAAACTTATCTAAATGTGTACTTACAAGATATTTGTTGAATTAGTATTGGTTCAGAATAATTAATTATACCGTCAAACTTATTTCAAAATAATTAGCATAACGAGCTAAATTAGCATTTGTAAATACATTAACATTTAAAAATATGAAAGGAACAGCGATATGATAATAAAAAATGCAGAACATGAAATTACAGCTGTAAAGCCAAATCAATATCCGGTTACAGGGTTTCCAGAGGTTGCTTTTGTGGGCAGATCAAATGTGGGAAAGTCCTCAATAATTAATACCTTGTTAAATAGAAAAAATCTTGCAAGAGTGGGTCAAACGCCGGGCAAAACAAGACAAATTAATTTTTTTGCTGTAAATGGTAATTTTTACTTAGTAGATTTGCCAGGCTATGGCTTTGCAAATGTATCAAAGGAAATGAAGGCTTCTTGGGAAAAAATAATTGAAACCTATTTGTATTCAAGAAGACAAAATCAACTTAAGTTAGTAGTAATGCTTGTGGATATCAGACATTCACCCAGCAAAGACGATATAGTAATGTATCAATGGATTAAGGGATATGGAATGAATTCAATTATTGTTGCTACGAAGGCTGATAAAATAACCCGATCCCAAATAAATATCAGGCTCAATGATATCAGAAAGGTGCTTCAGTTGGATAAATCAACTAAAATTATACCTTTTTCCTCTGAGAAAAGAACAGGTAGAGAGGAAGTTCTTGAGGAGATAGGCAGAAGTTTGTTTGGGGATGAAACAGCTGTAGAGCAATCAGCAGCGGGAGATGTAAAAAAAGAAGGTGCAGACAAAACCGGTCAAGGGTGAGAATCAGCTCAAAAGGTAAATAGCAAGCAAACAGAGACAGCACAAGAAATTGATGAACTAGTGGAACTGGACAAGCTGGATGATTCCGAATTAGCTGAAGATATAGAGGAACAAATAGAAATTGAGGAGCCAGCAGAGTAGTTACTCAAAACAGTACGGTTATGGAGCAGTGATTATGGATAAGAATGATTATAAAAGTGATTATAAAAATGATTATAAAAAAGAAGAAGAAAAACTGAGAAAAAAGCTGAGAAGCATGAGAATTATCGCAACGTCTCTGCTGGTATTTATGGCAATTGTTTTTATTGTGTTCAGAAGATATGAGGATAGAGGTTTATTTTTTTCATCTGTAGCCGCATTTGCTGAGGCTTCAATGGTGGGAGCACTTGCAGATTGGTTTGCAGTGGTTGCTATATTTAAGCATCCTTTAGGCTTAAAAATCATACCACATACTGCCATTATTCAGAATAACAAGCAGAGGATTGCAAAAGCATTATCTAATTTTGTTGTATCAAATTTTTTCACTCCTGAAATCATTAAAGCAAAGTTGGATAAGGTTAGTATTTCTGAAAAGATATTTGGTTATATTCAACAAAACAAGAGTTCTATTGCAAAAGCCATTTCCAATAAGCTTCCTGAAATAGTTGATTCAGTTGATGATGATACTAAGGTTTCAGAACTTGTGAAGCAGCAGATTGATAGAAAAATTGAAGCTGTAAAATTATATCCTATGCTGGCTACTATTTTGAAGCCAATACTTGAAGGGGGACATCATAAACCAATTGTTAAAGGTCTTTTGAATTCTACATATAATTATATTGGAGAGAATAAAGATAAAACTATGCTTGTTTTGGGAGGAATAAACAAAACCTTAACAATGCCTTTTATTGGTGATCTTGTCTATAGAAAGATTTTAGAATTTTTGTATACACAAGCTGAGGAAATTGATACAAATGAAGAGGTTGAGGTAAATAAGCTTTTGTTATCGGCACTTCCAAAGCTCATTGAGGATATGGAAAATTCACAGGAACTGATTAGCAAAGGAGAACTGCTAAAAGAGCAGATAATTAATTCTGAACTATATGGTGAACTTCAGAATAAGCTAGTTGATGTTGTGCTTGATTTCAAAAATTCTATAATGACTGATGAAGAAAGGTTAACCGAAAGAGTAAGTGCAATATTGGATAAGCTTGTATTAATAATTTCTGAAAACAATAGGCTTCAAGACAGCGTTGATAGCGCGATAATTGATACTATTGAGGGTATTGTTTCTCAATATGGGAATAAGGTTGGTGACCTTATTTATGATACAATGGACAGCTGGGAAACTAAGAGCATGGTTGACAAGCTTGAAGTACAGGTTGGAGCTGACTTGCAGTACATTCGAATTAACGGTACAGTAATAGGTGGTTTAGCTGGGTTAGCTATTCATTTGCTGACAGTGTTGTTTTAAGCTAAATGTTGGTTCATTTTAGTTATTTATGGCGCCGAATACACTAAACATATATGCTTCATTGTTTTGTGGGGCTGATGTAAAGTAAAAGTAGCTGTATACTGATGTCTTATTGCAAAAAATATTACTAAGTAGAAAAATATATCTAGTTGCTAAGCTTGGTTAGAAATTGAAGCTAGAAATAGTAGGTGAACAACAAGTATTGTAGCCGACACAGCGAAAAAAAATAGCTGTGAGTATTAACCCGAGACAAGGTGTCTTGGTTAAACGTTCGGTGGAAGTGCTTGTTCTTCACCTTAATTATTTTAGAGTCAATTTCGTGAGCGAGCCATAGATATATATTGCATGGGAGTACTATTTGAGCAGTTTACTTTTGATATATATATTATTTTTTGTTTTGCAACAGCACTCAGTAGAATCAACTATTATTCTTCACTTACAAATTTAAGCAAATATCTTTAACCAAGTAACCCATTTATCTAAGTTGTACTCGCGTACCAGTATAAGGAATAAGTAGTTATCTACAAACTCAGTTTAATATAAACTAGTACAACGAGTTAAATTTTCTAAATTAACTATAGCGATTAATATTGCTAAACTCAAAGTGTCTCATTTTTCAAGGGTTTATTTTCAAAATAGCAAAAATAGCACTTTTTAAAATTAATTTGTTTTAAACTTTTCCTCCGTGGTATATATATTACTGTCGCTGCTAAACCATTTAGTTAGCGGCTGAGAAAACATTAAAGTACATAAAATTATATAAATTATAGGAGGATTTTGGTATTATGAAAAAATTTGTTTGTTCAGTTTGTGGATATGTTCATACAGGAGATACAGCTCCAGATAATTGCCCTCAGTGTAAGGCTGCAAAGGAAAAATTTGTTGAACAGAAAGAAGCTTCAGCTGCTTTTGCTGATGAACACAGAATTGGTGTTGCTCAAGGCGTTGATGCAGAAGTTTTAGAAGGATTAAGAGCTAATTTTATGGGAGAATGTACTGAAGTAGGAATGTACCTTGCTATGGCGAGACAGGCTGAGCGTGAAGGATATCCTGAAATCGGTGCTTTCTATAAGCTAGCTGCTTGGGAAGAAGCTGAACATGCTGCAAAGTTTGCAGAACTTTTAGGAGAGGTTGTTTTCCCAGATACAAAGAAGAACCTTCAATTGAGAGCAGAAGCTGAGCATGGTGCTTGCCAAGGAAAGAAAGACCTTGCTACAAAAGCAAAGCAGCTCAACTATGATGCAATCCATGACACTGTGCATGAAATGTGCAAGGACGAAGCAAGACATGGAGCAGGTTTCAGAGGACTTTTGAAGAGATATTTTGGTGAATAAAAATATAAAATGATATGAAAAAATACAATTCTCATTATCAGCAAATCGTTGAAAAATAAGGCTTACAGCTTTAGTTCACGAAACTGATTTTAAGAATTGTATTTTTTTATATTTTTGTTTATTAAAATGTATATTTATTTTTGGTGGGAAAACGGTGGGAAAATCATCGTTTTTTTTATTGCACTGAATAGATTGAAAATAATTAAAATGGTTTCTGTATTGATTTTATTCGTTTAAAGGTATATAATCATTGCAATAATTAGTAAATTGTTATGCATAGTAGCTTGAACCTCTTTTATCAAAGGGATATAAGCATATCACATTAGAGGCTAAGCCCTACGCAATTGTAGGGCTTTATTAGTATAAAGCATGGGGAGGTCATACCGTGGATTATATTTCAGCTGCTCAAGCAGCAGAAAAATGGGGCATTACAGTAAAACGCGTCCAAGTGTTATGTAAGGAAAACCGCATACATGGTGTTGAGCGAATAGGCCGGGAATGGCTTATTCCGATGAATGCAGAGAAACCTGCCGACGCAAGGATCAAGAGCGGTGAATATATTGGTTTTTCAAAGAAGTATCGCGGTAAAAAGGATAACAATGAAATTAACGAAGGCTACAAAGTAGGAGAATCGGATAAAAGTTTTGATTATTAATTTTGGAGGGGAAACCGGTGATTGTATTTGATAACATAAATAAAATTGTCAAAGACGATATGGAAAATGAAATAAAGAAGAATAGTCGTCTATCAATTGCTGCTGCTTGCTTTTCTATATATGCTTATAAAGAGCTGAAAAAACAGCTTGAAGGAATTGACGAATTGCGGTTTGTTTTCACGTCACAGGCTTTTACCACTGAAAAAGCAAAAAAAGAAAGACGCGAATTTTATATCCCGCGCCTATCCCGCGAGCGTAGCCTATACGGCACAGAATTTGAAATTAAGCTCAGGAATGAATTGTCACAAAAAGCTATTGCTAAAGAATGCGCTGATTGGATACGGCGCAAGGTTACATTTAAATCAAATGTTACCAGTGAAAATATGGGCGGGTTTATGAATGTTGAAACAGGAAGCAATGTTGTAACATATATGCCCCTTAATGGATTTACAACCGTTGATATTGGCTGTGAGCGCGGTAACAATACATACAACATGATTACAAAATTTGAGTCGCCTCATAGCGATGAGTTTATACGATTGTTTGATACAGTATGGAAAGATACTTCCAAGTTGCAGGATGTAACTGATGAAGTTCTTGATAGCATAACCGTAGCTTATCGCGAGAACTCTCCTGACTTCATTTATTTTATAACACTTTACAATATTTTTAATGAGTTTTTAGAGGATGTTTCCGAGGATGTATTGCCTAATGAAGCGACTGGTTTCAAGGAAAGCAAGATTTGGGGAAAGCTATATAACTTTCAGAAAGATGCTGCACTTGCAATCATAAATAAGCTTGAAAAATACAATGGCTGTATTCTAGCTGACAGCGTTGGTTTGGGTAAGACTTTTACTGCACTTGCGGTTATAAAATACTACGAGAATCGCAATAAGACGGTTTTAGTACTATGCCCTAAAAAACTGGCTGATAACTGGAATACATATAAAGATAACTACGTAAATAATCCAATTGCTGCTGACCGCTTAAATTATGATGTTTTATACCATACTGATTTATCCAGAGATTCGGGTAAGTCAAACGGGCTAGATCTTAATCGCCTAAATTGGGGTAATTATGATCTTGTTGTAATTGATGAATCTCACAATTTCCGCAATGGTGGCGAGTATTCCGGACCTGATGGCATGCGGGAAAACCGATATCTTAAACTTTTAAACAAGGTAATTCGTACAGGCGTAAAGACCAAAGTTCTTATGCTGTCAGCTACACCTGTTAATAATCGTTTTTATGATTTGCGTAATCAGCTACAGCTGGCATACGAAGGTGATACAAGCATAATTGATGAGAAACTTAATACAACGCACTCCATTGATGAGATATTCCGAAATGCACAGAGGGTATTTAATACATGGAGCAAGTTGCCCCCGGAAAGCAGGACAACAGCTGTTTTGTTACGTATGCTCAACTTTGATTTTTTTGAAGTGTTAGACAGCGTAACAATTGCGAGGTCAAGAAAGCATATTCAAAAGTATTATAACACCTCAGATATAGGTCAATTTCCAGAAAGATTGAAACCAATATCTCTCAGGCCAAGCCTTACCGATTTGAATGGAGCAATAAATTACAATCAGATATATGACCTGCTTATGCAGCTCAATCTACATATTTACACGCCTACAGATTACGTGTTTCCCAGCAAGCTTGACAAATATGTAGATACATCCAAAAATATTAACCAAGCTGGGCGGGAACAAGGTATTCGCCGTTTGATGAGCATTAACCTATTGAAGAGATTAGAAAGCTCTGTATTTGCTTTTAATCTGACAGTAAAAAGAATCCTGGAGTTTATTAGGAATACGATTAATGCAATTGATAATTACACGAATGGCGGATATGTACTTGATCTGACTGAAATTGAAGAGACTGAAGATTATGATTTTGATGATCAAAATATGGACTTCTTCTCGGTTGGTAAGAAAGTCAGAATAGACCTTGCCGATATGGACTACATATCATGGCGAAAAGAACTACAAGCAGATAAGGATACTCTTGAATTACTTTCATTAATGATAGAGGATATTACACCTGACCATGATATGAAACTGCAAAAACTGTTTGAAGTTATACGCAGGAAGATTGAAAACCCCATAAATGACGGGAACAAAAAGGTTCTCATATTTACTGCATTTTCGGATACAGCAGAATATTTATATGCTAATGTCAGCAAATATGTAAAAATGTATTTTGACCTAAATACTGCAGTCATAACAGGCTCGGTTGATGGCAAAACAACAGTGCCAAAGCTTCGTGCTGATCTTAACACAGCACTTACCTGCTTTTCTCCGATTTCAAAGGACAAGCATCTGCTAATGCCTAATAACAAGGACGAAATTGATATATTAATTGCTACCGACTGTATCTCAGAAGGTCAGAATTTGCAGGACTGTGACTATTGTGTAAACTACGATATTCACTGGAACCCCGTCCGCATTATTCAGCGTTTTGGACGTATTGACCGTATAGGAAGCAAAAACAAAGTGATACAGCTTGTTAATTTCTGGCCAGATTTGACATTGGACGACTATATAAACCTTAAAAGCAGAGTTGAAACCAGGATGAAGATTTCAGTAATGACTTCCACTGGCGATGACGACCTTATTAATGCTGAGGAACAAGGAGATCTTGAATACCGTAAAGCGCAATTAGAAAGGCTTCAAGAAGAAGTTGTTGATATTGAAGATATGTCTTCCGGTATTTCAATAATGGACTTGGGGCTTAATGAATTTCGCCTTGATTTACTTGAATATATTAAGCATCATCCTGATATTGAGAAGGCTCCACATGGTATGAATGCTGTTGTAGCTACAACAGAAGAATACCCTGCTGGTGTTATCTATGTCCTTAAGAATATAGATGGTGGTATAAATATCGATAATCAGAATAGATTGCATCCTTTCTATATGGTGTATATTTCAGAGAATGGTGATGTTGTTTGCGATCATCTCTCACCAAAGCAAATGCTTGATACAATGCGCTATCTCTGCCGTGGTAAGACTGAGCCTGATGTTAAGCTATGTAAATTAGTTAATAGTGAAACAAAAGACGGGCGTGATATGTCAAAGTATTCCGAACTATTAGGAGAAGCGATCAATTCTATTATTGATGTCAAAGAAGAAAGTGATATAGACAGCCTATTTCACCAAGGGGGTACTACGGCTCTTCTTTCAAATATTACAGGGCTTGATGACTTTGAATTGATATGCTTTATCGTAGTAAAGTGAGGTGTGTTAGATGCTTGAGCTTCCTTCTTCAACTGCATTTAACAGAAGAATACCTAAACAGAAGTTTTATGAAAATCTTTCAGTAACACCTGAAATTAAGCGGATATTTATCGAGCAAATATCAGTAATATACTGGCGCAATAAAATTGCTGCGACTACAATGAACATTGGCGCCGGAGAAAATGTTACTGAGTTGGAAGTGTTTGAACTTAGATTAAATCAGCAGGGTCTGGATACTCGTGTGTTACAGCTTATAGATAGAGAAATACCATATCATATATTATTTCTTTTGTCGTTTAATGGCCTTTACCAAGCTTGGATAGGATACAAAGAACAGAGTCATACAAAGCAAGGGGTATTCAAGGTTAATAGCTATTACCACACGGATTGGGTAAAACCAGATCAACTTAATTTAAAACTAGATGGTCTCAATGTTGATGCTGTATATGATAACTTTATTCGACAGATTGCTGGAGAACGGTTGCTAAGTGCGATTGAGAATACAGGCAAAACAACAATTGATTTGAAAGAAGCTATAGAAAGAGATGAAAAGCGTCAGAAGCTAATGAATCAAATAGCGGTGCTGGAGACGAAGATCAATAGGGAAAAGCAATTCAATATTCGAGTACAACTTAATGGTGAGTTAAAAAAGTTGAAACAAGAACTGTCTCAGTTAAAATAAAAGGGGGTGCTATAAATGGATATTGAAAAAGTAGCGACAGCAGAAATTGTCCGACAAATTTCCAAAACAGATTATTTGGCTCCGTTTATTAATGACGGCGACAAGGAACCATCGTGGGATGGTGCTATATATACATACTCCCGAAGTTCAAAAAAAGTCGATGAACTATTAGGTAGAGTTCCAGTACAGGTTAAAGGTCATCTTGATAATAACTTTTTAAATGAAACAATCTCTTACACTGTTCGTGTGGCCGATTTACGTAACTACTTGACAGAGTGTGGGACTGTATATTTTGTTGTATATATAAACGATGATGGAGATTGTAAAATATATTATGCCAATTTGCTTCCATTTGTATTAAAGCGACTTTTAAAAGATATCGGAAATCAGAAAACAAAGAATATTTCATTATCTGCTTTTCCTACAAATAAAGCTGATATTTCAAATATATTCTTAAATTTTGTCAGAGATAGAAAAAAGCAACTTACCACAATAGGTGCAGATATAATCTCATATGATGAAGTAGTCAAATCTGGAGGCCTAAAGGAATTAAACTTTGGGTTTACAGATATCAATCGTAAACTTACAGAGCCGTTTGGCTATATGTTCAAACATGGCTTTTACCTGTATGCGACGCTTAATCATGGGATAACTGTTCCAATCGAACACATATCCAGCATAGAAATGGCAAGTGCTGTCCTAAGAGCCCCTGTAATGTGTAATGGCACCAAGTACTATGATCAATACAGTTTAGTACACAAGAAGGATGGCGTTAGTGAGTTCCATTTTGGGAAAAGTTCGGTATATATCATTGACACCAGAAATCATATTGGCAAATTCAACTTTACTCTTGCAGGAAATCTTTCTGAAAGAATAACTGATGAGAGCTTTATAATAGATGCTATTGAAAGTGGCTCGTTTTCTATTAATGGAGTAGAAATCTCATTATCATCATCAAAGAAGGAGGAAGTTGACAGCTTTCAAATTGAGGATAGAAAAATTCATCTTCAGCAACTACGGAGAATTAAAAAAGTATTGACACAACTGAAAGTATCAGAAGAATTGGATTGCGACAACTTAACCGAAAATGATTTACAGAACTTAAATATGTTAGTTGTTGCTTTTGATGAACAAAAACCTGTTTCAATCAATGTCCTACCTGATTCTCCACCTTTTGGTCATTTGACAGTTGCAAATTTGAAGATAATGTTAAGTTTTAGCAAAGACGCAGATAGCGGACTTCATTGGCTATACAGTTTTTTTGACTCCCCATTAGATTTTCGGGCAACTGATGAGAACGGAAATGAAATAAAATCTTCGGTGTATGTACTATTAAGCAAGGAAAACTTTATTACACTAAGCAACATCGATTACGATGCCCTTTTTAGGGCTATCACTTCAGTGCCATGTTCTGAGATTTATTGTGGGCAAGTTACGCAACTCTTGTTAAATATGCTACTTGCTTATGATGAGAAAAAGCCAGAAGATCAACGTTTGCTACGGTATTCACATATGATTGCAGAATGGCTATTGTCCGACGACAATGAAACTCCTTACGAAATACGTCAGCTTAATTATCTGCAAATTATAAAGAGGGAACGTGAGTTTTCAGTGAAAGAATTAAAAGAGTTATATTCAATCATTGAAAGTGGGTCTGTGCGAGAAGATATTCTTGTCGGTACTTACTTATTACTTGACAATCAACCTGCTGCTGAGCTTCATTTTGAAAGGTTAGAGCCAGAGCTTCAGAATAACTTTAAAAACTACCCTATTTATATGTTTTGGAAAAAAACAAAGGAGGACAGGAAGACTAATGAATAAAATGCGAATGGAGTCTTTAGACTTAACAAGTGAGAATATTGAGAAAATTGGGAAATTATTCCCTAATGTGATTACTGAATCTCGTGATGAAAACGGCAAGCTTAAAAAAGCAATTAATTTTGACATGTTGCGGCAAATTCTGAGTTCTGATGTATTGGATGGTGATGAAGCATATGAGTTTACTTGGGTAGGTAAAAAGGCTGCTATGGCTGAAGCAGGAAAGCCTATCCGCAAAACTTTGCGCCCTTGCAAGGAAGAAAGTAAGAATTGGGACACCACTCAGAACCTTTATATTGAGGGAGATAACCTTGATGTTTTAAAGCTATTGCAGGAAAGTTATCTCGGAAAGGTAAAGCTTATATACATAGATCCTCCTTATAACACAGGTCATGATTTCATATATAGAGATTCGTTTGATATAGATGTGGATGATTATATGGAAGCAAAAGGATTATTCGATGAAAACGAAAACCGTCTATTCCAAAATAGTGAAAGTAACGGGCGATTTCATTCAGATTGGTGTTCAATGATTTTTTCGAGGCTTATCCTTGCGAGAAATTTACTTTCAAGTGATGGTGTTATTTTTATTTCTATAGACAGTAATGAGCAGGCAAACCTAAAGAAAATATGTGATGAAGTTTTTGGCGAGAGTTGCTTTGTTTGTTCCGCGATTTGGAGGTCTTCTGACAACAGTAATAATGATGCGAAGCAATTTTCCAATGACCATAATGATACGTTAATATATTCAAAACAACCATTATGGCAACCACAAAAACAGAGCGATGATAGTAAGCGTACACATTTTAAAAACCCTGATAATGATCCGCGAGGGCCTTGGTTTGATGGCAATCCACTTAATTCTCCCAATTATCGGGAGAATCTTGTTTACGATATTGTTTCCCCCCAAGGAATAGTAATAAAGCCACCAAAAAACGGATGGAGGTGGTCAAAAGAAACATTAGAAGAAAAAATGAAAACAGGCGAAATACGCTTTACTGAAGATGGAAGGAGTATAAGACGAAGAACATACCTTTGTGATATGGAAGGTTTACCACCTTCTTCCTTGTGGATTGATTTAGAAAAAACAGGACATAACAGGCAGGCGAAATACGAGCTATTAAAGCTTCTACCAGAAAACGTTTTTGACACTCCTAAGCCCGTCCGTCTGATCAAATATATCATTAGTTTAGTACAAGATAATAAAGATGCTATCATATTGGATTTTTTCAGTGGATCAGGAACAACCGCTGATGCAGTAATGCAGCTTAACTCTGAGGACGGTGTATAAACTGTCAAGGAAAAATGTATAAAAAGTATTAAATAATTATGTACAACTATTCTCCTTGCTTCATATGATCCTTTAATCTGTATGACTTTCCAGATATAGATATTACATGTGCATGGTGCAATACCCTGTCAAGTATTGCATTGGCTACAACTGCGTCATAGAATACACCATCCCATTCGTTGAAATTCATGTTTGTTGTAAGAATGGTACTTTTTCTCTCATATCTCATATCTATAAGCTGAAAAAACATATTAGAATCTTCTTTATCAATGGGTAAGTAGCCAAGTTCATCAATGATAAGTAGTCTGTAATGGCAGAAGTGTCTGAGTCTTACATCAAGTCTGTTTTCCAGTTTTGCTTTCTTTAGTTGCTGCAATAAATCATGACATTTGATAAAATATGTGCTAGTACGTTTCTTTGCTGCAGCTATTCCTATTGATGTTGCCAGATGAGTCTTTCCAACACCACTTGGACCAAGAAATACTATATTCTCATTTCTTTCAAGAAAACCAAGCGTGCAAAGTTCTTGTATTTCTTGCTGATTTACTGACGGCTGAAAATTGAAATCATAATCTTTCAATTCCTTTACAAAAGGAAATGCTGCTGCTTTAATCATAGATCTAGATGCTTTGGCCTCCTTAAAATCAACTTCGTAATTACTAAGTCTCAGTAGTCCTTCTGTAAACGAAAGATTGTTGGATGTCACAAAATTAGATATTTCATCAAGATGAATTACCATTTGCCCAAGACCAAGAATTTCCATGTTCCGGCATAGCTGGTTGTATGTACTGTTATTCATAACTATATACTTCTCCTATAACCTGTAAGTTTTCTTTTGCCCGCTCATTTATATTTTCTTCCTTAAATGCATGCGATTTTCTTGCTATAGCAGTATAGTGTTCTGTAAAATAATTTAGTTTCTTTTTACTAAGGGTATGGATAGTTATTAATTCCATGTTATAATAAACATGTATGTAACCATCATACACTTGTAAAGTAAGAGTTTTTCCAATGTATTCTGGTGGTACAGAATACTGGCATTCATTATGGTTGAACATGCTGGATGAATTTACTTTTACTTTATGTGGAGTTATTTGATAAGGCTTTCTTATGGTATCGGCTGGTAAGCTTCCTAAGAAAGCTTTTTCCTTGTTGAAATACATTAATGGAATACGACCTGTACCTTGATTTACCTGCATGTTTACTCTGTTATTTATTCGTGTGACCAACTCATTAAGTTCCTTGTAATCAAGTTTTCCATTGTAGGCTCTTATCTCATCAAGTAGTTTCATTGGTGCTTCTACTTTGGCTTTTGTTCTTGGTCTTCCTGCAATACAAGGGTGCACCTTAAAACCATAATCATCCGCAAACTGCTTAAATTTTATATTTATTTTCCCTTCTGTATACTCTGTTCTTGGCTCATCCATAACTGTTTTCATATTATCGGTGACAATCTCACTTGGAACACCTCCAAACGTGTTAAACGCATCATCAAGGAATGAAAATAATATGTCCTGTGTTTTTGATAGAGATACCCTGTATACTCTAAAACGTGAGTATGACAGCAATAATACAAATATGTTTACTTCTATTATTTCACCTGTTGAAAGAGTAAATCGTATAGACTCTTTCCAGTCTAGTTGTGCTTGTTGACCCATTCCTGTTTCATAACGTATGGTTACGTTATTTGCGTTTGAAGGTCTGCTTTTTTTGAAATATGAGTCTAGTTCAGGATATTTTCTTAGATAGTAGCAGAAATTCACATAAGACCCTTCATAAGAATGATTGTCTACTAGGTATTGCCATAAAACTCTTCTGTAATAAAATATCTGCTGGCTGTTATCAGATAGAAGCTCTGCGATAATGTCATAGTAAGCAGTGATACAATTCACGCATTCTCTGGATTTGGCCTTATGAAAGCCATTAATGTATTTATCAACTGTACGCCTATCGACATCAAGTTCCCTTGCGATCTGGCTTTTATTAACCTTCAATGTTGTGTCCTCCATAAATGGTTTTAACTTATAAAGATCCTTGACAGTTTGAA
Source organism: Ruminiclostridium herbifermentans (assembly GCF_005473905.2). NCBI lineage: Bacteria > Bacillati > Bacillota > Clostridia > Eubacteriales > Oscillospiraceae > Ruminiclostridium > Ruminiclostridium herbifermentans. Next base: position 1,311,827 of record NZ_CP061336.1, read on the forward strand.
TATTTAAATCTGTTATGATACTACTTTTGATAATCATTAGGGTATCTCCTTTTGTACCCTGTAATCATACCATTTGTACATTTTTATTTAATATTATTTGTACATTATTAATTATAACTTTATAGACGGTGGTAGACGTAAGTTCATTATGATTCAATTACCTGAAGACCTTGATGAAAGCTATGCTAAGGCCTCTAATGATAAGAAAACAATACTTGCGAATGCTATTAAATTATGTGATACCCTTGGCGTAAAGCACAAGCTTTCAGAAATTGCAAAAGAACGTATCCGTCGTGCTGGCGAAAAAATAATAGAGGAAGCTGGACTTACGGCTCAAAATCTCGACATAGGTTTCCGTGTATTTAAACTTGATTCTTCCAACATGAAGGATGTCTATTACAGCGCAGCTGAATATAATCAAGCAATGTTGGATCATCTGACCAGTAACATTAAAGAAGATCGAACTGAACTTGATTTACTTTTTGGCTGTCTGTTGGAATGGGGTCTTCCACTTTCAATGCCCTATACCAGTGAGGAAATCAACGGTGTGACAATTCATACATATAATGATGGTGATCTTATTGCATGTTTTGCAGAGAATGTTCCAGAAAATGTGGTTCTTGAAATTGCCAAGCGTCAGCCTCTGCGTGCTGTTTTTCGTGACAGTAGCTTCGCGAGCTCTCCAGCGAAGATAAACGTAGAGGAAATCTTCAAGCTGATTGCACCTAATACCAGTGTGAAGGTGCTATAAGCAGAAAGGAGAGCCACGATGAAACTAAAATTTAAACACCAGAAGTTTCAGGCTGATGCTGCGAAAGCAGTCTGTGATGTCTTTATAGGACAGCCCTATTTAACACCAACATATATGATGGATAGGGGCTTTTCTCAAAGTGGCCAGATGAGCCTAACCGAAGAGCAAGACTTCACTGGTTGGAACAATCATCGCATTGTGCCTGAACTGAATGATAATATTATTCTTGAAAATCTGAACAAAGTACAACGCACTTATCAGATTGAACCATCAAAGAAGCTTGAAGGACGATACAATCTAACTATAGAAATGGAAACTGGCGTTGGCAAAACTTATACTTATATAAAAACTATGTATGAACTTAACAAAAGGTATGGCTGGAGCAAGTTCATAGTAGTTGTTCCGAGTGTAGCCATCCGTGAGGGTGTGTACAAGTCTTTCCAGATTACTCAGGACCACTTTGCTGAGGAGTATGGTAAGAAGATAAGGTTTTTCATATATAATTCCTCACAGCTCACAGAGATCGACCGCTTCGCTTCGGATAGCTCTATCAATGTGATGATAATTAATTCACAGGCTTTCAACGCAAAGGGCAAGGACGCTCGACGCATATATATGAAATTGGATGAGTTCAGAAGCCGACGTCCGATTGATATTATAGCGAAAACAAACCCTATCCTTATTATAGACGAGCCCCAGTCTGTTGAGGGTACGGCAACAAAAGAACGGTTGAAGGAGTTTAATCCTCTAATTACCATTCGCTATTCTGCTACCCATAAAAAGGATAGCGTATACAACATGGTTTACCGTCTTGATGCTATGGAAGCGTACAACAAGAAGTTAGTAAAGAAAATTGCTGTAAAGGGTATATCTGTTAGTGGAAGCACTGCAACGGAAAGCTATGTATATTTGGAAAGCATTAATCTATCCAAAGGCAACCCTACTGCAACAATTGAATTTGATTGTAAAGGAACGAAGGGCATCCGAAAGGTAGTACGTACCGTTGGTGAGGGGTACAAGCTATACGAGAATTCTGGTGAGCTTGACGAGTACAAGAATGGTTTCACTGTCATGCGTATAGACGGAAGAGATTCCAGTATTGAGTTCACAAATGGTATTAAACTATTTGCCGGTGACGTTATAGGGGCAGTGAGTGAAGAACAGCTCCGGCGAATTCAAATACGCGAAACAATCCTCTCCCATATCCAACGAGAGCGGCAATTATTCTACAAGGGCATTAAAGTCTTATCATTGTTTTTTATTGACGAGGTTGCAAAGTATAAGCAATATAACGATGCAGGACAGGCCTATAATGGTTCTTATGCCGACATATTTGAAGAAGAATATAAGCAGATCGTTGAAAATATGCAACTTGAGCTTGGGAATGAGGACTATATAAATTACCTTAATTCTATTACAGCAGAGGAAACTCATGCAGGTTATTTTTCAATTGACAAAAAGAGTAATCGCTTAGTAGATAGTAAGATTGGTGATAAAAAAGAACGTACGTCAGACGATACCGATGCGTATGATCTTATTATGAAAAACAAAGAACGCCTTCTTGACCGTAAGGAGCCTGTGCGTTTTATCTTCTCTCACTCTGCATTACGTGAAGGGTGGGATAACCCTAATGTATTTCAAATATGCACCTTGAAACAAAGCGGTAGCGAAGTTCGTAAACGTCAAGAGGTTGGGCGCGGCCTACGTCTTTCTGTTAACCAATTGGGTGAGCGTATGGATACTAACCTCCTGGGTGAAGATGTTCATAATATAAATGTGCTAACAGTTATTGCTAACGAGAGTTATGACAGTTTTGCAAAAGGATTGCAATCTGAAATCGCTGAAGCAGTTGCAGATAGACCTGTTAAGGTAACAATTGATCTGTTCAGAAACAAGGTAATAAAAGATACAAATGGTAACGAGCAAGTCATTGATGTAGATATGGCGCAAGCTATTTACGACAGCCTGGTTGAGAATGGTTATGTCAAGAAAGGGGTACTTACCGATAAGTATTATGAGGATAAGAAGAATAATGCCATTGAGGTTGCTGATGAAGTTGCTGACAGTGCAGCAGACGTTATCGCTATACTTGATTCCATTTATGACAGTCGCGCTATGCAGCCAGAAAATGCTCGGGCAAACAATGTAGAATTGCGACTTGATAAATCAAAGCTCGGACTGCCGGAATTCAAAAAGCTGTGGGAACAAATTAATGTCCGCAGTGCTTATGTTGTTGATTTTGACACCGAAGAACTTATAAGCAAGTCAATAGCAGCATTGAATAAAGACCTTCGGGTTTCTAAGATTTATTATAAGATTGAATCCGGCGAAATGAACAGTATAAAGTCCAAAGAGGATTTACAGAAAGGGTCTTCATTTGTAAAGGAACAGGGAGATGCTTATAAGGCACAAATAACTTCAAATTCAAGCGTAAGATATGACCTAATAGGTAAAATAGTAGCTGAGACGGACCTGACAAGAGTAACAGTAGCGAAGATTTTAAAGGGTATTGAGAAAGCCGTCTTTGAGCAGTTTAAGGATAACCCAGAGGAATTTATTATCAAGGCCAGCAACCTTATCAATGAACAAAAGGCGACGGTCATTATTCAGCATATTACCTACAACAAGCTCGATGCTGTATATGACACAACTATTTTCACTGAACCGACGCTGAAAGGTCAGCTGGGCGTAAATGCAATGGTTGCAAACAAACATCTTTATGATCATATCCTTTATGACAGCACAAATGAGCGTGATTTTGCAAAGGAACTGGATACGAGTACTGAAGTCGCGGTATATGTCAAATTGCCAAAAGGGTTTTATATCAATACGCCTGTTGGCAAATATAATCCCGATTGGGCAATTGCATTTTATGAAGGGAAAGTAAAACATATTTATTTTGTCGCAGAAACAAAAGGTTCTATGTCATCCATGCAGCTTAGAATGATTGAGGATGCGAAAATCCATTGTGCCAGAGAGCATTTCAAAGCTATCAGTTCAGGCAATGTTAAATATGATGTCATTGATAGCTATGAAAGCTTGATGAATAAATTAATGAATTAAAATTGGCTTTATTTCAAGGGGAACTGTTTACAACAAAGCAGGTCCCCCTTTTTTATGTTACAGCAATGTTTCAACTTAGTCCAAGCAATTGACCATAATTTTCCATCAATAGCAAACTGAGTATGCAGTTTAGAAACTGCAGGAATTAAACACATAAAAGGAAATGAAAAAATCAACTTAATAGAGACCTTTGCTGGAGAGACGGATAGATCATCTATTTTTGGCGAAATGGGTACCAAGCAGTAAAATATTGTGGAATAAGTGCTATGAAAATATGAAATTCAGGGGGAAAACTATTCGCGGGTATTCTATTTGCAAAAAAAGTGACCGATTTACTGGGGTTTGTTTAGTGGATGGACAAATGTTAGGAATATGTGAAAATGCCAAAGATATTATAGACTGTAAATTAAATACAGAAGAATACGCAGAACGACTTTATACACTAAAGGAATAATTCTAATGTGAAAATAGTGGCTGCCGATCCGACCTCGGCAGCCCAACACATATGAAGTCTTTAATAGTACCTTTGCTTTTTCGATTGAGGGGTTTAGAGTGATAGGCAATATTGAAATGAAATAATATATCATCCTATATAAGAAGCTTTTTAGGAGGGACTCTTAAATGGGAGAGTTAATAAGAAAATTAAAAGGAATAGATGCTTTATTAAATGAGCTTAATAGCTACAGGCCGCTTACAAAGGGAGAAGTAAAGCGCCTTAAGTAAGAGTTCCTAATAAATTTCACATATAACTCAAATGCAATTGAAGGAAATACACTTACATTGCAGGAAACGGCATTAATATTAAATGAGGGGATAACAATTGGTGAAAAGTCCCTTAGAGAACATTTGGAGGTAATTAGTCACAAAGAGGCCTTTTCATATATAGAAGAATTTGTTAAGGAAAAAGAGAATATATCGGAGAAAGTAATTAAAGACACATTCACAGTCTTGTCCTAATGGATCAAAGAGAAAACAGAGGTGTATATAGGCGAGTACCTGTAATGATAATGGGAGCAGAGCATACACCTCCGCAACCTTATTTGGTTCCTTTAAAAATGGAGGAGTTGATAAGTGCCTATAGTCAGGACAGTTTAGGTCACATAATAGAAAGAGTAGCAAAATTTCACCTTGATTTTGAAGCAATACATCCTTTTATTGACGGAAATGGCAGGACAGGCAGGCTTGTATTAAATCTAGAGTTAATGAAGCAGGGCTATCCTCCAATAAATATAAAGTACAGTGACAGAAAACGGTATTATTCTTGCTTTACAAGTTATCACACAAAAAATGACCCATATGAAATGATACTTCCATTAGCAGAAAATGTAGAGTCAGAGATTCAAAATTACATTGACGAATTCAGATGCTTATGTGTATTTTTGGTTTTCAAGGTGAAATAATGATATGCTTCTAATTTCCCTTATAAATGAACAAGGTCTGAAAGTATTTTAATATACTTTCAGACCTTTAATGCTGTAGTGAAAGATCTCTTTGAGATATATAAAACTTTCTTGCTCAATTCTTGCAACTCTCAATTTTATGCTTTCTTTAGTATGTTATGGGCATAATGCAAGCATATGCTATAACAAAGTATGCTTTGCAGTTTGAATGCCATGTTACTGAAATAGATGCAGCAGTGATGCCATTTTACTGCAACAAATGTAGCAGGGATGTGCCTATTGTGTTTTTTGGCATTGACACGCCGAAGTTATCGGCGATTGTAGCACCTATAACAGCGAAGGTTTCCTGCTCAGGCAAAGGGCCAAAACCAGTCATAGATGGTGAATAGGCTAGGAAAGGAACCTTTTCACGGGTGTGGTCAGTGCCTGTATAGGTTGGGTCATTGCCGTGGTCAGCGGTGAGTATCAGCAAATCGTCATTTTTTAGCAAAGGCAGCAGTTCACCTAATTTGACATCAAATTTCTCAATCTCCTCGCCATATCCTTTCGGATTTCTGCGGTGACCCCAAAGAGCATCAAAGTCCACCAGATTAACAAAGCAAAAGCCGTAAAAGTCTGTACGAGCAATGTCGATGGTTTGCTCCATACCGTGAACGGAACTTTGAGATTTGTAGGCAGCAGTGATGCCCTCACCATCGAAGATATCCTTAATTTTGCCAACTGAAATTACGTCAAAACCTTTATCTTTTAAGGCGTTTAAAACAGTTGATCCAAAGGGTTTGAGCGCATAATCGTGGCGGTTGCTAGTTCGGCGAAATTCGCCCCGCTTTTTTCCTACAAAAGGTCTGGCTATAACGCGGCCCACCTTCCATTCGTCACGTAAAGTCAGTTCACGGGCAATTTCGCAGCATCGGTATAGCTCCTGCAGGCCAAAGGTTTCCTCGTTACAGCAGATTTGCAGTACCGAATCTGCAGATGTATACACAATCATAGCACCAGTGGCGATATGCTCTTCGCCCAACTCCTCAATGATTTCTGTACCAGAAGCACTCTTGTTTCCAATGACACGATGACCTGTGCGTGCTTCCAGCTCGGAAATTAGCTCTGGAGGGAATCCAGTTTCAGTAAAAGTTTGAAAAGGTGTATCTACTCTCAGACCCATTAATTCCCAATGACCAGTCATGGTATCCTTTCCGTTACTTATTTCCCTGAGTGAACAATAATAGCCAAGGGGACTATTTACAGGTGGCACATTGGTGAGTGAATGCAAATTGGCTAGACCTAACTTTTGCAGATTGGGAATATTAAGTCCGCCCATGACTTCTACAATATGGCCTAGAGTATCTACACCTACATCACCATAATCAGGAGAATCCTTCATTGCACCAATACCTAAAGAATCGAGAACAATGGTTATAATACGTCTATATTTTTTCATAGTAAGCCTCTCCTTAAAAAGTAAAATTTGATGATTACAAGCCCATTAATACAAGCCCATTAATACAAGCCCATTAATACAAACCCATTAATACAAACCATCAACAGGTTGGGATTTCATGAGTTTTACCAGACGACTTGTTCCCAGACGGTCGGCACCCAGATTGATAAATTTTTCGGCATCATTAAAATTGGCAATGCCACCAGCAGCCTTTATTTTGACATTGGGTCCAACGTGCTTCGCGAACAAGGCAATATCCTCAAGGGTGGCGCCAGCATTGGAAAATCCAGTACTAGTTTTAATATAGTCTGCCCCAGATTTGGTTATTAAATCACACATGGTAATTTTTTCCTCTTCAGTGAGAAGGCAGGTTTCAATTATGACCTTCAGAATATGGTTACCACAGGCTTGCTTAATAGCTTTAATTTCTTCAAGTACATAAGTATATTCTTTGTTTTTCAGGGTACCAATATTGATAACCATATCGATTTCATCAGCACCGTTAGCAATAGCATCACTGGTTTCAAAAACTTTGGCAGCAGTGGTCATGTTGCCATTTGGAAAACCTATAACGGTGCAGATAGCCAAGCGGTCACCTACATATTCTTTTGTACGGGCCACATAGCAGGGAGGGATGCAAACTGAAGCTGTTTTATATTTGATGGCATCGTCACAAAGAGCTCTAATTTCTGGCCATGTGGCAGTTTGTAGCAACAATGTGTGGTCTACATGGGATAATATATCTTGTTTATTCATAGAATTTTTTTCCTTTCTTCCCGAATTAACTTTCAGCGTAAAATTTTGTATTTAGTTATTATTATTCAATATAGCATGATATAGAATACCCTAGATATTGATGATTTTATGCTTGTTTTTCCAAATCCTTTAGACCAAAGCCAATGACAATAACAATAACAGCGTACGAAACTGGCTACGATACACATTGTATATGAAAAACGACAAAATTCTTTTTTATTTTCTACCTTTTTGTTCAATAGTGGGATTTATTAAAATTACAGTAGGAGATAATATAAGAGCATAGACACGAGGTTCACAAAAAAATTTAAGGAGGAGTAATTATTATGAGATTTAAAAAAAGATGGATGGCACTAATGTTAGTAGCAGTAATGGCAATATCCATGATCGGATGTGCAAATGAATCAACAGATAACAATACAGATACATCTCAAAATAATACCCAACAGCAACAAGGTGGTAGTAAAGAAGATAATGTATTAGTCGTATATACAGCGAGAAGTGAGGTGCTAAATAAAGCTGTAATTTCAGATTTTGAAAGAGATACTGGAATCAAAGTTGAGTTAGTAACTGCTGGTACAGGTGAGCTGCTAAAGCGAGCTGAATCAGAAAAAGAAAATCCGCTAGGTGATATTTTTTGGGTAGCAGATCGTACTATGCTTGAATCATCTTCCGATTTATTTATGCAGTATGTATCCCCAGAAGATTCAAATATGCTTGAAGGATTTCAGAATACTACTGGATATTTCTCACCAGCATTTTCAGATCCACCTGTTTTGATTGTTAATACTAATTTAAAGGGTGACATTGAAATCAAAGGGTTTAAAGATTTATTAAATCCTAAGTTAAAAGGGAAAATTGCTTTTGGTGATCCGGTAAATTCTAGTTCAGCATTCCAATCATTGGTAGCTATGTTATATGCTATGGGTGATAACAATGATCCAATGTCAGACAGTGCTTGGAACTATGTAGACCAATTCTTAAAAAATCTTGATGGTAAAATGAGCAATAGTTCCAGTCAGGTATATAAAGGTGTAGCAGAAGGCGAATATATAGTAGGTCTTACATGGGAGGACCCTGCAGCTAACTATGTAAAAGAAGGCGCATCTGTTGAGGTAGTGTTCCCAGAAGAAGGAACTATTTTCCCAGGAGAATCTGTACAGATATTAAAAAACTGTAAACATCCTGAAAACGCAAAGAAGTTTGTAGACTTCATGTTATCTGAACAAATTCAAAATAAAGTAGGTAGCGAATTAACAGTTCGTCCTCTTAGAAAGAATGCAACACTAGCAGATTACATGACACCTCAATCCAGGATTAAGTTATTTAATAACTATGATGAAGGATGGGTTGCAAATAATAAAGTAAACATTACAAGTAAATTCAGTGAGGTTCTGGAATCTTCCATGGAATAATTCGAATTAAATAGATTTATTTAGTTAGTAAAACATGGCCACTTAAAAAGCTTTGTCGATATAAAATTGAATGACAATATTTAAGTGGCCCTTAACATTTAAAATCAGGCTATTTTGAATTTAAATTGCGTGTCAATTGATCTTACTTCGTTTAATATCCTGTTACAGATTGATAGATTGACAAATAGTATGGTGGGTCAAAAGGTGACACAATAAAAAATTTAGTAAATGAATTTGACTAAAAGGAGTGTCAATAATGAGTGTAGCAATTAATATAGAAAAAGTCGTCAAAAGATTTGGTAAAGATACCGTTATCGATGGATTATCATTAGATGTAAAACCAGGAGAATTTTTTACATTACTTGGCCCATCTGGTTGTGGAAAAACTACATTACTTCGAATGATAATTGGATTTAATTCAATTGAAGGCGGACAAATAAAGGTTGACGGAAAAGTAATTAATGATATTCCTACCAATAAGAGAAATATGGGAATGGTCTTTCAAAATTATGCAATATTTCCGCATATGACAGTTAAAGATAATATTGCATTTGGATTAAAGAACAGAAAAGTTTCTAAAGATGAGATTGAGAAAAAAGTAGATGAAATATTAAAGATAGTTAAAATCGACCATTTGAAAGATCGTAAGCCGCAAAATTTGTCCGGTGGTCAACAGCAACGTATTGCTTTGGCAAGAGCCATTGTAATTCATCCAGAAGTTCTTTTAATGGATGAGCCTCTTTCTAACCTTGATGCAAAATTGCGTATTGAAATGCGTAATGCAATAAAACAAATTCAGCAACAAATGGGAATTACGACTGTTTATGTAACTCACGATCAGGAGGAAGCATTGGCCGTATCTGATCGAATTGCAGTTATGAATGGTGGAGTGATTCAACAAATTGATACTCCTAAACAAATTTATCAGCGTCCAGCTAATACGTTTGTTTCTACATTTATTGGTCTTTCCAATATAATGAATGGAGTGATTGATAGCAATGATAATGGAAATAGCATTGTTCGAATTGGCAACTATAAATTCCAGATGAATAATATTAAAAAAGACACTGGTTCTAATATTCCTGTTAAGGTATCTGTTCGTCCGGAAGAATTTATTATAAATAAAGAGACACAAGAAGGTATTCCGGTTACAGTAAAAAACAGTGTTTTCTTGGGAGTCGCAACTCACTATTTTGTTGTAACAAATGAAGGACAAGAGATGGAGGTTATACAAAATTCAGATTTAGGGGAATTGATTCCAAACGGATCTAAAATACATTTAAAATTACAGGTACAAAAGGTAAATGTATTTAGTGCTGATGGCTCTAAGACCTTTATAGATAGGGAGGTTCGTTTATGAAGTCAGGCAAAAAACCATTAAGTATATGGCTACTCATAACCTTTGCTATATTAGGCTTATTTATAATTTTTGTAGTTTTTCCAATTGTGCTTATTTTGTATAAGAGTATTATAATGGAAGATGGAAGTATAAGTTTTGCTTATTTTGCAAAATTTTTCTCAAAGAAGTTTTATTGGAGTACATTGATTAATAGTTTTAAGGTTACAATTGCTTCTACCTTAGTGTCAGCTGTATTAGGACTGATTATGGCTTATGTACTAAGAAGCGTAAAGATTAAAGGAAGCAAGTATTTAAATATCCTCATTGTTATATCATATCTGTCACCTCCATTTATTGGAGCTTATGCATGGGTACAGCTCCTTGGAAGAAACGGATTTATAACAAGAATTTTAAATTCTATATTTCATGTACAATTAGGCGGTATTTATGGATTTGCAGGTATTGTACTTGTTTTCTCCTTGCAATCCTTCCCATTAGTTTATATGTATGTCTCAGGTGCATTGAAAAACTTAGATAATTCTTTAAATGAAGCGGCTGAAAGTCTTGGTTGTACTGTATTTCAAAGAGTATGGAGAATTATAGTTCCTTTAGTAACTCCAACTTTATTAGCCAGTTCCTTGTTGGTTTTCATGCGTGTATTTTCCGACTTTGGTACACCAATGCTAATTGGAGAGGGTTATAAGACATTCCCAGTATTGCTCTATAGCCAGTTTATGGGCGAAGTAAATACGGATGCTCATTTTGCTGCTGCACTTTGTGTTATTGTAATTGCAATTACATTAATTATGTTCTTCTTACAAAAATTCATCGGAAATCGTCTAACATATTCTATGTCAGCTCTAAAACCGATGGAAGCAGAAAATGCAACTGGGGTCCGTAACATCCTTGCTCACTTTTTTGTATATGCGGTTGTTCTAGTTGCAATTTTACCGCAGTTAACAGTAATGGTTACTTCTTTCTTAGAGACAAGAGGTGCTTCTTATACCGGACAATTTACTTTACAAAATTATAAGAACATCTTGATGCCAAAGAATGCTATTACAATAATCAACACATATAAATTTGGATTGATTGCAATACTTTTAGTTGTGGTTATAGGAGTATTAGTATCGTATTTGACTGTAAGAAAGCCGTCATTCTTAACATCCATACTAGACACCTTGACCATGTTCCCTTATATTATACCGGGATCGGTATTAGGTATTTCATTTCTATATGCATTTAATAAAAATCCATTGCTTTTAAGCGGTACAGCAACAATTATTATTATTTCTTTGTGTATCAGAAGAATGCCTTATACAATTCGTTCTAGTACAGCTATTATCGGACAGATTAGTCCAAGTATCGAAGAGGCTGCAGTCAGCTTAGGAACTACAGAGATGAAATCCTTTATAAAGATTACGGTACCTATGATGATGGCAGGTGTGCTATCTGGTGCAATTATGAGTTGGATTACTCTTATTAGTGAGTTAAGTTCTTCTATTATTCTATATACTAGTAGAACTCAGACTTTGACAGTAGCAATTTATGCAGAAGTTATCCGTAGTAATTTTGGAAATGCAGCTGCATATTCAACCATTTTGACAATTACCAGTATTGTATCATTGCTAATATTCTTTAAGGTATCAGGAAACAATGATATTAGTGTATAAGTAAAATAAATTTATCAAATAACAATATATCATAGTGAAAGCTATGATATATTGTTATTTTTGCTAAATATTTTTAAGATTAGAGAGGATTCTATATGGCTGCCAATGGATATAGAAGATATGTACAGAAATCAATTTTCCGCTATATGTTTTCTATTATATTATTGCTTTTTATATTAGTTTTTGCATTTCTGATCATTAATATGATATGGCTTACCAGAGTAGAAAGCCAGAGAAATAATACAAAAATTGCAAAGGTATTAAATCAGGAAATAGAAAAATACAAGGAAGGATTAAGTGCTTTTGCTACTGATTATAATATAATTAATGTATGTAAGCAGCAATCAAATGAACAGACTGTGAAAGCTAATCGCATGCTCTATGATTTTTCTAATTCAAGGGAAATTGGTGGGTTATTTATTCTTGTAGACTTACAAGGAAACATAGTTTCCTCAAATCTTTATAAAGATAATCAAAATATATTTTTGCAAAGCTTTCTTAGTAAAAGTTTAATTAAACATATGCTCAATGGGCCTGAAAAAATATTTATTGTTCCAAGTGGGCTGAATTATTCCTATAGTCAGACAGGAGATTTGATATTAAGCCGTACGATTATGGACGGAGGAAAAGTAGTTGGTTTTTTGTTCTTTGACTTGCTCGATGAAGAAATATATCAATCTGTATACAAATACAACTTAGATGATGTGATTCTTACCGACCAATATAATAACTTGATTTTTTCTATTGGAAGGCAAAGTGAGAGTTTCATGGGAAAATATACTGTTGTAAACTCTCAATTTGAAAAAAAACAATCTACTACTACCAATATTAATGGAAAATATTATCTCATAATAAGGAATCCTATTAGTTATAGTGAATTATATCTTTATACATTGGTTTCTATAAATTTTCAACTCAGTCTTTTTCGGTATGCTATTTTGTTTCTTATAGTTGTTGGATTGATAATGCTCATAATGCTCAAACCTTTAGCTGTACTAATTACTAATAAGAACTTATATGCGATAGACGAACTTAGGAATGCTGTTATAAATATGGGAAAAGGTAATATGGAATACTCACTACGTCCGCATGTTTTTGAAGAATTTCAGGAACTACATGATACTTTCCGGCAAATGGTGCTGCAACGTGAAGAACTTCAAAAAAAGAACAGTGAATTAATAGAAAGAAAAAGAGTAATGGAAATAAAACAGCTGGAAGAGCAGATTAATCCTCATTTTGTTTTTAATGTATTAGAAACTCTTCGTTATCAGGTTTTGATTGATGCTAAAAAAGCTTCTGAGATGATTATGTCCTTTGCTAATATTATGCGTTATAACATATATTATGGCGATACTATTGTACCTCTTAAGACGGACATTGAGTATGTGAAGGATTATTTATTATTACAAAAGATGCGTTATAATCGTCGCTTGACATATAGCATTGACATCCCGAAAGAACTTTTAGATTTTAAAGTTCCCAAATTAGTGATTCAGCCAATTGTAGAAAATTCATTAAAACATGGTATGAAGAATGTTGATTCTATTCATGTAAAGATTACTGCTTTTATTGAAGATGATTGCTTCAAGCTTATTGTACAGGATAATGGAACGGGAATAGAATCAGAAATACTGGATAGATTAATAGAAGATTTAGAAAAAGAAGATGTGTCGAAAGAGCACATTGGAATGTATAATTCTCACCGAGTTGTCCGACTGCTATATGGACAACCCTACGGGTTAAAAATAGAAAGTACCTACGGAAAAGGGACATTGGTAACAATTATCCTTCCAATAAATGAGAGGAACGACAATGTATAAGGTATTGATTGTAGAAGATGAAGATATTATGCGGAAAGGCTTAATGTTTATGCCTAATTGGCAAGAGGTTGATTGTATTGTAGTAGGTGAAGCAGCAAATGGGCAAGAAGGTTTGGAGAAAATTAAACAACTCCAGCCAGACATTGTTATTGTAGATATGAATATGCCAGTAATGGGTGGCTTGGAAATGTTGGAAAAAAGTATTAGAGAAAACAGATATGATGCTATAATAGTATCTGGCTATGGAGAATTTGAATATGCAAGAAGAGGAATTAGCTTGGGTGTTTCAGAATACCTGCTAAAGCCAGTTGATTATTCCAAACTGTATGAGGCCATTCGGAAAATTCAAGCCAAGAGAAATACTGATACGAAAATTCAGAATGCAATTCGCCAAATTGATGTGGAAAAGAAAAAGTATGGAATTTTAGAATTTGAAGAGAAAAAAACAGGAAATCGTTATGTAGATTTAATGATTCAAGAAATTCATAATAATTATTCTACACGACTGGTTCTTTCTGATATTAGTGAGAAATGTAAAGCATCTTGCACATATTTAAACGTAAAATTTAAGGAAGAAACAGGGTATACATTTAATGATTATTTAAACAGATACCGCATTCAAAAAGCAGTTGATTTGTTAAGAGAAAATGTGCATAAAATTTATGAAATTGCAGAAATGGTTGGCTTTTCTGATTATAAATATTTTATAAAGGTTTTTAAAAAATATACTGGTAGTTCTCCAGCTCGTTTCATAGAGAATAACTAATTTGATAGACTGCTCTTTGTATAGAAGGGTGGCGCCCATATTTTATGTTATGTGAACAATGGTTAATCAAATATCATATAGGCATTAAAGTAAAATATTAAAACGATTAGAACAGATAAATTAATAAAACAAAAGGCACAGGAGCTACAAAAAACAGCTCTTAATTTTTTGTTAGTACTCATATGGTCTTGAAGGGATCAATTAAACAATGATACAGATTAAAACTTTTTGTGGACGTTTATAGTTTGTAGAATTATAATAACAGTAATTATAATATTTTACATATAAAGTATGAAATGTGTCTATTTGTATTTGATTTTGTAGAATAAGAAGTATTTTAAGTGAAAGCTAAAAAGGAGTAATATGATATGGTTGATATGTTTAGTCTGTGGGGACTTACTGGTGTAACAGCAACTGAAATATATAGATTTATCAGTGATAAAAAAGCAAATTCCAGTGATGTCTTTAAAAAGTTTTCAAAAGGAATAGAAAAAACTAGCAGAATAAATCTGATAGACCAGATGTATGTTGTAAATAATTTGACGAAGGATAACCATGGATACTTTTTCCTTAGGGATAAGAGCGGAAGTGAAACTCAATGTATTTATACTGTTAAGTTTTAGTGAGAATGCTGATAGTGACAGTACAGTTCATTATGATGAATATGTATTTGATATTCCTCAAACAGAAATTGGCAAATACTCACTTTATGGAACCTTTGTTACAAGTGGATTATTTACAGAGGGAAATTGACAAGTAACATTTTCTATTGAAGAAAAAAAGTATAATTGACTTAGGTAAGAAATATTTAATTTTAAGGAGAGTGAACGAAAATGACATTATTAAAAAATCCAAAAATGAATGTGTTTTATATATCTATGATTTCTGCATTATATGCGTTTTTGTTTATTTTTACATCAAATCATATTGAATTTAATAGACTTATATCGCATCCTAATACACTAAATAGTTGGTTTTGGAACATGTGGTCAGAGTTCATAGCCAATGGCAATATGAAATATTTTGGCTATGTAATAATTATTTTGACTATTGTAATTATAATGTTAATTTTATTTGGAAAGAAAAAATATGATGAGTATCAGGTTAATATTTTAGCACGAAGCTTGATAGTAGCCTTTACAATTACAGTCCTAATACTACCTGTAGCTTTAATTCTAATTTTAAGCGATCCAAACTATGCGATTGAAACAATGTTTATGCTTCTTACTATCCAATGGCTTAGTACATTAATTGTGGATTTAGTTTATTCGGTAAAGTATTTCAAATAGTATTCTATAATAGATATTAAACTTATATTCTTAAATATCAAACTAATTAGAAAAAAAGTCGGACAATTCTAAAACACATATGCTACTATATTTCTATCTTAAGATATTATAGGAGCGCTTCTTTATGAACTATTATGAACGAATACAAAAATCTATTGATTACATTGAAAGCAATATCGAAAATAAAATTGACTTAAATCAGGCTGCCAGGGAAGCCTTTATGTCACAGTCAAACTACTACAGGATATTTTTTGCTCTTGTAGGCTATTCTGTAAAGGAGTATATAAGGCTACGGAGAATTAGCCTCGCAGCTTCAGAACTACGTAGCAGTGATATTAGAATTATGGATATTGCTGTTAAATATGATTTTGATAGTCAGGACTCATTTTCAAGAGCATTTAAACGTATCACAAGATTTTTGCCTAGTGAGTGGAGATATCAGCAGACAGAATTTAGTTTTAAAAGGATGAGTGTTTTGGATAAATATTTTGAGATTCAGGATAGTGAATTGCTTGAAAAGTATCCGGATATTAAGGTGCTGAAGAAGCTTGAGCCAGTAAGAGTGGCGTATTACTGTTATTATGGAACAAATCCTGAAAATGGCGCATTTAAGGTTGTTAGTGAATGGCTGAAAAATAGTGGATTGGATATGGAGAAAGATGGTTTAAGAATATTTGGTTATAACAACCCAAGTCCGACATCCCCAACACAGACAGAGTATGGGTATGAGGTTTGTGTTACAATAAATGACTCAATTCAAGTAGTTGATGAGAATGTCAAAACTAAGGTTTTAGAGGGTGGCCTTTATGCTGTTACTGGAATTAAGCGAGATGGGAATTGCGATGTAGGTGAAGAAATAATGAAGGCGTGGCAACGCTTTCAAAATTGGCTTCAAGATAGTAAATATGCTTTTGGTGGACATCAGTGGCTAGAGGAACATTTGGGTTTTGATGATGAGTTTAATCACGTTGGTGGAGTAGATTTATATATGCCAATTGTGGAGAGGGGAGAGGTAGATACTACAAAGACTTTTGTTGATGTAGAACCAATGTGGACAGCTTCATATAAAGTTACTGGTAAGGATGCTATTGAAAAAGGGCGCAAGTACTTTTTGAATTGGGCAAAGAAGCAAGGCTTGTTCAAGGATGGTAAAAAGCATAGATTTTTTGCTTATTATAATCATGATAGGATGGGTCAGGAAGATTTTTTCTATAAAATACATGTGACAGTTGATAAGGATTTTGCAGCTAATGATGAAAATATTGAATTAGAGCAATTTAATGGCGGTCACTATGCCGTTATAAAAACAAAATTCAAATATAATGGTGGGGCTTGGAGTGAATTTATTTACTGGATTTCAAAAAACTCAGAATATTCCATTGGGGACTGGTGGTTTTTTGAAGAATACATGATTGACAAGCCAGTAATTGAAATGGACACTGAAATGTTACTACATATGCCTATAAAGTTAAGAGTATAAGGACGTTATGATCATAGCCAATATAAAATGATATAAATAATACAATTCTCATTATCAGCTAACCGTTTAAATTGATATTGGGGGTTGTATTTTTTTATTTTTTGATATTTGATGCTTTTAAATATATTTAATTGAATTTATTCCTGTTTCAAGTGATAATGGGTTTTGACTTCTATGAGGTCATTCTCTAGGAAAGACTTAAAATTTAACTAAATTTATGAGTGGTTTAACTTTTTAGGATAGTTAGTTGGAAGTGAATAAAATAATTAAAAAATAGAAGGAAAATAGAGGAAGAGTAGAGAATAGATACCTAATTGTACAAAAATAGAGGCTGATAAAATAAATTTTACCTTTGAGATAGGTACAATTCTATGTAATCAAACCATAATATTGTGCAAAGTGAATATAGTATTGTGAGGAAGTTTTAGAATGAATAAAGAAATAGCTAAAAACTTGTTGAAAGCTATTGTTTATTTCTTAAAAAAAAGAAATCATTTTTCAGTACTACAGGCTAAGTATCTATTTTATGATTTTGTTGGTGCCAAGAAAGAATTAAAGGCATTAAGAATTGATACTCTTAAATCATACGTTGGGCTTAAGGAAAATTTAAACCATTATATCTTTGATGATCTTCTATTTATTAAAACAGAAGAAAAGTTAATAGAGGCTGTTGTTGGTATGTGTTTGGATATTTTTTTAAAAGACAATTTTTATAGATTACAAAATGAAACATTGAGAGAAAATATTCAAGATGAACCAAAATTCTATTTTTATAATGAAGGACCATATGAAATTGAAGAAGTTCAAGTAAATGCTAATGATATTGTAATAGATGCTGGAGCTAACATGGGGATGTTCTCTATTTTAGCAGCTAAAAAGGGGGCAAAAGTCTATGCTTTTGAGCCGCAGGCTGTATTTTTAAATTATCTCAATCAAAATTGTAAACTTAATTCTTTAGAAGGAAATATAAGCATTTATAATTTTGCTGTAAGTTCACATGAATGTGAAACTTCTTTATCTGTAAACAGAGATAACTTACTTTCAGCAAGTATTAATATAGATAGAAAGGGTCATTTTGAGACTGTTAAATGTATATCTATAGATAATTGGGTTGCTACAAACCATATTCCCAGAATTGATTTCATAAAAGCAGATATTGAAGGTGCAGAAAGGCTATTAATAGATGGAGCAAAATATACAATACAGAAATTTAAACCTCAAATGGCTATAGCGACTTATCATTTGGATGATGATAAGGAAGTGATCAAAAGAAAAATTCTTGATATATGTCCTGATTATAGAATAATTCAAACAGGCTTTGTCTTATTTGCATATTATATTAAATAAGGAGTAGTCTTATGCCTAAACTTGATTATAATAAGCTTTCTAAAAATTTTGTAGATAAGCTTTTCAAT
The DNA here is from genome assembly GCF_005473905.2 of Ruminiclostridium herbifermentans. Classification (NCBI taxonomy): domain Bacteria; kingdom Bacillati; phylum Bacillota; class Clostridia; order Eubacteriales; family Oscillospiraceae; genus Ruminiclostridium; species Ruminiclostridium herbifermentans. The sequence goes on from NZ_CP061336.1 coordinate 1,330,432, forward strand.
AATATTCTTGATAAATGTATTATTGCAATAATTAGTGCTTTAGGATTTGTGGTAACAACTATTATTTCAAATAGTATATATAAGGTAATAGGTAGTGTTGCTATTGTAATAATTATTATTGCTTTGCTAATTGTTAGATTATTAAATAAAGATAAAAGAAGCGATTCCTTGGAAAAGCCAGAATTTCTTTTAAAATGCCTTGAAGAAAATGTTCAAAATCGAAATGTTAAAAATGCAATAAAAGACTTCTGTAGAGCTATCGACTGGATTTTTAGGGAACGTCCTGCGGATACTTATCTATATGAACTGTGCATAAAATGGTTACATTATAAAGAAAACAGGATTCAATTGAGTGCATTTGTAAATGAATTGTACCAGTTGTTGAAAAATAGAGACACAACTAATAATGAATCACTAAGTAGTTTAAAAAAAATATATAATGAATTAGTGGAAAATATAGTAAATATAAAATTGGAGATAGATGCTAAAAATCGTTCATATGCAGATACAAATGATAGCAAATTAAAGAGAGATATTATCAATTATGAACCTGATTTAGGATACTGGGAAAAATCAGATTATTGGATTAACGAAAAAATGAAAAAGCATGTTGATAAAATGCGAAAAATTCGGGGAAATCAAAATTATAATTCTTTAAATATTTTAGATATTGGAACAGGAACTGGGCGAGTAGCATCGGCTTTGTGCAAAGAAGGCGATTTTGTTTGCATAATAGATTCTGATAAAAAAAGATTGTCTGAAGCTGAAGATAATATTAAAAAAGCAGTACCTGGGTGCAATATTAAAAGCATAGAAAATTCTTTTGAAAAGTTTAAAGATTTGGATGAATGTGTAAGATGTGGGCTTGAAATTTATTTTGATGTAATAATTTGCTCTCATGTTATACAACATATTAGTACAGATGTAGCAAATTGCTTTTATAGAATAATCCTTAATATGTTAATTTCTGATGGAGTTCTTTTTTTATTATTCCCTATCTCAAAATCTAATAAAGAGGAATTTGTTGTTGAAGGGCTCGAATTTGATATTGTCAAGCTAAAAAAAGGTGATTTCTTGAAAAGTAAAAAGGTTGGAAATGTTGAAAAACTAGATCTGTATTTCAGAAATGCTCCTAATTTCGATACATTTCAAACAGTGCTTTCAAGGTATAATGATAATTCAGGATATTGGAAAGTAACTAAAAAAGCAAGTGATGATATACTTTTTGAAATTTATGAAGGGCAAAATAATATACGAGCATATAAAAGAGTGTTTGATAGAGGTTTAGTATGCTCTATTGATATTAAGTATGCCCAAGACTTTTTTGATAAAAATTCTAAACGAATTTTTAAAGTAATAAACGAATGTCTTAAAAATTATAACCCATATTCTAAGCAAATTTCAGAAAAATCAATAATCAGTAGCAATATATTGTCAGAATATTGGTTGATTTGTGATTTCAAAAACCATATAAATGTTATGGTTTTTTATAATAATAACCATTACAATGTTAAAAAAGTTAATAAAGTGATAAAAGCACATGGTGTACATAATGATTTATTAAAAGAAAATCAAATTCCTATAGAGTTTTTGGAATTTATACCAAAGTACAATAAAAATTTTAGGTTGAAATGTGAAAAGGATAAATTTATTTGGAAAATTATAAATGATTCTGATAAGAGTATTGCATCAATATATAAAACAGAAGCTTATTATTCACTTATTCTTAATAGTGAGGACACAGTTGAAGTTGAAATCGAAAATAAAGAAGTATTACTAATGAAACAGGTTCCATCTTCAGTGAGGGATACTTTTTTTAAAGATGTAGAACATAATCCAGATTTTGTTGTAGATTCAGAAATAATAGATGGATGGTTTATTGAATATAATGGTGAGGTTTGCTATTTTGCAAGATATGATAGTGATTGGATTAGAATATTTATGACAGAACGTAATTTTTCTGAACTACCGAATAAAGAAAAATTATCTATTGTAGACCATAATAAATTTCCATTTAAATTATGGAATGAAGAGGATATTGTATTAAAGCCCCTTTTTAGAAACAAAGTTTGGAAGATAGAAATGGAAAGAAAAAAAGAAGGAAAATTCGCAGAGCTTCCAAACTACATCATTAGGACTATAAATGATAGTGGTGGAAAATATTGTGCATACAGGGATAAAAAATATAATAATATATCAGGATTGACCTTTAATAATCTATGCACAAATCAAGTAGATGGACTGCAAATATTGCCTACACATAGGTTTGTAATCAGCAATTTAAAGAAAAAGTTAAAGAAAGAAGGTTTTTGGGTAAAAGAGGATAAAGTTTATCATTCTTTTAAACCGAAACATTGTTTAATAGACAAGCTTTGCTTAAGAGATAAATATTTTAACTTTTTTATATTAAAAAAGTTAAGGATGGTTCATAGAAAATTCGATATTCAAGATTGTATGTTTGTTGTTAAAAAGAAAATATAGAATGGTGCTGAAAGTTATATTAATCAGTGCTTAAATATTCTCTCTAAACTGTAGGATTAAATGAAAAAGTAAATTCTGATATGGCCTGGGGGTGGGGACGTTTTCTTGGACTAAGCTGCTATTCTTAGACTACGCCTATATTGAAGTGGGCTTATCCCACCCAAAGATATTTTAATTCTATCTTCATTATACCAACGGAGATAGGAATCAATTTCTTTAATAAAAAATTCTATAGATACATGTTTTCATTTTACAACGTTTAGAATTTTTTAATAAATTTATTAAAAATTAATTAACACTGGATAAAAAATACAAAATATGGTATATTATAGAAGCAAGATTCTTTTTTTCTTTTTTTCTATAATTTTTCCAATAAGAGCCCTACGGGGCTTTTATTGGTTCAGGATTTAATTTCGTCATAATTTTTTATCTCTTTTTTATCATCCATAAAAGAATAATAGGATTTGAAACCTTCAAAATACTTAATCAATTTACTTATTTATATTAGATTAGTATTGACTTCTCTTGAAGTTTTCATTATACAAAATTTTTGTGTTAATGAGACCTCAAAATCAGTATTCATGTATGATTTAAATTTTTCTGTAAAGCATAAGCTTTTTGCTGAACAATGATTTAATAGCGGCTGATCCTTGATTATTTTTGATAACCCTATAAAATATAGAATAATACAAAGAATTATACTATAATAAACTCAATCATCACATATTAATATGGGCTCTATAAATTGAAAATGAAAGCGTTGTGACAAAGTGACAAAACAATTAAAAGCAGATTTATTTTTGATATTTATTACAGCTGTTTGGGGTTCAACATTCACCTTAATGAAAAATATCTTAGACGATATACCTACATTTGCATTCCTTGCTTTGAGGTTTTCTACTGCTGCAATTATATTATTAATTATATTTCATAAGAAGCTAAAAGAATTAAGTAAAGCATCAATATTAAAGGGGTTTGTTATCGGGCTGATGCTATTTGGCTCTTTAGCTTTACAGGTGATAGGGCTAAATTATACTACTGCACCTAACTCTGCATTTATCACAAGTCTTAGTGTAGTTATGGTTCCTATAGTTTCGTCTATACTCTTAAAAAAGAAACCTTCTAGGAGTTCTGTTATAGGGGTAGCCTTTGCTCTTATAGGCTTATTTTTTGTTTCAGGCGGTTTAAATTTCAGGGTGAATATAGGTGAGGTATTAACTCTTTTTTGTGCCGTATGTGTTACAATGCAAATTATATTTATTGATAAATTCACAAATAATGAAGATCCAGTTCTGTTGGGAGTATTACAAGTTGTTTTTTCAGCAATACTAAGTATAGGTTCATGGATTTATATAGACTTTAAGCCATTCACAATAAACCTTAATATTGTTATTACAATTTTTGTAACAGGTGTACTAGGTACAGCACTAGCTTATACCGGACAAACTGTAGTACAAAAATTCACATCACCTACTAGAGCTGCATTGATTTTTACCCTTGAGCCTGTTTTTGGATTTATATTTTTCATTTTAATACCTAATTCTCAAAGCATAGCAGAAAAAATATCGCTGCATACACTTATAGGCTGCGTACTTATTTTACTCGGTACTTTAATATCAGAATTAAAACTTGATAAAGTATTCAAAAAGAATTGATGTACGAAGGAGTATGAGTAGAAATATTGACTTTGTTATATTGTTGGTACATGTGTGAAGCATAGGTTATCCATTAATTGCTTTCTAATTTTTTATGCCCAAATGAGACGTAGGACGTTAAATGGTATGTTACTTGACATAATTATAAAGGATATTGGGAAAATAAGAATGAAGATTTATGTCAGAATAACATTAGTAAAAGGAGTATAGAAAATGGCTATAAATGTATATCTCAACTTTAGAGGAAATTGCCGCGAAGCTGTAGACTTCTATTCAGAAGTGTTCGGAGTAGAAAAACAAAAAATTATGACTTTTGGTGATGCTCCATCTAATCCAGAAATGCCGGGCTCTGAAGATACCAAAAATCTTGTTATGCACACCTTCCTCGATATTAAAGGAAGTAAAATCATGTTTTCCGATGTTCCGCAGGGTATGCCCTTTACTTTAGGAAACAACATTAACCTAATTATAAGCAGTAAGAATACTGATGAAATCAAAGAAATATTCAATAAGCTAAAAATAGGTGGAACGGTACAAATGGAACTTCAGGAAACCTTCTGGAGTAAATGTTATGGTTTCTTGATAGATAAATTCGGAATAGGATGGCAGTTCAGCTACGAGGGCTGAGAATTTGTTATTCATAAAGTTATTTGAAATGGTCTTATAAGTTTAAGACCATTTTTTCAATTTCCCTATTTCTTTATTTTCTGAATAATAATATATGAAACAAAGTGGTGCCTGCTTTATTTTGCAACAAACAATTGTTAAATTAAACACTTATAGACTATGCAAATATAATAAGCTGAAAATTAACTTAATTTTTACTAATAAATTCTTAATTTTTACTATATTTATTGTTTGACATTATATAATAATATTATTATACTAAAACCATTGACGAGTAACGAAAATGGAAATAAATGAAAATACTTTTATAGGAGGTGCCAAGTTCATGTCATACTTATATTTTATGTAAAATGAACATGGACATACATATGGAAAAATTAGAATTGCAAAAAATGGCAAATGAAATCCGAAAAGGAATTGTAACAGCAGTGTATAATGCAAAGAGCGGACATCCCGGTGGTTCTTTGTCAGCAGCAGATATTTTTACATATCTATATTTTAAAGAAATGAATATTGACCCCAAGAATCCTAAAAAAGAAGATAGAGATCGCTTTGTTTTATCAAAAGGTCACGTGGCTCCAGGGCTTTATTCCACATTAGCAAATAGGGGATTTTTCCCAGTAGAGGATCTTAAAACTTTACGTCATGTTGGTTCTTATCTTCAAGGACATCCTGACATGAAGCACATTCCGGGAGTAGACATGTCAAGTGGTTCATTGGGACAAGGCCTTTCAGTAGCAGTTGGAATGGCGCTTTCTGCAAAAATGGATAACAAGAGTTACCGTGTATATGCCCTCACAGGAGACGGAGAACTTCAGGAAGGCCAGATTTGGGAAGCTGCAATGTTTGCTGGACACAGAAAGCTAGACAACTTAGTAGTAATTGTTGATAATAACAATTTACAAATAGATGGCTGCATTAGTGATGTTTGTTCACCATATCCTATTGATAAGAAATTTGAAGCCTTTAATTTTCATGTAATTAATGCAGATGCAAATGATTTTGATTCCTTAGAAGCAGCTTTTAAAGAGGCTAGAGAGACAAAAGGCATGCCATCAGTTATTATTGCAAAAAGTATTAAAGGAAAAGGTGTTTCATTTATGCAAAACAAGGCTAGCTGGCATGGTAAGGCTCCAAATGATGAGGAATATGAAATTGCAATGAAAGAATTGGAGAAAGCAGGTGAAGAACTATGCCAGAAATAAAGAAGATTGCTACAAGAGAAAGTTATGGAAAAGCATTGGCTGAATTAGGAGCCAAATATGATAATTTAGTGGTTTTAGATGCTGACCTTGCTGGTGCAACTAAAACAGATACATTTATGAAGGTATTCCCTGAACGTCATATAGATTGCGGTATTGCAGAAGCAAACATGACAGGAATTGGAGCTGGATTAGCTGCAGCGGGCAAGGTTCCATTTATTAGTACCTTTGCAATGTTTGCAGCAGGGCGTTCCTTTGAACAGGTACGTAATTCCATTGGTTATCCGCATTTAAATGTTAAAATAGGTGCTACTCATGCAGGTATTTCAGTTGGAGAAGATGGTGCTTCTCATCAGTGTAATGAAGATATTGCATTAATGAGGGTAATACCTGGAATGACTGTTATTAATCCATCTGATGATATAGAGGCAAAGGCAGCAGTTGAGGCTGCTTATCATCACGAAGGACCTGTTTATCTGAGATTTGGAAGATTAGCAGTTCCTGTAATTAATGATAATCCTGATTATAAGTTTGAACTTGGAAAAGGTATTGTATTAAGAGAAGGAAAAGACTTGACTATAATTGCAACAGGTCTTGAGGTTTATGAAAGCTTAGTTGCAGCTGAAAAATTAGCAGCTGAGGGAATAGAGGCAAGAGTGATTAACATTCATACAATTAAGCCATTAGATGAAGAATTAATAATTAAGGCAGCAAAAGAAACAGGCAAAATTGTAACAGTAGAAGAGCACTCTGTTATAGGTGGATTGGGCAGTGCTGTATGCGATTGCTTGGCTGCCAATGTACCTACAAAGGTATTGAAAATTGGTATAAATGACGTATTTGGCGAGTCAGGTCCTGCTAAAGAACTACTTGCAAAATATGGTCTTGATGCAGAAGGAATCTATAAGAAGATAAAGGACTTCTTAGCATAACAATGAAAACTGACAAATAAAAAAACATTTTATATGCACTCTAATGTTTAAACACTGAAAAGTACCCCCTTTATTGGATAAAATCCAGCGAAGGGGGTACTTTTCACAAAATAGCATTTGGGGTGCTATTTTTATAATTAGATTTACATAATATTTACAAAGTAACAGTTATCCTCTAGATTACATAATATATAATATTATTTGACTATCATGATATATTCCAGCATATATTCTAGTCAAAATAATTCAAAAATATAGTGTGGAGAATAGATATGGGTAATAAATTGTATCATAACACAAAAGCTGAATCCTCAAAGTCCCCACAGTTTTTATCCAATTATTATGAGGCTATAAAAAAGATGTTTTCTAGACATAATGGCTTAAGTGAGTCTAGATGCAGTAGTAATAATGGCAGTGTGCCTCCACGAATATTTAATTGTTTATTGTGCCAAAGGGCAGTCGTGGAGGATAGCATAAAAGAACTAAATGATGATTGTAAAAATAAATATGAGAGAAGTATACCTAATGCTATACCAGTTAATGCATATGATAAATGCAATTATGTCGCCAAATATGATTTGGCAAGCTCCCAAATTCAAGCCATAATGAAGCTAGATGGCAGATTAGATTTTAATAATTTGGTAAAAGCGGTAAGGATATCGGTTGATGTAGAGCCAGTTTTTGGGTGCCATATTATTGAAAGCAAACAGCTATATTGGAAACGGTATGAAGATATTGATAACATTGAATTTTGCACTATAGAAGAGACAAATAATACTGATGAAGCTATTCAGAGTTTCTCAGAAAGTCCTATGGACATGATGAAGGACCCAATGGTTATTGTAAAACTTATACGTTCTGATGCAAGTGATATTCTAGGGATAAAAATAAATCACGTTTGCTGTGATGGAGCTGGGGCCAAAGAGTATATTCGGCTTTTGTCAGACATTTATTCTAGTATTGATAGTGGTGACAATAGCTTTTCTTCCGATATACGAGTAAGCAGTATGGAGGACCATAAAAGATTATTAGATGCACTTAGTAAATGTAATCCAAATACAAATTGGAACCCGCTTTCACAAATACCATTAACTACATGGAGGTTTCCATGGAGGAATCTACAAACAGGTGATTTAGGGTTTTCAATATGCAAACTTCCTTATGGTTCCCTAGATACTTTTAACACTTATGCAAAAAGTAAAGGAGCATCAATCAATGATTTAATCCTGACTGCTGTTTACAGAGCTATGTTTGAAATAGCAAAACCGCCTTATGGCATACCAATGGATGTCCCTATTACCATTGACCTTAGAAAGTATCTTCCTGATAATAAGGCCGAGGCTATAAGAAATTTTTCAAGTGGGGTAACTTTGAAAATAGATAGGAGACCTAATGAATCATTTGAGAGCACTTTGTCTAGAGTAATGATTCAAACTAAAGATATTAAAAACAGGCACCCTAGTTATATGACAGTAAAATGCTTAGAAATAATTGAAAAGATAGATTTTGACCCAATCAGTTCTGCTTTTAAGGCATTATCTCAAATTATAAATTTAGCGACAAAAAATCCTTATGTTAATTTCAACAGATGTGCCATTACACTTTCAAATGTTGGTTTTATATCAAGAGAATTACTTAAATTTGGTCAGAATACAGTAACTGATGCTTATATTTTACCACCTACAGTCCGAGCACCTGGAATTTTGCTTGTTGCTAGCACCTATAACGGAATAATTTCATTAGCGGTAGGATATTATAAGCCCTCAGTTAAGAAATCTGATATGGATGGTCTTCTTAATAAAATTAGAGATGAACTGATAGAAGGATGTTCACCAATACAATAAAGAGAAAAAATGGTTGCATGAATTAGTTAGTTAAAAGCTTGCTGAATGAATATATGGATTAAGTGAAATTACTAAAGCGTGTATTCATATATGTTCAAAATTTTTCAGCAAGCTTTATTGTTTTAAAACGACACGAATAAGTACCACGATTGTTTTTTCTTCGCTAGTATGTATTTGTGGTTATTGATATAACCTGTATTTTCTCTTGCTATTATGCAAACAGCTTTCTCGCTCTTTGAATTTATTTTCAGCTATTAATCTATGTACTATTTTTTTTAATTCATTTTTAACCACTTTACCATTTGAATTAACTGGATAAGAATCGACTTTAAAGTAGTATTCGGGCATCTTATTTCTAGAGATTTTGTTTTCTAGGGTTGTTTCTATTTGTTGACATAAATCTTCCACATTGGAGTTGCTTATTATAGCAGCAGCAATTTTTTCACCCATAACCTCATCATATACTCCTACAACTTTTGCATCAAAGACACCATCTACTTCACACATAGCTACTTCGATTTCAGTAGGTGAGATGTTTTCGCCACCCCTTATAATAATATCTTTTATTCTTCCATCAATTTTAATGAAGCCATCAGTAGTTTTACTTGCTAAATCACCAGTATGTAACCAGCCATCTTTATCTAAAGCTTGACTTGTTTCATACTCCTTCTTGTAATATCCAAGCATACAATTGGGACTACGGATAATTAGTTCTCCCAATTGCCCTTCCTGACTGTCAGCACCAGTATCCTTATCAATTATTCTAGCTTCGGTATTTGGTATTGTCCAGAACATCATATATTGTGTTATGTACTTTTTCTGCCATAATAATATTCTCCTTTGGGTTATATTAATATTTTGAATATTGTTTACAAAGCTGCTATGAAAAGTATACGCAATGTAAATTTTAGTAACCTAGTCTGCAAAGGAGCTATTGAAGTTGGAGAAATATAATAGACTTTGTTACAATAGGCTCCTTATGTCTACATAACAATATATTCTGCTATTATAAAAATTGCGCTACAAAATTTATGAAAACCACAGTACTTTTTGGTTCTTAATGAAAGGTATATATTTTGCGCTCTTGTACCAAATACAGGCATGTGCTATTTATAATTAAGAGCTGATATTGTAACAGATATATTAAAGGATACATAATATGGGATTGAATAATTATAGTTATCAGCTACGAATTAGCAGAAAATTTTTTATTTGGAGAGATAGAGATGGAAAACAAAACGCAAAGCAATAACACTAAAACTGAATTTCCAAAGTTTCAAGAAGCCATATCTAATTATTTTGAGAACATTAAAGAGATGTATAAGAACTATATCAAATTTTATATACCAGCATACAATTGTACAATTAATAATCCAGAAACTATACCAGCCAATGGGTATGATATATATAATTATCTCGCTAAGTATGGTATGGCAAGCTTTCAGATTCAAATAATTATGAAGCTCGATGGTAAATTAAATTTTGAAAGGCTTGAAAGAGCTGTAAGATTATCATTTGATGTGGAGCCGGTTTTTGGATGTAGATTTGTTAATAGTAATCCGCCTCATTGGAAGCCGTTCGAGGATATTGATAATATTAAGTTTTGTACACTGAAGGAGACAGATAATCCTGAAGAGAGCATTCAGAAATTTTTAGAAAGCCCAATGGATATGGATAAAGACCCAATGATTATGATAGAACTAATTCGTTCTGAAAATTATGATACTTTAGGCTTGAAAATTAACCATGTGTGCTGTGATGGAGTTGGTGCAAAGGAATATATTAAACTACTTTCAAATATTTATACCCGCATAACCAATGAGGAGGATGATTTTGTTTCTAAACCAAGTATGAGGGACAGAAAAGATCACAACAATTTATTAAGCACACTTAGTAAATTTAATCCTATGGATTCATATACCCTCCTGCAACAAATACCTTTAACTACATGGAAATTTCCGTGGAACAATATCAAAATAGGGGATACAGGTTTTATTACATGTAGCCTTCCTCATGGCTTTTTGGACATATTAAATACTTATGCTAAAGCAAAAGGTGCAACAATTAATGACTTGCTGCTTACAGCAATTTATAGGGCGATGTTTGATATATCAAAGCCTCCATTTGGTATACCAATGGATGTTGCTATTACGACTGATTTACGCAGGTATCTCCCTGATAAAAAAGCACAAGCAATAAGGAATTTTTCAAGTGGAATTACATTAAAAATAAGCAGAAAAGCTAATGAATTATTTGAAGAAACATTATCTAGAGTTATGGAAGCTACAAAAAATTTTAAAAATAGACATCCTAGCTTATTAAATGCAATAAGAGTAGAGTATCTTGAAAAAATGAATTTTCACCAAATATGTGCTTATTTTAATGCGTTATCTCAAATTATGGACTTGATTGCACAGAATCCTTTTTTTGTATTAAATAGGTGTTCACCAGTATTATCGAATATTGGTTATGTGTCAAAGTCTTTAATTAAATTCGGAGAAAACACTGTAAACGATTTGTATTGTTTTCCTCCAGCTATACGCGCACCTGGAATATTAATTGTGGCTAGCACCTATAATGAAATAATTTCTTTGTCAATAGGTTATTATAAGCCCTCAGTTCAAAGAACTAATATTGAGAAACTCCTAAATAAAATTAGGGATGAATTGATTCAAAGTTGCAGTTATTGAGTTCACACATTTCCATAAATAAGAATATATTATAAAAGTAAACATAACCAAAGTATAGTTTGCATAACAAAAAAAGCTTTGGCAATACAAATCAGAGCTTGAGTTCATAAGCCGAGGCTTTCTATATAAGCAGGTTTTCTCCAAAGCTCAGATGGCAGTACTAATTTATCTTGATTAAAGTGGTAGGGTAGATAATCTGCTACTATAATATTATTTTTATTTCTAAAGTGGGAGTGGAGGTTAGTATGACAGTTAAAGAGAAGATTAATTTATTAGAGGAATTGCTACTTGTTGAAAAAGATACCTTAAAGGAAACTACAGAATTAAATAGTATAGGTGAATGGGATTCTATGGCGGTTATATCTGTTATTGCTATGTTTGACAGTGTTTTTGGTAAGGATGTTAAAACTGAAGAAATTAAAAAGTTCAAAACCGTAAAGGATATAATTGATAGAATGGAATGAGGTGCAAATAGTTGGCTGACGGGATAATAAGAAATGTTGAAATTAAAGGTATAGCATGTGCAGTGCCTGAGAAAATTATAAGGAATGAAACGTATGCTTCCGTATTTGGAGAGGATAAAGTAAAAAAATTTATAAATATGACAGGTATAAAAACAAGACACGTAGCAGCTGATGAGCAGTGTACCTCAGATTTATGTTATGTTGCAGCTAAAAATCTTATGGAAAGGTTGGGTTGGGATCCTTCATCAATTGATGCTTTGATTCTGATTACCCAAACTCCTGATTATGCTGTACCTGCAACTGCATGTGTTCTTCAATACAGACTTGGACTAAGTGAAGATTGTATTGCTTTTGATATAAATCTTGGATGCTCTGCGTATGTATATGGAATATGGCAGGCAGCGACCATGATTTCAACTCAGAATATTAATAGGGTTCTTCTGCTTGTTGGTGATACCAGTAATTATGGAATAAATCCTAAGGACAGCGGAACTGCAATGATTTTTGGTGATGGTGGAACTGCAACGGCTCTGGAAAGGTCGGAGGGAAAGGAGATTAAATATTTCTTAAAGACAAAGGGCAGCGGTTATAAATGCATAATGGTTCCAGCTGGTCATGCAAGAAGCAGAAGTAAAACAAACATGAAATCATCAGATTACGAATTGGCTATGAATGGTTCTGACATTTTTAACTTTACAATAACTGATGTACAAAAGGGTTTATCTGATTTTATGACGCAATACTCTATAGATAAAAATAATGTGGATATGTTTGTATTCCATCAAGCAAATTTATTTATTATTAAGCATTTATCTAATAAGCTGGGTATTCCTCTGGGAAAGGTGCCTATCTCTATTGACAGATATGGAAACACAAGTGGTGAGTCCATTCCGCTGACCCTTGTTGATGCTTTGGGAGAAGATACATCTGAGGATAGTATAAAGCTTGTAATGTGTGGCTTTGGTGTAGGATTATCCTATGGAGGAATATATTTGGAGATGAAAAAGTCTATATGTCTTCCAATGATTTATACTAATTATTATTTTAATGGGGATGATGAAAATTGATAAACCCTATGGAATTAAGCGGTAAGAATATATTGGTTACTGGAGCTTCATCAGGTATAGGAAGGGGTATTTCTATATATTTAAGCAAACTTGGAGCTAACATTATTATGGTTGCCAGAAATGAAGAAAAGCTTAAAGAGACTTATAATGAGTTGGAGCCTGGTAATCATTCCTATTATATAATTGATTTAAACAATTTAAAAGACATTGAAGGAATGTTTGATAACATATTCAGCGGAGATAAAAAGCTTAATGGAATTGTTCATTCAGCAGGAATATCCCGCACAGTTCCTATACAGTACTTAAAGCTTGAAGATTTAATGAATATCATGACAATTAATTTTTATGCCTTTATGGAGCTTGTAAAGCATTTTACAAAGCGAAAGTATAACGATAATGGAGGCAGCATAGTGGCAATATCCTCTATTTCCAGCAGAGTTGGGGCTAGAGGTCTATCTGCATATTGTGCAAGCAAGGGAGCAGTTGATAGTGCAATAAGAGCAATGGCAGTTGAACTGGCGCCAAGAAATATAAGAATAAACTCTATTGCACCTAGTATGATTAAAACTCAAATATATGACGGCTTAGTTGAAATTGTCAACAATAATAATTTTGAAGCAGACTTAAAGAAAAGACAGATTATGGGCTTGGGCAGCACTTATGATGTTGCTGGAGCAGCGGCTTTTTTGCTCAGCGATGCAGCAAAATTCATTACAGGTACGTCTATGGTGGTTGATGGTGGATACTTAGCGCATTAGGAACTGTTACACATAATTATTTTGAAATAAAAAAGACATGTTGGGTTGCATGTCTTTTTTGTTTGAGAAATGCTGATTAATATATTAGAAGGATTGTAAAACAGCATTTTCTGTATGCCCTAGTTTTACTAAAAAAGAAATAGTATATATCAATAGTAAACTGATTAAATAGTACTCCCGTGCAGTATTATCTATTGCTCGCTCCCGAAATTGATGCCGAAATAATTACGGTGCAGAACAAGCACTTCCGCCGACCGTATAACACAAGGCATCCTGTCTCGGGTTAATACTCACAGCTACTGACTTCCGCTGTGTCGGCTGCAATATTTGTTCTCCACCTACTATTTCTAGCATCAATTTCTACCGAGTTTCGCAATTAGATATATAATACACTCGAATACAATTTTTAATAAGTTATCGGTATACATAAAATGTTGTTTTGCAACTGCTTTTTGCTTTATATTCCATTAAACAGGATTAATATTCACATCCATCAATAAGTTCATCCTTAATTTTATTAAGCAGCATATCAATATTTTCTTTGCTGACTGTACCTTTATAATATCCTGCAGCAAGTGTTAAAACAGAATTATAGGTGCATGCCATCAATAAAAGGCCTGGTGCACGGATAGCTGGAGGCAGAAGATAGCAATCTATTACAGACCGACTGCCAAACTTAATTAGTGATTTTGAGATACAGCCTAAATTAGATAGGGTAGGAACGCATTTATCACCACAATAAATAGGACAATATTTTTGCGAATTCTTAGTTTCCTGCCAAGCTTGATAATAAGCAAGTGTTTCTTGATATTTCAGCTTTTCTATACGTTCAAGACCAAGAGCACTTTGGAGTCCAGGATATCCTTGCTTAATTTCCTTCATCACATCAGAAACTCTCTGTAAGGTTTCATTGAATGGCTCGTTCATCGTCATTGTGAGTTTGGTACTTACTGAACCAGAAAAATTCCTTATTGCCTGCGTTTTGTGGTTAGGCAGGTAACGGCGTAAGTCAACTGTAATTGGGATTTCCATAGGAAGTCCATAAATTGGTTGGCCCATTTTAAGCATAGCCCTATAGTATGCAGTTAGAATGAAATCATTAACTGTTACCCCTTTGCTTTTGGAACATTTATTTATTACATCAATATAGCCATGTGGAAATCTGAGAATAGACATACGTGCTATGTTTGAACTGCACGATTCCCAGGGAAATGACCACATAGGTATGGATATGTCAGACCCTGGTAAAAATAATGAATCTTGATTTGTAATTCCTAGTTCTGAGAACAATCTATCTTGATCCTTTCTGCCTGCGATTCTGGGCACAGGTATATAAGCTCCATTATCATGCTCGATTTTATTGTATATGTCAGAAAGCAATTGAATATACTCCAAAGTGCCTAAACCGTCACAGCAAGCATGATTTATTTTTAAACCAATAACATCATAGTCCTCGCAGCGCATTAGTTTAATATTCAACATAGGATCATTATCTATGTCAAAAGTACTTTGAATAAAATTTGATATGGATTGGTCTATATCGTTAGTTTCCTCAAGTGAAAGGAACTTGATTATTCCGATATTATCTAAAGGCTTCCAATAGGGTTTAGTATCTTCTATAAATCGGCATTTAAAAACAGGTTCTGTCTCTATTGATAATTTTACTGCCTGCTTTAATTTATACAAATCTACTTTTCCGTCTAATTTTAAAATTGCTTGAATTTGGAGATTAGAGGTGTTGTAACGTGCTACATAATTATAAATGTCATGACCATTAGCAGGAAAAGTGCCTTTAGTTTCTGTTGCCCTATTAGGGAAATTGTAAGCAGACATAAAATTTTCAAACATTTTACCACAATATTTATAATAATTAGCTATGCTATCAACGGTTTTGTTATAAAAATCTATATTGTATTTGAACAGATCATTCATATTAACCTCCAAGCCTCATTTTAGAGCAAAGTTTAGGAAAGCTTTTTTGATAACCTTTGCTCCCTTTGAGGTATGCTATCTTTTTTATAGTACTATTTTAGATACACAATCAAAGCCACTGTGTTTATGTGGCTTGAAAATGTACTGTTGCTTCAGAAAATTACTCAAAAATGCAAAGATTATAAATGTACGACATGTAACTTTGCGTTCTCATGTTCTAGGCTAAAAATGTGCCTTAAATTATTTTTAAATGATTTTTAGTGGCTTTAAATGGTCTTAAATGTTAATTTTATTTTTGTCAACAACTAGTGTCTGAAGTAATGAATAAATATCAGGTGCGTTTTTTTCTATATTAATTGGATTAACATTTATATCTGTCCACCCATGTACAGTAGTACCTGTTGCTAAAAGCTTTCCGTCTATGTTGTTTTGCACTTTATATTCAAACATAATCTTCACGCACGAGACGAAGGTAATACAGGTCGTTACACTTATCTCATATCCGAATCTTGCAGGGCTTTTATATTTACACTCTAAATGTGAAAGAGGAAGATATAATCCCAAAGAATTGAACTTTGAATGGGGTATACCTGCTTTAACCAAAAAATCTCTCCTACCAGTTTGAAACCATTTAGGATAAACTGTATGATGTACTATACCCATTAAGTCTACATCAAAAAAGCTAACTAAAAAGGAAGTTCTACTTATCATGGTTATGGACTGTACACCTCCTGTTCAAAAGGTATTAGGTTTGCTTTTTCGCACCTTAAACTCTATGTTTGCAAGTTAAGTATTATCTTAAGATTAATCTTTCTCACAGGAACATGCTCGTAGAAGTTCTTTTTCAATTGCATTTAAAAGACTTTCCATATCCTTATGACTGACAGAATCCTTGTAATAGCCTATTGATAATGTTAATACATCGTTATATGAATTGGAAAAAAGCATGAATCCTGGAGCGCGTATAGCAGGAGGCAATAAATATGCATCGGACACGATAGTATCTCCAAATTTAATTAATGCACTTGATAGGCTTCCTAGATCATAAAATTCAGGAAAGCATATATTTCCAACATAATAAGGCTGACTTCTATAAATTTCAGAATATTTAGAAAGTCGCTCAGAATAATTAATTAAATAGGAATAACAAGTCTTTCCGAGATATTCTTCACCGACAGCACCACTAATACCAGTTGGTCTGCTGCTATTTGAGATACGATGTGTGGAGTTTTCGGTTTGAGCTCTTACGTCAGCTTGAGCTCTTACAACCCTAGATAAAGTGCCTTCAAAGGATTCATTTGAAATTTTGGCTATACTAGTTATAAAGCTTCCAGTAAAATTTCTTGCTAATCGGCTTCTATTATCGTCGATGTAGCTTCGAAGGTCTGTTTTAAAGGTGATATCCATTGGAATACCATATATTGGCTTAGATAATTTAAACATTGCCCTATAAAATGAGGTCAATATTAAATCATTTAATGTTGCGCCTCTGGACTTACCATATTGTTTGAGTGAATCCAAGCTGGTATGAGTAATTCTGTTAATAGCATAACGAATCTCATCTCTTCCGCTGTTTCTCCAGGGGAAGGCCCACATGGTTTTAGGGAAATCCAACATTTGATTCCAATTAAGTTCAGGGTGCGCTTTACCTAATTCTTCATATAATGCACTTTCATTTACCATAGTGTCTATACGGGATTCAGCTTTAAAATCAACACCCTTTTGCTCGATACAGGAGTATATATTTGACAAAAGCTGTATATATTCCTTTGCATAGGTTCCATCACAGCATGCATTATTAATTTTCAAAGCTAATATATCATGGTCTTTTAAAGGAATTAGTTTAGCTTTTATGTTAGCATCACTATCAACATTTAATGGTTTCTGTATGAATAATTTAACAGCTTCATCTGGATTATCTGTCTCTTCAATTGAGCAAAAAGTTATTTGGTCAAGGTTATCTAATCGTTTCCAAAAGGGTGGGTGACCTTCAACAAATTTGCAGCCAAAGACTGGCTCTACATCGAGAGATAGTCTTATTGCTTTATTTATTTTCTCTAAACTCAATCTACCGTCAAGATTTAATATGGCCTGAATTTGTAAAAAAGGCATGTTAATCTGAGAAAGATGGTTTAATACATCATGTCCGCTTGCAGGAAATATATCAAGGTTTTCGTCGCTATCATCCTCGGAAGCTTCATCTATATCGGAAGATTGGTCCTCAATAGAGGGTATAAACTCTTCTTCATCTGCATCGGATAAATTTTTCCCAAAAGCAGATATATCCTCATTTGAGGTTGCTTCTGAAGTAAAAAAGTTATTTCCTTTAGAGCATGAGGCATGAAAAGTGTTTTTGTTTAGTTGGACCAATTCATTAATTATCATAAATAAATTATCATAGTATTTCATAATATTTTCAAAAATGTTTTCCCGATACTTACTGAAAGCTTCTATATTGTTTTTATAAAACTCAGCATCTATGATATTAAAGTCTTTATAAAAATTAGATAGAATTTCAAAAGGATTGGTATTATCAGCAGCACTAGTTTTATTTCTAGTATCCATAAATATTATCCAGCCTCCTCATAACAGTGAATTTATTAAAGAAATGGAATGGACATGCTCCTTCTTCTTTTTTATAAACTTCACATATACTAACCCAATATAGTGCCTAGATTAAAATGAAATTACTCCATTGCAGAAAAAATCAATACATCTTGAAGAATTTCACTACAATAGTAGCGTTTTTACGAGGCGTAATATATTCTCACCGTCTAGAAAACCAAAACAGTACCCGACACTAATAGAAGAGGGGTACATTTAAGCCTCGTTATATATTAAAAAGTTCTTAAACTCAAAATTAGGCAGACCTACAATAACAGTATATGAATAATATACTCAAGTGTTACAATTAGGAAGACAGAGGAAATAAAAAAATGAATGATTAAATTAGCAGATTTGGCTAATCTAATCATTCATTGTGCATAATTTAACTTTAGTATGAAAAGTCCAGATATACGTTGGACAATGAGCTGCTATCAATGGATGAATGTGTGAAAGCTACAGAAGCGTTTATGTAAACTCAAAATTAGTAGTAGAAAGAATAAGGGACTGCTGCAAATCAAAAATTTATGTATACTGATAACTTTTTGACAAAAACTACGCGAGTGCAGCAACCCCATTTTGTGCAACTTCTATTTAAGTTAAACACTCCTTCAAAGCTTCAATGGACAGAATCTTAAAAGAATTTTGATAGTAGTCGAGAATATTTTCTTCCTTCATTTTTGCAAGTTCGCGACACATAGAGGTTCGGGAGACATTGAGAAATTCAGCTAGTTCATTTCTATTAGGAGTAATCTGAAAACTCATGCTATTTTTTTCTTTAGCTTCATTTAAAAGGTAAGCTGCAATTTTTTCTCTCATGCCTTTTAGAGTAAGAAGTTCAATTTTAGTGTTCAGAGTATAATTTTTTTGACCAAGAATAATCATCATATTCTGAATTATCTGAATGTGAAAGTTGCAGGAATTGCTACAGCTCTTGGTAATTCTCTCATATGGAATAAATAGAATTTTTGAATCTTCTTTAACTCTGATAGTAACAGGAGATATGCGTTTTAAAGTACAAACAATTCCCTCACCAAAAATCTGAGAAGGGCTTAGAAAAGCCATTATATGACGGTTACCAGCAAGGTTTTCTTTAATAATTTCTGCTTGACCTGATAAAATTATTCCTATATGATTAATTTCATTTCCTGCGAAGAAAACATATTCATCATTCTTGTAGTTCTTTGTATATGAACCTAGACAGGTTAACAATTGCTCCAGATCTTCATTTGCAATGCCCTTAAATAATGTACATTTTGATAATATAGAAGCATAATTCTCCATATTTATAGGCTGTTCCCATTCTACTTAAACTTTATTAATGTAAAAATGAGAATCAAGTTCACCTCCAAAAAAATTGTTAATTTGTTCTAATTTTTTATTATTTGTATCTATAGCTACATCATAATATAACTTATTCTATTATACTAAGCATATCAAATCAAGCAAAAAAAAAACAACTACAATAAAAATATAAAGGAGATAGGTTATTATGGAAAATAAAATGTTTTGTTATCAATGTCAAGAAACTGCAGGCTGCACAGGATGTACCAATGTGGGTGTATGTGGAAAGTCACCAGAACTTGCTAAAACTCAGGATTTATTGATTTATGTTACAAAAGGCTTAAGTGTTGTTACAACTGCACTAAGAAATCAGGGAGAAAGTGTTTCACCAGAAGTAAATCATCACATTACACTAAACCTTTTCACAACAATTACAAATGCCAACTTCGATAATGATGTAATTTATCAAAGAGTGCTAGATACTTT
Organism: Ruminiclostridium herbifermentans; assembly: GCF_005473905.2. Classification (NCBI taxonomy): domain Bacteria; kingdom Bacillati; phylum Bacillota; class Clostridia; order Eubacteriales; family Oscillospiraceae; genus Ruminiclostridium; species Ruminiclostridium herbifermentans. The sequence continues at coordinate 1,350,458 of NZ_CP061336.1, forward strand.
AAAAATCAAAGAAACTCTATTGAATAAAGTAACTAATAAGGAAAGCTTGCATCTAGCGGCATTGTGGAATGGTACTACAAAAGAGGAACTAGATGCAAAAGCTGAAACAGTTGGAGTTCTTGCAACAGGAAATGAAGATGTACGAAGCCTTAGAGAACTTATTATATATGGAAATAAAGGCTTGGCAGCTTATATGAAACATGCTAACGAATTAGGTTATGACGACGATGCAATAAATGCATTTATGCAGAAGGCATTGGCTGCAACTTTAGATGATAGCTTAAGTGCCGATGATTTAGTAGCACTTACATTAGAAACAGGAAAAACTGGTGTGGATGGTATGGCACTTCTAGATACTGCAAATACTTCAACCTATGGCAATCCTGAAATTACAAAAGTTAATATTGGTGTAGGTAAAAACCCAGGTATCTTAATTTCCGGACATGACTTGAAGGACTTAGAACAGCTGCTTGAACAAACACAGGGCACAGGAGTTGATGTATATACTCATTCAGAAATGCTGCCAGCTCACTACTATCCAAAATTCAAGAAGTACAGCAATTTTGTAGGTAACTATGGAAATGCATGGTGGAAGCAAAAAGAAGAGTTTGAAAGCTTTAATGGACCAATTCTTATGACAACAAACTGTATTGTACCTCCAAAGGAGTCATATAAAGCAAGATTATTTACAACAGGCTCAGCAGGCTTCACTGGATGTACTCATATAGGAAAGGACGAGAGTGGTCATAAAGATTTCTCTGCATTAATAGAAATGGCGAAAAACTGTCCAACACCTACACAAATAGAAGAAGGAGAAATCATTGGAGGCTTTGCTCATAATCAGGTTTTAGCATTGGCTGACAAGGTTGTAGATGCAGTAAAATCAGGTGCTATCAAGAAATTCTTTGTAATGGCGGGCTGTGATGGACGTCAAAAGGCTAGAAACTACTACACTGACTTTGCAAAAGCACTTCCAAAAGATACTGTAATAATGACTGCAGGTTGTGCAAAATATAAGTATAACAAGCTGGAACTTGGAGACATTAACGGAATACCAAGAGTACTTGATGCAGGACAATGTAATGATTCATACTCCTTGGCAGTAATAGCACTTAAACTTAAGGAAGTATTTGGACTTGATGATATTAATAAGCTGCCTATCGCTTTCAACATTGCATGGTATGAACAAAAGGCTGTTATCGTTCTTCTTTCACTTCTATACTTGGGAGTAAAGAATATTCACTTAGGACCAACTTTACCAGCATTCCTTTCACCAAATGTGGCGAAGGTGTTAGTTGATAACTTTGGAATTGGCGGAATAACAAATGTAGAAGATGATATCAAAATGTTTTTAGGCGGTGAGGAAAAGACTGCTATTACAAAAGATATGATAATTGGCGATATTTTAAAAGCAAATCCTGATAATGCAAAAGTATTAATAGAAGCAGGAATGCATTGTCTAGGCTGCCCTTCATCACAAGCTGAATCATTAGAAGATGCTTGCAGAGTGCATGGGTTGGATGTTGAGGAACTGCTAAAAAAGTTAAACTAAGAAACAGACAAATATGAATTGATAATATACTTAAAATAATAAGTATTTTTATGGAGACTCTCTAATTAGATTTATACTAAGTGGGGAGTCTTTCATTTTGAATTAGATGAACATTAAACAAGTAGCCCAATAATTGAGGGGCGTGTCTATAAAATTGGACAAATTGGGACATTTGTTAAAATACCAAATGGAAATGTGATATCTTATGGACTTGTTTCTTCAGTAAGTAATACACCCTCTAAGTTAGTTGATAATGAATTGAAAATAAATGTTGGGTCAAGATATTTAACTGTTAATTTAGTTGGGGAAAAGATTGGAAATGCTCAATTTGAAAAGGGAATAGGTCTATATCCAACTATTAATGACGAAGTTCATATTGTACTAGAATTTGATCTTGCAGATATATATGGTAAAGAAGATGTAACGTCTATTGAGATAGGAAAGCATTCATCATCTGACAAATTAGATGTTTTTATAGATATTCATAAGTTAATATTAAGGCATAGTTAATGAGAAGTATATAAATGAATTATATATTACTATAGCGCCATAGACATATTTAAATAGCAAAGATGACTCTCTAATTAGATTAATTCTAGGTAGAGAGTCTTTTATTGCGTAACAAATAATATATGTTCTTTATGCGGACATGACTTTATAATTTTGTAATAGTGCATATACTCTTGAACAGGATAAAATGCAATTCGATATAAAATTGAGGAAATATCTCAAGAATTTATTGAAATTTAAATATATATTTAGTAATATGGATATAATATATTAAAAATGGAGAAAAAATCTCAAATTATATCTGGAGGCTAATACTTTGTTAAGTCAATTTTTATTTTCAAATTTTAAATCATTCAAAAAAGAGGCTTTTTTGGACTTTACAGCTGAATCAATTAAGGATAACCTTGACAGCATAATTATTGATAAAATTGATGGAGAAAAGTTCTTACCAGTTATTGCGATTTATGGACCAAATGGTGGAGGTAAATCAACTGTCTTAGAAGCTTTAGGCTACTTAAGGGCTTTTGTACTAAAGAAGATAATTATATCGCAAATGTATGAAAATGATTCTACAAATGATGCAATTATAAAAAAGTTCTCAGATATTGATTTTAAAAATAAATATCATAAATTTGATTCAAAGTGTCAATATACACCTATAGCGTTTGATATTTTGTTTCGAACAAAAAACAAGCAATATAAATATCAACTTTCTATTTTGCAGAATAAGATTATTAAAGAAAACCTTTATATGCAAATTGTTGGAGAAAAGGACGCATCAATTATATTTGAACGTTCGGAAAATGAGTGCGTTTTAGGTGAAGATTTAGAGGGTATAGCAGTTGAAAAAGTTAATAATACTATGCCATTGATTTCACATGTGGCTATAAACTATGATATTGAGTCAGTTGATGAAGCTGTTTCTTGGTTTATGAATATAAATTTCGTAGATTATGATAACCCTATTAAAGACCGGCAAATAATCATTCCAAAGACTAATAAGGATAGATCACTGATGTTTCAAATGTTAAAAAAAATGGATATAAACATTTCAGACTTTCGTATTGAGAAGGATAGTGATGGAAATATTGAAAAAATATATACCAAGCATACACTTGAAAATGGAGAAACTTATGAAATTCTTTTTGAAGAAGAGTCAAGTGGAACAAGAAAGCTTTTTAGCTGTTTAGCTAAGATTTTGGACTGTTTGGATGAAGGAACTTTAATGGTTGCAGATGAATTAGATGCAAAATTACATCCTAAATTGCTTAGATATATTATTGAATTGTTTACAGATCCAAAGAGTAATAAAAAAGGAGCACAGCTATTGCTTACCTCTCACGATATTACAACAATGATTCCAGAGGTATTTAGAAGGGATGAGATTTGGTTTTGTGCCTTAAACCCTCAAAACGCATCAAAATTATATTCTCTTATTTCATTTAAAAAGGAAAACGGTCAAAAACCTAAAAATGATGAGGTTTATGGAAAGCAATATCTTGAAGGTCGTTATGGGGCAGACCCATATATAAGAAAAATTTTGGATTGGGGGACAAAAGAATGAGCCTCAAACCAATAAAGGCAAGTGAACAAAAGAAAAATCAAGAAAGAATTAATGCAAAAATGCAGAAACGGAAAAAAGAATTGCTTGATGATCCTCCGCCTTACATATACATTGTTAGCGAAGGGAAAGAGACTGAACCTAACTACATTTCAGGATTGGCAAAAGCAATTAATTCAAAATTTTCGGATTTATCATCAGGAGATAGGATAATTGTCAAAGGGACAGGAAGAAATACAAGAGGCTTGTTAAAATATGCAAGGAAAGTAGTTGAGAGTGATTTCCCTCAAGCTGCTGTAGTATGGTTAATGTATGATAAAGATGATTTCCCTCTTGATGATTTTGACAATACACAGTATAGCGCTGAAGACAAAAAAGATAATAGACAATATAGAGTAGCTTGGTCAAATGAATGTATTGAACTATGGTTTGTCTTGCACTTTCAAGAGTTAGAGGTAAACAATGGACGAGAACATTATCGTAAAATTCTAAGACAAAAATGTGGGTATGAAAAGAATCTTAAAAACATATATGATTTATTAATGGACAAAACTAATATCGCCATTAAGCGAGCCAGGCGTCAGTATGAATCATATAATGATTTACCTCCATCAAAGAGATGCCCAGCTACAAGGGTATATGAACTGGTGGAGGAATTGCAGAAATATCTTTAAGAATATGATTGAACTTTGAGTTAAAACCACAAAAAAATACCATAAAATATAAATGAACTTTGAATTATAACTACCAATAAATAACAAATGGTTGCTGCAAATCAATTTCTATATACCGCTGACATATTGCTAGAAATAGCAATTGAACACTATTTAAGCAAGCCGTTAGCTTGTAGATATAGAGTATTTCTTGCTTTGCAACAACCTTTTAATGATATTCTATCTATTTCACTTCAATTGATTCATAAACACTATTGTTTTTAACAACAACATACTTTGATTCTGTAACTAGCTTATCAATATATAAGTCAGCCGCATTATTTATGAGTTGTGTGCGGATAGATTCCTTTACATCTTCAAAAGTGCTTCTTTTTACAAATTTCATAATATGATATCCATAAGAGGTTTTTATAATACCGGTATCGCCTTCTTTAGCTTGGAAAGACCAATCCTCAAATTCCTTTACCATTTCACCTCTGCCAAAGGTATATTCTCCGCCAGTATTCTTAGAACCTGGATCTTCTGAATACTCCTTTGCAAGAGAAGCAAAATCTTCTCCAGCATTTACCTTGTGTAAAATATCTTCAGCCTTTTTCTTAATTGTTTCGTGTTCTTCAGCACTTTTACTTGAATCAGCCATAAATAAAATATGCTTTACAGTAACCTTATCATAGCCTGCTTTATTACTTTCATAGGCCTTTAAAATCTCATCATCTGATATTGGAAGATTACGTAATTCTGCCTGTAAATTTTTGTTGGCCAATTCATAATCCTTTAAGAATTGAGAGTACTCTGCTAAGCTAACACCATAAAATTCCTTTAAGCTTTTCTCTGAGGCTTCTTTACTGCCCTCCTGCATAATAATTTGTTCTATTGAGTTATCAATTTTTGAAAGTTCCTCAGAAGTTAAAACAGTATTATTTGCTTTAGCTCTTGCTAAAAAGATTGCATGCTCTTTTGAATAATCAAGAGCCATTTCTTTAGCTAAGGTTGCAGCTGTTTTATTGTTTATCACTGTATCCCATATATTTTCTTCTATGGTTAGTGTTCCTGCATACTGAGCCATATAATTTTTTAGATAGTTTTTAGCGTTGCTTAAGTAAATATAAAATTCAGCTTTATTAATTTTCTCACTGCCAAAACTAGCTACATAATCAGTAGGTGAGCCTATAGAAATTGACTTAGTAGTGCCTTCCCAGTTTACGCATAAACCAAGATTTTCTGAAACAAATTTTAAAGGTACCATAGTTCTTCCGTTAATCTCTTTTGGTGCTATAGTTGTTGTTACTTTTTTACCATTTACAACAGCCGATGTGTTATTAAGCCATAACTCAACTTTATTTTTATTGTATGTAATAGTTACTTTTTTACTTTTGCTGTCCCAGCTGACTTGTCCGCCAAAGGCTTCAATTATTGCACGTATGGGGACTAAAGTAGTGTTATTAACCAATACAGGAGTAACTTTAGTATCTGTGTCAATAGCTGTTTCAATTCCGCTAACCAACATATTTGGCTTACCAATGTTAAGTAAAATTACCTCATCACTTTTGACTGCAGCATAGGAAGAAATTACAGAACCTCCTGCTAACAAAATTGCTAAGCCCATTGCTATCAAGGATTTGTTTTTCATTTTAGCCTCCTCCAAAAAAAATAGTAATATCCTGATTGCTTCAACATTCCCGCATGAAATGCTTGTCACTGTTCAAACGTATAAAAGGCTTGCTGTTGAAATAATCAGAAACTATAGCTGGCGTTTACATGGTGAATTTTAGCCACAAAAAACATAAGCTTTTACCAACTAATTCTTAATTGTTTAGCTTTTCATTTGCAATGCTATAATACATGCAATTTTCAACTTAAAAAGCTGATTATTTACTTTAAAACAGAATATTTACAATTCGATTATATACTATTTAATATATAATCTCCACGATTTTTAGAAATAATTTCTGTTATATCCTGTATATATAAAAAGAATAAGTGTCGTAAATGCTTATATTTTAGGGAATGTTGCTAATCGTGTAGGTTGCTAAGTGTGTGAAATGGACAACAATGATTATGTTGGTGCATAAAAGTGGAAACACAAGAGTATTAATTAAATGAATTATTTTGGAATTATATTATAAGATTTAATATTAATTATAGACAAAGTAAATTGTAAAAGCATAATACATAATGGCTAAACTAAATTTGAAAGGAGAAATATAAGCATAAGAAAATATATTGAAAAATGGTTTAGAGAAATTTATAATTGCATATATATTGATAACAAAAATATATTGTTTAGTTATATACGAATTTAAATGGTTGTGTTAATTATTTTATAAACCTTGCAGAGTAAATTATAGTACTATTTACTGGTACTTCCGCACTAACTTAGATAAATGGGCTACTCCCAAGATATTTGTTGAATTTGTATTGGTTCATCATATTTAATTATACCGTTGCTCACGTTCAGCATCCATGCTTCATTGTTTCGCTAAAACTTACATCGTGTAGGTTTTACGGTAGAATTAACTATTCTTCACCAACATATTCAAACAAATATCTTTAACCAAGTACCCCATTTATCTAAGTTGTACTCGCGTACCAGTATAAGCAAAGTAGTTTATCTGCAAACTCTGTTCATAATAATTAGCACAACGCGTGTATTTAAAAAGTCAAACAGAATTATTTAGGAGATATATGATTAAAATATATAATAGAAAAACAGGAGAATACGAAACTGAAAATGTGGCAGGAGGCGCACTCCTTAATGCCTTATACACATCAAAGGCAGGCAAAGTAGGCCTTGAATTGTTAGTGAAGAGAAAAATATATTCTGCACTAACAGGCTTCTTCTGTGATCTAAGGTTGAGCAAGAGAAGTATAGGAAAATTTGCAAAGAACTTCTCAATTGATTTAGAGGAATGTGAAAATAAGCTTGATGACTATAGCAGTTTCAATGATTTCTTTTCAAGAAAATTAAAGCCTGTAGCTAGAAGCTTTGACAAGCCAGAAAATGAACTTTTATCACCGGGTGATGGACGATTACAGGCATGGAATAACATTGACTATAAAGATATTATACAAATAAAGGGTATGAGTTATAGTCTTTCAGACTTGCTGCTTGATGAAAATTTAGCAAAAGAATATGACGGCGGAGCATATATGATTTTGAGGCTTTGCCCAGTAGACTATCATAGATTTCACTTTTTTGACAGCGGTGTTTGCAGCAGTACAAAAAGGATTAAGGGTGAATACTATTCTGTTAACCCTGTGGCCCTTAGGAAAATCCCAGAGTTATTCTGCAGAAACAAGAGAGAATATAGCATATTCAAGACGGACAACTTTGGTGAAGTTTTATATGTTGAAGTAGGAGCAACTTCTGTTGGCTCAATAGTTCAGACTTACGTTCCTGACTCTAGAGTAATAAGGGGAGAGGAAAAAGGGTATTTTAAGTTTGGTGGTTCAACAATTCTTCTGTTTTTTAAGAAGGATAAAATTGTGATAGATATGGATATCATAAATCAGACAAGTAATGGTTTTGAAACAAAAGTTTCAGCTGGTGAAGCTATCGGGAAAAAATACTCAAACAGTTAACTATACAAATTATACAAATTTTGTGCTCTAGAAATAGGTTGATTTTTTGTTGTTAATAGTTTTATATTGGTTTATAATAAATTCAGTTGGATTTAATATACAAAGGCTTTGTATTTAAAAATGCAATATAGATAAACTATGTTGCTTATGCGGCTTCAACGGAGATGCAGCATTTATATAATTTGATTGAGACATTACGAATATAAAATTTGTTGATGTAAGTAAGGGTTATGGAGGTTGTTATGAGCGAAATAAAATCAATCGGAGTTTTAACCAGCGGCGGAGATGCACCCGGTATGAATGCTGCTATTCGAGCAGTTGTTAGAACTGGAATATATTATGGAATTAAAATGTTTGGAATAAGAAAAGGCTACAATGGTTTAATCAGTGGTGATATTTTTGAAATGAACGCCAGAAGTGTTTCTGATATAGTTCACCGTGGCGGGACAATATTGCAGACTGCTAGGTGCAAAGAATTTACTACAGATGAGGGTATGCAAAAGGCAATGTCGCTGTCAAGAGCCTTTGGATTAGATGCTCTTGTTGTAATTGGTGGAGATGGTTCCTATAGAGGAGCTAGAGATTTCAGCAAATATGGAATGAAGGTCATGGGGCTTCCTGGCACTATTGACAATGATATAGCCAGCACTGAATATACAATTGGCTATGACACTGCAATGAATACAGTTCAGGATGCACTTGATAAAATCAGGGATACTGCATATTCACATGAAAGATGTAGTGTGCTAGAGGTTATGGGCAGACATGCTGGTCACATAGCACTGAATGTAGGTGTTGCTGGAGGTGCAGAAGTAATTTTACTTCCAGAAAAACAGTTCGATTTTGATAAGGATATTATTAGGAGAATAGTTCAAGGACGTAATAACGGTAAGAAAAACTATATTATAATCTTGGCAGAAGGTGTTGCTGAGAAAATTGGTGGAGCTCTTGAATTGGCAAAGAAGGTAGAAGACCTTACTGGTATAGAGACTAGAGGTACAGTACTTGGTTATATTCAAAGAGGTGGAAGTCCATCAATCAGAGACAGGGTAATGGCTAGTGCCATGGGAGTAAAGGCAGTTGAACTGCTTAAGGATGGCGTATATAATAGAGTAATGTGTGTTGAAAAAGCTAAAATTGTTGATATAGATATAGATGAGGCTCTTTCAATGACTAAGGATATTGACCATGAAATGCTTAGATTAGTTGAAATTTTATCTATTTAATTAAGATTATGTACAAAACTAATAACCCTTAATAAAGATATGCTTTAGCTAGGTAGTATATCTTTATTAAGGGTGTTTTATTATGCTAAAATGTGGATTTCTAAATTCTTTTATTTCTAATTTTTAAAAATTAAATTCTGATATTTAAATGGGGCAGAAATATTGCAATCTACTCCTGAGAGATAGGAAGTATTTCCAAATAGTTTTAAAGCATATGATATGCTAGAAGTATTATTAAATATAGCAGAGTATAAGACATCGCAGAATCTCTGAGTCCTTTGGTATGCTTCATTGAAAAGATCAATAAATGAGAGTCTGCTTTTTATATTTTCGTCATGGGGCATACACCATTCTGAATTCTCAAGATTCAAATAATCAAGTCCGTCAGTTAGCTTCAGGGGAAAGATAATACTTGAATAAAGAGGAAATCCATATATTATAGAGTCTAATAATCCAATTGCTTTTAGCTTTATCCCATGGGTGTCCTTACATAGCTTTTCTACAAAAATCATGTCTTTAATGGCTTTGACAATTTCCTTTTTTGGAATTTGAATATCATAAACTGATTTAATAGCGCTTTCGTACATTTCGCTAATTATATTCCGTTCTGTAGGGGCCACATCAATAAGCTTGTAAGGATTTATTTCATGAACTTTCTTATTTAGAAGCATGTCGCACATTAATACATCAATAGAGGTTTCAAATTTTCTATGATAGCAAATAAACAGATTTTCATTTGTATTTAGATGCGTTTTGAAACCTGATCTGTAATAAATATATGGATGGCCTAGGCTATCCATGCAGTTATGGCATAAGAAACCCATAAAATATACAGTTAGCAGACTTTTGGTATATTCATTTTGCTTAAGTATATATTCAATAATTGCCTTGAAAAATAAATTTACTTTTGTAGTATGCAAAATGTGTCCAATATTAGAGGGAAAGTTTTTTTTGCGCCAGGGCCAAACTTCATGGAAAAACATTATATCAGGGCCTTGAGTTCCTAAGTTAAATACATTTTGAAATTTGCCAATAAGCTCTTTGCATTTTTTACTTTCTATATTTTTAATAGCCTCTAACCCACAAAGGTAATGAGTTACTATATTTGGCATATGTGCCCTCCTATAATTAGAGAAATACTCCTTAGCATAGTTTAACTTAACGTTAAAATATACTATTTTATTTTTCCATAAGTTTATTATATTTATTATGTCTAAATACATTTATTATATCAGCTAAATATTACTATATCTATAATTTGACCAAAATATTCCACTAAATACTGTTTTTACAATAGAATAAATAGAACAACTTGTTTTCATATATTACAGTGGGAAATTGCAGTTACATACTTATATTAGAAAGTTGACTTAATATTTTAAGTGTTAAATAAGTACATGCGGATATTTAGGTGTGTTTATGTTTCTCATCTGCTTTGGCTGCTTAAAAACTATATACTTAATTTTGCTTCTTTTCTAGTTTGTTTTAGTTTCATCAATTTCCGTTTCTTTATGCGATACTAAATCAAATCCTAAAGCAATTGATAATGCATTAGCTGGTTCAAAATTATTAAAGACTATTGACAATGGACTTAATTAGTTATATAGTTAGTTACATAAGTAATTAACCAAATGGCCAATTAACACATATAATGTTTTTGAATAAAAATGTGGAGGTGATATTTTGAAAATAGATTTTGATAAAGATAAGCCAATTTATATCCAGTTAGCTGAAGGGATAGAGGATGCTGTACTTTCAGGAGTATATGATGAGGAAACACAGATTCCATCTACAACTGAGATTTCTGTAAATTACAAGATTAATCCTGCAACGGCGCTGAAGGGAATAAACTTATTGGTTGATGAGGGTATTGTATATAAGAAGAGGGGGTTAGGTATGTTTGTAGCAACAGGAGCAAAGGAAAAAATTCTAGACAAGAGAAAAGTAACTTTTTTTGATTCATACATTAATACACTAATTTCTGAAGCTAAAAAGCTTTCTATATCTAAGGAAGATATAATAAAAATGATAGAAAGAGGGTTTGATAAATGAGTTATATAGAGATAAAAAATATTACGAAGAAATTTGGAGATATAGCTGCTCTTGAAGATGTATCTATAACTTTGGAGAAAAACAAAATATACGGGCTATTAGGAAGAAATGGTGCAGGAAAGACCACATTACTAAATCTTATAACAAACAAGATTTTTCCTACAGAGGGAGAAATATTGGTAGATGGTGATAATGTGATAGAAAATGATAAGCCCTTATCAAAAATTTATTATATGACTGAAAAAAACTTCTATCCAGATTCAATGACTGTAAAAAGTGCTTTTAGGTGGGGTAAAGAATTTTATCCGGATTTTGATATTAATTATGCAGAAGCTTTGAGTGAGAAGTTTTTACTAAAAACTAATAAAAAGATAAAATCTCTTTCAACAGGATATAAATCCATTTTTAAGATTATTATTTCATTATCCTGTAATGCACCAGTTATTTTGTTAGATGAACCTGTACTTGGCCTTGATGCCAACCATAGAGATTTATTTTACAAAGAACTCATTCAAAGTTACAGTGAAAACCCTAGAACAATAATTATTTCAACACATTTGATTGAAGAAGCTGCAGATATAATAGAGAATGCAATAGTTCTGAAAAATGGGAAGATAATTATGAATGACTCAGTTGAAAGCATACTTTCAAAAGGCTTTTGTGTTTCAGGTGGGGCGGCTGCAGTTGATAAATTTATAGCTGGGAAAAATGTATTAGGAACTGATGTACTTGGAGGGCTAAAAACTGCTTACCTCATGGAAAAGCTTGATCAAAACAGTGTTCCTGAAGGATTGGAAATATCAAAATTAGATTTACAAAAATTGTTTATTTATATGACGAATTCTTAGGAGGTATAAAATGAGACTAAAATCTGTAGTTAAGTATAATCTTTATGATATAAGATATGGGGTAATGGTTTATTATATTGTTATAGCTGCATTAATGGGTTTACTTATTTTTATGCGGCAAACTGGACTTGTAAGAATTGGCACTAGCGGTTTTGTTAGTGGAGCTGAGGCTTCTGCAATTTTCTTGTTTGTGTGCGGCTTAAACTCCTTCAAGCAAATTTACTTGTATTTATCCACTAATGGAATAACCAGAAAAACTCAGTTTTATGGATTTCTCATTAGTTCAGTTATTATATCTGCAGGGATGGCTTTCATTGATACTGCATCTACAAATATAATAAATATATTTATGAATTATCGTCCAATGTTTTATCAACTTTTTAATCAATTTACAGTGGAATCTTCTCAATTTCTAATTACGATAATGAGCTTTTTATGGAATGCAACAGTTAATTTACTAGCATTTGTTATAGGATATTTAATTACTACTTTATATTATAGAATGTCTAAGATACTAAAAATAATTGTATCTGTTGGTGTACCGTCTTTTTTTATAATTGGTTTTCCAATGTTAGCTAGTTATTTATATAAGATTGGATATATTAATGAATTTACAGCTGCAATAAAATTTTTGATAGATGGAAATGGTAATCCTATTGTGAATGTAATAATTATTGTATTAGAAATTGCTATAGTGGCAGGATTATCATATTTGTTGGTTAGAAAGGCACCTGTGAAAGAGTAAAACAAAAATGCTGCAGTATAAGAAAGTTAAGTTATTAAAAAAGTACCAGATGTTTAATCCTTTGAACAGCCCCCCATAAGTTAGGACTAAAACTTTAACTTATGGGGGCGCATTACTTTGCAGGATATAACAACTGGTACTTTATTAATTTCACAACTCTAAAATATCTGACTATTAAACTATCACGTTAGTATACTTAGATGCTAACTATTTTTCTTCTAAAGGCTTTATCTTATCCAAATAGCTTTGTAATTCCTTGGAAATATTATCGCCAAAGGTTACTACATAATCATAATAGTGATGGTTTAAACTACCCTTGAGTATAACCAAATATGACGAAGAACTGTCTTTATATACCTCGTCAGTAGGATATTCTAAAATTTCTTTGATTAGTGCCTTGTCAGTTATTTCAATAGCAGTGGATGACTCTATACTTTCCACTTTTACGTAAGAATTAAATGTATAATCATATTTATAATCCATTGACTGAAGGGTAATATATTCTATATCTTCTGGTTTTATAATTATTTGATCATAAAGGCCTTCTTTTTTCAACCAATCAATAGTATTTGTATAATCTGATCTCAGTGCGTAAGTAATATTTTTATTCTTTGTATCAATAATAGTTATAGTGATTATTTCATTTGGAGATGATATCAAATCCTTATAATCTAAAGTTTTAATATCCTTTCTAATAGCTGTTTTAAATCCTTCTAGCTGAGTTTTATCTGAAACAATAAGTGGATTTTTAGCTGCGCGTCGGTCGTTTAATTCTATATATTTTATATCTTCAGCTTCCTGATAAAGTATAGGGAATCTATTTTCTTTGTATTCATCACTTTCATAAATTGGAGCAAGAACTGAAGCATGAGTGATAGTATCTATTGAATATCTTCTAATTAATCTTTTGCCGTTTTTCAGCTTATATGCGATGTACTGATTGTTTCCATTGTTATTTCTGTTGTCAAGGACATATTGATGCAATTTTGTAACGTTTTCAATGTTTTTTATATCTTTATAAAGAGTTGTATCACTATTACCATAATTGTTTTCATTAAAGTCTGGATCATCCTTGTGTTCAAACCAATAAATATTGTATCCGATATATGTTTCTTCAATTTCGTCTGGATTTGGAATCTTGTTAACATAGCCTATAACATCAAAATGTACACCTAATATCAATAATACTAAAGCCAGTGCGAATCCTAAATATCCCTTATAGGTGTGTAAAATCTTAAAGGATTTGTTTGTTAACATTTGAACTACAACATATGCAATTAGCGAACTTATAAAATACCCTACAACTGCAAATGAAAACTTTTCATTTCCTATTCCTAAAAAGTAAGCTCCACCAAAAAGAGTTGCGCATGTAACAAAGCCATAAATAAATATTGGTCTAATAGGTCTAAAAGTAATTATATCTCCAGCAGTCTCTGGTCTTCTGACTTTAAAGGCATATAGTCCGCCAATAAGTAATGCTATAGTAACAACAATGTAAACAATTGTTATCACAAGCTGAGAGGATTCATAATCATCTATGTTAAACATTCTGAACATTGGCATATCATAGTAAAAATTTCTGTTTGAATAAGTATCAAATCCGTATAGCATGCCACGAAGATTTACTCTTACAAATTCTGATAAGTACAAAGGAAGCAGATTAAGTATATAGACAAAAGCCAGCTGTGCAATAGAACTGCCTGTAAACATTCCTACAAATACGGACATGGCTAAAAACATAATACCAAAGAGAAGCGTATAACCTAACCAGATGAATATCAGTGCAACAGAATAAATGTCTGACAGTGAGCTAAAGCAATTCATCAGCAGCATTATTATTGTATTTAAAAATACTGGTGCAGCAAATAAAATTATTGCAGATAAAATACTGTTAAAATATAGAGCTGTTCTTGTTAATGGTAAGCTATGATATAGGGATACTTGACGATTTTTTTGCATATATCTGAAAACTAAGGCCCCAATAGCAATTGGTACTACAAGAAGGAAAACTTGACTTGAGCCTCCATTAAAAAGTAGTTCTCTTTCAATAGAATCCTTAAGCCATTGAGAATTATTATTATCATTTATGTGCTGAATATAATGATTGAAGGGCATTACAAAAAATAGTGCTAAAGCGTATAAAACACTAACCCACCAAAATCTTTTAATATCGCTTATTATTAATCCCTTTTTAAATGAGGATGTTTTCAATTTCATAGCCTTTACCCCCTAATTCGTAAATAAATATTTCTTCAAGAGAAAGTGGGAGAATATCCATAATTACTGGATTAGTTGATTTAACTCTTGAAAGAATGCTTTCTTTGCTGCCTCTAACAATGAATTGCGACACACTTCCACTTTTAGTATGATGTAAAATTTCGGCATCCTTAAAAATATCTGCCGGAGCATCACCTGTGTAGGCTACCTGTATTTTATGAATGTCAGATTTCATATTGTCAAGCTCTCGTTCAACCATCATTTTACCCTTATATAGGATTCCAACATGATCACAAACATCTTCTAATTCACGTAAGTTATGAGATGAAACTAATACAGTAGTGCCATATTCAGCAACATCCTGTAAAACCAGATTCCAAACCTTTTTTCTCATAACAGGGTCAAGGCCATCTACAGGTTCGTCGAGAATCATAACCTTTGGTTTAGCAGAGATTCCTAGCCAGAAGGCAACCTGCTTTTGCATTCCCTTTGAAAGTTTTGTCACTCTTCTCTTAATATCAATAGGAAATACCTGCTTCAAGGTATTGAATCTTTCCCAGCTCCATGTGGGATACATGCTTGCGTAGAAGTTTGCCATTTCCTTTATACTGTATTGAGAAAAATAAAATAGGTCATCAGATATATAAACAATTTTTGCTTTTGTTTCAGGGTTATCAAATACAGATTTATCATCTATGGTAATGGTACCTGATTCATTTTTGTATATACCGACTAAATGCTTTATAAGTGTAGTTTTACCTGAGCCATTTGGCCCGAGAAGCCCGTACACAGAGCCTTCCTTGATATGTATATCAAGTTGGTCTAAAGCTTTAAAATCGCCAAATGACTTGCTTAGTGATTTAACATCTATCATTTTTTTGATGCCTCCTTTTTTGCGTAAGTATCATGTATTACATTAATAACAGTTTGTTCAGTGGTTAAAAGGTATATCAGTTCTTCAGTTGTTTTGACCAGTTGTGCAAATAGTTCGTTTCGTCGTGTTTCTACAGAAGTTTTATCGAGTGGGGCAATAAAGTTGCCTTTTCCTTTTATGGAATAGATACAGCCTTCAACTTCCAATTCTTTGTATGCTTTTTGAATTGTGTTGGGATTGATTGTAAGCATTTGCGCAAGCTCTCGTACAGATGGAATTTTTTCATTTGGCTTGACAGCACCGCTGATAATCAATTCCTTAATCTTATCCTTTATCTGTTCGTATAAAGGGTTAGAGTCTTTGAAATCTAATTGAATCATAGGCACCTCCTTAATTTTTAACTGTATTAATAGTAATAGTACACTTAGTACAGTATTAGTATAATGCCAAATGATGGGGATGTCAATATACTTAATTATTAAAATAAGATGTTAATTTATTACACCCACTAATAAAAATTTTTAAGAAAGTAATCAAAAAATATAAATTAAAGACTAGCAATGAAAATCAACAAAATTAAAATAAATAATAACAATTATAGAGGAATTTAAAATATTTTGAAGAATTAAACATATAAATAAGCATATGGATATAATTATGTTATATATTGAAAGAAAATAAATATGGTACAAAGGGAGATGATATTTTGCTCGATAATAAAATTGAAGCTAAAGAGATACTAGTTAAGGATTTATTTGACTCTAAGTTTTTATTTAGGGTACCTGAGTATCAAAGACAATTTTCATGGGAGAATGACAATTTTGATCAATTGTTTGAAGATATAAAGGAGTCATTAGAAAGTGAAGAGGATAATTATTTTTTAGGTAGTGTTATTTTGCAGGTTAATGAAATAAATCTAGATGGAAGTGGAATATATGATATTGTTGATGGACAGCAAAGGCTAACTACAATAACTATACTTTTAGCAGTTATGAGAGATTTAACAAATAGTACACAGGCTAAAGCAACATTACAAGAAAAAATATATCAAAAAGAAAATGAATATATGGGAACGAAGGAAGAAGTACGAATACATGTAAGAGATAGGGAAAAAGATTTTTTTAGAAAGTATGTATTAGAGGAAGAAGGAACGAAGAAGGCTACTATAAAGAATAATTTATCAGAGCCACAACAAAGGATTGTGACTGCTATAGAGGTGTTTAGAAATAAATTCTATATCGATGGAGCTGTAAATCAAAAATTGTTAAGTAATATGATAAAATATATTCTTAACAATTGTGTTTTGGTTTATGTAAAAACTGGTAATTTTACATCTGCTTTCAGACTTTTTTCAGTCCTTAATGACAGAGGTATGCCTTTAGCAACAAGTGATTTACTGAAAAGTGCAAACTTATCTGCAGTTAAAGAAAATAATAGGAAGAGATATCAAATGTCTTGGGAACAGATTGAGGAAGACTTAGGCAGGGATGAATTAGATAAATTAATTGGGTTTATAAGGACAATACTTATAAAAGAAAAGCCTAGAAAAAATATTGTGGATGAATATAATCAAATGATTTTTAATGGTATTATGGAACCTGGAGAAGAATATATACAGTATCTAGATGAAGTTGCGAACATTTATAAAGAGCGGATTCTTAATGCCAATATTGGGATATCTACAAATATTGAAGTTAAATTTTATAATTTAATTTCAATAATGCGTGATTTCATTCCTTTTTCAGATTGGATGGTAGCTTTTATAAGTTTTGCACTTAAATATCCAGAAGAAAGTAATTTATACAACTTTCTAATAATTCTTGAAAAGTCCTATGTCATTAATTGGATTATAGGAATAACTACAACTAAACGAATAGTAGAAACAAATAGAATACTTCAAGTCATAGAAAAGAGTAAGAATGCTAAAGAAGTATTTAATGATGATGTTTTTGATTTGAATGATTATAAGAATGAAGTACAAAGATTATTAAACGATAGCCTTTTTTATAAAATGAAGTTTTGTAAATATATTTTATTAAGGCTAGATTTATATTTGTGTGAAAATAGTAATATAAATAAATGTTATAAAGGTACTGTTAGTGTAGAACACGTTTTACCTCAAAATCCAAAAGAAGATAGTGAATGGACAAGAACCTTTGATTCTAATTCGAGAAATGAACTTACACATAAATTAGGTAATTTGGTTCTACTCAGCAGAAAAAAGAATTCTGCTGCTAATAATATTGATTTTAAAGAAAAAATTATAAAATATTATTCAAATGGAATTACTGATTTTGAGATAACAAGAGAAATTAAAGATTATTCCATATGGAATCATTCATCAATTCAATCAAGACAAGTAAAACAATTAAATAGAATATTAGATATATATTATAGCTAATAGCAAAAGTTTGATACTAGGCAGGCATATTTTGTTTTTTGATACATATAACATAATGAGATAATATATACTTGCCTAGGCCTATCATAATTAAAAATGTTTAAGGGGATCTTTATAAGAGTAGTAGTGAAATATGTTGGAGTAATGATTTATATAAAAGAAGCTATTGTAAGGATAGAATCGTTGTTAAAGCTAATGAATTACATTTTATGAAACACAAAAATTAATTAAAAATAAATCCTTAATGAAGTGTATTTTTTTATAAAACTGAGAAAACAATCAACATAATATGAATTGAATCAGGATTAGTCAATAAAGGTGTTAAGTTAGTGCTTAATGCTTTTTTTGATTTTATTTAAATACAGTACCGAAAAAGGTAATAACAATTCTGAAATATAAACATCAATGATATAATAAAAAATAAAGTTTAGTCAATTTTACAACCCAAAATAAGCTTGCGGAATGGAGAAATATATGACAAAACCTATTATTGGAATACCTATGGGAGACCCGGCAGGTATCGGCCCTGAAATAATTGTAAAGGCATTAAAAGACGAAAAAATATATGAGACATGTAATCCCCTTGTGATTGGCGATGCTAACATAATAAAAAAAGCTGCTCAAATATGTAATGCAGATTCAAAAATGAACATAATTACATCTGCTAAAAAAGGAATTTATAACAAAAATACAATAAACATTATTGATTTAAATAACATTGATGTTGAACAATTTGAATACGGCACTGTTCAGGCACAAAATGGACGTGCTGCCTATGAATATATTAAAACAAGTGTTGAAATGGCGCTTTCTGATGAAATAACGTCTATTGCAACTACACCAATAAACAAGCCTGCATTAAAGGCTGCTGATGTTGACTTTATTGGGCATACCGAAATACTTGCAGGACTTACAAATACAAAGGATCCCCTGACAATGTTTGAAGTGAGAGGAATGCGAGTATTTTTTCTTACCCGGCATGTATCACTAAAGCAAGCATGTGATATGGTGAGCGTGGAAAGATTACTTGACTACATAGACAGGTGTACTGAAGCCTTAAGAAGTCTCGGTGTAAATGAAGGCACGATGGCTGTGGCAGGACTTAATCCTCATAGCGGAGATAATGGCCTGTTTGGAACAGAGGATGATGAAATTATTAAACCTGCTGTATTAGCTGCCAAGGAACAAGGGTATAAAGTAGAAGGCCCTGTAGGAGCTGACTCAGTATTCCATTTAGCATTAATGGGAAGGTATAATTCTGTACTTTCTCTCTATCATGACCA
Source organism: Ruminiclostridium herbifermentans (assembly GCF_005473905.2). Taxonomy (NCBI): domain Bacteria; kingdom Bacillati; phylum Bacillota; class Clostridia; order Eubacteriales; family Oscillospiraceae; genus Ruminiclostridium; species Ruminiclostridium herbifermentans. The sequence goes on from NZ_CP061336.1 coordinate 1,369,983, forward strand.
GGGACACATTGCAACTAAGACTCTGGATTTTGAAAGAACAATTGCTATTACGCTTGGGCTGCCGTTTTTGAGGACATCTGTAGATCATGGAACTGCATATGATATAGCAGGTAAGGGCATTGCTAGTGAGGTAAGCATGGTTGAGGCAATTTTATTGGCTGGAAAATATTCAGAATCATATTCAAGATGGGTAAAGAGAGAAAAAAAATAATATATTAGTCCGGTATCTTATTGTAATTAAGAACAGTAAACGCAATTTGAACCGCATAGATTATAATGCACGGGAAGTACCATTAAGCAACTTACTGTTGATTATATTATTCCTTGTTGTGCAACAATGTCTACATTTTGTTAAAAAAATACAGACAGTAATTAAATTCTTTCGTATATTATTAATATATATGCTTTTTGAGATGTTATTTTTTGAATGCTAAAAAATTTGCAGGATTAATAAAAGCATCAGCTAGATAAACATTTTTTAGTAACTACAGCGCTTTTCGGATACATGATATTTACAAAGTTTTTCTATATTGTGCAGTAAATATGTACGTTTAAATTTGTAGGGTTAAGTAATAAAAAAATAAAAATGCGTGCCTTTGAAAAGCAGAGGTTTTACGCGAAAAATTCAATATATTTTGCCATAAGTTGGCGTAGGAGGTTAAAATGGGAGACGTAATTGATTACAAAATAATCGGGGATGATATGCAGATTGTTGAGATTGAATTGGATCCCTCGGAAGGTGTTAGGGCAGAAGCTGGTGCAATGATGTACACTGACCAAAATATAGTGATGCAAACATCAACACAGGGTGGCGCACTTAAAGGCTTCAAAAGAATGCTTACAGGAGAAAGCTTTTTTATCACTACCTTTTACAATACGGGTACACAAAAAGAGCATGTAGCATTTTCAGCACCTTATCCTGGAAAGATAATCCCTATTGATTTAGCCAGTGTTGGTGGAAGCTTTTTGTGTCAAAAGGATGCTTTCCTGTGCTGTGCAAATGGAGTGGAGGTTGAAGTTGCTTTTACCAGGAAACTGGGTGCAGGCTTCTTTGGAGGAGAAGGATTTATTCTTCAAAAATTAGTTGGTGATGGAATGGCTTTTATTCATGCAGGAGGTACCATTATTCGAAAAGATCTTATGCCAGGTCAAACTTTGAAGGTTGATACAGGCTGTTTAGTTGCATTTTCACCGACAGTGGATTATGATATTCAGTTTGTAGGAGGTTTCAAGAATGCATTGTTTGGTGGTGAAGGAGTATTCCTTGCAAAGATGACAGGCCCAGGAACTGTTTATCTACAGAGTTTACCACTAGCAAGGCTTGCAGACAGGCTGACATCAGCAAGTTCTGTACGCCGTGAACAGCAATCAGGTGTTGGAGGAATTGGCGGAGGAATACTTGGAGGTCTGTTCGGAGGAGACAATAAATATTAATGTACTTTTACAAATTAAACAAATATCTTGGAAGTAGCCCATTTAGATAAGTATGTACGGAATTATATGTAATTGAGTACTTTAAAACTATCTGTATGACTCATTATAAAATTAGCACAACGCCAGTTAAATTAACTAGTTGTGCTAATCTATTTTAAACTGAGTATGCAGGTAAACTATTTATTGTTGATTACTTATACGTGAGAGCAACTTAGATAATTTGGTTACTTGAGGTTAATAGAAAGATTCTGAATGTCATAACTTGATATCAGAATCTTTTAATATTTTGCGATAATTGTAGAATTTGATATATTATTTTAATTAAAAAAATTATATTTTGCATTAAAGCAATTACAGGATATGCTATAATACTATTTGTTGTGTTCAACAGCATAAAATAACCTTTGTCAGCTTTGAACCATTGCTGAAATGCGGCTATATAAAATATGATTTTACATTAAAATGCACATAAATATGCAAATTTGCTTAAGCTGATTTTACACAAGAATAAATTATATATAACAAGTACATAGAGGATTGTGAAATGGAATTAAATAAAAAAGAAATACTGACAGATGAAAACCAAAGCAAGTACGATTTTATAGATGGAATAAAAAAGAGTATTCCTATTGCTTTAGGATACTTTCCAGTTTCATTTACATTTGGGCTAATGGCTGTAAATGGCGGGATTCCTGTATGGATTGTAATACTTATTTCAATGACCAACTTGACATCGGCAGGACAATTTGCTGGTACAAACCTAATTATAGCTGGTGCTGGATATGTTGAAATAACTGTTACCACATTTGTTATAAATATTAGATACATGCTTATGTCACTATCTCTTTCCCAGAAATTAGTTCGGGGTATATCAAATGCTAAAAGATGGATTATGTCTTTTGGAATAACAGATGAAACTTTTACTGTGGCTGCCATGCAGAAAAATGATATTACATTTTCTTTTATGGTGGGGCTTGAAATTTTGCCTTATTTGGGATGGGCGTTAGGAACTGCATCAGGTGCAATTGTCTGTACCTTGCTGCCTGAAACTCTGCAGAATTCGATGGGAATTGCACTTTATGCTATGTTTATTGCGTTAGTTATACCAGCGGCTAAAAAATCAAAAGCTGCTCTTTTAGTTACTGCTTGTGCAATTTGTATAAGTTCTCTTATTAAGTGGGTACCAATATTCTCTTTTATATCTAGTGGTTGGAGAATAATTATTGCTACAGTGATTGCATGTACTTTAGGAGCGAAAATTTTTCCGATGGAGGATGTAGAAGATGACCGCTAAAACAATAATAGCAGTGCTTTTAATGGCTATTGTAACATACCTTCCAAGAGTATTGCCTATGGCTATTTTCAAAAATAAAATACAGTCGCGTTTTCTAACTGCATTTTTGAGCTATGTGCCTTATGCAGTTTTGGGTGCAATGATTTTTCCTGATATATTGTTTTCAACAGGTCATTTAACATCTGCAATTATAGGTTTTGCTGTGGCTGTCATCTTGGCGTATTTTGAAAGGGGTCTGTTACAGGTTGCTGTTTGTGCAATAATTGCAGTTTACGTATGTGAATTGCTTGTTGGATAAATTCTGTAATTATATTATAATAATCAATAAGATTGGAGAAATGACATAAAAATAGATAAGTATGACTAGATTATTAAAAGTTAAAAAATTTTTACCATTATTATGTGCCTTAAGCGGGTGTGGGAGGATTAAAAATGGATATAAAGCAAATGTGCATAAATGCCAGTGATGCAGCTATTAGAATGGCAGCATTGGATACAGAAACAAAGAATAATGCATTAGCAAGAATTGCTTTAGCATTGCTGGAAAATAAGGACAAAATAATAGAAGCTAATAATGCTGATTTAAAAAGAAGTGAGGAAGAAAAGCTTGCTTCTCCACTATTAAAAAGACTCAAATTTGATGAGAAGAAAATTAATGATGTAGTTGAAGGAATCAAAAGCTTAATAGGACTTGTTGACCCAGTTGGAAAGACAATGCTCTCAACAATGCTAGATGATGGACTTGAACTTTACAAGGTTACATGTCCAATCGGAATTATTGGAATTATTTTTGAATCAAGGCCTGATGCACTTGTACAAATATCTACATTGTGCCTGAAGAGCGGAAATAGTGTCCTATTGAAAGGTGGAAGAGAAGCTAAAGAGACAAACAGGGTATTAGCAGATATTATTGAGGAGGCTTCAGTAGCTGCTGGACTGCCAAAGGGATGGATTAACCTTTTAGAGAGCAGGGAAGATGTCAATGAAATGCTTAAAATGGATAAGTATATTGACCTCATTATTCCAAGAGGTTCAAATGAGTTTGTGCGTTATATAATGGATAATTCAAAAATACCTGTTATGGGACACGCAGATGGTATATGCCACGTTTATGTTGACAAAGAAGCAGACCTTGATATGGCTATAAAGGTTGCTGTTGATTCAAAAACTCAGTATGTTGCAGTATGCAATGCAGCAGAAACCTTATTAGTAAATGAAGCTATTGCTGAGAAATTCCTACCTGCCTTAAAAGCAGAGTTTGATAAAAAAAATGTAGAGATTTTTGGTGATGAAGGCACTCAGAAGATAATAGAATCAAAACCAGCAAGTGAAGCTGACTGGGCAACAGAATATTTGGATTATACTATTTCTATTAAGATTGTTGCAGATGTTGATGAAGCTATTAAGCACATAAATACTTATGGTTCAGGACATACAGATTCTATTATTACTAGCAATAAAGAAAATGCGCTGAAGTTTATGAATCTTGTTGATTCAGGCAATGTTTTCTGGAATGCTTCCACCAGATTTTGCGATGGCTACAGGTATGGCTTTGGAGCAGAGGTTGGTATTAGTACAAGCAAACTCCATGCAAGAGGTCCTGTAGGTCTTGATGGATTAACAAGCTATAAGTATAAACTTATTGGAGACGGACATATTGTTGATGATTATGCTACAAAGAAAAAAAGCTTTAAGCATATAAAAATTAATAAAAGTATAGAATAAGAAAGTGAATAATTAATAAGGAGAAATAAGGTTATGAATATTGAGATAATTTCAACTGACAAAGCGCCTGCTGCGATAGGTCCATACTCACAAGCTGTAAAGGTGGGCAATACTATTTACACTTCTGGTGCTATACCTATAAATCCTAAAACAGGAGAAGTGGTGTCAGGTGGTGTGGCAGAACAAGCAGAACAGGCACTTCAGAATTTAAAAGAGGTTTTAATTGGTGCAGGTGCGAGCCTTGACAATGTAGTTAAAACTACAGTTTTTATTAAAGATATGGGTGATTTTGCTGTAATAAATGAAGTGTATAAAAAATATTTTACAAAGAATTTTCCAGCGAGATCATGTGTCGAGGTAGCAAGACTGCCAAAGGATGTATTAATTGAGATTGAATGTGTTGCTGTAGTATAATTTTGCTTTAAACTCTGAAAAGTAAATCGAATAAAAAATGCCTCTAATTTACTGAAGCGTGAAATTCAGTATTAGAGGTATTTTTTATTAGGGAATATTGCTAAAATAGTACTCTTGTGCAATATATATGACTGGCTCACGAAATTGACGCTGAAATAAATGCGGTGAAGAACTAGCATTGTATATAAGTGTTTATCAGATGATTATTATAAATTATTTGCATTAATTCCATTAAAAAATAAAATTAATTGACAATTTACAGTAAAAAGATATAATAGAATCATAAGTAATTATGTACAAAAATTCTAAAAAATAACAAATTGGAGTGTTGTAAATCGATGTAAGGAGGAATATTTTTATGACAATGCAAATAAATAATACATACAAGGAGTGTAGTTCATTTACTGGAACAGTTGAAAATTGTGGTGACAAGTCAGTTAATGTTGTTTCAAAAGAACAATATTTAAACCAACTCTCAAAAAAATTTCCTGATGTTAACTTAATAGAAGGAACATATCGCCAAGGAACGATGTTTGGTCCTAAAGGTCAATGTAATATTATGATTTCTCCTGTAATTCTGGGAAAGATGTCAAGAGATCCTGAAGTTGCATCGAAAATTGAACAAATTATCAAAGACATTCCGAGAGAAGAACAAATTTTTAGGGCAAAGTGTAGCAGTGCTGGGATGAACGTTGTATCAAGTGGAACTATAATTGATGCAAACGGAGGAGTTTCAGGATATTGCTTTACTACAAGAAAAAGCGAAGGAACTTCAGATAATAGAAAAAAAGATAAGACTGAAGCTACTAAAAGTTATAGATTGAATCAGAAGCGGAAAGCGGACGAAGAATTGCAAAAAGCAATAAGAAAAAATCTTGAAGAAAAAATCCAAGAACAAAAAGCATTGCAACAATACAATTCATCACAATTATATGTGCCCAATAGCTATAAATTTTTTAAACAAGAATAGTTTAGTTTCTCTTTAATATGGAGTCCGGGTTCATTTTATGCGAGAAATCTAAATTATACATTTATTAGGAGAGAACTAACTCTTAAACAAAGGCATGATAAGAAAGGAGGTGCTTGATATGGCTAATATCAAATTGGGTAAGAAAAATAATTTTGAGAATGGAACATTTATGGCATATGCTTGTAACTGTAATTGTTTCTGCTATTGCAGTGCATGTAATAACTGCAATACAAAAACACCAACTGCCACAGGATCATATGCATTGAAATTTGCAAATACAACCACAAACGATACAAAATCATTTACAGTACCAGCATTGCTTGGATAAGCAGATAAGCTTCTAGTCATTAATGACTTAAATTTAAACATATACATATTATAAAGCTGCCTGCCTTTCGCCTTTATCAATATCTATAACCACTAATTTCACACTATAAGTGTTGGAATATAGTGCTATGATTTTGGACAAAGATTTCTATGTTGAAGAAGAATTACGAATTTCTCTTGAAGCAAGTACTTTGAGTTTAAGGAGAGGCAGGCTATAATAATTTCTTTATACTTTGAGTTTTCAATCTCTGAGGTAATCTTTTTTTTTATTAAAGTGACTAATTTAAAATGAAAACTGAATGTAATTATAAATTGTACAAGGAGTATTTTAGTATGCTTAGCTATATTCCTCATATTCACTTGATGGAATTATACGGTGAATATTATTTTTATGATGTTAATACTAATGCAATTGTATCCATTCCTTTTGAGACGTATGGATATTTAAAAGCAATAGTTTCACAAAATACAGATGATTATGCAGAGGTGCCCGAAAAAGTTAGGGAAGGGATAGAGTTTCTTATTTCTCAGGGATTATTATCTCAGAAAAGCGAAGAATTAAAAATCCAACATACTGAAGCAAATATACTTGAAAATATGTACGAAAACAATCTAAGTACTATTACGCTTCAGGTAACACAAAATTGTAATTTGCGCTGTAACTACTGTGTTTATTCTGGAAGCTATCACAATAGAGTACATAATAATAAAAGAATGTCTTGGGAAACAGCAAAAAAAGCGTTGGATTTTTTCCATAAGCATTCTAGCAATAGCAGAGAAATATCAGTAGGATTTTATGGCGGAGAGCCGTTGCTGGAGTTTAAACTTATAAAAAAATCTGTTGCTTATATAAAAGAATTATTCAATGGTAAGGACGTAATATATACATTAACTACAAATGCAACATTGCTTACTGAAGAAATGATTTTGTTTTTCTCAGAAAATAACTTTAATCTGGTAATAAGTCTGGATGGACCAAAGGATATTCAGAATAAAAACAGAATCTTTGCAGATGAACATAAAGGTACTTTTGAAATAATTATGCAGAATTTGAATAAAATTAGAAGCATAGATGAAAAATTTTATTCAAAAATTTCATTTAACGCAGTAATTGACTTAAATCAAGATTTCGCTTGTGCAAATGACTTTTTTATGACTTACGATGAAATAAAGGAATTGCAGGTTACTGGAAACTATATTGATGATGCAAACCGCACAGATAGATACATTGTAAACGACCAATATTATGTAGACTCTCAATATGAAATATTCAAAGTATTTCTATATTACTGCACAGATATATTTCGCATATATAAACCTAAGCTTCTAAATTCTGTAGTTACTTCTCTAAAACATGATATGTATGAACGGTTTATTGTCAAAGGGCAAAAGCAAAAACATTCTTCTCCTGGAGGGCAATGTCTTCCGGGAATACACAGACTTTTGGTTAATGTAGATGGCAAATTGTATCCGTGCGAAAGGCTCAACGAAAGTTCAGATGTGCTATGTATAGGAGATATAGATAATGGTTTTGATATTCAAAAAGCTAAAAATATATTAAATGTAAGTAGCATTACAGCTGAACAATGCAGGAATTGTTGGGCATTTAAACTATGTGAGCAATGTGTATCATTGGCTGAGGAAGAAGGAGAACTTTCTAAAACAAGAAGACTATCTATATGCAACAGTATGAGAAATTCTCAGGAACAAAAAATAAAAAATTATATTACTCTAAGAAAATATGGATGTAATTTTGAAAAACTAGATTAGAGGAAGGTATAGAAAATATGAAGGTAATGGTTTTCCCATATGATTTTGAATTTTTGCCGATATTTAAAAACAGACATTTGTTAAAAGATATTATTATCAAGTATCTAGTTTCACCGAGTGGCTTTGGGCTTACGGGTAAGGATGGATGCTTCTTTAATAATGAAATTGATTCAGGTATTATAATACAGGATCATATGACTAAAGAAGATTTAATGGATATAGATGCTGTTTGGCTTACTGAATCTTTGAACAAGCTTAATGATGAAGAAATTAAGACAACTATAAATACTATAGGACAGTATGCTAAGCAGATAATATATACACCTAACGGAGACAAAGAATTTGAACAGAATATAAATGAGTTATGCAAAAAATATAATTTAAAAGTGACTATGCCAAGGGATTATATAGATTTATATAAACTAGTAGATGAAAGAACTATTGTGAGTTCATTTACATTGCGAAAATTCGAAACACCTGTTATTACTGTGTTAGGTATATGCGGAATGACACAGAAATTTGATATTCAGCTTTATCTAAGAAGCCATTTTTTAAAAAATGGATATAAAGTCAGTCAAATAGGAACAAAACAAGCATGTGAGATTCTAGGATTTCATTCTATACCTGATTTTCTTTTTGAAAAAAATTATTCTGAAGTTGAAAAGATTTTAAAATTTAACTCTTTCATCAAAGAAATTGAGAAAAAAGAAAAGCCAGATCTGATTATTATAGGTGTGCCAGACGCTATTATTCCGCTGAATCGAAAACATCATCTGGGGTTTGGAATACCAGCTTATGAAATATGCAGCGCAATTCAATCTGATTTTTCAATATTATCAATGTTTAATGGGGAATACAGCAATGACTTTTTTGATGAGATGAGCAAAGTTTGTAAGTATAGGTTAAATATTGAGCTGGATGCTTTTTTTATTTCAAATTATACTCCTATATCAAATTCCTTGGATCAGGAAAATCTTGTGTTTACATATACAAAAGGCACTGAGAAGATTAATGACAGGTACCCAATATATAATGTTCGTAATTTGAATGATGATAAGCTTTTTAATCATGTGGTTAAAAAATTAGCTATGTATGGTGAATTCAGCGTAATGTAAGGAGAATAGAAATGGACAGGAAAAAGATTGAAGACTCATTAAATAAGATATTCAAAGAAAAATTTCTTATTGATATGAAAAAAGTGCCGGATAGACAGAAAGAATGCAGCTTATTAGATAAAGAGTTTGGACTTATGCCAAGGGATCTAATTGTTTTATTTTTTGAATTGCAAAAGGTTTTTAATGTAGAATTTCAAGAAGAGGATATTACCAATACCAGATTTGATTATTACTATAATATTATTGATATAATTTATAAAAAGCAAGCATGTGCTTGTTAGTATTTTTCAGGAGCAGTTATGGCGGATAAAATACATATTGCAATATTGGATGACGGAGTAGTTTCTGGTGTTTATGTAAATATTGAAAATAGCTTATATGTTGATGAAGAAAATAACATTAGGCAGTACACAAATCACTCAGAAACGATATCACACGGAACGATTTGTGCTATTGTTTTAAAGAGTTATGCTCCAGATATATTACTTAGCAGTATAAAAATTTTACAGTCAGAAGGCATAGGGCGAATTGAAAAGCTTTATCCAGCTTTGCAATGGTGTCTAGATAATAATGTGAAAATTGTTAGTTTAAGTCTTGGAAGTACGCATTTTATGGATTATGCCTTGATTAGGTCTATTATTAATGATTACACCAACAAGGGCATAGTTATTGTCAGTGCGGGTTCTAATAGTGGATATACTTCGTACCCCGCTTATTTTTCAAATGTAATAGGTGTTGCATCTTGTAGCAATGAAGTTACAGATAGATACTACAATTTCGTTTCGGACATTCACACAGGTATTGACATAGAGGCTGTTTCTTTCTGTGGAATAACTATAAATAATCAAAAAATAGATATTCCTAGAAGTAATAGCTATGAAGCACCGTTTATTACTGCAAAGGTATCTGAAATAATCAGTAGCAATCCTTTTTTATCAATATATCAAATTAAGAAAAAGTTAATTCAGTATTCTGCAAATTTTAATGATACAGTCAAAATATGTAATAATCCAGATTGGATTTCTTGTGCGTATATTTCTGATAAAACAAAGCTAAAAAGTAAAGCAAGCTTATATTTCACTTCTTTTACAGAAAGTAATTATCAGCATGTAAAAGATAAAGTGGATACCATCATTGTTTTTAGCCATCAAGATGTAGAATTCTATAAGAATGAAAACAAAAAGATTGTATACATTGGTGATGGCTATATGATAAATGAGGAAGAAATGATTGATTATTTTTGGTGTAGTGAGTACAAAAACTTACAGATAGAGAATTGTAAAGATAAGAATTACTGTATGGATGTTCCTTTGATTATTATAAATTTAGACAAAAACATGGACGAATTATGGATATTGCAGAAATTAAGAAATCTGTTTGCGGAGGAAGCATATAATATCTATGCCTCAAGCGTTATAGCCCAGTGTGTTTTATACGATTTAGAATACATACCATTTAAGTACATTAAGTGTGAACATTTAAATAAAAAATTATTTCAGTTTCTTTGTGGAGAAGTATATTACAAAAAAGTAGATGCTGTTGTTATTGGGGCTAGCGGTAAAGGTGAAGTTTTAGAAAGATTTGCTTCTATTACAGATGCACAGCTTAAAGTAAACATAATAAAAACTGATACATATAAAGTTATGTTATGTGACAATATTGGAAATATAGAGGCAATAGAATATGGAGATATGGATGAAACTGCAATAACATCGATTTACAGGCATATACATAATATGCTGATTGGAGAGGCAGCAAATGAGTGATAAAGATATTAAAAGAAAGCTTTTTGGCATAGTAAAAAGTAATGGAAAGAAGTTTTTTTTGATAATAATTTTTCTGATTGTATCCTCTGGTATAGCACTTGCTTTGCCACTTATAAGCAAAGAGATAATGGATAACGGATTTATAAAAGGCAATTTTAATGTAGTGATTTACTATAGTGGTATAACTTTATTTCTGGTGGTACTGGACAAAGTAATTGAATATATAAAAGAAAAGATGCGTGCATCGTTGAAAGCGGAAATTACATATTCTCTTTTTGAGAAAGCATTTCGTCATTTTGAAAAAATTAAACTTTCTGAACTTAACAAAAAAAGTAATACAGAAATTTTAAATAATCTCCACAGTGACATATCAAATATTTCCATGCTGGCGGATAGTGTTTTTTTTATGGCTGTAACTCAGATATTTGATATTCTGGGGGGAATAGCAGGACTATTTATTATTAGTTGGGAATTAACTTTTATAGTATTATGTTTTATTCCACTAAAAATATGGGCAGTTATGCTTCTTTCGAAAATTAGAAACAAAATAATATATGAATACATGCAGGAAAACTCTGAATTTGCAAGATGGTTTGGGGATACCTTAAGTGGTATTAAAGAAATAAAAATATTTGGTCTGTTTAGTCATAAGATGAAGGAATTTGAACACAGTCAGAAAAAAATTGTAGGCATAGAGAAAAGACTTACTATTCAGGAATCTGTAAACAATACATTTGACAAAATATTATTACAAATTCTAACCACTGCACTATATATTATAGGAGCGAAGATGGTTTTTAATCTTAATATTTCAGTGGGAAGTGTATTTACTTTTATAGCTTATAGCACGTATGTAATAATGCCTGTGTCCGCATTGTTTAATCTTAGCCTTATACTATCTGAAATAAGACCTGCTGCAAAAAGGTACTATAATTTTTTGAATATGGAGATGGAGACTGAATATAAAGAAGAGGCAGAAAATACTAAGTGTATTACTGCTGAAATGAAATATACTCCAGAAATTACTTTTAGAGATGTAACTTTTTCATACGACAAAACATATGAGGTTCTTAAAGGCATCAGTTTTAGTATACATGCTGGAGAAAAAGTGGCCTTGGTAGGATTAAATGGGTCAGGTAAGACTACGATAATCAATCTTCTTATGCGATTTTACAAGCCTATTTCAGGAAGCATTCAAATAAATGGAGTAGATATACGAAATATTTGTATAAATGAGTATCGGAAAAATATTTCTATAGTTACGCAGAACAGTTATTTATTTGATGATACTATAAAAAACAATATATGCCTTTATAAAGAAATTGAAGAGCAGAAATTTATACAAATATTAAAAGATTGCAATTTATATGATTTTTATTGTAGTATCCCTGAAGGCTACAAAGTAGGACAAGACGGGTGCCAGCTATCAGGTGGACAAAGACAGAAAGTTCTAATAGCGCGGGCATTGGCAACTGGAAACAATTTGATAATATTGGATGAAGCAACTTCAAATGTCGATATGGAAACGGAAAACCAGATTAATGAACTTATTAAAACAAAACTCAGAGAAAAAACGATACTTGTAATTTCTCACAAACCTAGCATTTTGAAATATATGGACAAATGTATTGTGCTGAAGGATGGAAAGATAGATGCAATTGGAGTGCATGAACAGCTAATAAAAGAAAATCAGGTATATAGGTCATTTATACATACTGGTAGAAATGCTTACAATGTCAGTAAAAGTTTAGTCTACTAACTTTATATTTATATACTTGTGCAAGTATATAAATAGACAACGATATGTGTGAAGCACTTTGGAAATTTTGTATGTTATTTGATTAATCAGTTAAACTTGTTCAAATTATCAACATGAAGAATTTCCTAAATAAAATCTTTTGGTAAACACTCATAAAAAATCTCCTCTCTAGTTAATACTTAAATTCTTAACCAAAGAGGAGAATTTTCCTTGATTCAAACACAAAGATTACATATCTCTATAGTAACTAAGATTTGCTTCTAAATCTGCATCAATTGGCTCATCTTTAAACATTTTGGAATATTTGCCTGCTAATGATTTTGCTGTTTTAGCCCAGGAGTTGTTCAATTGTGTTGCTAAGTCAGCGAATGCAGGCTGCTTTGCAAGTGTATTTCTCATTTCCTTTGGCAAAGGACAATAGCGGAACATAATAGATCTGACTATTTTATTAAGTCGCAGTATACCTTTTGACTCATAATTTATCCAAGTATCATAGTCACTTGTGAAAATATCCTTCATCAGATTTCTGTTCTTCTGAATTTGTACCTTAATCTTAGCTTTTGCATCCTCTGTTAAGTCATGGTTCTTTTTGTAGAATTGAATATAATCAGTATATTCAGAGGTTAAAGATTTCTCTGTTATATCATTCCACGAAATTCCCATCATTGTACGGCAAAGCTCCCAACGGAAAGTACCGATAAGCTTCAACATAAGAACATCAATATTTTCATCTGTGAACGCAGGCAAAATGAATCTTCCAGGAGTATTTCTAGCTCTGCCTGTTATTTCCTGCCACATAGAACCACGTGAACCGAAGGTTGGCACAAGGATTATATCAGGTAAAATTTCCTTCATAATCGGCTCTTTTTCAATTCCTTTAGATTCGTTTTTATACCAGATTTCTCTATAGAATACAGAGAAATCAACTTCTAGTATTTTTTCGATAGCACGTTCTATTTTATCAGGAGTTAATACAGCTTTTTCCAAATCCCTAGTTATAATATCCTTATGCAGAATAGGGAAATAGCTGCTCATTTGTCCATGACAAACCTTTTGATTTGTTTTAATCATATTATTTATTTCAAAGGATAATTTAGCATTATAATCATTATCGTAAGCAGGCTTGTCTTTGTCTGTAACAATTTTTCTTTTTTTCATATCTCTGAATAAGTCGTAATAGTCTTGTCCAAAGTCATTAATTGATGGATCCTTCTCGTTCCTGTATATTTTCTCTAACCATTCTTTAGTACTATAAATAGAGTACTTTGGACTTGATAAATCCTTATCACAGAGTCTGTATAATGCTATTGTTTGTTCCTTGGTCAGCAGGCGTTCATCCATATATCCATAATTTAAGAACATATTGATTAGTCTAGGACAGCGTTGTTCTTCTTGAGACTTTTTAAAAACATCCTCATATATAACAAAAAAATCAGCTGAGAGAGAAGCGCGCAGTTCTCTAACTTCAGGGTCGGAAGATGTTTTATCCTTCAGCATCCTGAACTGGCTAAGTCTTTTATTTATGCTGTCTATAATATCCTGAGAGCAAGAGCAATATTTCAAAATTTTCTCAGTACTATTTTCTAATTCTTGAGGCAACTCATTGCCAACCACTTGAATATCATCAAGGCTAATAGTAGATTGTTTTATAGAAGTTTTTTCTTTAATAATATCATAGTAACCAAGTAAGTCAGGCGTATTTAAGTTTGTAAAACAGTCAAATTCATTTTGTAGCTTTTCTATATTGTTTGACAGTGTTTCAAGAGCCTGCTTTAATATAGCTAATCCAGTTATTGCAGCTTCTTTGTCATCCTTTGAAGCAACAATTATTTTACCATAGGTTCTAATTAAGTTTTCGGATGAAAGATAAAGCAGGTCTATGTTTTTATATAATGTTGATAAAAGGTTTTTAGTACTGTTAATCAAAAGGTCAAGATAATCAGAACCCTTTTGAATATGGTACTCACAAATAACATCATCGCAATTAAAGAAACCTTTTCGCTGCTCTAGAGGTACATTCAGTAGCCTTGAAAAATACTCAATACTTGAGATGTCCATTTCAGATTCGTCTTCTTGGATGGCCTGAAAATCATATTTAGAAAACAAAGATTCGGAATCTAAAGGGAAGAATTTGTAATCGGAGTTTTTGGCATCATCGTAAATTTTTTTGTAGTTTTCAATACCTTCTAGATTGTCTTCGCTCTGAAAATAATATTTATCTTTTATCGCCCAATAATATACACATAGGTTTTGAGTCAAAGTATTAATGCTCTCACATATTGGCAATAGCTTCTGATATGCAGTATAGCTTAGGTCTATTAGCGTTGCTAAAGAAGATACAATATAGGTTGAATAATCTTTTTGAGTAGCAATAATATTTTTGATCCCTTTAATAGAAGTAGCTGGGAAACAATATAAATTACTTGCTTCTTTTGCCTTTAAACTAAAGGAGCTTTGACCATTACGTATAATGTCATTAACACCTAAAAAAGTATTCTGATCAAGTGTAAAGAGTCGGCAATTCTTGGCTATAGCTGAACTGTCTTCTGTTGATAGATTCTCATATGGTGATAAGTAAACATCAATTTTTCCAGTGAGCATTAATATAATAGATGATATGCGTTCGCCTTCACATATTAGTTGTTCACCTTGCTTTCCTGAATATTGACCTGAATAATCCAATTTTATGCCCATGTTTTTTCTCCTTCTTTCCAGAATTATAAACACTACATTAATACGTATATAATAAATCAATATAACGAGGCAAGAAAAGGCCCCCTACAAGTAGCAGGTATCGCTTTGGCTTATAGGCGAAGAGAATATCTCCCGCCTCGCTTACAAACGCGATTAATGAAATTTATCTTCAACAGAGTACTACTTCTATTGTAGATAAATATAAATAATATAAATTCTTGTAATAAAAAAAAGCTAGGTTATTACACCTAGCTTCTTTATCGGCAGAAGATGACAAAATATTAACACCATTTAACTTAACGGACGTTGTGCTAATTATATAATGAGTCATACAGATATTTTAAAGTACTTGCTTAATGTTAATTCCGTACATACTTATATAAATGGGCTACTCCCAAGATATTTGTTGAAGTAGCAGAACATTTAATTTTAGCAATTACTTAGCTTGAATATATCCTTTTGCTTTTAGGTATTCAGCCATCAGAACGGCACCGCCTGCAGCACCACGAACAGTGTTATGTGAAAGACCTACAAACTTATAATCATATAAGCTGTCTTCACGAAGTCTTCCAGCAGTAATTCCCATTCCATTTTCAATATCTCTGTCAAGCTTTGTCTGTGGTCTGTTGTCCTCTTCAAAATATGTTATAAATTGCTTTGGTGCACTAGGAAGTTCAAGTGTCTGAGGTTCTCCTTTGTAATTTTTCCAAAGTTCTAATATTTCTTCTTTTGAAGGTTTTTTATCAAAAGAAACAAATACAGTAGCTAAATGACCATCTGTTACAGGAACTCTTATACATTGAGTTGTAATTAATGGAGATGCAGCTTTAACTATTTCACCATTTGAAACAGTACCCCAAATTTTAAGTGGTTCCTGCTCACTTTTTTCTTCTTCTCCACCTATATAAGGAATAACGTTATCCAACATTTCTGGCCAATCAGTAAAGTTTTTACCAGCACCAGAAATTGCTTGGTAAGTTGAAGCTACAACATTTTTAATTCCAAACTTCATCAAAGGCTCCAGCAATGGAACGTAGCTTTGAATAGAGCAATTGGGTTTAACAGCAATAAAGCCATTTTTTGTTCCAAGTCTCTTTCTCTGAGCATCAATAACGCTTACATGCTCAGCATTTATTTCTGGAATGAGCATAGGAACATCAGGAGTCCATCTGTGAGCTGAGTTATTAGAAACTACAGGAGTTTCATTTTTTGCGTATTCTTCCTCAAGCTTTTTGATTTCGTCTTTTTTCATATCAACTGCGCAAAAAACAAAATCAACTTCTGCGCAGATTTCTTTTACTTGTTCAGTAGCATTTTTTACTATAATGTTTTTAACTCCTTCAGGAATAGGAGTTGACATTTTCCATCTGCCTTCTATAGACTCAGCATAAGTCTTGCCAGCAGATTTACCGCTTGCAGCTATAGAAACCACTTCAAACCATGGATGATTTTCAAGAAGTGCAATAAATCTTTGACCAACCATTCCAGTACCACCAATAATACCAACCTTTAATTTAGACATGTATATTTCCTCCGTTCTATTATTCTTCGTAAAATTATATTTGTCAAATGCTAATCCTGTAAAATGCCAGAATGACAAGTGTTTTCTATAATATTAATGTTTACTTGCAACTATGTTTTAAATAAAGTGTCCGTCATTCAGTGACAAATGTATTTCTATTGTGTATTTTATCATATCAAATGTTATAATTCAAGATAGATATTATTTTCTATAGCAAGATTATTGTGCTAATAATATAAATTGTTTATATGAATAGCTATTTTATACTGCTTTGGATTTCAAAGGGATTTTGTGTAACACCCCATTTTATCAATTCATCTTGTGTACCAACCCAAACATCAGCTTTTAGAGGAACGAGAGGGAATAGTTCTTCAACACAATAATTCTGCATTCTTATACAGCCGTGTGATATATATTTACCGATAGAATAAAAGGAATTGGTTCCATGAATTCCATAGGAGCCATCTGTTCTATTAATTCCTATCCAACGGCTACCAAGAGGATTTTCAGGTAGACCGCTTTTTACTGGTTTAGCAAAGCCTCCGCCACCCCAATCAGGATTTTCGATTTTCATATTTACGATAAATTTACCGCTTTTGGTGAGACTTGCAGGGTTTCCAACTGCAACAGCATACTTCTTTAGGACCTTTGTTCCTTCATAGAGTGTCAGCGTTTTTTTTGTTTTATTAACGACAATCCACTTACCTTTAGTTGGAGCAGATTTTATTGTATCAAGATATGTAAATGTTGGACTTACCAATCTTTTAATTAGCATTTGCTTGGTTGCTTCGTCCCAAGTGCCAGTCACAGTCATGTTATGATTACTTTGAAAGAGAAGAATCGTATTTCTGATATTCAGGGCTTCATCATTTTTATAAACATTTTTATAATAACCTAACTTTTTTAAATAGTCTATGTAGTTTTTGCTGGTAATTTCTGTTTTTAGTTTGTTTTGCTTATTTTGAATATCAATCTTTTCCTGTTCTTTTTTAAATTCTTTTTGGTCATTTTTTAACTTTTCCTGTGCTTTTTTTAACTCATTTTGTGCTGCTTCAAGTTCCTTTTGATGAAGTATTAATTGTTCTTGATCCTTTTTTAGTTGTTCTTGTTCAATTTTAAGCTGTTCTTGCTCCTTAATTAACTGTTCCTGCTCCTTTCTGAGTTGCTCCTTAAGAAGGATAAGCTCTACTTGTGAAAGAGGGGAATCATAAATTTTGAGTTGTTCATTTGCATCAGCCTGTACAGCTATTTCCATTGAGTTTAAAAGCTGATTTTCTTGATAAATACTGCTCTCTACGCTATAAGCAATTGAACTTTGAATAAGAAGAGAGGCTGATAAAAATCCAATACATAAATATTTGTGTATCATTGTATTATCCATCCTTGATTAAAATTATTTGAAATGCTAAATATATAATACGTAAAACTTGTGCTAAAAATTACCTGTAATTTATTAAAACTCAAATTTTGTATATGAAAATATATTGGTGCGGTAGAATTATCAATGGTTTGTTGCCATAATAATTAAATGAATTAGTATGTGGTAAGAATTGGCACTATTCACTCTCAGTCTTTTTACTGTCGCACACATTCACCATCCATGGTTCATAGTGTGCTAAAACCGAAATCGTATAGTTTTTTCAGCAAAAACAATTAGAGCTTGCTGAATTAATATAAACATAAATACTGCTTTCAAAAATACTAAATTATATTCATTTAGCAAGCTTTTCTTATACAACTAATTCTTGCAATTATTTCTAATGCAGCTTTCATTGATATTGCTTCCATACTTGGTGTTATAAATAAAATTAATAAAGGTATATGTTTATTTATTAAAAAAATGGGTAAATAAGGTGTAACGATTAGCGTACAAATGAATTTTTTGATTATAAAAATTAATTGCATCAGCGTAGTTTCAAAGAGGCTGTATATATTTACACTGACTAAAAACAAAAGTTGTACATATTATTTATTTAGGAGGGAGATGATACATCGCTAAAAAGAGTGGTTTTGAATAATAATTTAGTTTAATGTTGGATAAAATAAGTTACAATATGACAATATAATACAAATTATTTTGCATAATATCATTAATTTTAAGCAAAATGTTGAATTTTTATGCATTGAAGATTATAATTGTCATATATATTTTGGATAGGGGGATAATAATGAACGGTATATTAAAAAAGATACTTTGCGCTTCAATGGCAGCAGTAATAGGATTATCTTTAGTAAGCTGCGGAAAAACATCAACAATGGAAAGAATAGAAAAGAGCGGAAAACTGGTAGTTGGAACAAGTGCGGATTATGCACCTTATGAGTATCACACAATGATTGACGGCAAAGACACTATTATTGGAATAGATATTTCAATAGTAAATGAGATTGCAAAGGATCTTGGTGTACAGCTTGAAATAGTTGATATGAGTTTTGACGGCCTTTTAGCTGCACTTAATTCCGATAATGTGGATATTGTTATTGCAGGAATGAATCCAGATGAGGACAGAAGAAAAGCAGTTGATTTTTCAAAGATATATTATGAAGCAAAGCAGGGAGTTTTAATTAGAGCAGAGGATAAAGACAAGATAAAAACTATTGAAGACCTTAAGGGCAAAAATGTTGGTGCACAGCTAGGAACAACTCAGGAATCAATAGCAAAGAAGCAAATGGAAAATTCTACACTTGTTTCGTTAGGAAAGATACCTGATTTAGTTATGGAATTAAAGAATAACAAGATAGATGCACTAGTTGTTGAACTTCCAGTTGCTAATGGATATGTTAAAAACAATAGTGATTTAGCTTTGTCAGAAATTACTGTAGAAGAAGAATCAGGTGGATCTGCGATTGCAGTTAAGAAAGGAAATGCTGATTTGGTAGCTCTCATTGACAAATCGTTAGATAGGCTTATGGAAGAAGGCGCTATCGAAAAGTTTGTTCAGGAAGCAAATGAAAAGAACGTGACTAAATAGACTTTTCTTATTTTTTGGGGCTGTTTCGTTTGAGGCAGTCTCAATTTATGTCAAAATTAGGTTTAGATACATATTTAAGGCTTGTTTAATAACTAAATCAACATTTGCACATGATAGTCTATGGGTATATGAGGATTATAAATATTTTGTTGATAAAATAATTGCTTTTGTGAGGGGGTAATAGCTTGGATTTTAGCTTTTTAAAAGATTATTCACCGTATTTTATTAATGGTACTATAAGTACTATTGTGATTGCCATTTTAACTGTTTTTTTAGGTGTAATTATAGGAACTATTCTGGCGTTGATGAAGATTTCAAATAAACGTATAGCAAAAGCTATTGCATCGGCATATATAGAGTTTATAAGAGGAACTCCTCTTTTAGTTCAAATTTCAATAATATATTACAGCATATCATTTCCTAAGTTCACTATATTAGATATTGAGATGAATAGATTTATACCTGGTGTAATAGCTATGGCCATTAATAGCGGGGCTTATGTGGCAGAAATTATAAGAGCAGGTATTCAGGCTGTGGACAAGGGTCAGATGGAAGCTGCTCGTTCAATTGGCTTTAACAGTATTCAGGCTATGAGATATATTATATTGCCTCAGGCCATTAGAAATATTCTTCCAGCATTAGGAAATGAATTTGTTGTTGTAATAAAGGAATCCTCTGTGTTATCAGTTATAGGTATCGTAGAACTGATGAGAAGTGCTGATATTGTAAAAGCTGCAATTTATAAACCGTTTGCGCCATTAATTGTGGTTGCTGTTATTTATTTTATTCTTACATTTACATTGACCAGAGTGCTGGGCTTTGCTGAGAGGAGGATGAGGACTAGTGATTGATATTATTAATTTGCACAAGAAATTTGAAACACTCCATGTTCTAAAGGGAATAAATACTTCTATTAAAAAGGGTGAGGTTGTAGTTGTCATAGGCCCTAGTGGTTCTGGTAAGAGTACTTTCCTTAGGTGCCTGAATTTACTTGAATACCCTAGTGACGGCAAAATAATTTTTGAAGGTGTAGATATTACAGATAAAAGTAATGATATCAACAAGCAGAGACAAAAAATGGGGATGGTTTTTCAAAATTTTAATCTTTTTCCACATCTCACAATAATGGAAAATATTACTCTTGGACCAATTAAGCTAAAAAATATTCCTAAAGAAAAAGCAGAGGAAGAAGCAAAATTGCTTTTAAAACGTATAGGACTTGAAGATAAAGCAAATAATTATCCTGTACAATTATCAGGCGGGCAAAAGCAACGTATAGCAATTGTGCGTGCCCTTGCTATGTCACCTGATGTTATGCTGTTCGATGAACCAACTTCTGCACTAGACCCTGAAATGGTAGGAGAGGTACTTGAGGTAATGAAGGAATTAGCAGCAGAAGGAATGACGATGGTGGTGGTTACTCATGAAATGGGTTTTGCTAAAGAAGTCGCTACTAGAGTTTTATTTATGGATGAGGGAATGATAAAGGAAGAGGGCTCTCCAGAAGATATTTTTATTAATCCCAAAAATGACAGAACAAAAGAATTTTTGAGCAAGGTATTATAAGAGGTCTGTACTATAAGCTGGGAATACAGTATAAAAACTAGCAGCTAGTTTATGGCGGAGGAAATGAATGTTTACACTAATGAAGAATGCAACAGTATATTCACCTGATTATCTTGGTAAGAAGGATATACTGTTTTGTTTTGATAAAATAGCATTAATTGAAGATAGTATAGAATTAACTGCTTTAAAGGATGTTAATGTTATTGATTGCAGTGAATATATTGTTCTCCCAGGATTTATTGATTTGCACGTCCATATAGCAGGGGGAGGCGGAGAAGGAGGATATATTACCAGAACAGCTTCTGCTGAAACTAATGATATACTTAAAAATGGAATTACTACTGTTGTTGGTATACTTGGTGCAGATGCTGTGACCAGAAATGTTGCAAGCTTATATGCAAAGGCAAAACAGCTTGAAATGGAGGGTTTATCTACTTATATATTTACTGGAGCATATCAGATTCCAGTTGTTACATTAACAGGAAGCATTCAAAGCGACATGGTTTTTGTTGATAAAGTTATTGGTGTAGGAGAAATATGTTTAGGAGATAGTAGATCTTTTGAACCTACATTTGAGGAACTTAGCAGAATTGCAGCACAAACTAGAAACGGTGCATTGATTTCTGGAAAAGCTGGACTTGTTCATTTTCATATGGGAGATGATGAAAAGGATATGGATTATTTGTTTAGATTAATAAAGGAAACTCATATTCCCAAAAATCAATTTCTTCCAACACATATGAATAGAACACATAAACTATTTGAGAAAGCCATTCTATATTTAGAAGAAGGAGGCTATATTGACCTTACAGCTGGTTTTATACCAAATGAAAGGGATAGTGATTGTGTTGCCTCTTATGATGCTATTTTGCAGCTTATTGATATTGGTGCGGATATTAGCAGAGTTACAATGAGTTCAGATGCCTATGGAAGTGTTCCTGTTTTTGATGATAAAGGGAATGTTATATCTTCTGAAACTGTCAGCACCAAAATATTGTTTGAGGAAATCAGAATTGCTATAAAACAGCTGGGGGTTCCTATAGAAAAGGCAATTTCATTAATAACAAAAAATTCTGCTGAGGTGTTGAAAATATATAATAAAAAGGGCAGCATAGAAGTTGGTAAGGATGCTGACTGTGTTATTTGTGACAAAGATTTAAATATTATTAAGGTATTTGCTATGGGAAAGGAGTATTAATTCATTAAATGACCTTATGCTATCATATAATTAAGCAATGGATAAGTTATTGGATGTCCAAATCTAATATAGGGTACAAAATTTACCCGTATGGAGGCTGAGGGAGTTGAATAAAGAAATACGAAAAGCAATATTAATAATTTTTGTGATCTTTTTTATATTTACATGCTTGGTATTAATTTCGGAATTTATAAATTATAGGCAAATACTAAATACATATCCGCAGAATCCGCATTTAGCAGTACCAGATACAGTTTCTGTAGCTATGCCAACACAAGCAGCTTTTGATTTTCAGCGGAGCAAGGTGACAACCTGGTTAATCAGATTATTTCTTGGTTTTGTAGTTCCTGCATTTTTTATCTTTTCTAAACTCTCGGCAAGCATCAGAAATTGGGCTAGGAGAAAGGCTAAACGCTGGACTCTTATAATAATGCTATATTTCATTTTATATTCAGTAATTGAAATACTGATATATCTGCCGCTGGACTTTTATACAGGATTTGTGAGAATGCATCAATATGGCTTATCAAATCAAACCTTCGTTCAGTGGCTTATTGAGACTGTTAAAAGTTTTTTTGTAAATACTGTGATTTTAGCTGTCATTATATGGATTCCATTCTTAATAATCAAGAAATCTCCTAAGCGCTGGTGGCTTTATCTTGCGCTTGTTTCAATACCATATATGTTTTGTATATCTTATTTACAACCTATTGTAATTGACCCAATGTTTAACCAATATAAGGAAATAGAGGATGGAGAGCTGTCATTAAAGATTGATGAACTGCTGAGTAAGACATATATAGAAAATTGTCAGGTGCTTCAGGTTGATAAAAGCAAAGATACAAATCAAATGAATGCATATATGACAGGGGTA
Organism: Ruminiclostridium herbifermentans; assembly: GCF_005473905.2. NCBI lineage: Bacteria > Bacillati > Bacillota > Clostridia > Eubacteriales > Oscillospiraceae > Ruminiclostridium > Ruminiclostridium herbifermentans. The sequence goes on from NZ_CP061336.1 coordinate 1,393,380, forward strand.
TTCAACACAAAAAGAATAGTATTGTGGGATACTACAATTAATTATTTAAATGTGGATGAAATTCTTGGAATTGTAGCCCATGAGATGGGACATTATTTAATGGGACATATATGGAAGTCAATTTTTTTAGGAGGGCTTGGAGGCATTCTTATATTATATTTGGTATATAGGATATGCAACTGGTTTTTGGAAAAGTCCAAAGGAAAGTATGGATTTTACAGACTTTCAGATGTTGCTGCTTTTCCATTAATAATACTTGCAATTAATCTTATGTTATTTATAACTGCTCCTATTTCAAACGCATATTCAAGAAGTATAGAGCTTGAGGCAGACAGGTTTGAGTTAGAACTTACCCAAAACAATTTTGCCACAGCAACTGCAACTGTTAAGCTGCATCAACAGAGTTTGGCTATGCTAGAGCCAGGATATATTTATATGCTATGGACTTATGATCATCCAACATATAAATCAAGGGTTGACTTTGCAAACCAATATAGGCCATGGGAAGAAGGTAAGCCTTTAAAATATCAGAAATATATGAAGGAAAATGAACAAGCAAAGTAGAATATACTTAAGCGTTTCAAATGGGATTTTGGATATACTAACTATTTTAGGATTCATTTTTAAATATGTTTTAGTATAGGAAAGTGTTTTGGTATTTATTCTGAGATAATCTTGGGATAAAAAATATAGCAGCGGTTGATATCCTAAGATCAATATCTAGATGAGCCATTTAAGGATAATTAAACTAATTTGGAGGAAGAGAGATTATGGAATTACTTAAAGGACTCGGATTAATGGAACCATCATTTTTAGTGCCTGTAATAGTAATAGTTTTAGTGCTGGTCATTATAGCAAAGGTGGCAAAAAAGATACTAAAGCTTGCAATACTTATTGCTGTAATTGCATTTGTTGCTACTACATATGTTAATCTGCCTACTTTCAAGGTTGAGAATGGGACGGCAACGCTTGATTTACAAGGTAAACAGTATACCATCAGTACAAAGGATGTTAAAATTGTTACAGAACAGAAGGACGGGGATATGCAAACTATATTAGTATCAGGGAGTACTCGTATAGAATTGCCGTTTAGTAAAGAATTTGCTGATAAATTTATAATGGAAAAGCTAAAAGAGAAATAATATTTTGCACTGCATGGAGGGTAAAATTTGGAAACTAAAGGCAAGGTTCACTCCTTTGAAACATTTGGAACAGTAGATGGTCCTGGAATTCGGTTTGTAGTATTTATGAAAGGCTGTCCGTTAAAATGTAAGTACTGTCATAACAGAGATACCTGGAGTGCTGAAGGCGCACAGCTATATACTGCCGAGGAGGTTATGACTGAAGTTCGGAAATACAGGAATTTCATAGATTCCTCAAAAGGCGGTATAACTGTTAGTGGTGGAGAGGCTCTAATTCAGCCTCAGTTTATTTTAGAACTTTTCAAAAAGTGCAAAGAAGAAGGAATTCATACAGCAGTGGACACTTCTGGATATGTAAATGTTGAGGATGTCAAGGAAGTAATGGAGTACACTGACCTTGTACTGCTTGATTTAAAGCATGCGGATGAATTGAAGCATAGGGATCTAACAGGTGTTGATAATGAAAAAATTAAACGCTTTACGGAGTATTTGTGTGATATTAACAAGCCTGTTTGGATTAGATATGTTTTGGTACCAGGGTATACAGATGATGAAGAGGATTTATTAGCAGCACATGATTACTTAAAGAATTTTAAAAATATTGAGAAGATTGAGGTACTGCCTTATCACTCAATGGGTAAAGTAAAATGGGAAAATCTCAACGCAGAATATCCCTTAGAGGGTGTTAGAGAACCTACAGCTGATGAGGTTGAGAGAGCACAGAGAATTTTGAGGGGTGGAGAGTAAGAATATAAGTTCAGTGTATATATTCAATACTATGTAATTTACCATAAGTAAATAATAAATAAAAAATATCAAATAAAAAGTACTAAACTTTCAATAAATTGGGCAAGCTATTTATTGTTATTTAGTACTTTTTGTTTGAAAAAAATTTGATAAAAATGGTGAATACATATGAATATATATATCTTTTTAATAATATTTTTGGCTGTGGCATTAATTTCTGTTATTTTAATATGGGTTAAAAATCTTAATAGGTTTCAGTTTCAGATTGAGGATATTGTTTTGTCTGCGGATGAACTAGAGAAACATGCGGAGAGTCTTGCAAAGGTTCAGGAGACATCAAAACGCAAATATGCAATGAAAAGAATAACTAGAAGAATTGAGTCAAAGTTTCAGTACATTTCCTTAACCTACAAAAGGTTTAATGAAGATGCTTCAGCAGGATTTCCTATACCGCCGGCAGCAGAGTGGCTGCTTGACAATTTCTATATAATCGAGGAACAAAAAAGCATTATTGTCAGAGAATTATGTGACTTAAAAAAGGCACTGCCAGTAATAACTGAAGGAATATATTCAGGTTTTCCTAGAATATATACAATAGCTATTGAGATTGTGTCTCATATTGACGGAAATGCTAACGAAAAGGTCATAAAAGACTTTATAACTGCTTATCAGAGATATAATTTTTTAACAATTGAGGAACTATGGATGCTGACTCTGATGGTTAAAGCAGCTTTAATTGAAAAGCTGTGGGTTGTATGTGAGAAAATGAATTCAACTCATCAAGATTGGCATAAGGCAGAGCAGACACTTGAAATTGTTAACGACAATAACCCGTCAAATGATACCTGTGAAAATTTTTATTCAATGATAGAAGAGTTAGATGATATAACACCTGCATTTGTGGAATATCTTATTAAAAAATTAAGAAAAAAGGGTTCAAAAACTCTTTGGATGATACAATGTATAGATGGCATTCTTGCACAGAAGAGCACCACTACAGATAATTTAATTTCAATTGACCATTTAAATCAGGCAGTAACTCAGGTGTCTATTGGAAATGTAATAAATAGTTTGCGTAGCCTATCGGGCTTTGACAGCACTGCGCTTTTTGAGGAATTAAGTGAGGTAGAGAGAATATTAAAGCAAGATCCTTGCAATATATATTCTAAAATGGATTTTAATTCGAGAAATCAATATAGAAATATTATTACAAAGTTAGCTGATAAATTTAAAACTACAGAGATTCATGTTGCAAGACTATGCTATGAACTTGCTGAAGATGCAGTTAATACGGGAAGTCAAGAGACATCAGCTGACCATATAGGATATTATCTTATTGGGAAAGGGCAAAAGGCTCTGTTTGAAAGCTTGAATTCAAAATCAAAGAATGCAGTTAGATATAAAAAGTTGAATGAAAAACATTCTGTAAATTTATATATATCAGCAATTATCTTATTTACTATAGCAGTTGTTCTTATTCCGTTGATATATAGCCTTAATAGAGAGACAAAAGTAGAAGATATATTTGCTGTTATTCTGGGAATATTTGGATTGATTCCTGCTAGTGAAATAGTTATATCCATAATTAATAACTGCTTGGGGAATTTTATAAAACCTGCAAGGCTGCCTAAGCTAGAGTTAAAGAAAGGAATACCTCAGGAACTGGCTACAATGGTAATAGTTCCAACTCTTGTTCCTAATGTTAAAAGGACTCTTGACTTAATTGATAATCTTGAGGTTTTCTATTTAGCAAATAAAAGCGATAATATTTATTTCTCACTAGTTGGAGATTTTAAGGACGGCAACGAAGAAACCTCATCAGAGGACAAGGCTATAGTTGATGCAGCTTTAAAAAGAATACGAGAACTAAATAAAAAATATTCAACTGAAGGAAATGATATTTTCTTTTTATTCTGTCGTGCTAGACAATTTAATAAGCAACAGAATAAATGGCTTGGATGGGAACGAAAAAGAGGAGCAATTATTGAATTTAATAGATTGCTTCGTGGAGACAAAAATACAAGCTATATATTTAACAGTGTCGATATAGATGAATTGCCGTATATTAAATATGTTATTACACTAGATGCAGATACCCAATTACCTCTTGAATCAGCAGCACAGCTGGTGGGGACAATAGCACATCCTTTAAACAGAGCTGTTTTTAATGAAGAGAAAGGTATTGTTACAGATGGTTATGGAATACTTCAGCCTAGAGTTGATGTAAATATTGAAAGTGCCAATGTATCATATTTCACTAAGGTGTTTGCTGGACAAGGTGGAATAGATCCATACACCACCACTGTTTCCGATGTTTATCAAGACACCTTTGGAGAAGGTATTTTTACTGGAAAGGGTATATATGAGCTTGATATTTTTCAAAAGGCTTTGGATAATATAATTCCTGAAAATACTATTCTTAGCCATGACCTGCTGGAGGGTAGTTATTTAAGGACAGGACTTGTTACAGACATTGAACTGATAGACGGATATCCTTCTAAGTATAACTCCTTTATGATGAGACTGCACCGCTGGACAAGAGGAGATTGGCAGCTATTACATTGGATATTTGGTAAAACACCAGTTACAAAACTATCTAGATGGAAAATGTTTGATAATCTTAGGAGAAGTCTGCTTTATCCAACATTAATAATTGTATTATTCTTGAGTTTGACTCTGCTTAGAAATAGTATTAATGCGTGGATTTGGCTGGATATTGTTGCGCTATGCTCACCTGTTGTGGGATATTTTGTGCACACAATATTAGGATGTAACTACAAAGTTTACATTACGAAACGAAAAACTATTGTTTTGACAGGCTTCAGCGGTATATTGGTGCAAATTGGTTTGCTTTTGGCATTTGCACCATATCAGGCATATTTAATGACTAATGCTATTGTTAAAACTCTTTATAGGGTGTTGATTTCTAAGAAAAATCTGCTTGAATGGATTACTGCAGCAGATATGGAATTGGCGCTAAAAAATGATTTAAGCAGCTATTACAGAAGAATGTGGTTTTCGCCTGTTTTTGGAGCAGCAGTTTTGGTTGTTTGTCTATTCTTAGCAAGGGATTATATTTGCTTGGGTGTGGCCTTTTATATTTTATGGCTTCTAGGACCATATATTGCATACTTCATTAGCAAACCTATATGTAATAGTAATAATGCTTTAAGCAATGAAACTATAAAGGATTTTAGACTTTTATCAAGAAAAACTTGGTTTTATTTTGATGAATTTGCAGGAATTAGTGATAATTATCTTCCTGCTGATAATTATCAGGAGGAACCATATAAAGGAGCGGCCCATAGAACCTCTCCAACTAATATAGGGTTATTACTGGTGTCAAATCTGGCTGCTAGAGATATGGGATATATAAACACTGTGGATTTGCTAGATAGAATTGAGAATACAATTACAACTATAGAAAAACTAGAAAAGTGGAATGGACATCTTTTCAATTGGTATAATACAGTAACCCTTGATATACTTCGTCCAAAATTTGTTTCAACTGTTGACAGCGGAAACTTCGTGGGCTATTTAATGGTCTTGAATGAAGGCTTAAAGGAATATAGAAATAAGCCTATATATGACGAGGCAGTAATTGAAGGTATTTTTGACTTATTAGAACTTTGCAATTTGGAAATTGACAAAGAGAAGCCTTATTTTGACATGGTAAGGCTTAAAAATATTGCTCAAAACACCTACAGCTCAGACACAAGTGTGAATGTTAAAACTGTTAATGTCAGGGCAGAAGCCGTTAAAAAGCTAGATACGAGTATTGAAAATGATGAGGCTGTTCAAAGCATAAAAAACAGATATGAGGTGCTTTTTTCAGAAATATCAACTGCATTAAATGCTCTTATAGACAGAAATAAACTAGGCTATTTTACTAAAAAACTGGTGTATCAGGTTAATATGTACCATACTTTACTTGAAAAATACAATGACAAAATATTTAGCAGTATAGATGAAATTACTGAAAAAAGTGTTCAGATAGATACGCTTATAAATAGAATTCAGACTCTTATTGATAATATGAAGTTCAAATGCTTGTTTGATGAGAACAGAGATCTGTTTTCAATAGGCTTTAATGTTGATGAAGGACATCAAATAAAATCCTATTATGATTTGTTTGCATCTGAAGCAAGACAGACAAGCCTTATTGCAATAGCAAGAGGTGAGGTTTCCAAGCAGCATTGGTTCAAGCTTGGAAGGAAGTTAGTAAGTATTGGAGGGGGTGCCGGCCTTGTTTCTTGGACAGGTACTATGTTTGAATACCTTATGCCTAGATTGCTTATAAAGTGTTATTCCAATACTTTAATTGAAAGAACCTATAAATCTGTTGTCAAGGCACAAATTAATTATGGATTAAGCAAAAATATTCCTTGGGGTATTTCTGAATCTTCTTTTTATGCATTTGATATAGCATTGAATTATCAATACAGAGCATTTGGAGTACCAAGTCTTGGGCTTAAAAGGGGCTTGATAAACGATTTAGTAATAGCACCATATGCTACAATTATGGCAATAGATATAGAGCCAGAGCAGTGCGCCAATAATATTGAAAGACTTAGGAATTTAGGTGCTGAGGGACAGTTTGGATTATATGAGGCTGTGGATTTCACAGATTCTAGGCTAAAGATGGATCAAAAATGTGCTATTGTAAAAAGCTATATGGTTCACCATCAAGGCATGAGTATGCTTGCATTTGTTAACTTTTTCAAAGACAACATAATGCAAAGAAGATTTCATGCAATACCTGAGATAAAGGCTGTTGATGCATTAATACAAGAAAAATATCCTGCAAGTGTATATATATCTAAGGATTGTAAAGATAAGCCTAAGTATGATGTGCGGAAAAAGGCAGAAGATGAAGAAATAGTTATTCGAAGCTATAATAATACATCACCTATTCCTAAAATGCACCTTCTTACAAATGGTAACTACAATTTGGTGCTGACCGACAAGGGTTCAGGGTACGGCAAATGCAATTCAATGGCAGTATACAGATGGATTAATGACTATATGCAAAGCAGCGGGGCTTTTATATATATAAGAAATGTAAATTCAAATGAGTACTGGTCTACTACCTATAGCCCTGTAAATACTGAGCCAGAGGCATACAAAGTTATATTTGCACCTCACAAAGCAGAATATATTCGAAGAGAAGGTAATATTGAAACAAATACTGAGATTCTCATAAGTACTGAGGATAATGCAGAAATAAGAAAAGTAACTATTTTTAACCATAGTACTTCTAAAAGGGTTGTTGAACTCACAAGCTATATGGAAATTGTGCTGTCGCAGCCTGAAGCAGATTCAGCCCATCCTGCATTTAGCAAGCTGTTTGTAAAAACAGAATATATAGAACAGCATAATGGACTTTTAGCAATGAGGAGAAAGAGGGATGACGTAAAGCAAACAGTTTGGGGATATCATACTGTATCAACAGACGGAAATATTCAAGGAAAAGTGGAATATGAGACTAATCGTATGAATTTCATTGGCAGAAATAGAAGTCTTGCTTGTCCTAATGCCATGGAACCAGATCAGCCTTTATCAAATTCAGTTGGAGCTGTATTAGACCCTATTTTCAGCTTGAGAATACGAGTTTGTATTGAACCTGGAGAAAGTGAGGTGGTTAATTTCTGCATTGGTACATGTGACACCAGAAAGAATGCAATTGAAATGCTGGAAAAATACTGTGATACTTCTTCAGCAGAAAGAGTTACTGAAATGGCATGGACCAGAAGTATTGTTGAAGCAGGCTTTCTAAATGTAAATGCCAGAGATGAAAGAGCATATTTAAAATTGCTCCCAAGGATTCTATATGGATTGGATAGAATAGAAAGTGCTCAATACATTATAAATAATACTCTAAGCCAAAGTGAACTATGGCCTTTTGGTATATCAGGGGACGTACCCATAATATTAGTCACAATTGCAGACAGAGATAGCTTTGAAGAAGTTCAATGGGCTTTAAAGCTGCATGATTATTTTAGACTAAAGGGATTAACTTTTGACTTGGTGGTTTTGGTTACAGAAGAAGAAACCTATAATCAGCCAATATTTGAAATGGTTAAGGATATGGCTGTATCTGGGCGCTCTTATGAGCATATTGACAGAAAGGGAGGCATTTTCATTAGAAAAGCTCAGCAAATGAGTTCTGAACAGAGGTGCCTGTTGTTTACATGTGCAAAGATAATAATAGATGCAGATAAAGGTATTTTTGATTTTCTTGATGAAGATGAAGACTCAAATGTAAGGTTAGAGGATATCCCAGAATTAGTTTCTGCTAGAAAGCACGATGATGTTTCTAATAGGCTTTCCAATAGAGACATATTTGGAAACTTAGCAAAATCAGAAGAGGCTATAAAAACTACAGAAACAAATAGAACTGTGTCTCAACCGAGAGAAAATAATCAGGATCAAGCAGAGATTACAAAGGTAGAAAAAGATTATGAGGAAGCTATTGAAGATGAATATATCTCTAACATTGCTGAGAATTTAAAGTTTTTTAATGGAATAGGCGGTTTTACTAATGATGGAAATGAATACGTAATATGCTTAAGAGCAGGGGTAACTACACCGGCACCATGGGTAAATATAATTTCAAATGATAAATTCGGCTTTATTTGTACTGAATCGGGAGGGGGATATACTTGGCATCAAAACAGCAGCCAAAACAAGCTGACTTCATGGGCAAATGACCCAGTTTCAGATACACCATCAGAAATAATCTATTTGCACAGCAAAAATACTGATGCTATATGGAACTGTACACCATTGCCTGTCAGAGAAAGTGAACCATACGTTATAAGACATGGTTTTGGATATACCAGCTTTTTGCACAAAAGTCATGGCCTTGAGCAAGAATTATTGCAGTTTGCTGCCGTAGATTCTCCTATTAAGCTAAGTATTGTAAATCTTAAAAATATTAGTAATAAAGAATTAAATATTGATGTAGCTTATTATTTTAGACCTGTATTAGGTGTTGAAGTTAGTAAAACGTCACCATATATTATTACAAGCTATGATCAGGAACTTAAAGCTTTATATATGGAGAATGTCTACAGTGATGATTTTAGAGGGTTAAGGGCATTTTTGTCCTGCTCAGAAGAGAATGTGACCTATACGGGGCAAAGGATTGAGTTTATAGGAAATAATATGGACTTTTCTGATCCCGTAGGGATGAGAACTTCTTTAAATGGCAAGGTAGGATCAGGCTTTGATGCATGTGCTGCTATTAAGACTACAGTTGACATTTTGCCTTATGAGAGTAAGCAAGTGGTATTTTTATTTGGGCAGGAGGAAGCTGAAAAAACTCATGCACTAATAGAAAAATTCAAAGATAAAAATTATGCTAATGAAGAATTCAATAGAGTAAAAGAAAGCTGGTATAAAAAACTAAAACAAATTCAAGTAAATACTTCCGACTCTGCTATGAATATTTTGCTTAATGGATGGCTTCAATATCAAGTTCTGTCTTCTAGAGTATTTGCCAGAACTGGTTTCTATCAGGCAGGAGGAGCATTTGGATTCCGTGATCAGCTGCAGGATGTTATGTCAGTTGTTTACACTATGCCTGAAATCACCAAAAAGCAGATATTACTGCATTGCCGGCATCAATTTTTAGAAGGAGATGTACAGCATTGGTGGCATGAGCAGAAGAACAATGGAATTAGAACCAGATATTCTGATGATTTATTGTGGCTGCCTTATGTAACCTGTGATTATATATATTCTACAGGAGACTATAAAATATTGAATATTAGCGAGAACTATATACAGTCTGAACTTTTAGGAGATAATGAACACGAAAGATATGAAGTGGCTACAGTATCTGAGACAAAGGGAACAGTTTACGAACATTGTATTAGGGCAATAGATAAGAGCCTTAAATTTGGAGTTCATGGAATACCACTAATGGGTGGTGGAGACTGGAATGACGGTATGAACCTGATTGGTGCACATGGAAAGGGCGAAAGTGTTTGGCTTGGTTGGTTCCTATATTGTGTTCTTCATAAAATGATACCTATTTGCACACATATGGGAGATTTAGAACGGGCAAATAAGTACAGAGATCATGCGACCAAAATAATTGAGGCAATTGAAAAGGAAGCATGGGATGGCAGTTGGTACAGGAGGGCTTACTTTGATGATGGAACACCTTTAGGCTCAATACAAAATGATGAAGGAAAGATTGATTCTCTTTCTCAATCTTGGGCAGCAATATCGGCTGCTGCTAAGCCTAGTAGAGTTGAGGAGGCTATGAGCGCTCTTGAAAAGTATCTTATCGACAGAAAAAATGGCTTAATCAAGCTGCTGACACCGCCTTTTTATGACAGTGAGTTGAATCCAGGTTACATTAAAGGATATCTTCCAGGGGTTAGAGAGAATGGAGGTCAGTATTCTCATGCGGCTACTTGGGTTATATATGCTTATACACAGCTTGGAAACGGAGAAAAAGCATGGGAACTTTTTAGTATGATAAATCCTATAAACCATGCTAGAACAGATATGGAGTGCATAACTTATAAGGTAGAGCCTTATGTAATGGCTGCTGATGTTTACGCAGTCCCTCCGAATGAAGGCAGAGGAGGCTGGACATGGTATACAGGTGCGGCAGGATGGATGTACAGAATTGGTATGGAGCATATTTTGGGAATTAAAAAACAAGGTAAGTTTTTGAAGCTTGCACCTTGTATTCCAAAGATGATTAAGGAATATTCAGTGAAATATGTTTTTGGTGGTTCTGTATATGAAATTAAGATAATTAATAATAGCAACAAAAATACTGGAGTAAAACAGATAAAAATAGATGAAAGGACAGTTAATTCTGATACAATAGAACTTATTGACGATGGGAAAATCCATAGGCTTGAGGCATATATGTAAAGTATAAGTTGATAAGTTGATATGTTAAAAATTATATATTTAATATTATATTAAGCTGCTGCTAAACAACACAGTAAGTATGAATTAGCAGTGGTTTTTTTTTTATAAAATTTTGATTTTTTATTCTGGTAACAGTTATAATATATGGTGAAGCATGGAATTAAAGTGCGTAAACTAGTCGATGCTAGCATTTTATTTAGTTTAATGTCAAATTGGTATTGAATATATAATATATTTTTATATTATTATATTAGTTAATGAGTTTAGCACCGCATTTTATGGGTATATTATTTTTATATGGACTAACTTGCTATGGTAATTTTATGCTATTTTTTAAAAAAGAAAGAATTGTGTCGATAAAAAGAGTATACTATATTTAAATACTATTTATGTTATGTAATTTTTAGTAATTGAGCCAGTGGTAAAATTACACATTAAAGGAGAATGGAAATGAAAGGAACAGTAGTTACAAATTGGTTAAAAAGCTTGGAAGCACTATATGGAGAAGATATTGTTGCTAAAGCGTTGGCTAGTAATTCTTGGCCAGAAGGCAGGATTATTAATCCAAAAGAAAATATCGAAGATGAATCAATTTTTGCTGTGATGAATTCTGCTGCAAAACTGATTGGAAAGCCTATAGAAGAGGTATGGAGAGAAGTTGGACGAAGTAACATAGTATCTTTTTCAAAATGGTTTCCTTCATTTTTTGAAAGAGCAAGTCTTAAAGGCTTTTTGATGATGATGGATCATGTGCATACTCAGTTAACTAAAATGATTCCTGGCGCAAAGCCTCCAAGGTTGATAGCAAAAGAATTATCTACAAATGAAATTGAAATGAGATATTCTTCAAGACGCGGAATGTATGATTATTTTCTTGGGTTGCTAGAGGGCAGTGCAACATTTTTTAATGAAAAGCTAACATATGATGAAATTGAAAGAGGTACCGATGGAGAGAATAAATTTTTACGTGTTAAAATAAAATTTGAAAAAGAAAGTAAAAAGCCTAAGAAATTTATACTTAGCAAGGTGCTATCTCTAGGTTTTTTGAAGTCCATTCCATTAAAAACCAGTGTGCTTCCAGCAATTATTTCAACAGCAGCCTTAGCAATTGTATTTCCCGGACAAGGAATACTAAAATATGGAATCAGCTGTATATTAATTTTCCTGCTGATTTTAGCGGCATCTAAAATATCTCAGCAGCCTATACGTTATCTAAATAAAGAACTGGACAATCTTATAAATCTTGATTTTTCTGAAAAAATTCTTGTGCAAAGTGGAGACGAAGTAGAGAAATTTGCAGATAGAATGAATATACTTAAAGAAACAATGACAAAGGACTTCCTTTTCCTTAAGGGCGGAAGTGATGACATGTATTCGTTTACATCTTCATTTTCAGAAATTGCCTCTAAAATGGAGTTTGTTTCTGATGGTATATCCAGCTTAGTGTATGAGGTTGCTAATGGTGCAGTTCATCAGGCTGAAGAAACAGAAAAATCTGTTTATATTTTAAACTCAAATATTGAGGAAATTAACAGAATTACCTCTGAACAGACTGATGGTAAAGGCAATCTTGAAGAAGCAGTAAATAAGCTTGAAAGCTCTTTTAATCAAACCGAAAAAGTAGCAAGTATGCTTTTAAATGTAAGAAATAATTTTGAACAAGTAAATAATGATGGTGTGCAGTTATCAAAACAGGTCAATGAGATATTGGATATAGTAAATACTGTTGCTGATGTGGCTGATCAAACTAATTTGCTGGCTCTTAATGCTGCCATTGAGGCTGCAAGAGCAGGTGAAGCAGGAAAGGGCTTTGCTGTTGTAGCAGATGAAATCAGAAATCTGGCAGAAAGCTCAAGAACCTCAGTAAATGTAATTAACGACAGCTTAATGATGTTTACTGGGCAAGTTTCTGGATTTGTTGAAAAGATAAATGAACAATTCGCACAATTAGAAGAGAGCAGCAAAACTCTTGCGGATGTATTAAACGGTAATAGGAATTCTACACAGCAGATTGTAGTGGTTGCCAATTTAATTGCTAATTTGGTTGCACAGCTATCTAGTGAAACACAGAAATTATCAAGCATTAATGAAAATATGCATTCGCTGGCTGCTATCGCAGAAGAGAATTCGGCATCATCAGAGGAAATGAGTTCTAATGTATCAGAATATTCTGATAAAATTAAGGACTTGGTTCAGAATATTCAAATGCTTGAAGATTTGTTGGATATGTATAAGACAGAATTGAGGAAATATACAATATAGTATAATGTTAGTTGGTATTGTTAAATCTTTATAAAGTATTAGTTAAATTGAAGAAATAATACGACTGCTGAAAAAAATTTACTGTATACCGCTCTTTTTACAAGAAATAGTAGGCGAGTGTAATATATATCTATTTGCGAAGTTCGGTTAGAATTTGATGCTAGAAAAGATAGGTGAAGAACAAGTATTGTAGCCGACACAGCAGAAGTCAGTAGCTGTGAGTATTAACTCGAGATAGAATGCCTTGGTTATACGTTCGGTGGAAATGCTTGTTCTTCACTAATTATTTCAGCGTCAATTTCGGGAGCGAACAATAGATATATATTGCTACGTCCGTACTATTTAAGCAGATTATTGTTGATTATATTATTTCTTGTTTTGTTACATATCTTTAAATATTTACAAAAATCAAGTTTACATACCCTGTAATGATATGCTAATATTAAGTATGTTAAAATTATATCAAAAAATAAAATCAATTCTATTATAAAGGAGTATGTTTATGGCAAAGATTATTATGAAAACTCCACTTGTTGAGATGGATGGAGACGAAATGACCAGAATAATCTGGAAGATGATAAAGGATATTTTAATTCTACCTTATATCGACTTAAAATCTGAATACTATGACTTAGGTCTAGAATACAGAGAAAAGACTGGTGACCAGGTTACAATTGATTCTGCAATGGCAACAAAAAAATATGGAGTAGCTGTAAAATGTGCTACTATTACTCCTAATGCTGAGAGAGTTAAGGAATATAATCTTACTCAGATGTGGAAGAGTCCAAATGGAACTATAAGAGCAATATTAGATGGTACTGTTTTCCGTGCTCCAATACTTGTGGACAGCATTAAACCGTTTGTTAAGTCTTGGGTAAAGCCAATAACTATTGCCAGACATGCATATGGAGATGTTTATAAAAATGTTGAATACCGTGTACCAGAGGCAGGTAAGGCTGAATTAGTATTTACAAACGAAAAGGGCGAAGAAACTCGCCAAACAATATTCGATTTTAAAGGCCCTGGAATAATACAAGGACAACACAATATAGACAAATCTATAGAAAGCTTTGCAAGATCCTGCTTTAACTATGCATTAGATCAAAAGCAAGACGTATGGTTTGCAACAAAGGATACTATTTCTAAGCAGTATGACCACAGATTTAAAGACATTTTCCAAGAGATATATGACAAGGAATATGATGCTAAGTTTAAAGAAGCTGGAATTGAGTATTTCTATACATTAATTGATGATGCTGTTGCACGTGTTGTTAGATCTGAAGGTGGCTTTATTTGGGCATGTAAGAACTATGATGGTGATGTTATGTCCGATATGGTAGCAACTGCTTTTGGAAGCTTAGCTATGATGACATCAGTTTTAGTTTCACCTGAAGGATATTATGAATATGAAGCAGCTCATGGAACTGTTCAAAGACATTACTATCAGCACTTAGAAGGAAAAGAGACATCTACAAACTCTATGGCAACATTGTTTGCTTGGACAGGAGCACTTCGTAAGAGAGGCGAACTTGACGGAATTAAAGAACTTGTTGAATATGCAGACAAGATGGACAAGGCATCAATTCAAACAATAGAAAGTGGCATAATGACAAAAGACCTTGCTATGCTTTCAGAGTTAAAAGATATAAAAACAGTAAATACAGAGCAATTCCTGCTTGAAGTAAAGAAAACTTTTGATGCAATGTAAAATACGTTCACATATATGATTTAAAATGTATAGTTACGATACTTATATATAAAGTAAACTTAATTTAAAATAAAATGCACTATAAAAATCAATTTTTTTTTGATTTCTATAGTGCATTTCATTATATTTGTGATACAATGACTGATAATTAATAATTATAAAAAATTGTAAAAACTTAATGTAATATTCGAAAATAAGTGGGGAGGTAAACCATGAAAAACCTTATAAAACCAGATGGATATAAATCTAGTCTTAATATCCGAATGACAGAAGTGGCTATAAAGCAGACTAAGGATTTCTTTGAAAATGAACTTGCTAAAGAACTGAACTTAACTAGAGTTTCAGCACCGTTATTTGTTAAGCCTGAAACTGGATTAAACGACAATCTTAATGGAGTAGAGAGACCTGTTTCTTTTGATGTAAAGGGTGTTGGCGGAGATACAGTTGAGATTGTGCATTCACTTGCAAAATGGAAGAGAATGGCTCTTAAGCGTTATGGTTTTGAATCAGGTGAAGGCCTATATACAGATATGAATGCTATCAGAAGAGATGAAGATTTGGATAACTTGCATTCAGTGTATGTAGATCAATGGGATTGGGAAAGAATTATTCAAAAAAGTGAAAGAACAGAAGAAACATTAAAGAATATCGTAAAAAAGATTTATTCTGTTTTCAAAAGAACTGAGGACTATTTAGCAAGCCTATATCCTGAATTAGAACGCATTTTACCAGAGGATATATTCTTCATTACAACTCAGGAATTAGAAGATATGTATCCTACGTTAACTCCAAAAGAAAGAGAAAATGCTTTGGCCAGAGAAAAGAAAGCTATATTTATCATGAAAATTGGTGATTTACTGAATTCTGGAATTAAACACGATGGAAGAGCACCTGACTATGACGATTGGTCATTGAATGGTGATATCGTTTTCTATTATCCAGTACTTGATATAGCATTTGAAGTATCCTCAATGGGTATTAGAGTAGATGAGGATTCACTTGTTGAACAGCTTAAAAAGGCTGAGTGTGAAGACAGGAAGAAATTCAAATTCCACAAGGATATTATTAATAAGGAACTTCCTTATACAATAGGTGGCGGAATAGGTCAATCAAGAATATGTATGTTCTTCTTAAGAAAAGCTCACATAGGTGAAGTTCAAGCTTCAGTATGGAGCGATGAAATGTTTGAAGAATGTTTAAATAATAATATATATTTACTGTAAAAGGACAATGTTTGAACTAACCGAAAATATAGTATGTTTTACAAAGTTTATTTTCGTGTTCATATGCCATATAAGAATAGCCGAAATGTACATTTGTCGCTGTATGTTTCGGCTATTTATATGCAGTAAGTGGTGAGATTAGTCTCTCAAATAAGTTGTACCATCCATTGGAATATAAACCTCAAGTGAGGATGGTTGTTGACCGTACATTCCAACTACATAGAATGTTAGGTTCCTGTTAGGCAGTAAGCGCACATTAGGCAAATTTACAACAACAGTATTAACTGTGGTAGGTTTTACTACTAAATTATAAATGCCTGGCAAAATGGTTGTATATTGACTTCCTTCTGTGTAATGGATGTCAGTAAATATGTTTTGTCCATATCTAAGTGCAAGATTTAATGCTGGAGCATTAGGTGACAAGTTGACAAAACGAATATTAACTCTGTTTCTAAAGAGTGGTTGATATACATCTTCCACGGGGAGTATTCCAATATTTGGCAATATGCCTATAACGGATAAAGTATATACTTTTTTCTCTGCTATTGGGAGGCGAATACTTAAAATAGGAGAATCCTTTAATCCAACAGGAAATGCTTCAATAATATACATACCAGCACTTACTGAAACATAATCTGTAAATTGACCAAAGGCTAACCTGTTGGCAACTTTTTTTCCATTGGCATAGATATCTACTTCAGGCGCGCCTGGAGCAGCATGAAATACTCTAATATTGGAAACACCTGGCATTTGTCGTGGATTAATTGTTTCATCGGGACAGTAAAAGCTATCATTAATCATTTTTTCACCACCATATTAATCAATCTTATATTGCAATATATGCATATTAATCCATAAGGGTTAATACAAACGATTTGTTGTCCCTAAAAATGTATGAATAAGCTTATTAAAACATTGACTAACTGATTCAATCAAATATAATTAACTATAAATACCAATGATATGTATTAATAGCGAAAATTTACATAAAATATACATGAATTTCAGTGAAGATTAATTAAAAATTAAATTTAGCTTAAATTTAATAATAAAATAAATAGTGAATGATAAAGATGTTTATGGTATAATAGCTAAGGATTTTAAAAGAAAAGGAAAAGGAGTATTTGTTATGACACTATATGAAAAGTGGAGCGAAATAGCCGAACAAGATAGAACTCCACAGGAAAACGAAGCTTTCTGGAAGGAATACTTTTTAAAAGAAAAAGACAATTATGCGGATATACTAGCTAACAATCGCAAAACATTGAAAGGAACACTTTCAGAACTTGCCAGTTCTTTTAATATGGATACAGTTACTTTTACAGGATTTTTAGATGGAATGAATACCAGCTTGGTAGAAGAACTTGATTTAGAGTCTCTAGAGGAGACAACAGAGATATCTATTGAAATAGATTATGAGAAGTTGTACTTTAATATGCTAGATGCAAAAGCTGATTGGCTTTACAATTTACCTGAGTGGGAAAACATTCTATCAGAGGAAAAAAGAAAGGCTATTACGAAAGAATACAGAGTATCCAAAATGGCAGTTAGCAATAGGGTTGGTAGAAATGATCCATGTCCTTGCGGGAGCGGGAAGAAATATAAGAAATGCTGTGGAAAGTAAGAGGCTAGAATATAACATAATAGACAATCAGTAAAAACAGACAATTTTAACTTAAGATTGCCTGTTTTTTATATATCAAAAATGCAAATGTTAATTTACCGATGAAGGTGGTATTTACTTAAACGATGTGCTTTTTGATGGATGGGCTGTTAAAACACATTTTCTGTATAGAGATGTTATATTGCAATAAATAGTGCGAGTGTAATATATATCTAATTGCGAAGAACGGTTAGAAATTGATGCTAGAAATAGTAGGTGAAAAACAAGTATTGTAGCCGACACAGCGGAAGTAAAGTAGCTGTGAGTATTAACCTGAGACAGGACGCCTTTGTGTAATACGGTCGGCGGAGGTGCTTGTTCTTCGCCGCAATTATTTCAGCGTCAATTTCGTGAGCAAGCAATAGATATATATTGCTACGTCCGTACTATTTAAGCAGTTTAAAGTAATGAACTTAAAACTTAGAGTTTGCTGACCAACTTTAATCATAAATGAATACTGATTTTGTTATTTCATTTGTAAAAGGCTGAATGTAATTATATTTTCATAAGTTTGTGAAATTTTTAATAATTAAACTTGCATTATTGGCTTATATAATATAGAATTGAAGTGGCTAGAGATATTTTTTTGAATTTATTTAAGTCTATTAATTCACATATAAGTGATTTTTGAAGTGATTTTTGAACAGACATTAGTCATATTATTTATAAAGCATACTATCATTATAACATTGGGGATATGTTTATATTGCTGATAGTATACAAGGCTTGATAAACTTATGGCAAAAAAATTGAAAAGAAGAAAAATTTTTTGGAGGTGTCAGACCATGTCATTTGGTTATATTTTAATTGATTAGAAATGATGACATGGGAAATACATATGAATGAAAAGATTAATAATTATGTAGATAAGAAGATAGATGATATTAAAAAGATAAACTATATCAATCTTGAGCAATTTGTAAGATACAATGTAAAAAAAGGATTGAGAAATAGTGACGGTTCAGGAGTATTAGTGGGACTCACAGAAATTGGAGAGGTTCATGGATATGTACTTTATGAAGGTGAAAGAAAAGAGGACGAGGGTCGTCTTATTTATAGAGGTATAGATGTTGTTGATTTGGTTAAAGGCTTTCAACAGGAGAGTAGGTTTGGATTTGAAGAGGTTTGCTATTTGCTTTTATTTGGTGAATTACCCAGTAAAGTTCAATTAGATGAGTTTGTTGAAGTGCTAAGTGAATTAAGAAATTTGCCAGAAGGATTTACAGAGGATATGATTCTTAAAGCACCAAGTTCTGATATAATGAACAAGCTTGCACGAAGCGTATTGGTGCTATATTCCTATGATGAAAATCCAGATAGTGTTGATGCAAAGAACTTATTAAGACAAAGCATTGAGTTAATAGCTAAGTTTCCAACAATGGTTGCATATGGATATCAAGCAAAATCTCACTATTATGGTGGAAAGAGCCTATATATACATAACCCAAGACCTGATTTGTCAACTGCAGAAAATATTTTGCACTTAATAAGACCTGACAATAAATATACAAAAACAGAAGCTGAAATTCTCGATTTAGCATTAGTACTTCATGCAGAGCATGGTGGCGGAAACAATTCAACGTTTGCAGCAAGAGTAGTATCATCTACTGAAACAGACACTTATTCAGCTATTGCTGCTGCTGTTGGTTCATTAAAGGGACCAAAGCATGGTGGAGCTAATATTAAGGCTATGAATATGCTGCAAAATATAAAAGAAAATGTTTCTGATTGGAATGATGAAGAAGAAATACGTAATTATTTAACAAAAATTATGGATAAACAAGCTTTTGATAAAGCTGGACTAATATATGGTCTAGGTCACGCGGTATATACTCTGTCAGACCCTAGAACAACCTTATTAAAGGAAAAAGCACATCAGCTTGCTATTGAAAAGGGCAGAGAAAAGGAATTTTTATTCTATGAAACTGTGGAAAGAATTGGACCTGAAGTATTCTGTAAGAAGAAAGGCACATCAAAGAATATTTGTGCTAATGTAGACTTTTATTCAGGTTTTGTATATGATGCATTAGGAATTCCAGCAGAGTTGTTTACACCTCTGTTTGCAGTGGCTAGAATTGTAGGCTGGTGCGCACATAGAATAGAAGAAGTTATCAGTAACCAAAAGATTATCAGACCAGCCTATAAGAGTATTTCAAAGGCAAAAGAATATATTCCGATTAACCAAAGATAAGGTGTAAGTACAAAAAATAGTATAGTATTTTTATGTAACCCGGGGCTGGTAAAAGTTAATATGACTTTTATTGTCTCGGGTTTTTAAAAATAAGTTATTTATAAATTATAGGCAAAAATAAAATAAATATAAATTGTTGGTGGTATAATAAAGCTGAAAATGATAACATTTAGTTATTATATTTGTATTTATATTTGTGTTAAAATATAAGAACTATTTATAAAATACCGCTAAAGCTGCACTCTTCATAAGCAGCGACTTATTACTTGAAAAGTTCAACATAGAGTTAAAGGTTTGATAATTAGACATTTTAGAATAAGTGGTGGGAGTTAGCGTTCGTACAGCAATGGCGCTGTAAAAATGCATGGATAGATCAAAATATATAAATGAATTGAAATTATTATGGAGGTTATATGAGAAAAACTAAAATCGTATGTACGTTAGGTCCTGCTTCAGATAATGAGGCTATACTTAGAAAACTGATGCTAGGTGGAATGAATGTAGCAAGAATTAATTTTTCACATGGCTCACATGAAGAACATAAAAAAAGAATAGATTTATTTAAAAGTATTAGAGATGAACTAAAATTACCAATTCCATTATTGTTAGATACTAAAGGTCCTGAGATAAGAACGGGCAGCTTTAAAGATGGAAAGGTTACACTAAAGGAAAATTCAGAATTTGTTTTGGTTAACAAGGATATAATTGGTGATGAGACACAATGTACTGTTTCTTATAAGGAACTTTACAAGGATGTTTCAATAGGAAGCAAGATTTTAATTGATGATGGCTTGGTTGAACTTAAGGTTATGGAAATAAATAATAAAGACATTTTCTGTGTTGTTCAAAATGGTGGAACTATAGGTAATAACAAAGGCATTAATGTTCCGGGAGCAAAATTGAAATTGCCTGCATTAACCGTTAGGGATATTGAGGATATAAAATTTGGAATTGAAAATGACTTTGATATAATTGCAGCTTCTTTTGTAAGGAAAGCAGCTGACGTAGCAGAAATCAGAAAAATACTTGAAAAAAATGGCGGCAGTGATATATTAATTATTTCCAAAATTGAAAACAGAGAAGGAATTACTAATTTTGATGAAATTCTTAAGGCTTCTGATGGAATAATGGTTGCCAGAGGTGACTTGGGAGTTGAAATTCCTGTTGAGGAGGTTCCCATTGTTCAAAAAAACATTATACAAAAGTGTTTTAGAAATGGTAAACCTGTTATTACTGCAACACAAATGCTGGACTCAATGATTAGAAATCCAAGACCAACACGTGCAGAGGCAAGTGACGTTGCAAATGCCATATTTGATGGTACTAGTGGGGTTATGTTATCAGGAGAGACAGCTGCAGGTAAGCATCCAGTTGAGGCATTAGAGGTTATGGGAAAAATTGCTGAAAAGGCTGAAAGTGCAGTGAATTACTGGAAGAGATTTGATGCTGAAATAACTGAAATTAGTACAAGTGTAACAAATGCTATAAGTCATGCTACCTGTACAACTGCTCTTGATTTAAAGGCTTCTGCAATAATTACTGTTACACAGTCAGGTCATACCGCTAGAATGATAGCCAGATTCCGTCCTGCATGTCCAATTATTGCCACTACCGTAAATCCGAAGGTACAGAGACAGCTGAATTTATCATGGGGTGTAACTCCTTTTTTAGTAAAAATGGCAACTACCACAGATGAGTTGTTTGATATGGGAATAGAAAAGGCACTTGAATCTGGAATGGTTAAAAATGGAGACTTAGCAGTTATAACAGCAGGAGTGCCAACAGGAATAAGTGGAACAACAAATACATTGAAAGTGCATATTGTGGGCAAAGTATTGGTACAGGGTACTGGAATAGGTGAATTTTCGGCTACAGGTGAGATATGTGTTGCATCCACACCAAAAGAAGCATTAGACAATTTTAGTGATGGAAATATACTTGTAGTTCCTTTTACAGACAATAGTATGCTGCCAATTATTAAAAGGGCTGCAGCTATAGTAGTAGAAGAAGGCGGACAATCATGTCATACTGCTACAGTAGGCTTGGCACTGGATATTCCAGTTATAGTTGGGGCAGAAAATGCTACTAAAATCTTGAAAACCGGATCGGTTGTGACTGTAGATGCGGAAAGAGGGTTAGTACTTAGAAGTAATTAATTAGAAGTAATTAAATTGTGATTTATACCATTTTTGTTGAACTTAAACAATATCAAGGGTATAATGTTTTATGCAATTATTATTATGTGTATAATAGTTTAGTACTGTTTAAGAAATCAGAATTTATATAATAGAGAGGATAAATATGTCAAAAATATTACCATTGTTACCATTACGCGGATTGACAGTATTTCCGTTCATGACATTATATTTTGATGTTGGAAGGCAAAAATCAATAAAAGCTCTTGAAGAAGCTATGATTAATGATCAGTTGATTTTTTTGGTTGCTCAAAAGGATGCCTCTTCGGATTCTCCTGATGTGGATGATATTTATTCAATCGGTACTATATCAAAGGTTAAGCAGCTTCTTAAACTTCAGGGAGACACTATTCGTGTGTTGGTTGAGGGAATAAGCAGAGCTGAAATAATAAATGTGGTTCAGAAGGAACCTTTCTTTGCTGTTGAAGTTTTAGAGCCTGTAGTAGATGAAAAATTTGATAATAATGAGATAGAAGCACTAAAAAGAAGATTGGTTTCAATGTTTGAAGGCTATGTTAAGCTCAGTGGTAAGGTTTCTCCAGACACAGCATTAACAGTTAATGATATAGACAATATCAGCCAAATATCAGATATTATTGCCAATAATATACCTTTAAAATTGGAACAGAAGCAGCAGATTCTTTCGGAATTTCATCCTTTGAGAAGGATAGAAAAGCTTTTACAGATTCTATATCAGGAAACAGAGATACTTGAAATAGAAAAGGATATAAATGCTAAGGTAAGAAAGCAAATAGACAAGGTACAAAAGGAGTATTACCTTAGAGAGCAAATGAAAGCAATCCAGACTGAATTAGGTGACAAAGAAGGGGTTACCGGTGAGGTTGAAGAATATAAAGCAAGGATTCCAGAGGCAGGATTCCCAGAGGATGTTGAAAAGAAGGTCATAAAAGAACTTGACAGATTATTGAAAACTCCACAAGGTTCGGCTGAAGGAAGCGTAATAAGAACCTATATTGATTGGATTTTCGACTTGCCTTGGAGCAAAAAAACAGATGAAATAATTGACTTAAACTATGCAGAAGAAGTGCTAGAACAGGATCATTATGGGCTTACAAAGGTTAAGGAGCGCATAATTGAGTATTTGGCTGTACAGAAGCTAAAAAATAGTCTTAAGGGGCCAATTTTATGCTTGGTAGGGCCTCCTGGTGTTGGTAAAACTTCAATTGCAAAATCAATTGCAAAGGCACTTAATAGAAATTACGTCCGCATATCCCTTGGAGGAGTTAAGGATGAGTCTGAAATACGCGGACACAGGAGAACTTATGTTGGTTCAATGCCAGGTAGAATAATTTCTGCATTGAAACAGGCTGGTTCAAACAATCCATTAATTCTTCTGGACGAGATAGACAAGATGAGCAGTGATTTTAGAGGAGATCCAGCTTCAGCCATGTTAGAGGTTCTGGATTCTGAGCAAAACTTTGCTTTTAGAGATCATTATTTAGAATTGCCTTTCAGCTTGTCAAATGTTTTGTTTTTAACTACTGCAAATAGCTTGGATACTGTACCTAGACCTTTGCTTGACAGAATGGAAGTTCTTGAACTTTCATCTTACACAGAGGAGGACAAGGCTAATATTGCAATGAAGTATCTGTTGCCAAAGCAAATTGAACTTCATGGTTTAACCTCAAAGAATATAAAGATTGATGAAGAAACTATAAGAGATGTTATTAACTTCTATACAAAAGAAGCAGGAGTAAGAAATCTTGAAAGAGAGATAGGAGCAATTTGCAGAAAGGTTGCTAAGGCAATTGTTTCAGAAAACAGAAGAACAATAACAATTACTCGTTCAAATTTGGACAAGTATCTCGGCATAAAGAAATATAGATTTGATTATGCAAATGAGCATGATGAAATAGGTATTGCTACTGGACTTGCATGGACTTCTGTTGGTGGAGTAACCTTATCTATTGAAGTAAACATAATGCCTGGAAATGGAAAACTAGAATTGACAGGTCATTTAGGAGATGTTATGAAAGAGTCTGCTAAAGCTGCAATAAGCTATATCAGGTCTGTTTGTAAAGAACTCAAGATTTCAGAAGATTTTTATGAAAAGAATGACATTCATATTCATGTTCCTGAGGGTGCTACTCCAAAGGATGGACCTTCAGCAGGAATAACTCTTGCAACAGCAATGGTTTCAGCTTTATCAGGAGTACCAGTAAGCAGAAAGGTTGCTATGACAGGTGAAATAACATTAAGAGGAAGAGTCCTTCCAATTGGAGGCTTGAAAGAAAAGGTGCTTGCTGCACACAGAGCTGGTATAGATACTGTAATTATACCTATTGATAATAAAAAGGATATTGATGATATACCAGAAAATGTAAGAAAGTCACTGAAATTTATTTGTGCTTCAGATATGAAAACAGTTTTAAAAAATGCATTATCTACAAAATAGATATGCAGAATATTATTATTTTAGACATAACGCCCAGACTCATAATGAAGTTATTTACAAATGAATTATTTACAAAATAATTATCAACAAAATAAATATTACAAAATATATTCTTTTGCAGAGAAATTTCATTGCAGCAGCAGAGGCGTTTAAACAAGGCGGGAGAGGTCTTTAACATATGAAAACTAAAGCTATATTCTTGAGTTTAGAAGTAGGGGATATTTTCTTGCCTAGTTATATAAATTATTTGTTAGGGGTGTAAATAAATGAAATCACACAAGATAGCTGTAATTGCAGGTGATGGAATAGGACCTGAGGTAATAAGCGAAGGGGTAAAGGTATTAAAAGCAGTATCAAAATTGAATCCAGAGATAAATTTTGAATTCACAGATTTCCCTTGGGGATGTGAGTATTATGTTAAAACTGGTAAAATGATTGCAGATGATGGAATGGAAACATTAAAGAAATTTGATGCAATTTATTTAGGTGCTGTTGGTTATCCAGGAGTACCTGACCACATTTCTCTTTGGGGATTGCTACTTAAAATAAGAAAGGGCTTTGACCAATATATAAATCTTCGTCCAGTTAAGCTTCTTAATGGCGCAGAGTGCCCATTAAAAAATGTTGACCGCAGCCAGATTGATATGGTTGTTATCCGTGAAAACAGCGAAGGTGAGTATGCTGGGGCAGGAGATTGGCTATTTAAGGGAAAACCTGAAGAAGTAGTGCTTCAAACAGGTGTATTCTCTCGTAAAGGCTGTGAACGTGTAATCAGATATGCCTATGAATTAGCAAGAAAAGAAGGAAAAACGCTTACAAGTATCAGTAAGGCAAATGCACTCAACTACTCTATGGTTTTCTGGGATGAGGTTTTTGAGGAAATTGGAAAAGAATATCCAGATGTTAAGACTTATTCATATCTTGTTGATGCAGCATGTATGTTCTTTGTTAAGCAGCCAGAAAGATTCCAGATAGTAGTAACCTCAAATCTGTTTGGAGATATCGTGACAGATCTTGGTGCTGCTATCGCGGGTGGACTTGGCTTGGCTGCAGGAGCAAACTTAAATCCTGAGCGTACTTTCCCTTCAATGTTTGAGCCTGTGCATGGTTCAGCACCTGATATAGCAGGACAGGGAAAAGCAAATCCTTTGGCTGCAATATGGTCAGTAAGTCAGATGCTCGACTTCTTTGGATATGAGAACTGGGGAAAAGCAGTATTAGATGCAATTGAAAAGGTAATGGTAGAAAAGAAATTCTTAACCCCTGATATGGGTGGTACATCAAAGACAAATGAGGTTGGAGATGCTGTTGTAAAAGCACTTGAAGAAATAGCTGCCAATATGTAATATGGCTTTCTTCAATAATAAAAATAAATGCAAATAATAAATATAAAAGTGATAGAACTCTTAAAGTAGAGTACTTCGATATTTACTATATTCTATGACTTTTAATGAGAGTATATAGAAGTAAGAAGTGCTTTTGCAAATGATTATTGCGCTAATTTTGCGTTGGACTTATATTGAGTTTAATCTGTAATTATATAAAATTAAATATTAAACTAGAATATATAAAAGCTTGTGACTGTAAGTACTAGATATTGAAATAAAAATGTTCAGTATTTAGGCACAGTCAACAGGCTTTTTCCCATTTCAAGTCTAAAACTAAGTTATTTTTCTTCATATATATAATGATATATTGGACAATAGCAATTAAGTTAGAAATGATATTTAAATTCGTATAATGTAATTAAATGGCCAAAATATTAGGTTATTACTGTAAATTACCAAATAAAATGTTTTGAATTAAGATGCAAACTATCAAATTAAGTGATAAAATAAAACTATATATCGAAAGCTACTGTCTTTTTGATAAAATCAAATAGATAAGCAGGAATTTTGTTGTAGTATCACGAATATATCTAAATTAGTCAGATAGTACTTTGCAAAAGAAGATATAATTGATATACTAATGTGGAGGCGCTTATGTTTTATACTGTAATTTCGACTTTGATCATCATAGTCACCTCGCTAGTTGCTTTCTATTTGCTTTATAGGGCAAAAGAATTAAGTTTAGGAATTTTAATTTCAATTTCACTTGGATCTATAACCTTAGGATTTACATTTTTGCCGATCTTTAAAACAGTAACAGTATTTTTGAAAGAAAGTATATTTATAAATAAAAGCTTTGCTTTTGTAATATCTGTACTTACAGTTTTAATTATTTTTCTGATATTTATTTTAATAATTAGTTTTATCATTTCATTAGCAATGCCTAGTAAATTAGCTTCTATAGACTGTTGTGTCATAATAGACAATGTAATAGCTAAAATTAAAAATGCTTTTACTGAAAACATGTTAAAAAAACCAGTTGACACTGAACAAAAAATTGATACAATGGGTATAGAAAAAAAAGAAGTGGATAGTGACATTAATATAAGTGATGTAGCATATGGTGATGCGTGTGCATGTGAAGAAACTGAAAAAGAAGTAGCATGTGTATTGCAATATGATTCTAATAATTCAGATGTTACTGAACAAGTAAATACTGACTATAGCGATGTTGTTCAATCAGAACATGTGGAAACAATAACTTCTGATATATCTGAAGAAATAAATTCAGAAGAAATAGATTCTAAAGAAATAGAATCTGACGAAATAGATATTTATTATTCAGATAATAATATGGGAGATCAAATTTCTGAGACCGAAGTACCAGAAGTTGAGGCAGCAGAGACTAATGCTGCGGAAACTGATGTGCAAATAAACGAAATTCCAGAAATCAGTATTTCAGAAAGCGAAACGCAAATCCCAGCACCAGAAGCAAAACTTGAAAAAATATCAACAGAGGATATAAGTGATGCAAAATCCTTAGTACTTATAGCTCTTGAGAAGAAAGGCAATAATAAGAAAGAAGAAGCTATAGAGTACTATATGAAGGCGTTGCAGCGACAACCGGATGTTGAAATGATACTTTGGATTGTACTAGATGTTTGTGCTCTGTATAAACAACTTGGCTTAAATGAATTGGCTATAAGCATTTTGGAAACTATGGCCAACCAATATGGAACTGTCATTAAGCCAGAAGTAAAAAAGGAAATTATGAATTGCTTAGTATAAATATGAATAAGATTTTCTTGGAATTTTGAGGGGGGTACTTTTTTTATGAAAAAGTCAAAAGAAATAATTGGATTACCTATAATTAGCATATCTGATGGAACTGAAGTTGGTAAAGTCAAAACTGTAATAATTAATGCTGAAAAAGGAGCAATAGATTATGTAGTAGTGGATAGTGGCATTCAAATACTTAGTGCTAAAGTCATTCCTACAGAATATGTTCTCGGTATAGGTGAGTATGCATTAACAATTGAGAATGAAGATGCTATAAACGATATTAGCAAAATACCTGCTGCTATTGATTTACTTCAAAAAAATATTCAAGTCAAGGGCACAAAGGTATTAACTAAAAAAGGTCGTCTAATTGGTGAAATTGGAGATATATATGTAAATGAGGATGACCATTGTTCAATTATTGGACTTGAATTTATAGCTGATATAACACAGAAAAATGTGAGAATTATTCCTCGTGATAGCATAATTACCTTTGGAAAAAATCTTGTGGTGGTTAAAGATGATGTTGAGACAACACTTTTGAATAGTGCAGCACAAATAAACAATTCAGCTGAGCAAGCGGATATCGAAAAAAAAAATTTAGAACCTAATTTGAATCAAGCAAATGACAGTATTAATAACACTGTTAATAGCACTGCTACAGAAGAAATTGATTCTGGAGCTGTGTCTGATATGATGGAAATGAAACATAAAGAATACCTAAATGGAAAGATCGCTACTAAAACCATATATGATGATGATGGTAGTGTTTTAATAGAAGAAAATACAGTAATAGATGATGAGATTTTTGAAATTGCAAAAGCTTATGGCAAGGTAATCGAATTAGTTATGAATAATAGATAATAATAAAGGTTACAGCTAGCACTGTAACCTTTATTTGAATATATTAATGTTTATCTCTAAAATTTAAATAATTACATATTACTACATTCTTATAAATTATAAAATAAACGCACTCAACTGGTCGTTTGGCCAGTTGAGTTAAAATTAAGCAAAACAGCATTTTATACTTTCATAAAAGTATCTGATTAAAAGTATTTGCTCAACGTCTGTATAGCGTTATCAGAAATTATTTTCTGTCCATATTCATTTAGATAGCCTTCAAAGAAACTAACATTTGTAATCTGAGTAGAATATTCACACATAAAAATATCTAAAGATTTCGAAGAAGATGCAGAACTTCCAGTCAACAAGAGGTAATAGCAGTTTTTATGCTTAATTAGTGAACTTTCTCCTTTATAATATGTGCAAATACGCTTACATAATGAACATAAATCTTCAATTGATTCGAAGCAATAAATTTTTAGAGCAGAACAAACCTTACTTTTCTTTTTCTTTTGTCTCAAGTCAGAATTCTTGTATTTGCTTTTTATATATTTCTGAATTGATTCAAATTCACCTTCAGAATCTATTTTGGTTATTGTAACTACAAATCCTTCTTCATTCTCAGGAGAAGCCTCAAAAATGAGTTGAGAATCATGTGATGCAAAACCATACTCTTCTTCAGCTCTCTCCATCATATCCCAAAATAATTCTTGAGCTGCTGGTGAATTATAATTCAAAGAGCCTAAATCAATATTTCTTTCCTCAAGATCACTAAGAGTTATAGTTACCCTCAATACGTTGTCATTAACTTTTTCAATTCTCATATAATCACCAACTCACTTAAATTATTTTCACTACCAAATTTACTAGTTATTATTATATTATACTTCCAAAATTACAAAATGAGAAGCAATTTTTCCGATAATTATTCATTTTAAAATATGTAATTTATATTACATTAACCAAATTTTTCTTAACTAATATTTTACTATTTTACAAATAATATATGAGGAAAGAAAATATGCCCAAACTTAGATAAGTAAAGAGCATTGTTTTAGCTTAAGGAAGTAAAAACATCTCCTGCCTCGATGAAACGCCACATGATGCAATGAAATTTATCTGCAATGGGAAAATTTTGTCTTGAAAGTAGGCATTTTAATAAAAATTTTAAAGAATCTACATTATGTTTGAAATATAAGCTATAAAAATATATAATTATATAGGTTATATTTGGTTATTGAAATGGTTATTAAAATGGTTATTGAAAATTGAAAATATTAAAATTTATAAATGGTATGGTGAAATTGTGAGAGATATTATTTTAGCGTCAGCGTCTCCTAGAAGACAACAATTGTTAACACAAATGGGTCTGCATTTTAATTTAAAACCCTCTGATATTGAGGAAGTTATAGATAATACATTGGAGCCTTGTCAGGTTGCTATGTCCTTAGCAAGTCAAAAATGTAATGATGTTGTGTCTCAAATTGAGGAGGATTGCATTGTTATCGGTGCAGATACAATAGTAGTCAAAGATAACAAAATGCTTGGAAAGCCTAGAGATGAAAGAGAAGCTTTTAACATGCTTACTAGCCTTAGGGGTGAATGGCATCAGGTTGTAACAGGGCTTTGCTTATATAGAACCAGCGATAAAAAAAGCATATGTGATTATGAAATAACTAAAGTAAAAATATCTGATAAGTCAGATGAATTTATAAATGAATACATTTCAACAAAAGAGCCTTTTGACAAAGCCGGTGCATATGGGATTCAAGGATATGGCTCATTACTTGTTGAAAGAATTGATGGGTGTTATTTTAATGTAATGGGATTACCAATATATAAACTATCATGTATGTTAGAGGAATTGGGATATAAGATTAGCCTTGAAAAAGCAGAAGCTTAGAATAATAGGTTATTAATTTATAGTTAGTGCTGAATTAATAAGGCAATAATTTTTCTATTCAACTCTTTGTAAAATAATAATATATTGTAAAATAACATATTGTAAAGAGCATGCTTTCTTAAATTATATGTTGAATTACGTATTAGGACTTATTAAATTATATTTTAGCTTATAAATGTTTGTACAAGTTAATGTAATAATCAATTCTAACAGAAATAATTGTAGGTATTCATACTTATCAATGAAAATTCGATGAAAATTCGATGGAATTTTGGTTGAGAACTAAGTAGAGTGTTTATATCAACTAAAATGTACACATTAAAAAGAAAAACTTTCTTTGCAACTAGTAATATTTAGTATAACTGAATTAGGGGAAAAAGATGGACAGATTGAAAATTAAAGAACTTCCTTTATGTGAAAGACCATATGACAAGCTTGAAGCAGTTGGTTCAGAGCATCTGTCAAATGCAGAACTTCTAGCTGTTATTATAAAGACTGGTACAAAGTCATTTACTGCAGTTGAATTAGCTCAGCTAGTGCTAAAGATGTCTCACGATGGCAGGCTTTCATCCTTGAACAATTTATCTATTGAGCAGCTAATGCAAATAAAAGGAATAGGAAAGGTTAAAGCTTTTCAGATAAAATCTGTGTTAGAATTATCAAAAAGGATTGCATCTAGTGACGGGATAGTGCATCATGTAATAAAGAGTTCAAAAGATATTAGCACACTTTTGATGGAAGAAATGCGTTATTTAAAAAAAGAGGTTTTCAAAGCAGTTTTACTTGATACAAAAAATCAAGTGATTAAAATTATAGATGTTTCAATTGGAAGTTTAAATTCTTCAATTGTTCATCCACGAGAGGTGTTTTGTGAGGCTGTAAAAATCGGCTGCAATAGTATTATTTTTGTGCATAATCATCCAAGCGGCGATCCCACTCCCAGTTCGGAAGATATTAAAACTACGCAGAGACTTTTGGAGTGTGGGGATATTTTAGGAATTAGAGTTTTGGATCATATCATAATAGGGGATGGAAAGTTTATTAGCTTTAAAGAAAAGTGTATTATTTAATAATTTAGAAATTACAGGAGGATATATAAATGGGTTTTTTTGCAAGAGATATAGGAATAGATTTGGGAACAGCAAATACTTTAGTTCATGTTAAGGGTAAAGGAATAGTAGTACGAGAGCCATCGGTTGTTGCTGTTAATGCAAAAACTAATGAGGTTTTAGCTGTAGGAGAGGCTGCAAAAGAGATGATTGGGCGTACACCAGGAAGTATTGTGGCTATTAGACCAATGAAGGATGGTGTTATAGCTGATTTTGATATTACTCAGAGTATGATTAAGCATTTTATAAAAAAGGCAATATCAAATGGTGTTTTAAGTAAACCAAGAGTTGTAATATGCGTACCATCAGGAGTTACAGAAGTTGAAAAGAGAGCTGTTGAAGATGCTACGCTTCAGGCTGGTGCAAAAGAAGCATATTTGATTGAAGAGCCAATGGCAGCTGCTATAGGTGCTAATTTGCCTGTTGATGAGCCCTCAGGAAGTATGGTGGTAGATATAGGTGGAGGAACAAGTGAAGTTGCAGTTATTTCGTTGGGAGGGATAGTAACAAGTAAATCTCTGAGAGTAGCTGGTGATGAATTGGATGACGCCATTGCACACTATATCAAAAAAGAGTATAGCTTGATGATTGGAGAGCGTTCTGCTGAACAAATAAAGGTTACAATTGGCGGAGCATTTCCTAAGACAAAAGAAGAGAAAATGGAAATAAGAGGAAGGGACTTAATAACAGGTTTGCCAAAGAATATTGAGATAACATCCTCTGAGATAAATGAAGCATTAAAGGAGCCTGTTAATGCAATAATTGATTCAATTAAGTTTACTTTGGAAAAAACTCCTCCTGAGCTTGCATCTGACATTATGGATAAAGGAATTATGCTCACTGGTGGAGGTGCACTGCTTGATGGTCTTGATAAATTGATTATGCAGGAGACTGGAATGCCTGTTTCAGTTGCAGAAAATCCATTAGATTGTGTAGCACTTGGCACAGCTAAAGTGCTTGAAGAAATTGAAACTCTTAAAAAGGTTCTAATTTCCCCAAAGAGACTCAAATAGCTGCAATGAATGATTTAAGATAACAAGTTAGTGGGGTGAAGTTGTCTTTGAGGTTATTTACAGGTAAATCATTAATACTAATAGTAATTACACTTGTTTTAATTGTGTGTATTGGACTGTCTGTAAATCCCAACAGCAGTGTGAATTGGTTTGGAGATTTGATTTCCGTACCATTTACTTCAGTTGGTAAAGTCCTTTCATATGCAGGTCAGCAGATAGAGGAAGGTGTTGGCCTATTTAATGATGTTGAAAAGCTGAGAGCTGAAAATAAGAGATTAAATGAAGCTATAGATAAATTCAATAATGAGAGGACAGAGTATTTAAGACTTAAAAGTGAGAATGAAGATTTAAAGAGTGTCCTTAAAATGAGAAAAGAGTTAGAGGACTTTGAGTTTTTAGGAGCTAACATTATAGCTAAGGACTCTGGTAAATTTTTTAATGTGTTTTTGATAGATAAGGGATATACAAGTGGAATTAAGTATAATATGCCAGTGATTACTAGTAAGGGGCTAGTTGGTAAGGTTTCAGCAGCTCAGCCATTCTCTTCGAAAATAATTAGTATAATAGAGGAAGGAAGTGCAGCTAGTGCAATAGTATCTAAAACTGGTGATTTAGTTGTAGTTAAAGGGGATTTAAAACTTTCTAAGGAAGGACTTTGCAAAATAGAGTATATTCCTGCAGATTTAGATTTATCCCAAGGAGATGTAATTGAAACTTCAGGCATGGGCGGTATTTATCCTAAGGGAATAATTATAGGAACTATTAAAGAAGTTCGGCAAGGAGAAAGTGATCTTGACAAATATGCTATTGTAGAGCCTGCTGTTGATTTAAAAAGGTTGAGCCAAGTGGTAATACTAAAAAATACATCAACAGAGATGAGTTCAGAAGAGATATCTTCAGAAATGGAGATTACTGATAAATGAGGAATAAAGTTATATTTTACATTATACTCATATTCACCTTCGTAATTATACAGGTAAATTTCTTAAACTTTATAAGTATATTTGGAGTAATACCCAATATAGTGATAGTATTAATTGTAAGTATTGCACTATTAGAAGGCAAAATTCACGGTGCAGCAGTAGGTTTTTCAGTTGGATTATGCATGGATGCAGTAGTAGGTGTTGCTCTGGGATTTCAAGCATTGCTTGGTATGCTGTTAGGCTTTGCGTTGGGGAATACTAATAAAAGGTTTTTTAAAGAAAATCTTTTAGTTATGTTTATATGTACTTTTATTTCAACCATATTATTCGAATGTGCTATGTTTTTAGGCTCTTATATATATGGTATACCTTTAGACTTTATTTTAACTCTTAAAAATATTATATTTCCAGAAGCAATACTTAACAGTGTTTTAGGATTGATTTTATTTTTTATAATTGTTCAAATTAATAAAAGATGGTTCTATAATCAAGGAAAAAACAGATATTAATATTTTGTAAAGATGTTTTAATGAACTAATAGAAAATGTTAAGGCCTTTTGCTTGATTTAAGTTATCAATAAATAGCATAATATTTATATCTGATAGTGATAGGGGGATTCTGTGTCCATTATTTTAAAAATAATAATAGGCATGGTCATAAAATGAAACAGTTTTTTAAGGATAGATATAATATTTTAGGTATAAGTATAGTGATGGTATTTGCATTAATTGTATATCAATTGGTAAATATTCAGCTAATTCAGGGTGAGAATTATTTCAATCAATCTCAATCCATAAACTTAAAATCAAGGACAATTTTAGCTGAAAGAGGCAATATTCTTGATAGATATGGAGTTCCTATAGCTACTAATTCAAGTAGTTATTCTCTGATGCTAATGACAACAGGAACTTCTTCAGACCAATTAAATGAGATTCTATTAAAATTATCTAAAATATTAGAGAAAAATGGTGACACTTATAAAAATTCATTCTCTAAGTACTTGACTTATAATCCAATTGAATTTGGGTCAGCGATAGCTAAAAGTCAAGATAGAATCAAAGCTTTAAGAAATGTAACAGGGTATCCGTTTCAAGGATATAATCAAGCTTCCACCGCAAAAGATGTATTCAATTATTTAAAGGATACTGCTTTTAAAATTGACAAGAAGTATTCCGATGAGGAAGCTTATAAGATTATGACATTAAGATTTGAGATAATGGGATATAATTCTTTAAATCCTGTAATTGCAGAAAACATTAGTAATGCAACTGTCGCTGAAGTTGAGGAGAGAATAGATGAGTTTCCGGGTGCTATAATTGATACTGTACCCAGCAGAAAATATGTTGATGCTGAATATGCGGCTCATTTAATTGGATATGTGAGGACAGTCAGTGAAAATGATTTGATTAAGCATGCTGATGAAGGCTATAATATGAATGATATTATAGGCAAGTCCGGAATAGAACTCACGGCTGAAGGATATTTGAGAGGAACCAATGGATACCGAAGAATTGAGATTGATGACAATGGTAAAACAAAAATCATTAGTGAAGAGGCCGTGAAGCCCGGAAGTGATGTGGTGCTTACAATAGATATGCGACTTCAAAAGGCTGCCATGGATTCTCTGGAAAAGAATATTCCAATTATAAGAGAAAGGAAAAATTCTCAGAACCACAAGGATGCATATGCTGGTGCAGTTGTAGCACTAGATGTAAAGACAGGTGACGTATTGGCTTTAGCTAGTTATCCTAGCTATGATCCGTCAATATTTTTAGCAGATGCTAGTGATAAAGAAGCACAAAAGGCTATAAGTGCCCTTTATGATGCTTCTAATACCACAACCTCTGAATATAATAGGGCAACAAAAGGAATTTATGCACCAGGGTCAACATTTAAGCCTCTTGTTGGTATTGCAGGCTTAGAGGAAGGTGTTATAAACCCATATGAGAAGTACTTTGACAAAGGATATGTTCAATATGGAGATATAATGCTTAAGTCAATAGAATACAGGACATATAAGGGAGGACTTGGATGGGTTAATATGATTCAGGCAATCCAGAAATCCAGTAACCCCTATTTCTACGTGCTAGGCAATAAAGTAGGCATTAATAATATTGTTAAGTGGGCAACAAGGTTTGGACTAGGACAAAAAACAGGAATTGAACTAGATGAAAGCACAGGAAACATATCCTCTAGAGAATTTAAAGCAAAGATTGACCCGGATCCATGGACAGAAACAAATACGGCTCAGTCTGCTATAGGCCAGCTTTATAACAGCTTCACACCTATACAGTTGGCAAATTATACGGCAACAATAGCTAATGGTGGTAAGAGATTTAAGCCGCATGTTATTAAGAGAGTAATAAAATATGATGGTTCAATTGTTACAGAGACTAAACCAGAATATGAAATATTGCCTGTTAAAAAAGAAAATATGGCTATTATTCAAGAAGGAATGAAAGCTGTTGCAAATAGTGAAGATCCTGGAGGAACTGCTTCATCAGCGTTTGTAGAGTTACTTCCTATTAAAGTTGCTGGTAAAACTGGAACGGCTGAAACTGGAAACGAAGCAAATCACTCTTCAAATGCATTGTTTATATGCTATGCTCCTGCAGACAATCCTGAAATAGCTGTTGCAGTTGTTGTTGAGAGAGGAGTATTGGGCGCATATACTGCACCTATTGCTTGTGATGTGTTAAAAGAGTATTTTGATATAAAAGGTGTTCAGAACGAGGATTACGCTGTGAAAAGAGACATAGTTGAATTGACTAGATGATTTTTTACTTGGTTTGGATGAAAAAGGAGGGAGCAATTCCATACCGTGTATTTATCTGGAATATGATATTTGTGAGGTATGGTGATAATTATGGATGAGAATGCAGTTACTTTTAAAGGAACGGTTAATGGGCTAACAATTATTTTAAAAGATGATGTGAGCTTTGAAGAACTTGTAAATAGCTTGCTTATAAAGATTAATAGTGCAGGTAAATTTTTTCGTGGTGCAAAATTAGCTGTAAGATACAGAGGACGCACATTAAACGCCGAAGAAAGAGAGAAACTCTTTGAGCTACTTAAAGAGAATAGCGGGGCACAAATACTATCTTTTGACGAAGATAAAACAGAAAAGCCAGCGGCAAAAGCAGCATCAAATGGAAACACAAATGAAAGAAATAATCAAATTAAAAAGTACACATATTTCAAGGGCATAGATGAAGGTGTAACAAAATTCTATAGAGGAACTGTTAGATCAGGTCAGCTTATTACCTTTGACGGAAATGTTGTTATATTAGGAGATGTTAATCCAGGAGCAGTTATTGAAGCAACTGGAAATATAATAGTAATGGGATTGCTTAGAGGGGTAGTTCATGCTGGCAGTGATGGAAACAAGGAAGCTATAATAGCGGCACTAGGACTAAACCCAACGCAATTGCGCATCGGAGATATAATTGCTAGATCACCAGATGATGAAAAGGGTATTGGAACTAATTTGATTCCTGAGTTAGCATATGTCAAAGATGATAAATTGTTTGTGGAACGCTTTTTACCACAGAGGTAATTGACAAATTTAAAAAACAAATATATAGTTTTATATGTATTAGTTTAGATATTAAGAAATTTCTTATAAATATGTATTGTTTTATATGAATTGGAGGCAGCTGTATGGGTGAGGTAATTGTAATTACGTCTGGCAAAGGTGGTGTTGGTAAAACAACAACAACTGCAAATATTGGCACAGGATTGGCACTAGCGGGTAAGAAAGTGGTGCTTATAGATACTGATATTGGACTAAGAAATCTTGATGTTGTAATGGGATTAGAAAACAGAATAGTATATGACCTTGTAGATGTAATTGACGGTGTATGCAGAGTTAAGCAGGCATTGATAAAGGATAAGAGATATGAGGGCTTGTATCTTCTTCCAGCTGCTCAAACCAGAGATAAGTCAGCTGTAACACCAGAACAGATGATTAATTTAGTTACTGAATTGAAGAATGAATTTGACTATATTATAATTGATTGTCCTGCAGGTATTGAGCAAGGTTTCAAAAATGCAATTGCTGGAGCAAATAGAGCAATTGTTGTAACAACACCAGAGGTATCGGCAGTTAGAGATGCTGACCGTATTGTTGGACTTTTAGAAGCAAATGAGCTAAGAAATCCAAAACTCCTTATTAACAGAGTAAGAATCGATATGGTAAAACGCGGTGATATGATGAGTATTGATGATATTATTGACATTCTTGCTATTGACTTAATAGGTGTGGTTCCTGATGATGAAAAAATTGTTATTTCAACTAATAGAGGTGAACCTGCAGTTACTGATGATAAATCATTAGCTGGACAAGCTTACCGCAATGTTACCAGGAGAATTCAAGGTGAGGAAGTACCTATAATGAACCTTGAAAGCGATGATGGATTTTTATTTAAGTTTAAAAAGTTGTTAGGTTTCAAAACTACATAAGGAGGTAAACAATATGCTGATTGATTTTTCAAAAATCTTTGGCAAATCAAAACCATCAAAGGATGTAGCCAAAGAAAGATTGCAATTGGTTCTTATTCACGATAGAGCAAATGTATCTCCTGAATTTTTAGATATGATAAAAGGAGAAATTATAAAGGTAATTCAGCATTATATGGAAATAGACGAAAGAGCTCTTGATATTCAGCTTACAAGAACTAAAAGTGATGATGGAGACAGAGTTGTTCCTGCGTTGATAGCTAATATACCTATAAGAAATGTAAGAAATGCAGGTAAATAAAATATAAGGTATGTGATTGATAAGATGAACATAGCATTAATGGCTCATGACAATAAAAAAGAATTGATGGCTAGTTTTTGCATAGCCTATAAATCTATTTTTCAGGCTCATCATCTTATTGCAACACGTTCTACAGGCATTTTAATCAACAAGGCAACGGGGCTAAATGTTAATTTGCTGGCATATGGGAGTTTGGGTTCTCAGCAGCTGTCTGCTAGAATTGCTTGTAATGAGATTGACTTGTTGATTTATTTTAGGGATGTAAACGTAGATAATGATGCAAATACTTTTTTGCTGTTTAAACATTGTGATGTAAATAATATTCCGTTTGCTACAAATATAGCGACAGCTGAGGTCCTAATTAAGGGCTTAGAGCGAGAAGATTTAGCTTGGAGAGAGCTGTTGAGATAGAAATTCTCAAACAAATTCAAGAATATTAATCAATTGAAGAACTTTTATTTTGCTATAGATTTGCAGTGCTTTATTTGCAAAATGGTTAATTTGGAGAACTAGAGTTTTAAGTTCAAACAGTGAAAAATTAAAAATAGGATTCTATATACATTCTAAAATCTTGAAATTTCAACCTTTTATGATTACGGTTAAACAACTGTAAATCAATATCTATGTAAAGGTTTGCTATAAAGATTAAATTAATATGAATAAAATTCTAAAAAGCCGAGACATTTAGAGGGTTAGTCTTAGGGATTTTTAATCTTTGAAAAATATCGGCATAGTTTGGTAGTGTTACCGGCTATGCCGATTTTTCTTTTTCAGTGGTGGATGTAGAAACCGGTGGGTCAAACTCGCCAATGCAGTTATAGACGATTTTGATACGCTGTACTCGTCTGCCATCAATGCGCTCTGCCTTGTAAACATGGATTTTTTCAACGAACTCCCGGATAATCTCCGCTGTGAGCTCCTTTATATCTGTGTACTTTCTTACCAAGGTTAGGAAGTGGTCTACACCCAGTGCGCTTTCCTTTTCTGAAGTCATAGTGGATTTTAGTTCTACCAATCGGCTTTCAAGGTTTTGTTGCTCAGCTTCATAATTAGCAGTCATCTTGGCAAAACGCTCATCGGAAATTTTACCCTCGATGTTATCCTCATAGAGCCTTTGGATAATTTCATCTAGCTTTTTGATACGAGCCTGTGATTGCTCTAATTCTCGTTTTCCGTCACGCATACTCTTGTCAAGTTTTATCCTTGTTTTCTTGGTGACCATCTCCACAAATTCGTCCTCATGATTTCTGGCAAAAGCTGTTATCCGGCGGATACCGTCAAGGAGCAATTCCTCAACTACAACATTTCTTATTTGGTGAGAACTGCAGCCGCCTTTTATTTTACGGTAGGTAGCACACACATATAAAGTTATAATTAATAATGTACAAATAATATTAAATAAAAATGTACAAATGGTATGATTACAGGGTACAAAAGGAGGTACCCTAATGATTATCAAAAGTAGTATCATAACAGATTTAAATATTCAAACTGTCAAGGATCTTTATAAGTTAAAACCATTTATGGAGGACACAACATTGAAGGTTAATAAAAGCCAGATCGCAAGGGAACTTGATGTCGATAGGCGTACAGTTGATAAATACATTAATGGCTTTCATAAGGCCAAATTCAGAGAATGCGTGAATTGTATCACTGCTTACTATGACATTATTGCAGAGCTTCTATCTGATAACAGCCAGCAGATATTTTATTACAGAAGAGTTTTATGGCAATACCTAGTAGACAATCATTCTTATGAAGGGTCTTATGTGAATTTCTGCTACTATCTAAGAAAATATCCTGAACTAGACTCATATTTCAAAAAAAGCAGACCTTCAAACGCAAATAACGTAACCATACGTTATGAAACAGGAATGGGTCAACAAGCACAACTAGACTGGAAAGAGTCTATACGATTTACTCTTTCAACAGGTGAAATAATAGAAGTAAACATATTTGTATTATTGCTGTCATACTCACGTTTTAGAGTATACAGGGTATCTCTATCAAAAACACAGGACATATTATTTTCATTCCTTGATGATGCGTTTAACACGTTTGGAGGTGTTCCAAGTGAGATTGTCACCGATAATATGAAAACAGTTATGGATGAGCCAAGAACAGAGTATACAGAAGGGAAAATAAATATAAAATTTAAGCAGTTTGCGGATGATTATGGTTTTAAGGTGCACCCTTGTATTGCAGGAAGACCAAGAACAAAAGCCAAAGTAGAAGCACCAATGAAACTACTTGATGAGATAAGAGCCTACAATGGAAAACTTGATTACAAGGAACTTAATGAGTTGGTCACACGAATAAATAACAGAGTAAACATGCAGGTAAATCAAGGTACAGGTCGTATTCCATTAATGTATTTCAACAAGGAAAAAGCTTTCTTAGGAAGCTTACCAGCCGATACCATAAGAAAGCCTTATCAAATAACTCCACATAAAGTAAAAGTAAATTCATCCAGCATGTTCAACCATAATGAATGCCAGTATTCTGTACCACCAGAATACATTGGAAAAACTCTTACTTTACAAGTGTATGATGGTTACATACATGTTTATTATAACATGGAATTAATAACTATCCATACCCTTAGTAAAAAGAAACTAAATTATTTTACAGAACACTATACTGCTATAGCAAGAAAATCGCATGCATTTAAGGAAGAAAATATAAATGAGCGGGCAAAAGAAAACTTACAGGTTATAGGAGAAGTATATAGTTATGAATAACAGTACATACAACCAGCTATGCCGGAACATGGAAATTCTTGGTCTTGGGCAAATGGTAATTCATCTTGATGAAATATCTAATTTTGTGACATCCAACAATCTTTCGTTTACAGAAGGACTACTGAGACTTAGTAATTACGAAGTTGATTTTAAGGAGGCCAAAGCATCTAGATCTATGATTAAAGCAGCAGCATTTCCTTTTGTAAAGGAATTGAAAGATTATGATTTCAATTTTCAGCCGTCAGTAAATCAGCAAGAAATACAAGAACTTTGCACGCTTGGTTTTCTTGAAAGAAATGAGAATATAGTATTTCTTGGTCCAAGTGGTGTTGGAAAGACTCATCTGGCAACATCAATAGGAATAGCTGCAGCAAAGAAACGTACTAGCACATATTTTATCAAATGTCATGATTTATTGCAGCAACTAAAGAAAGCAAAACTGGAAAACAGACTTGATGTAAGACTCAGACACTTCTGCCATTACAGACTACTTATCATTGATGAACTTGGCTACTTACCCATTGATAAAGAAGATTCTAATATGTTTTTTCAGCTTATAGATATGAGATATGAGAGAAAAAGTACCATTCTTACAACAAACATGAATTTCAACGAATGGGATGGTGTATTCTATGACGCAGTTGTAGCCAATGCAATACTTGACAGGGTATTGCACCATGCACATGTAATATCTATATCTGGAAAGTCATACAGATTAAAGGATCATATGAAGCAAGGAGAATAGTTGTACATAATTATTTAATACTTTTTATACATTTTTCCTTGACAGTTTATATGCGTGGAGACGATAATACTTGTGCAGTTTTCTATGTTCATCTTCAACGATGCAATCTGACAGGAATAAATCAAATGTGTTCTTTGCATATTCATCAGAGTAGTATGAGTGTTGCGGGTGAAGGAGCGTTCCTTCCTTATTCATTTTTGTAAGTGGATAGTTTGCCATTTTAAATTCCTCCTTAAATTATTGTTGTGGGATGTACCAAAAACTTTAGCTCATTTTTGAGCAAAAGCCATACCAACTGTCCGGATATAAGGTTCCTGCGTTCATACTGCTTTGTCAGAAAGATAGGTATATCCAGCAGTACGACAGTATTCGGACAGATCATCGTAACCATTGATGTGAACAGTTGACTGCCCGTCAGTGACGGTATAGCGGATTTCTTTTGTTACTGTCACAGGGTCTCCGGAACGGTTACGAAGATAGAGTTTACCTTTGATACTGTTGTGACTTTTGCCATAAAGCAGGTCAATTAGCTTCATGCTGTTTTCCTCCCTTCATATCTTGATTTTTAGTAGCAGTAGTAGCAGAACTGGTAGCAGAGTTTTTTGGTACTGCTACTGCAGAAAAGTGAGGTATATCAAGGGTTTCCAGCCGGTTGGTAGCAGTAGTAGCAGTACTGGCGAGTTTATACTCACACTCCGCATAATCTTTGAATTCTTTTATTTCTCTGTACCAACTTTTTTGAAATTTTGCTAAGAAGTTATAAGAACTGCTACAACTGCTACCGATTGCTCTCAAAGCCTTGCACTGTGGGCATTTGGTGTGGTAGCAGTTGTGATTTTTACTGCTACCAGCACTGCTACTACTGCTACCATTTTTATAAGAACACAGTTCCGTCATAGCCATATTCCCTCGAAAACTGTTCTTTTGCTTCACTTGTGAGCGAATAATCCTTATAGTAGGTGTTGCCATTCTGCCGGGTAGTGATTGTAGAATAATCTGCGCCGAGGTGTGAAGCGATAGCTTCCCGGAACTCTTTAGCAGTCTTGGCAAAGCCGTTATTGTTTTCCCTACACCAACCTTGGTAAACCTTGTAGATACGGCCTGTGGTACAGTGCTTGTTGATTTTCCCATCAGGCCATTCACACATACACTCCTCAAAGAAGGAGACCACAGTATTGTTATCTGACATATATTTTTCTCTTGCGAGGCTTACGCTGTCTGGCTCCGAGAAACGGTAGCCATTAGTAATAACTTGCTGTAGTGCCTTTATAGTCTTAAAAACAATGCCATCACGCTCGGCATACATTTTGTCAAGGAGCGTTTTGTCCTGCTTATCCTTCGGAATTACGTTAGGGCAGCGTACTACCATAATGCGGTCATAAACCCATTTGCCATCATCACCACCGAACTTAGGTAGTCTGTTCATGCAAAACCAAAGTAGACCGTTATAAGTGAACTCAAAGGCTTGCTGTCCTTTGAACTCGGCATACAAGCTATCGCCACCGGTTATTTTCTTAAAGGTTTTCAGTTCATCCACAGAGAGAAAACTCATATCCGAGCTACCGGCAAGGCGTGTACCATAAATAGCACCGGTGCCGAATCTGGCTTCTATCTCCTTAAGGTCAATGCCGATAAAGTTCCCTTTGCCGAGCAATCGCTCCACAAGGCTCTTTAGCTGAGATTTGCCGGTATCACCATCACCTACAAGGAAAAGTGCTTTTTTCATTCGCCATCCCTTGATGTTGGAGATACACACACCGATAAATTCAAGGAGTAGTTGCTCTATGGCTTTATCGCCATTTGTGAGGGTGTGCATATATCCGTCAAACACTGGTGTGGGTGTTTCTCTGCCTGTCCAGCTACATGGAATTTGTATGGTGGAGAGGATGTCCGGGGAATGTGGAGCAAGAGTGACATTGTTTGCAGTAATATGAAGCAGGCCATTGCTGAAGTTGATTAAATCCTCATTGGCGTTCAATTCCTCTTGGCTCACATAGTTAAGGTCGGTAATAATATGCTGCAAGGTTTCACTGACTTTTCCCATTTTGACAAGTTCCTCATCATAATCCGCAATGTACTGCTTGATAATGCCCATCAGCATATTGTCGGCATAAAGTCGGTAACAGCCGTTTTCATAGACATATTTCATAAGTCCCTGTTTTCCGTTATCCCTAACAAGCACATAGCGGAGGTGTTCTCGCACATATTTTGCAAGGAGCGGAACGCTAACATAGACCTCTCCGGTCTGCTCATTGAATTTTATAAAATACGGATGCTCCATCTTGGATTTGTGGAAGGTGCCATGACAGGCATCAATTCCAGTAGCAATGGTAGCTTCTCTGTAATCCTCACGCTCCCATTTTTCACGATAGAGAGCAGAACTGCGAAAGATATCATCAATAGCTGCAGGGTCAGGCCCGGTGCGAAATGCAATTAAGGCGCA
Organism: Ruminiclostridium herbifermentans; assembly: GCF_005473905.2. Classification (NCBI taxonomy): domain Bacteria; kingdom Bacillati; phylum Bacillota; class Clostridia; order Eubacteriales; family Oscillospiraceae; genus Ruminiclostridium; species Ruminiclostridium herbifermentans. Next base: position 1,437,415 of record NZ_CP061336.1, read on the forward strand.
TAGTGCGGCATCCGCTTCTGACTGTGAGCCATACTCAGAGATATCGCCATCATCATATAGCTTTTTAAATTTTTCTCCGTTTTTCTGTTTACGGAGATTGCAGACAATATCAAATCCTGCTCGGTCACCGTCACGCTTTTCACTGTATGTTATCTTCTCGGTCTTTCGCATATTTTTATCAAGGGTGGTAAGAACTGCGGCTGTGCTTTCTCTAAGAGGCTCATTTAAAATCACATCTCCTGTGAAAGCTGCAAATCGGTTTGTTAGGCCACCTACATACAATTCCAGGTGATTATTTGGATTTTTCATATAGTAGGCTTTATCAAGTCTGAGATTGCCGTTCTTATCTGCATAAGTGGGAAGTTTGTCTAAATCGCATTTGCCATAAATATGGATACCGCCTCCGCTGACGGAACGCTCAGTATAGGAGTTGAATCGATTAAGCAACATCTCTACAAACGGGTCTGTAAGAGGAATGTGGTCTATGTCAAGGAAGAAGTGGCCTTTCGGTATCACAAAGCCAATACCGGCAGCGCTCTGCTTTGTATTAGCAGTGACTGCTTCATCGTAAGTTACCCATGTGTGGCGGTACTTTCCATTAGTGCCTGTCGCACCACCACCGGCAGCAAAGGGTATTTTGTTGATCCGGTCACCGTCAATTTCCTTGCGCCAGAGAAACCATATCTTCATATCCATTAGTTCCTGCATTGCGTTCGCCGTCTCGTCCACCTCCTCTCCATATAATTTGTGCTTTCATTATCTGTGTGCCGAGTTTTTAAGTAGCCATTCCTTATAGGCATCAACAGGAATTAAAATCCTTGTACCAATTCGTATGGTTGGGAATCCCGGTGATTTTACAAGTTCGTATGCTTTCGGTAGGCTAATGCCCATCTGTGCCGATAGCTCCTGCACACTCATAGTCGTTTTCTCCATTTACTCTTTCCTCCTTATCTTGATATTTGTTTTGGTTTCTACATCCACCATCCGTTACCGTTCCTAAGGTAGCCACCTGTTCGTGGTCTCCTCGTCTTCGATTGCAGTAGAGGCGCTCCGGTCTTCACCATCTTAGCGGCAACACTGCAAAAGTATCTCTTGCGGGTGGACTATTCAGTTATCAAGGAACAGAAATTAACGGGTTCTATAATTTGCTCTTGTATTTAATGTAATTGTACTGTATGATGTAACGGAAGGCAAAAATCTAAATGTTACTCTTAGTGTTACGGAGGTGTCATTCATGCCATACGATGGAATGGGTAATTATATAGAATCAAAAGCCGATAACACTTCTGATGTCATCGGCTTTGGGGATGTTGGCGGTATCGGTCAGTTGATATATCACACATTCAGGTTTCGAGATTATGAGTTTGAGGAAGGCGCCGGTGAATCATGGGACTTAAAACCGATTGTCTACAAAGGCATGGAGCCGGATTTGGATAAGTCAAACGGATTCTCCGGGAAGGAACTATTCCGGGAGGTATATAATCTGGGCAGAAAAATAAACGAATTCTCGGAAGAAAAGCCGTATGTTGATTTGATTATTGAATTTTGTAAGGATGTTGCCCATCCGTACTATATAGACACTGTGTATTCCTTAATGACAGATAAGCAGTTTGATATTGCAGATGATGGTGAAATGCTTGAGAGGGAGTCTTTGTTCAGTCTCTCCACTTTTATGCATGACTTGGAAAGGTTCTATACAGCCACACAGTTCTATTTTGCGTTGAAAAAAGTATGTGCCGGTGACGGAGACGATACTTTTGATTTAGCACAAGAAGGCAAGTTCTTTGAAGGTCTGCCATTCTTTGAAAAATATAAGCATGAAGAAAACTTCCAAGAATATAAGCTTGAAAAAGGAGAAATCACTCCGCAGCAGTTGCTGCATGAAATGATTGCAGAGCAGAAAAAGACAAAACATCGAGAGCAAAAAGAGGTTACATGGTTTGCTCGTGAGCCATTCGATTATTATGAAGAGCTACGTGAGCAGTTAATGGATATGATACCGGATTTTCACATGAGATTAAAAATCAATCCACGGAATAATCAAGTGGTCTTTGCTGCCGATGTTCATTCTGTCTTCGATATTTGTTGGTATACACTTGCTCGTATGCTTGTTGATTTTGGTCCACCGGAAGAAGGCGGTCGAATAAGGGAACTGAACGAAGGTGCGATCATTACCTGCCTTCACTGTGCAGAAGCCTTCATTCGTGATAACAACCGCCAGCTTTACTGCAAAAAAGTCGAATGCCAAAGGGCACATAACGCTGCAAGGCAACGGAAATATCGCGCCAATAAAAAGTTAGCAGAAACAAAAGCTAAGAATAAGAAATAAAAAATAGACCTTGCTACCATGCCCAGTGTGGGTATAGTATTAATAGTCATCGTTTTTTGGCCGTCTTGCGTGGATGCTAATGTTTTAATTTGAAGATGCACCGCGGAGATTTAAATAGTGTGCGTTTTCCGGTACCACAACCTTCCAGCAAAGCCGGAGAATATAAAAATCGCACATATTGCAACAAATCATTATTATTCTCTTGATACCTACTGCATTTTACAAACATTTAATAATTCCCGTACATATCTCAATTAATATTGATTTAAACTTAAGCTAACAATATGAAGGGAGAATAATATAAAATGAAAAAAAGAATTGTAATGGTTTCAGCAATAATAATGGCTTTTGTCGCTTTTGCAGGTTGCGGGAGAACCGCGAATGACAGTATCACAGTAATTTCGCGTGAAGATGGCTCTGGAACGCGGGGAGCGTTTATAGAGCTATTTAAAATCGAGGAAAAAGACACAAACGGAAACAAAGTCGATTATACAACCGAGGATGCCGATATCACTAACAGCACATCAGTTATGATGACCTCTGTCGCGGGTAATGCTAAAGCAATAGGCTACATCTCATTGGGTTCTCTGAATGATTCGGTAAAGGCAGTCATGATCGATGGGGCTGAAGCGACTGTTGAAAATATTAAGTCCGGCGCTTATAAGATATCTCGTCCGTTCAATATTGCAATTAGAGGAACAGTCAGCGAAGCAGCACAGGCTTTTATAAGCTTTATTCTGAGTGCAGACGGTCAGGCCGTGGTTGAAGACAACGGATTTATATCAGCAACTAACAATGGAGCGTTTGGTGGAAGCTCAATATCCGGCAAGGTTGTTGTATCAGGCTCATCATCAGTAACACCGGTTATGGAAAAGCTGAAGGAAGCATATATAGCCGTTAATCCGAATGCGGAAATCGAGATACAGCAGAACGATTCAACGACCGGCATGAACTCGGTGATAGAAGGTATCTGCGATATCGGTATGGCATCGCGTGAACTTAAGGATAGTGAAGTCGCAGCAGGAATTACCTCTAACGTAATAGCAATGGACGGTATAGCGGTAATAGTGAATAACGAGAATACCATAAGCGAACTTACAAGCGAACAAGTCAAGGCTATATTTACGGGAAGCATTACTTACTGGAGTGAAATAGATGGATAAACAGGAAAATAGACATTCACGAACCGCTACTATGTCCCCTAAAAGAAATTTAGTCGGGAGAATGAACATTAAGCATTTCAAAGAAAACGGTGCAAAAATTGTTTTCATACTCGCGGCCTGTATTTCGATACTGGCCGTTGCGCTTATATGTATATTCCTATTTGCAAACGGTATTCCGGGTATGACCAAAATAGGTGTGCTTAAATTTCTGACAGGCAGGGTTTGGAAACCCGGAAACAACATTTATGGAATATTTCCTATGATACTTGGGAGCATTTATGTTACCGCAGGTGCTCTCGTTATCGGAGTGCCGACAGGTATCATTACAGCCGTTTTTATATCCAAATTTGCGTCCGTACGAATTGCAAAAGTCATGAAACAGGCAGTATCTTTACTTGCCGGGATACCTTCGGTGGTATATGGCTTTTATGGTTTAATCGTTGTTGTTCCCTTGATACGCGATATATTCGGTGTAAGCGGAACAAGTATGCTTTCGGCGAGTATCATTCTTGGAATCATGATACTTCCCACAATTATTTCTATCAGCGAACCAGCTTTCAATGCAGTACCTAAACCTTATTACGAAGGTGCTCTGGCACTCGGAGCTACACATGAACGGGCAGTATTCAGAGTAATACTGCCCGCGGCGAAATCAGGAGTGACCGCGAGCGTAGTACTCGGAGTAGGTCGGGCTATAGGCGAAGCTATGGCTGTTATGATGGTAGCGGGCAATCAGGCGCGTATGCCGAAGGGAATTCTGCAAGGCATACGAACTCTTACGAGCAATATCGTAATGGAGATGGGCTATGCTGCCGATTTGCACCGTGAAGCATTGATAGCTACAGCGGTTGTGCTGTTTGTGTTTATTCTTATTATCAATATGCTGTTCTCTGTATTAAAAAGGAGGACGAGAGTATGATGTTGCAAAGAAGAGAAGCGGCTTTAATAAAGGCTTTAGTATATTTGGGAGCGATACTCACATTTGCAATATTGGTCAGCGTGGTAGGTTACATTCTTTTTAAGGGCATACCTAATCTATCGCTCAAATTATTTGAGTTGAAGTACACCACAGAAAACGTATCGCTGTTACCCGCGCTTATAAATACATTATTGATGACATTTTTTTCGCTGCTGCTTGCTACCCCTCTCGGAATATTTGCAGCAGTATATCTTGTTGAATATGCGCATAAAGGCAACAGGCTTGTTAAGATTGTGCGTATAACCGCGGAGACGTTGTCGGGCATACCGTCCATTATATATGGGCTTTTTGGACTGCTGTTCTTTGTAACTGCGTTAGGTCTCCGAATGTCGCTGATTTCCGGGGCTTTGACGCTCAGTATTATGATTTTGCCACTTATAATGCGTACTACTGAGGAAGCGCTTATTGCTGTTCCCGTTGAATATCGAGAAGGCAGTTATGGTTTGGGTGCGGGCAGACTGCGAACAGTGTTTAAAGTCGTGATGCCATCCGCCATACCCGGAATACTAGCCGGAATTATATTATCAATCGGTCGCATAGTCGGAGAAACTGCGGCGCTAATCTATACTGCCGGTACAGTCGCAGAGGTACCCGGAGGCCTGTTTGACTCGGCGCGTACACTCTCTGTTCATATGTATACTCTCGCGAGCGAGGGATTTTATATTAAACAGGCATATGCAACAGCGGTTGTTTTACTTGTTATAGTTGTAGGCATTAACGTTTTATCCGCTTATGTAGCAAAAGAAATTAGGAGGTGATCATATGGGAAAGATTGATATAAAAGATTTAAACCTCTTTTATGACTCATTTCAGGCTTTGAAGGATGTTACGCTTTCTATTGAAGCCAACGAAATAACTGCTTTTATAGGACCATCTGGATGCGGAAAAAGTACGCTACTTAAAACGATTAATCGTATGAATGACCTTGTTGAAGGATGCAAGATAAAGGGAGAAGTGCTGCTTGACGGAGAGAATGTTTATGGCAATATGGATACTTCGATGCTTCGCAAACGTGTAGGCATGGTTTTTCAAAAGCCAAATCCTTTTCCTATGAGCATATATGACAATGTGGCATTTGGCCCACGCACGCATGGTGTTCGCAGCAAAGCAAAGCTTAACGATATTGTTGAACGTTCTTTGCGCGATGCCGCTATTTGGGAAGAACTGAAAGACAGATTAAAAAAAGACGCTCTGGGGATATCGGGCGGACAGCAGCAGCGCCTTTGCATAGCAAGAGCATTAGCAGTTGAGCCGGAGGTATTGTTGATGGATGAGCCAACAAGTGCTCTTGACCCGATATCAACATCCAAAATAGAAGAACTTGCTATAACATTAAAAGAAAAGTATACTATTGTGATAGTGACGCACAACATGCAGCAGGCTGTAAGGATTTCAGACAAAACTGCATTCTTTTTATTGGGCGAAGTAATAGAATTTGGAAATACAGAAAGCCTTTTCTCGGTGCCAAAGGATAAACGCACCGAGGATTACATTACAGGGAGGTTTGGATGATGAGAAGCCGTTTTGATGAGCAGCTTGAACTGTTGAATAAAGAATTACTCGAAATGGGCGCACTTATAGAGCATGCTATCAAAAGTGCGTCTCAAGCCCTTCTAACGCAGGATGTTGATGCCGCTAACAAAGCTATAGAATTCGATAAAGAAGTAGATCAGAAGGAGAAAGACATAGAATCGTTATGTCTTAGATTGTTGTTACAGCAGCAGCCTGTTGCGCGAGATCTCCGCCAGATATCTGCCGCGCTTAAGATGATAACCGACATGGAACGCATAGGCGACCAAGCCGCAGACATATCTGGTATTGTCATTTATCTAGCGGGGACACCTTATATTAAAAGACTTGAGCATCTTCCTCAAATGGCAGATGCAGCCATCAGAATGGTCAAAGGCAGTATAGATGCTTATGTGAGAAAAGATCTTGCGCTTACAAAAGAAATCATAGATATGGATGATATTATAGATAACCTTTTTGTAATTGTAAAAAATGAACTCATAGAACGCATACATGAAAAAGCAGAAAACGGCGAGCAGGCAATAGATTTGCTTATGGTGGCAAAATATTTTGAGCGTATTGGTGATCATGCTCAAAACATAGCTGAATGGGTAGAGTTTTCTATAACAGGTAAGCATAAGGGAGAACTGATATGATTTATTATGTTGAAGATGACGACAACATACGAGATCTCGTTGTTTATACGCTAAACCAATCGGGATTTGAAGCGCTGGGGGTCAAGAACGCTGATGAGTTTTATGCCGCAAGTAAAAAGCAGTCACCTGCTCTTGTGCTTCTTGACATTATGCTTCCAGGTGATGATGGATTATCCATATTGAAGGTACTGAAAACAAATAAAAAAACCGCTGTGATTCCTGTTATCATGGTTACAGCAAGAGGTACTGAATATGATAAAGTTATTGGCCTTGATTCGGGTGCGGACGACTATATAGCAAAACCGTTTGGTATGATGGAGCTTGTAGCAAGAGTAAGGGCACTGCTGCGCCGAACCAACTTGAATTCATCACCTGAAATATTGAAAGAAGGGGGACTTGTTGTAGATCGGCAGAAACATATTGTTACAGTAAACAATAAAAATATAACACTTACTCTAAAAGAATTCGAACTGCTTTACTTACTAATGGCAAACCGCGGGATTGTGTTAACACGAGAACAAATATTAGAATCGATATGGGATTTCAGTTATGATGGTGGTACAAGGACGGTTGATGTTCACATCACAACGTTACGTCAAAAGCTCGGAGAGTACGGGAACCTGATAGATACCATAAGAGGCGTAGGATATCGTTTTGGGGGGGTAATAACGTGACAAAGCGTATATTCAGAAGCATCTTTTTAACCTCTTTAGCCGCTCTCATTTTTGCTTCGGCTTTTATTGTGATTACACTTTATAGAATATATGAAACTGACGCTATAAATGAGCTTAAAATTGAAGCAGCCTATATTTCAGACTTAATTACGCAAAAACAAACCGGGGGAGAGTTTTTAAAGCAAGTTTACTCTGGTGATAGAATCACCTTAATTGCTGAAAACGGTTCAGTAATGTATGACAACATGGCAGATGCGTCTTCAATGGAGAACCATGCCAACAGGTCGGAAATTGCAGAAGCACTGATGACTGGTGAAGGGGAAAGCTATCGCTATTCAGATACACTGTCTCAAATGACGATATACTACGCACTAAAAATACATGAAGGCAATATACTACGTGTATCAAAAACTCAAAGCAGCGTGCTGGGGATGTTGTGGGATGTACTGCCGATGCTGCTCATAATAATATTAAGTACCGCGCTGCTTTCTTATCTTATTGCACGGTATATGGCAAAGCACATAACAGCTCCTATAAACGCACTGAATCTCGACTCCCCGTTTAATAATGATATATACGACGAGCTAAGTCCGCTCCTTACGCGTATAGAGCAGCAGAATAAAGATATAAAAAAACAGATGTTGGAGATCACCGAAAAGCAACGAGAATTTAACGTAGTGACAAAAAATATGCGCGAAGGATTAATCCTGCTATCCGCTAAAGGTAACATACTTTCCATAAATGAAAGCGCTGTTAAAATATTTCAGGCGGACATTGAAAAAACTATTGGTAACCATATTCTATCTGTAAATCGATCTGTTCCCATGTACAGGGTTTTTGAGGGAGCAATAAATGGAATAAACACAGAAGCACTTCTTACGATTAACAACAAACATTATCAACTGTTGGGTAGTCCTGTAGTATCCAAAGCTAGAACGCTCGGGGCTGTTATACTATTGCTTGATGTCACCGACAAGCACAGCGCTGAACGTAGCCGAAGAGAATTCACTGCAAATGTATCACATGAATTAAAGACGCCGCTTACTTCTATATTAGGTTATGCAGAAATTATGAAAAACGGTCTCACAAAACCAGAAGATATGCAGAGGTTTGCAGGGCGCATACATTATGAGGCAAGCAGGCTGCTTTCACTTATAGACGATATACTGGAACTGTCACAACTCGATGAGAAGGCAAAGTTGTCCGATAAAGAGCCAGTTGATCTTTATTCCTTGGCCGAGGATGCTCTAAGTAGACTTAAATCGATAGCAGACAAGAAGGAGATTACTCTTTCTGTTCATGGTGAACATATTGTAGTTTCCGGTTACAGAAAAGTACTTGATGGAATGCTGTATAACTTATGCGATAACGCAATTAAATATAACATTGCGGGTGGTAACGTTGCCGTGAGAATAGACTATAAGGACTATAAGCCTGTTGTTACTGTAAGCGATACTGGCATAGGTATTCCGGCAGAACACCGGCCCCACATATTTGAACGGTTTTATCGGATCGATAAAAGCAGATCAAAAGAAATTGGCGGCACAGGACTCGGACTCTCTATCGTAAAGCATGGCGCAATGCTACACGAAATTACTATTGATATGAATAGCAAGGAGAATACAGGCACTACTTTTAAGCTTACCTTCCCCCGTAACAGCGAAGCCTTAAAAGGTTAATTATAAACAATAAGCGCCACTGAATTTTTTGTTCAGTGGCGTTTATTGTTCCGCTTGAAGAGAGTCGGTCAAAAATTTACTTGTTTTTGTAAATCCCTAAGTTGAACTCCCTTTGTCTGGGCTTTTTTTAATAATTTTTCTGTGCTTAATAATTTATCTGCAATCTAAAATAAATCTTAAATTTCATTTTGATACTAGGTATTTAAATTAGGAATATAATTAGATTGAGAAAAATATAATGTAGAGAGGCATGACCCAAAATTGATGATATGCTAAAGAAAGGGTGAGGGGGATTGAATGAAATAACGATGAGACCAAAGTACTCACGCCAGACAGGTACTCAAAGAAATAGAAGAAGAGAGCCTGATAATGATTTACTATCAATAAAAGTAGCAGTACAGTTGCTTGTTGTTGTAGTATTTCTGTCTATTTTTGCATTATGTAAAGCAGCAAATACTCCTGCAACTAAGTCTCTTGTTGCTAAAGTAAATGTTGTTACTACTACAAATTATGATTCAAATAAGTATATTAAAAAAATTGTTACTGCTTTAGGCATAAATTTACCAGAAAAAGGACTTCAAACAGAAAATCTTATAGATGGAAGCCAACAGCAACAAGAGTTTGACAACAATTCAGAGATAAGTGAAAATAGCGATAACTTAATTAGTGAGAATAATTCTAGTTCAAGCATAGATAAAACAGATAAAAAATACGATACCACTGCTGATGAACAAATTGCTGATACATCCACAATAGAGGTTTTATCAGACTCAGAAATTAAAGCAATAGCTGATAAATACTCTTTTATAGTTCCTATAAAAGGTGAATATGTGTCATTGTTTGGTACTAGAACAGATGCATTAACTGGTAAGTCAAGTTTCCATAGTGGTATTGATATTGGTGCTAATATGGGAACATCTATTAAAGCTGCCCTTGCAGGTGAAGTTATTGAGGTGGGATCAAGCCCTGAATATGGAAATTATATTAAGCTGCAGCATAATGATGGAATGAAAACTATATACGCATATTGTTCAACACTTATTGCAAAAAAGGGTCAGAAAGTTAATCAAGGTGATGTTATTGCAAAGGTTGGGGATACTGAAGGATTGTCAGGTTCACTACACTTTGAGGTGTGGAAAGATAATAAAGCGGTTGATCCTGAAAAACTGCTAAATTATCTGAATATTAGCAAATAGCTTCTATGCCTGATTTGGATATAAAAATAAGAATAAAGAACATTACCTTTAGAATTAATATTCTAACTATTCCAATTTATATAATTGCAATAATAAGCAGTTTTACTGCTCAATTTTTTATAACAGTAGGGTTTATTGCTGTCCATGAATTAGGACATATTGTGGCTGCATTTATTAAAGGAGCAAGAATTTATTGTTTTAGAATTCTACCAGTAGGTGTTAGTGCATCAATAGAAGATTATAGCTGTAAGAAATTAAACAAGATATTTATATATTCAGCTGGACCATCCGTTAACATAATATTTGCAGTTGTATTTTTTATTCTATATGCCTGCCAAGTTATTCCTATAGAGTTCACTGTTGGAGTCTATATAAACATTTGGTTGGCATTTTTTAATTTGCTTCCTGTAATGCCATTAGATGGCGGTAAAATCGCTATGGAAGTTCTATCTGATTATTCAGGACTTTTTAAGGCTAGTAAGCATATGAACATAATAACTGTAATTCTTTCGGTTATTATTATTTTTTTGGGGCTGATAATTTTTAAAAACACTCTATACAATTTAAGTTTAGTGATTATTGGTATATATATTTTGCTATGTAATACTGAAAGCAGAAAGGAAACAGCATTGATGAATATTAAAAATTTGTTGTTTAGACGTTCTCGTATATTGAAGCAACGCATTTACCCAATAAGGGAAATTGCTGTTATGAAGGATGTTAAGCTTTCAGAAGTAGTAAAGGCAATGGATTATGCCAATATGTTTCATATTATAAATGTGCTTGATGAAAATATGAGAATTATCAAGGTAATTTCTGAACAAGAAATATTAGATGCCATTATTATAAATAATATTAATACAGAAATTGGTAAGATATTATAATAATTAATTCAACTTTACATTGATAAGTTTAACACCTACAATTATTCAATTGGGAAAGTTGAATAATTAAGCTTAACTTCCTATATGATACTCTATTGGTGTTGGAGAATTATAAATAAATTATGAAAAATAATGCATGAATAGAATGATAAAGAGAACTCAAACATATTTTGAAAAATCATTATTACCGCATATAACATATAATATGTAAAATTCTGTGTTATGCAAATAGCAGCATTTGTCAGTATAGAACGGGTTGAGACATAAGTTAATTTAAGCTATAATTATAAAAAGGGTCAAGCAATTTTATGTTCTTCATATGGGAGGTATTAAAATGTTTAAAATAGTAAAAAAACAAGTACTAAACCCTACTGTAGTTTTAATGGAAATAGATGCTCCATTTATTGCTAGGAAGGCTGAACCTGGTCAGTTTATAATGCTCCGAATATCTGAATCAGGTGAGAGAATACCTCTTACTGTTGCAGATTATGATAGAGACAAGGGAACAGTAACTATAATTTATCAGTTAGTAGGTAAGACTACGCGTGCTTTATCAGAAATGAATGAGGGAGACTATTTGCTGGATTTTGTAGGGCCTTTGGGAACTGCTTCTCATTTGGATGGATATAAAAAGGTAGCCGTTGTAGGGGGCGGCTTAGGTACTGCCATCGCTTATCCTCAGGCAAAAAAGCTTCATGCATTAGGTGCTGAGGTTCATGCGATAACTGGATTCAGAAATAAAGATTTGATTATATTAGAAAAAGAGATGGAAAAAGTCAGCAATAGGCTGATAGTTGCAACAGACGACGGCTCAAATGGAAATAAGGGCTTTGTAACAAATGTGCTAAAGCAATTAATTGATGAGGGAAATAAATACGATTTGGTAATTGCAATTGGCCCACTGGTAATGATGAGGGCTGTAAGCAATTTAACAAAGGAATATGGAATTAAGACCATTATCAGTATGAATTCAATAATGGTAGATGGTACAGGAATGTGTGGCGGATGTAGACTCACCGTTGGCGGAGAAACAAAATTTGCATGTGTTGATGGGCCTGATTTTGATGGACACTTAATTGACTTTGATGAAGCCTTGAGAAGACAAGGTATGTATAAGAATCAAGAAAAAGAATCGGGAGACAGACATGCATGCAAGCTTGGAGGTGAACAAAATGCCTAATATGTCTTTAAATAAAGTAAAAATGCCAGAGCAAGAGCCTGATATAAGAAACAAGAATTTTAAAGAGGTTGCTTTGGGATATGAAGAAAAAATGGCTGTTGAAGAGGCGCAAAGATGCCTCAATTGTAAAACTAAGCCTTGTGTTTCAGGCTGTCCTGTAAATGTTAAAATACCAGAGTTTATTCAGCTTGTTGCAGCTGAAAAGTTTGAAGAGGCATATTATAAAATTAAAGAAACAAACAGTTTACCTGCAATATGCGGCAGAGTTTGTCCTCAGGAAACTCAATGTGAGCAGCTTTGTGTCAGAGCAAAAAAAGGTGAGTCTGTTGGTATAGGCAGATTGGAAAGATTTGTTGCTGACTGGTATATGAAAAACGTAAATAAGGATGTAAAAAAGCCAGAAAGTAATGGAATTAAGGTGGCAGTTGTTGGTTCAGGTCCTGCTGGCTTAACTTGTGCGGGAGATCTTGCAAAGTTGGGCTATGAAGTAACTATATTTGAGGCTTTTCATGTTCCTGGCGGCGTTCTGATGTACGGTATACCTGAGTTTCGTTTGCCTAAAGCCTTAGTTCAAGAGGAAATTCAAACTGTAAAGGATTTGGGTGTAGATATCAGAACTAATATGGTTATTGGAAAGGTATTTTCCATTGACGAACTCAAGGATGAAGGCTATAAAGCAGTATTCATTGGCTCTGGTGCAGGACTGCCCAGCTTTATGGGAATTCCGGGAGAGAACTATAATGGCGTATATTCGGCTAATGAGTTTTTAACAAGAATAAATTTAATGGGTGCATATAAATTTCCAGATAATGACACGCCTGTGTTTGTCGGCAAAAATGTAGCGGTTGTGGGCGGAGGAAATGTTGCAATGGATGCGGCTAGAAGCGCAAAGAGGCTGGGAGCAGAAAATGTATATATAATTTACAGGCGTTCTGAGGCCGAAATGCCTGCAAGACTAGAAGAGGTTCACCATGCAAAGGAAGAAGGCATAATTTTTAAAGTGCTGACAAATCCTAAACAGATACTTGGAACTGAAGAAGGTTGGGTTAAAGGAATTGAATGTGTGGAAATGGAACTTGGAGAGCCAGATAAATCAGGCAGAAGAAGACCTATAGAAAAGAAGGGTTCAGAGCATATTATAGATTTGGAAACAGTTATAATTGCAATAGGACAATCACCTAATCCTCTTATTTCAAAAACTACTCCTGGACTTAATATTCAGTCTTGGGGAGGAATTATTGTAGAAGAAGAAACTGGAGCAACAAGTAAGCCTGGAGTTTATGCTGGCGGAGATGCGGTAACGGGTGCAGCGACAGTTATATTGGCAATGGGTGCAGGAAAGAAGGCGGCGGAGGCTATCCATAAAAAGCTGTCAGAAGAGCAATAAGAATAGCGATAGAATTGATAGCGTTGTTTTGAGACTGAGAATAGGTAGCCGTGCTATGTTTGGGCAAGCACATTTCCTTAGGCTGTGGAGTCAAATTCTCAAAGAGCCGTAGAAAGAGTAATTGAAATCTTAGAGATGTTTAACCACGAAGTATAAAAAGCAGAGCTTGCATTAATTGCATGGCTCTGCTTTTAACTTTTTAAGCAGTATATAGTTATGGTAATATCCATTAATTACTATTGTGTATGCAGTTCTTTTAGTGACTACTTCGATAAAGACTATATGAAATTAGTGCTTTCTATGTTAGCTATGTATATTCAGTTTCCTTTAGCTAATATTAATTGCTCGACCTTATCCAACTCATATATATCATGTATATGGTTACCTACATTTGAAAATTCAACTTTGTAATCTTCGAATAGTATTTTTCTGACTTTAGCACTATCTTCTGTGGCTAATGCAGATGACAATTCTGGGCAGTCACCAAACTGTTTGACAACATAATCCTTACCGTCAGCATTTATAATTCTGAAGACTCCAGAGTTGTATTTTTGATAGAAGATATTTCAATATTAATGTAAGTACAATATAAATTATTATTTATATACTTGAATTTTCAAGATTTATTTGATAAATTGAACAGGAAATATGAAAATATAAAAAAATAGTTTATCTTTTTAAGGATAAAATTGTATAATATAACTTGTAACAATTTAATGAATCAATTTATGGTTCAAATAAAATGTACTTGTGGAGGATAAGCATGAAAACATGGGTTTTGTATTACAGTAGGGGTGGAAATACTAAAAAAATTGCTGAGGCAATTGCAGAGGAGTTAGAAATATTAAAAACTGAACAAGTACCTCCTGCATATCCACCTGAAAATGTGCAGTTACTTTTTTTGGGAACAGGGGTATATGCTGGAAAGCCAGACCCTAAAATGATTGAGTTTATAAGAACATTAAATACCGATAGGGTTAAAAATGTAGCAGTATTTGGTACAAGAGGCGGAAATGATACTAGAGCCATAGAAACTGTTAAGTCTCTTATAAAGGAAAAAGGAATAAATGTTATTGATGAGACATTTTCTTGTCAAGGAAAATACTTTATATTCTTTAATAGAAAGAAACCAGATGCAGAAGATTTAAAAGCTGCAAAGGCATTTGCAAGAAAGATATATGATAGCTTGAAAGCTTAAAAATGCATGTAAGAATGGGATATAACTGCCATAATTATTTTGATATCTAACGGCAGTTATATCCCGATAGCATTTTTTTATAAATTAAAGTGAGATTTTTTTTACTAGTATTTTTGGTAACATATTCCAAACTCATACATATAAATTTAAAGTTACTGCATTAATCCGATAAGTTAGCATTTATTATCATTTGGTATATTACATGGGCTTATGTATTTTTCTTTTTTACGTCAATTTCTACTGGAATCCAATCATTGTCTTCTTTTACTAATGAATTTATAAGAACATCAGTGCCATTAGTAAGCTTAGCAAACTCAAACATGTATTTCTTATTATCAACGCCGTCAATAATAATTTTTTTCATGTATTCATCTTGCTCTGGAGCATATTGCTTCATTATTAAGCCGCACCAGTTTCCGTAAATGATTTCGACATACAACTCTGCGTTATGTGCCCATCCGTGGTAAGCCGCAAAAAAGAAGTCCTCTGGAATTAAGAATAAAGAATCAATATAGTATAAATCCTTCAATTTTGTTAGGATGAGTTCACCTGTGTAATAATTGAAGGTTGTGACACCTACATTACTTCCTTCTAGTATTTCAAGTTCTATAAAGTATTTGTATTCATTCTTATTATTAGTAATAATGGGGATTACTTTAAGTAAATTTATATGACCTATACCTTCAAAAGAGGTCAAAAATTCATCATATGACATTGATTTTTTATTGTTTTGAGACAGAAAATTGTAAGCAATGGGATATGGAGTTTTAGAGTATCCTACGCTGCCAAATCCACCATTTTTATTTTCAGTAAGGTTAGAGGCTTGCTGTAAGACACTGAAATAATTAATTATAGCATTTTCTGGATTATCAATAAGTGAAGGTGGAACAGTATCATTTTCAAATGTCTCTGAAAAACTGTTGATATCAGGAAAGCTATTATTTATTGCTGGAAGCCTTGAGGGTCTAAAAAAAATTTCATTTTTATCGGACATTTTTTTGCTTATAATTGATATGGTTTGCCTTGATAAGCTGCTTTCATATATGTCTATGTCGGTGGTCTTAGGAGTTTGCTTAAGATAGCCTCCAAAAATACACTGCTTAGAATATTCATGCTGATTACTGACTCTCAAGCATATAGCAACTATAAAAAAAGACATTAAAAATAGAGAAATGATAATTAATCTCAATGTCTTATTCTGCATAGGTATATCCACGCCTTCAACTTAGTATCAATGCCTAGACTAATTGCGTGGAATTCATCACCCCATTACTTCCAGTATTCCTAATTATATATATGCATAAAAAATAATATTATCTCTATTTAAACTAGAATAAAAAAATTATATATTTTTAGAAGTTTATATTTATCATGGGAAATTAAGCTGTAAATAAAAACAGCCATATCAAGTATATAAACACTAATATGACTGTTGCTAATTTTGTATTATATATTCAAAATAACATTACTTTTTCTTTAGAAGAGGTATATTCCATGATTTCTTTTGTTTCTCATTCTGAACGGGGTTATCAAAATTTAATGTTTTTGCATATTCAGGATAGTACATTTCAACAATGTTTTTAATAGTCACTTTGATAGCTGAATATAGCGGAATGACTATTATTAATCCTATAAACCCTAATATAGGAATAATACCCATCAACAAGAGAATTACTGTAAGTGGGTGGATATTCATACTTTTTTTCATAACCTGCGGTGAAATGAAGTTATTATCTATTTGCTGTACAATAATCATCACTATTAGTACTTTAAGTGCCATAAAAGGATTTCCAGTGGCAAAGGACAATAGGATTGCAGGTATTATACCTAGCCAAGGACCAAAAAACGGAATTATACAGGTTATCATTGAAAAGATTGCTAGAATAATTGAGTATTTAAGACCAATAATCAAGTATCCTATAAACATTAATATACCAATTAGGAAAGCTACTAAAAGCTGACCAGCAATGTAATTAGAAAGTACTAAGTCAATATCAGACAATATTTCTCTGACATTCCTTTTGTGTCTTATGGGTACGAATTTGACAACATAGGGTGAAAATTTATGACTGTCAATCAAGAAGTAAAATAAAACAATAGGGATAATAATTATTATAGAACCTATGTTTGTAATAGCCCCAATGAAGTTAATAGTACCTGTTCCCAAGCTTCTTGTAATGTTTCCAGCAATTTCAGAGATTTTCTCGGGTAAGTTTAGGCTTTGTATTTCTGGAATGCTGAAATAGCTTAGAAAGTTGCTATTTAAAAAACTGTTAATTGTGTTTTGGGCTTTTGAATATATATACGGTAAGCTTTGTCTAAATTCATTGAACTGGGTTCCAATAACAGCACCTGTATACGTAAAAAATAAAGTTAACATGAAAAGTACAATTAAAAATGACATTATTACAGCCAAAATACGTGGAAGTTTTATTTTTTCAAGCAAACGTACAAGTGGTCTTAAAACATAATAAAGTATTCCTCCGAATAGAAGGGGGAAGATTATTGAGTAAATAAAACTCTTTATTGGAGAAATGAAGAAATCAATTTTTCCGAACATAAAGATTATCAATAAACCCAACAAAAGATAACAGCCGTATCTAAAAAACTTACCATAAAGAAAATTGTAGGTGCCTGCACTGCTTTTATTGGCATTAACACCGTTATTACTATTGTTTTCCATATACACCTCATATTAAATTAATTGGTTTTACCCTTGTCATACACATTAAATTATAATTTGTAATGGCAAAATATACAAGGGTTATAGAATTTGGCAATAATATTCAAGTAGTATTCAAATAATATTCAAATAATATTGCGACTTTTGCAACAAAAAAGTCTGTATCTAAAGATTTTATCTGCAAAAGCTATGTAATATATTTTATTATGAATTAAAATTTGCCGTTTACTCTGCTTCCATACACAGCAAAGGTTGAGTAATGTATTTTATGTTGAATTTAAAATCTGCCATCCGCTCCGCTTCCACACACAGCAAAGGCTAAATAATATATTTTATGTTGAAATAGGTATCATAAATACCATGAAATATTATTATTTATGTTATGCGGATAATAGGGAATAATAACTACCATGAACTATGGATGGTGAATGTGATAGGCTGCTAAAATACTGAGCCAAACTATTTAAGTAAACACAACCTATACAATTTAAATAAACACAACCCATACTAGTTCTAGAGTTCACCATGTAAGCAAAAAGTATACTTTCGAGTTGTTTTTGCAACAGACCATTGATAAGATAGATCAAAAGATTTTTGCGGGAAAGTTGAAAACTATTTTTATGTATAAAGATTATTAAAGGAAAAGGATAAATGGCTGATTCAAAAAGAACCATAAAAATTATAAAATATATTGGAATTGGACTTGCTGCTGGGATAGCAAATGGGCTTTTTGGTTCGGGCGGAGGAACTATAGCTGTTCCTGCTATGGTGTTTTTGCTTGAGGAAGAGGAGCATAAGGCTCATGCAACAGCCTTGCTCATTATATTTCCATTAACATTAGTGAGCGCATACTTTTATTTATCAAACAATTATGTGGATTGGAATATAACTTGGAAGGCCATGACGGGTGGAGTTATTGGCGGTGCAATAGGAGCATTTTTATTAAATAAATGCCCGTCATCATTACTTAGAAAGATATTTGGAGTGTTTATTATAATTGCAGCTTTTAAAATGATTTTTTAAATTTTATAGATTAGGAAAGCGGGAAATGCTCAATGATAGTTGTACTGATTGGTTTAGCAGCAGGAATAGTAAGCGGAATGGGAATAGGTGGAGGTACGATTCTAATACCTGCCCTTGTTTTTTTTGTTAAACCTGAACAACATGTGGCGCAGAGTGTAAATTTGTTATTTTTTATTCCCACTGCTATAGCAGCTCTTGTGATTCATATAAAAAATAAAAATGTGGATTTCAAAACTGGAATACCTATTTTGCTTTTGGGATTAGGAGGAGCAGTTATAGGTTCAAATATTGCTCTTTCAATGGATGGAAGTATATTGAGAAAGGTGTTCGGTGTGTTTTTGCTTGCTATGGGGATATATGAATTGTTTGGCAAACCTAAAGTTAAAAAGCATCTAAAAAAAGAGAGAAAGAGATAAATATAGAAAGAGACAATTACATTTGGCAGGGTAAAATGATATTTGACTAGAAGGAATAGCACTAATCACAATTTTACTATCTCAGCTTTCAACACATAAAGTCTATTAGTGCAGGGAGAGTTATCATAGTATTAAAATATTTTGAATGAACATAAATTATAAATTATTCTAAGCTGGCGACGTTCGCAGTACAGTTATTTTTAAATACTATTGAACATAATTATACAAATTATAGCAAATATATAACAAAGCAAGAAAAAGTCCCCTGATTATAAAGGTGGTGGGAACTACTTTGTTTAAGATGGTAAAAAGGCTTGTGCCTTGTTGAAACGCCGCTGATGCTATGAAATTTTACTACAATGGAAAAATTTCATTTTGAATAAAGGCGTTATAACAATTTGGAATGTTGAAGGAGTAATAATGACAATATTTAATACGTAATTGAACAACATTAAACCCTTAAATTTTTCTTTAATATGTTATAATTAGGAAAAAAGTGAAGGGTGTGTATAATATTATGGAACTAAAGGATATAGGATTAATAGCAGAAAAAATAAGAGAAAATGTTTCAAAGGTTATTGTTGATAAAGAAGACATAATAGATTTATCATTGATTTGTGTAATTACAGGCGGACACATGCTTCTAGAGGATGTTCCTGGAACAGGAAAAACAGTATTTGCCAGAGCGTTAGCAGCATCAATTGATTGCAATTTTAGAAGAATACAGTTTACTCCAGACCTTCTTCCATCAGATGTTACAGGCATTAATTTCTATAATCAAAAAGAAAACAAGTTTACATTCAGACCGGGCCCAATTTTTGCAAATATTGTGTTAGCAGATGAAATTAATCGTGCTACACCACGTACTCAGTCTGCTATGTTAGAATGTATGGAGGAAAAGCAGGTTACAATAGATGGTGAAACAAAGGAATTATATCTTCCATTTCTTGTTGTCGCAACTCAGAATCCAGTAGAAATCCAAGGAACTTTTCCATTGCCTGAAGCTCAATTAGATAGATTTTTAATTAAAACCTCAATGGGCTATCCAAATAGTAAATCTGAAATAGACATCCTAAAGAGATTTAAAGAAAAAAGTCCACTGACAGAGTTAAAGGCTGTAGTTTCTTCTCAAGATATTGTAGAAGCTTCAAAAATTTACTCAACAGTAAAAGTATCCGATGATATTTTTGAGTATATAACTAAAATTACAGAAGCCTCAAGAAGGCATTCAAGTGTACACTTAGGCATTAGCCCAAGAGGTTCTTTAGCACTGCTTAAGGCTATTCAGGTGAAGGCATTGATAAGTGGAAGAAGCTTTGTTACTCCTGATGATGTGAAAGCAATGGCAGTGCCAGTATTGGCTCATAGAATAATACCCAAGGGCCTTTCAGGTCAAAATATTAATGCTGGTGAAAAGATAATTAAGGACATTATAGAGCATACAGAAGTACCTCTTGAATAAACAGAGTTTGATGATAAAAAGCATTGTTAATAAAATTGTCAAAAACATTTGTGGGTTTTGCTGCTTGGAAAAGGCATCATAAAAAAGCACGCTAAAAATGCACATAAAAAAGCACTGTGTATGTATAAGGTTTTTTAGGAAGCAAGCAAATTTTATAGATTTTACAAGGAGGTCTTATGCTTTTTTTACAAATTGCACTTACCTTGCCTTTAATAGTTATTATTGAAGTTTTGTTATATAAATTTTTTAACCTGAGAGGAATGACATATAAAAGAACATTATCAGAAAGAGCCGTATTTGAAGGTGAAAAAGTATTAATGTTTGAGGAAATAGAAAATAACAATTTTCTTCCTATAGCATGGATGAAGGCAGAGTCGTTTATTAATCCCAATTTAAGTTTTGGCAGCATAAAAAACATGCAAACCTCTCAAGGTGGATACCATAGAAGCGTATTTTCTATAATGCCTTTTTATAGAATCAAGAGAACTCATGAAATAACTTGTCTGTCAAGGGGAGATTATAACGTGGGAAATGTAACAATTACTGCTGGTGACATATTTGGATTGATGTCTAAAATTGTTACATATAATAGAGAAACAAGATTATTAGTTTATCCCAATCCGCTAAGTGAGGATAAAGTGCTTCAGTGCTTTCATTCGTTGCAGGGTGATGTAGTAATACGCCGTTTTATAAACCCAGACCCATTTCTAGTTGCAGGAGTTCGTGAATATCAGACGGGAGACCCTATGTCTTCGATAAATTGGAAGGCATCTGCAAGAACAAATCGACTTCAAGTATACAAATATGATTATTCTGCAAACTCAAATATAATGATACTTTTCAATATTGATACAAGTAATAGACAGGATTTGTTTCCTAATGAAGAGGAAAGTAAGAAAATTGAATATGGTATTCATTTCTGTGCAGCTATAGTTGAAAAAACAATAAAACAGGGTATTGCGACAGGCTTTTGCACAAATGGTCATTTTAGGGAGGAAAAAGAATTTGTGAATATACCAAGCCGTTGCAGCAATTCACAGCTATACACTATACTTGAGGCTATGGCAAAGCTGCAGCTTAGCAGAGCTGTTTCCTTCCATACAATGATAAGGTCTATGAAAAATACAATTTCAAAAGATACAGATATTTTGATAGTATCTCTTTATACTGATGAAAGCATTGAGGAAGAGATATTAGAATTGCGTCGCAATGGTCATCAAGTGGAAAAATGGGTTATCGCAGAAAGTGAGGTGGCGTAAATGTCAGTTTTATTTTTATTGACAAATTTGCTTGGCTGCTTAGCTTTCACTCCAATAAGCTTTACAATTTTTCAATTATTTATTGCACCTGAGAATGCTTTTTTGCTGTCACTTGGTTTATGTATTGTAACTGTTGCTGCATGTTTTTTATGCCAATTAAAAATAAATTCCATTATATATAGAATTATTTCTGCTGCTTGCTCAATTATATTTGCATGTATAATATCGGGAAATTTAAATTTATTCATGATTATATTAGCAGCAATCTGTATATTTATTTTTACTAGGGTAAAGAAAGAAATGAATCCTATTAGAAGTATGGCAGTACAAATTGTAGCTGCTGCATTCGTTTACAATATACTGCTGTCTTTTATAGCTACTAAGGGCTTAGCTGATATTTCTGCAAAGTATAGCAATATAACTGTATTTATATCTGCAATTGCGTCAGTAGTTCTCCTTATAATAAAACAAACTGATGATTCACGCAGGTTTGGCAGTAATAATATGGGCATTGGAAGCACCCAACGCAAAAATAATAGAATATTTGCAATTGCTACTTTGATTATTTTATTTTCGATAAGTGCCATAGGACAGGTTCAAAATATATATAAATTAATTATCAATATTATTGCAGAGATTATTAAAAAGTTTGGGGAAATCTTTGAAATAGCAGAAAGCGGAGAAATTTCTGGTACAAGTCAGCCTAATATGCCATTACAAATGGAGCAGGCAGAGCAATCATTATTAGGGCGAATAATTCAAGCCATTACTGAAGTGTTAATTTTGATAATAACAATAGCTTTTATAGGTTTTGTGATTTATTCGATTTTTAAAGCTTTACTTGCAATGGTCAAAAAAATTATTAACTGGTTCAAAAAAGGAGAACAATCAGTAGAAAGATATTATGAGGATGGCCATATTGATGAAAAACAAAGTCTATATAATAAAAATATAAATAATTTGCTAAATAAAATTCGTCAGAGGGCTGAAGACTTGTTTGTCAGAGAAATACCATATAATAAGCTGCCAAACGGTATAGCAAAAACCAGAAGACTTTTTAAATATTATAAGGATAAAGCTCAGCAAGAAGGTGTACAAATAAGCAAGTCATCAACCTCAGAGGAAATTTGCAGGGGTATGTCTGATAAGTTGCCAGAAACAAGTGATTTCAATGCTTTAATGGCAAAATGTTATGGCGTTGCGCGTTATGGAGAAGCTGAACCAATGCCAGAGGAACTGCATATGCTAGAAGATAAGCTGATTAGATAATAATTAACGTATGTGACTTTGCATTAGGAGTAAATTATAAAAAAAAATATTATTGACATGAATATAAGAATGGTTTATAGTGGTTTTATATAGAACCACTATTTTTATGAGCAGTGTTTAATTATCAACTTACTTGATTTTTGATGAAAGGATAGCTGAAATGGATGTTATAGAGGCTTTAATGCAGGCAGGCTTTACAAAGCATGAATCAATACTTTATGTTACTTTGTGCAGAGAAGGTGAATTGACAGGATATGAAGCTTCTAAATTAACCGGTATTTCAAGGTCAAATGCATATCTAGGATTAGCAGGACTTTCAGATAAAGGCGGAGCTTATAAAATTAATGGAGAGACCTTAAAGTATGCTCCTGTAGATTCAAATGAACTGGCTGAAAATATCAAGAGAAAGTTTAATAAAGTAATTAAGGTTATTGAAGAGGAAATACCACAGGTTAATAAATCAAAGGATACATTTATAACAATTAACGGTGATGAGCAAATAATTAATAAAATTAAAAATTTGATTAATTATGCACAATATAGGATTTATATTTCAATTTCAAGAGAGCACCTTGATTATGTAATTGAGGAACTCAAGTCGGCTCAAAAGCGTGGTTTGAAGGTTGTTATAATTACATCGGAGGGTGTCCAATTTGAAGGTATGACTTGCTATAAGTCACAAATGAATTACGGAAGTATTAGACTTATAACTGATTCGGCAAATGTTTTCACAGGACAACTAAGCGGAGAAAATTCAACTGGTTTATTTTCAATGAACAACAACTTGGTTGATTTAATTAAGGATTCATTGAAAAATGAGATTAAACTGATTGATAACAAGATAATTTAACTTAAAAAATGATTATTATGTGGAGGTTAAAATGACTGAATACTATTCAACGAAAACAAATTTTTTTGGAAACTCAAATCCTGAAAAACTGATAAAGGAATTTGGAAGTCCATTATATGTTTACAACGAGAAAATATTAAGGCAGCGTTGTAAGGACATGAAGAATTTGGTTGACTATCCTCACTTCATACCAAATTATTCTATTAAGGCAAACTCAAATCTACAGATAATTAAAATTGTAAGAGAAGAAGGACTAAGAGCAGATGCTATGTCCGCAGGAGAAATTCAGCTGCTTTTATATGCAGGTTACAAGCCAGAAGAACTGTTTTTTGTGCCAAACAACGTATCAGAAGCAGAACTAAAATATGCAGTTGATAATGGAGTTTTGGTAAGCGTGGATTCACTTTCTCAGCTTGAACTTTTAGGAAAAATTAATCCAGGCGGGAAGGCAGCCATAAGATTTAATCCTGGAGTTGGGGCTGGACACCATGAGAAGGTTGTCACTGCCGGTAAGAAAACAAAGTTTGGTGTAAATATTGATTGTGTTGAGCAGGTAAAAGAAATTGCTAAAAAGTATAACCTTAAAATATGTGGGGTAAATCAGCATATTGGTTCACTGTTTATGGAAGGTGATTCATATATTGAGGGAGTAAAATCTATACTAGCAGTAGCAGAGCAGTTTGAGGATATAGAGTTTGTTGATATGGGTGGAGGATTTGGAATACCTTATAAAAAGCAAGAAGGACAGGCAGCATTAGATTTGGTTAGCTTTAGAGAAAAGCTTTCTAAGGTTTTAGAAGAGTGGACTGACAAATATGGCAAAAAGATATTGTTCAAATCTGAACCAGGAAGATATATTGTAGCAGAATGTGGAGTACTATTGGGAACCGTTTATGCTACTAAAAACAATTATGCACATAAGTATGTAGGTACAGATATTGGGTTTAATGTTTTGGCAAGACCTGTAATGTATGATTCACACCACGATATAGAAGTATATAGGAATGGAAAACCATTAAATGAAGACGATACAGAGGAAGTAACAGTAGTAGGAAATATCTGCGAAAGCGGAGACATTATTGCAAAAGATAGAGTTTTACCAGTAATAAAAGAAGGCGATATTTTAGGTATTATGGATGCAGGTGCTTATGGGTTTGCTATGAGTTCAAACTACAATATGAGATTAAGACCTGCTGAGATTCTTATAAAAGAAAATGGTGATGCGGTGCTCATTAGACGCAGAGATACCTTTGAAGATTTGATTGCACCGTTTAATGTTTAATGCAAAATATTAATTAAATCAATTTTTTTACAATTTTTAAGTTGATTTAAAATATAATTTTTTAAATAAGGGGTAGAACGATGAGCAAAATTAGAATAGGTATTGTAGGATACGGAAATATTGGAAGAGGAGTTGAAGCGGCTATAAAGCAAAATGCTGATACTGAGTTGGTCGCTGTTTTCACTAGAAGAGCACCTGAAAGTATAACTGTTAAAACTCCTAATGTTAAGGTAGTTGAAATTAAGGATGCAAGTAAATATGTAAATGACATCGATGTAATGATTTTATGCGGAGGCTCTGCAACTGATTTGCCAGTACAGGGACCTGAATTTGCTGCAATGTTTAATATTGTAGATAGTTTTGATACTCATGCAAAGATTCCTGAGTATTTTGAGAAAATAAATAATGCTGCTTCTGCTGCAAAGAAAACAGGCATTATTTCTGTAGGCTGGGATCCAGGCTTGTTCTCAATGATAAGAATGATCTCTGGTGCAATATTACCAGTGGGTAATGATTATACTTTCTGGGGAAAAGGCGTTAGTCAAGGCCATTCAGATGCTATTAGGAGAGTAGCTGGAGTAAAAAGTGCTATTCAATACACAGTGCCAATAGATGAAGCAATCAGCAGTGTAAGAAGAGGCAGCAATCCTGAATTGACAACAAGACAAAAGCATATAAGAGAGTGCTTTGTTGTTGCTGAAGATGGAGCAGACAAGGCTAAAATAGAAGCTGATATCAAAAATATGCCAAACTATTTTGCAGATTATAATACAATTGTACATTTTATTACTGAAGAAGAGTTAAAGAGGGACCATTCAAAGATGCCTCACGGTGGTTTTGTATTCAGAAGCGGAAAGTCTGGCTTTGAGAATGAGAATAATCACATTGTAGAATTTGCAATTAAACTAGACAGCAATCCTGAATTTACAGGAAATGTTCTTGTAGCATATGCAAGGGCAGCAGTTAGAATGAACAAAGAAGCAAGCTTTGGTGCTAAGACAGTATTCGATGTTCCATTGTCATACTTGTCAGCAAAAAGCCATGCTGAACTGATTAAAGAACTTCTATAGTTTTAATGATGCTACTTAAATAGCTTAAATTAATAGCTTAAATTGTAGATGTCAAACATTATCAACGAGTTATGTCCTCTAAGAGAACGTGAATAGCTTTATTAAAAATAATAGGAACAAATTTTTTGTCATTGCATATAAATGTAATAGAGTTTGTTGAACAAAGTAAAATAGTTCAAGCTCTTTTTGCTTGGCACTATAGATAATCCAGTGCCAGTAACAACAGTTTCTTCATTAATGATGACCATTAAGTGGTCAGAAGTAGGAGGCAATGATGGGAAGTTTGGATAATGTAACTTGGAAGGGAAATAGCCAAAAAATGTTTAATACAATTCTTGATGCTGTTCCTTCAATTTTTAAATCTACTGTTAAGCGTGAAGTAGAAGCATGGCTTAGCAAAAACAACGTAAATGAAATAACTGAAGAATTAGTTCTTCAAGCATTTAAAGAGAAGGCTCCAAAGCCTATGTGGAATAAACTGATTGGTCAGTTAGAAGCCATGAAAACTGAATAATCAAATATTGTGTTTTGTTGATGAGATTGAGTGAAGAATTATTTTGCTTCACTCAATTTTTATTCTAAAAAATAAAGAATAAAAAGTTGACATTTTCTTGACATGAATTGTTAATTTAAATATAATTAATTTATTCTATAACTGAATATTGCGGATGATTGTTGTGGGAGAGATGTTTTATTATTAATAAAACTCACCGAAGGAGTAGCACTCTCAGGTCATAGAGACTACAACAGGACGGACCTCTGGAGAGACCAATGACGGCGCCGAAGGGGCAAGAGCTTTTGAAAGCTTAATCTCTCAGGCAAAAGGACAGAGTTATAAAATGCGGTAGCATTGTTTTTGTGTTGCATAAGCAATGTAAGCTTGCAAGCATTTTTTAATGTGCATTTTGAGAGGTCAAATATTTATTATTTGGCTTTTTGTTATTTTATTACAAAAAATATTTGATTTATGTAGCTGCAATATTTATTGTTAAGCTAAATGCATAAGTGGCTAAGTCCCGCTGTTGTGTTTTTTACAGAGATAACTAACGTTTATTAAATTATTTGATAATATATTGGAGGATATAATAATGGAAAAAGAAAAATTACTTATGACACCGGGACCTACAATGATTCCACCAAGAGTGTTGGAGGTTATGAGAAGACAAATAATTCATCACAGAACAAAGGAATTTGAAGCTATATTTGATGGGTTGGAAGAGGATTTAAAATTTGTATTTCAAACTAAGAATCCTGTATTAGTATTGGCGTCATCAGGAACAGGAGGTATGGAAGCAGCAGTAGTAAATCTTTTCTCACCCGGAGATACAGTATTGGCTATAAGTGTAGGAAACTTTGGAGATAGATTTGCAGACATAGCTAAAACTTTTGGTCTTAATGTTAAGAAGTTAGCAGTTAATTGGGGAGAAGCTGTTAATGTTAATGATGTAAAAAAAATATTGGATGAAGATGTAGACAATGAAATAAAGGCTATTTTAGTTACACATAATGAGACTTCTACAGGTGTTACAAATGATATTGAAGCAATTGGAAAGCTAACTAAAGACACAAAGAGATTGTTGGTAGTTGATGCAATTAGTTCATTAGGTGGACTAGAACTTCAAATGGATAATTGGGGATTGGATGTTGTTGTTACAGGTTCTCAAAAGGCATTGATGGCACCTCCAGGATTAGCTTTTGTAGGATTAAGTGATAAGGCATGGGATGCTGTAGAAAACTCAAAATTACCAAAGTTTTATTGGGACTTCAAAAAGTACAAAAAGGGATTGATGAAGGCAGGAGAAAATCCACCATACACACCAGCTATCACAATTATGATGGCGCAGGCAGAAGCGCTGAAGATGATTAAAGAAGAGGGATTAGAAAATGTTTATGCAAGACATAAAAAGCTTGCATTAGCAACTCAGGCAGGTGTTAAGGCTCTTGGACTGGAATTGCTTCCAAATCAAGATGTTTCTTCATACATAATTACTGCTGTTAAGGCACCTGAGGGTATAGATATTGCAAAAGTAATTAAAACTTTAAATCTGAAGTACGATATTATGATAACTGGAGGACAAAAAGATTTAAAGGGTAAAATTTTCAGAATTGGACATTGCGGATATACAGATGGTCTAGATTTAATTAAGACTTTTGCAGCTTTAGAATATGCTTTAAGTGATGCAGGCTACAAGGTAGAAATGGGTGTTTCAGTAGGAGCAGTGCAGAAGGCTTTACAGTAAGTACTGTGTTAAACAAAGGATGGTTAATTAAAAGGTTTAATTATTAAAGAAATTACTAGGAGGTAATTAAATTATGAAGGTAATAGTAACAGAAAGAATAGCAGATGATGGTATTGAGCACCTTAGAAAAGACGGTCATGAGGTTGATGTTAAGTATGGAATTTCTCATGAAGAATTGCTTGAAATAATAGAAAATTATGATTCAATTATTGTAAGAAGTGTAACAAGAATTAACGAAGAACTTTTGAATAAAGGAACAAAACTAAAGGTTGTAGGTCGTGCGGGTAATGGTGTAGATAATATAGATCTTCCTGCATGTACAAAAAGAGGTATTATTGTAGTTAATACACCAGAGAGCAATAGTATGGCAGCAGCTGAGTTGGCTGTTGGCTTGGCTTATGCTATTTTTAGAAATATTCCTCAGGCTCATTGGGCTGGAAAGGAAAAAAAGGATTTCAGAAGAAATAGGTTCTTAGGAAATGAGTTAGATCAGAAAACAGTAGGTGTTATCGGATTAGGAAGAATAGGTTCGATTGTTGCTACAAAGCTAAAGGGCTCAAATATGAGAGCTATAGCTTACGACCCATATATTACTGATGAAAAATTCAAAAAGCTTGGAGTGGAAAGATGTGAAACTCTTGAGGAATTGCTGAAGCAGGCAGATTTGATTACTATTCACACTCCAAAGACAGCTGAAACTATTAATATGATTAATGAGGAGCAAATAAAGCTTTGTAAAGACGGCGTTAGAATAGTTAATGCAGCTAGAGGAGGACTTGTTAATGAAGATGCCTTATACAATGGTATTAAATCTGGTAAGGTTGCAGCAGCGGCGTTAGACGTACTTAATCCTGAGCCTAATTATGACAAAAAACCTGAAGAACAGGATTACGAAAACAAGCTTTTTGAACTTGACAATGTAATTATCACTCCTCATTTAGGTGCATCTACAGATGAGGCAAATTATAACGTAGGTACTTGTGTTGCTGAGTTGGTAGCAGATGCCTTAAGAGGTGATATGGTAGCAGCTGTAAATATGCCTCCAATGAAGAATAAAGAAGTAGGAGAAATGAAGCCTTATGTTGATTTGGCTGAATTATTAGGAAAAATATATTATCAAGCTGAGAAGGATACTGTTAACAAAATTGAAATAATTTACAGCGGTGAATTAGCAGAGCAAGAGACAAAATTATTGTCATTATCAGCATTAAAAGGTTTCCTTGATGTAGTTGTAAAAGAAAAGGTAAACTATGTTAATGCAGAGTTAATTGCTAAAAACATGGGTATTTCTCTTGTTGAAAGCAAAAGTTCAACACTTGAAAAATATACAAATCTGATTACCATTAGATTTACTACAAAAACTAAAACCCTTGAGGTATCAGGTACTGTATTTGCAAAACAGGAACTAAGAGTAGTTGATTTCTTTGGATATAAGCTAGACTTTGACCCAACTCCTTATGTTTTAGCTATTCAAAATATTGACCAACCAGGTATAATTGGACAGATTGGTACTATATTAGGAGCAAATGATATAAATATTGCAGCAATGCAGTGGAGTAGAAAGCAAGGCGGAGAAAAAGCAGTTGCATTTGTAAGTGTTAACTGCGAAGTAGATGATAAAGTAATTGACATGCTCAAAAATATAAAAGGTGTATTAAAGGTGACTTTATTGAAGTTCTAAAAAATTTAAATATATCTGTTTTTTAAATATAAGATGTATATAGGTGTTTTAAACTTATCGCTGGTTGTTACTAATATGGTTTCAATAATTAGTAATCAAAAATTAGGTTGATAAGTTTGAACACCTTTATTTTTCTATTTTTCTTGAGTAAAGATTAATATAATTTGTTGCAGCTGCTATGGTTCATAGTGTGCTAGGAGTTGATATAAAACAAGAAATAATATTATCAACAGTAACCGCTTAAATAGTACTTCTGTACAACATATATCTATTGCTTGCTCACGAAATTGATACTGAAATAATTGCGGTGTTAGCGTGTGATGATTTAAGTGGAAAAGTATAGCTATATGTAATATACTATTCTATATGATTGTCTAGCATAAAATTACGATGTTACAGGAGGAACTAAATGAAAAAGTATTTATTAACAAGTTTAATTTTGTTTGTTTTAATGATTTGCTTTATCGTTCCTGCATTTGCGGCAAACAACACTATCACAGAGATGCCTAATGTAAAAATTATAATTGATGGACAGGCAGGAACTTATGAAGATATACCTATCAATATGAATAACAGAACTCTTCTACCACTAAGAGGTATTTTGGTGAATCTGGGTGTTAACAATGATAATGAGCATATTGTTTGGAACTCAAAGGAAAAGAGTGTAACTGTTTTAAAAGATTCAGCAAAAATATATCTAAAAATAGGCAGCAATAAAGCTACAGTTAACGGTAAAGAAATTGTTTTAGATGCTAGTCCTGTAGTATATAAAGATAGAACCTATATTCCTGTTAATTTTATTGCACAAAGCCTTGGAATGAAGGTTGTTTGGGATGGAAGTTCTAAATCTGTTCTTATTAGTGAGCAAAATGAATATAACCGGATTAAGGATATTTTGGAAAAAGCTAATGCAGCAATGGACGAAATAAAAACCTGCAATGGAAAGATGGATATTTCTATGGCTACCGAACAGGATGGCATAAGTTTTGATATAGACATGAATATGGACATAGCTATAGATGTATTGAAGAAGAAAGCCTTTATGAACATGAAAATGGATATGTCCATAATAAATATGGATATGGATTTATACTTTACTGATAATACTCTATACATGAAGAATCCTTTATCAGATCAATGGGAAAAGAGTACTATGTCAGAAAAAGATTACAATAAAATATTTGATGAAAAAGCTAATATTGATATATTAGATATTTCTGATACGCTATGTGCAGGATTGAAGGAAGTTAAGAGCAGCAAACCAGATGAGATTCTTTTAAAAGGAAATGTATTTCTGGGGGATTTGCTGAATATGGTGGGTGAGAATCAGGGAACAGATTTATCTAATGCTATATTTGATAATTTTAATGTTGAGATTTCACTAGATAAAAATACATATCTGCTTAATAGCATTAAAATGGTGACAAGTTTTAGTATAGCAGGGGATGAAACTCAAGGTGCAGAAATGACTATAAAATGTCAATATCTAGATTATAACAGCGACATTAATATAGTTGTTCCTGAGGATGTAATAAAGAATGCTGTTGAGAATCCATATTTGGCGGATTCACTGTAATATAATAAAAACAGAATGAAAAAAGGAGTTAACAATTGTTAACTCCTTTTTTGAGGTTATTTTGAATAGAATAAACTTAAATTTAACTTGTTGCACTATCTTTAACCAAGTAAACATTTATCCAATTTGTACTCGCGAACCAATATAAGATAAGGGAAAATTAAAGTACTGGCTTACTGCTGCTCCCGCATAAGTTTGCCTAAATGGGTTACTCCCAAAATATTTGTTTAATCTTAAACCAAGAACTCCATTTACTCCAGTGTAATTACTAGGGATAAGTAGCTTGACTGCAAACCCAGTTTAAATAAATTAGCGCAACCAGATAAACTTCTTATTAGTTTAAAAAAAAAATTAGGTAAAATTGCACAAAAATAACTAACATTTGACGATGTGATTTGGCAAAATATATATAAGACATATAAAGTTTATTTGTTTATAATTAAGTAGTTTACATGTATTAAAAATAGTTAATGCTATTATAGATATTAATAAATTTCGGCAACAAAATATTGATAAGTTTGAACTGCAGAAACTCAATTGCAGCTGAAGCGTGCCGAAATTATTGGCAATAAACTATTGATAGGTTTGAAAACCGATAAATTTTTGGGGGTTGAAAGTTGAGTGATTTATAATAATCTTCAAAGGAATAAATTTAAATTACGATACAAGTTGATAGCAAGAATACAAGCATGCAAGATAGG
The DNA here is from genome assembly GCF_005473905.2 of Ruminiclostridium herbifermentans. Taxonomy (NCBI): domain Bacteria; kingdom Bacillati; phylum Bacillota; class Clostridia; order Eubacteriales; family Oscillospiraceae; genus Ruminiclostridium; species Ruminiclostridium herbifermentans. Next base: position 1,469,761 of record NZ_CP061336.1, read on the forward strand.
AAGGAGTACAAGATGTTTAAAATATTGAAGCACTTAAAACCACATATTATTTCTATTATATGTATAATCGGATTTTTGTTAATACAGGCTTTATGTGAACTTTCTCTGCCCGACTACATGTCTGATATTGTTAATGTGGGTATTCAGCAGGGTGGTGTTGAAAATGCTGTTCCAGAAGTTATAAGAAAAAGTGAGTTGGATAAAATTACACTTTTCATAAGTGAAGAAAGCAGAAAACTGGTATATGATAATTATAAATTAATAGAGAAGGATAATTTTTCAGAACAAGATATAGACAATTATTTAAAGATTTATCCTGAAATAAAAAATAATGATGTTTATGTACTAAATACAATTGATGAAGAAACTATTGAAGCTTTGAACTCTATAATCGGCAAGTCAATACTAATGCTTCAGACAATTGAACAAAAAGGTATAGCTTCTATTATTGGACAACAGAATATTGGAAATGCTGTTGAAAATAATACTCCAAGTTCTGAGCGAAAGATTATAAATGATACTCAGCAGAAGTCTGATGAACAAAGCCAGCAGCCACAGCTATCAGATGGGTTAGCAGGGAAAATTGAAAGTTCTGCTAATGTAAACAAGGATGCTGATATATTGGATTATTTATCTAAAATGCCAAAAGAGCAACTATTGGCTATGAAGAAACTAGCTGACGAGAAGCTTGAGCAAATGCCTGAGAGTATGATAATACAGGGTGCAATACCTTATGTGAAAGCCGAGTATTCTGTCCTTGGCAGAGATACTGACTGGCTGCAAACAAATTATATCCTCTATGTTGGATTACTTATGCTGCTGATATCATTTGGAAGCTTAGTTGCCACCGTTTTGGGAAGTTTACTTTCATCAAGGGTAGCAGCAGGACTTAGCAAAAGCCTTAGAAAAAATGTATTTGAAAATGTTGTAAGCTTTTCAAATACAGAATTTGATAAGTTTTCTACATCCTCTCTAATAACAAGAAGCACCAACGACATTCAACAGGTTCAGACATTTATTATAATGCTTCTGCGAATAGTCTTCTATGCTCCTATATTGGGTATTGGCGGTGTAATAAAGGTTATGAATACTGATACACAAATGTCATGGATTATTGGTGTGGGTGTATTAGCTATGATGGCTTTGATAGTTGTATTGTTTGTGGTTGCAATGCCTAAATTCAAAAGTATGCAGAAGCTTGTTGACAGACTAAATCTTGTGACACGTGAGTCTCTTACAGGAATGCTTGTTGTTAGAGCGTTTAGTACTCAGAAATACGAAGAAAATAAGTTTGATAAGGCAAATATAGATTTCACAAAAACAACCCTTTTTGTTAGCAGAGCCATGGCAGCAATGATGCCTGTTATGATGCTTATTATGAATTGTATTACACTTCTGATTGTATGGGTTGGTGCTCATCAGATAGATTTGGGTAACATGCAGGTTGGAAATATGATGGCATTTATGCAGTATGCAATGCAGATAATAGTATCCTTCCTGATGATTTCTGTTATATCAATTATTTTACCTCGTGCTTCGGTATCAATTTCGCGTATAGCAGAGGTGTTAGATACAACTGGAACAATAAAAAATCCAGATACTATAAAAGAATTCCGCAAAGACCTTAAAGGTCATGTGGAATTCAGAAATGTATCCTTTAAATATCCTGGAGCCGATGATTATGTACTTTCAGATGTGAGTTTTACTGCCAAGCCTGGTGAAACCACTGCATTTATCGGAAGTACAGGAAGTGGGAAATCGACACTTATAAATCTGCTGCCTCGTTTTTATGATGTTACTGAAGGGCAAATTTTGGTCAATGGTATAGATATTAGGGAGGTTTCATTGCATGAACTTAGAGAAAAAATTGGTTATGTACCACAAAAGGGTATATTGTTCTCAGGTACTATTGAGAGCAATTTAAAATATGGTAACGAAGCTGCAACAGAAGAAGACTTAAGAAGTTCTTCAGAAATTGCACAAGCCATGGAATTTATTAATGAAAAGGAAGAGGGCTTCAAAACAGAAATATCCCAAGGAGGAACAAATGTTTCTGGAGGACAGAAGCAGCGATTATCAATTGCCCGTGCGCTTGTTAAAAAGCCTGAAATATTTATATTTGACGATAGCTTTTCTGCATTGGACTTCAAGACTGATGCTGCACTTAGAAAAGCCCTAAAGGAGAAAACGGGTGATGCAACTGTTCTTGTAGTTGCTCAAAGAATAAGTACAGTAATGAATGCAAATCAAATCCTAGTGCTGGATGAAGGAAAGGTTGTAGGAATTGGTACCCATAAGGAATTGATGGAGAGTTGTGAGGTATATCAGCAAATTGCTTTATCCCAACTGTCGCAAGAAGAACTGTCTAGTTAAGTATAAAAGCAAAGCGACAGTTTAATGTCGCAAGAAGAACTGTCTAGTTAAGAATAAAGCAAAACGACAGTTTAATGTCTCAGAAGAACTTTCTAGCTAGGAAGGGATATAAGGTTGAGGCGTACCGCCACGAAAGTAATACCAGATTAATGTGCCGAGAGTCGGCGTGGAGGTTAGTATGAGTAAAAATTCTGAAAATAAAATACCTAGAAAAAATAAAAAACAAAGTATGGGTGGACCAATGGGAGGACCTATGGGCGCTCAGGTTGAAAAAGCGAAAAATTTCAAAAAAACAATTAGAAAACTACTTGCTTATATGAAACCATATTTGCCAGCTATTATAGTTGCTTTAGTATTAGCAATTGGCAGTGCTGCTTTTTCAATAGCTGGTCCCAAAATTCTTGGTAATGCAACTACAAAGATTTTTGAAGGTTTGATTGGCAAGGTTAGTGGAGAGAGTACTGGTATAGACTTTGATTATATAGGAGAAAAGTTATTATTTTTGGTAGGATTATATGCCATCAGTTCATTATTTGCATTTATTCAAGGGTACACAATGGCAGGTGTTGCGCAAAAGGTATCCTACAGGTTGAGAAAAGAAATTTCTGAAAAAATTAACCGTTTACCTCTTAAATATTTTGATAAAATGACACATGGTGAAGTTTTATCGAGGGTTACAAATGATGTTGATACAGTTAGTCAAACACTTAATCAAAGCTTGTCACAGATTATTACATCCATAACAATGCTGATAGGAATATTGATAATGATGCTTTCTATTAGTTGGTTGATGACTTTGGCATCAGTATTAATTCTTCCATTATCAGTAGTTTTTATATCATTAATTGTTAAGAAATCTCAGAAATATTTTAAATCTCAGCAGGAGTATCTAGGACATGTAAATGGCCATGTGGAGGAAATATTTAGCGGACATAACATAATGAAAGCTTTTAATGGAGAGAAAAAGGCAGTTGAAACCTTTGACCAGCTAAATAATACCCTTTATACATCTGCATGGAAATCTCAGTTTTTGTCAGGAATGATGATGCCTATAATTTTCTTTGTAGGCAATCTTGGATATGTTATGGTATCAATTCTAGGAGGCTGGCTTGCAATTAAAAAAACTATAGAGGTTGGAGATATTTTGGCATTTGTTCAATATGTAAGGCAGTTTTCACAGCCTCTTGGTCAGGTGGCACAGGTTGCTAATATATTACAGTCAACAGCGGCGGCAGCAGAAAGAGTATTTGAGTTTTTAGAAGAACAAGAGGAAACAGAGGATATAGAGAAGCCTGTTACCATTGATGGAATAAAAGGAGAAGTAGAATTTAAGAATGTTCACTTTGGATATAATCCTGAAAGCATAATAATAAATAATTTTTCAGCTCATATAAAGCCTGGACAAAGAGTAGCAATTGTAGGCCCTACAGGTGCTGGAAAGACAACAATGGTAAAACTTTTAATGCGTTTCTACGAACTGAATAGTGGAGACATCTTTATTGATGGTAATAACATTGTTGATTTCAAGAGAGGCGAACTGCGAGATTTATTTGGTATGGTGCTACAGGATACATGGCTGTTTAATGGAACAATTATGGACAATATTAGGTATGGCAGAATTGATGCTACAGATGAAGAGGTCATAAAGGCTGCAAAGGCTGCTCATGCTCACCATTTCATAAAAACATTACCAGATGGCTATAATATGGTGTTAAATGAAGAGGCAAGTAATGTATCACAAGGTCAAAAGCAGCTTTTAACAATAGCTCGTGCTATTTTGTCAGACCCCAAAATTCTAATTCTTGACGAAGCAACAAGTTCAGTAGACACTCGTACAGAGGTTCTTATTCAGAAGGCCATGGAAAACTTGATGAAAAATAGAACAAGCTTTATAATAGCGCACAGATTATCAACAATAAGAGATGCTGATTTGATATTAGTTATGAAGGATGGGGATATTGTAGAGCAAGGTACGCATGAAGAATTAGTATCAGCTAAGGGTTTCTATGCTTCATTGTACAACAGCCAGTTTGAAACTAATGAGGCTTCATAGAAATATTTATGGTAACCAAACTGCGTTCAATATCTAATTAAAGTTTAATTTATTCTGAAAAGGAGTTATTGGAAATAAAAAATAATATAACAAACAGTAAAATGTTTAATATAATAATTCTTTATTAATATTTAAAAAGCTTATACTTTTGAAAGATTAAATTTCAGAAGGTAAGCTTTTTTTGCATAATCGAAAACCTAGAGCCGATAATAGACATCTGACACTTTAAATAAAATGAAGTTAATGATATAATTAAATTCTAAGGAGGTGTTGAGCATGGACGATAAATTATTTAATTTGATTGAAAAAATGTATTCAGATTTAAAGAATGAAATATCATCAGTAAAAGATAATTTAACGAATGAAATATCATCAGTAAAAGAGAATTTAACGAATGAAATATCATCAGTAAAAGAGAATTTAACGAATGAAATATCATCAGTAAAAGAGAATTTAAAGAATGAAATATCATCAGTAAAAGAGAATTTAACGAATGAAATATCATCAGTAAAAGAGAATTTAACGAATGAAATATCATCAGTAAGAGAAGATTTAACAAATGAAATAAGAACCGTAGGAAACCAAGTTTTGAAACTAGAAAATGATATAAATCCTAAAATAGAAGCTTTATTTGATGGCTATAAGCAGAATACAGAAGCCCTCGAACGAATAGAAAAAGAGGTCTCAAAGCAGGAAGAAATTATAATGCGACGTGTGAAATAAATATATAAAAAATAATAGATATAAATAAATCGATAAAAATTAATAAATTAACACAAGTCCTTGAATCTTTCAAAGTTCTTCATTTTCGGAAGGTAAATAATCATCTCAGCAGTGACCAAATAATTCTTGAATTCCTCAAAAGGCTATATTTTGAGTATATTAAACTACATATTAAACTACATATTAAACTACATATTATAGAATATTTAATTATAATAGTTCTATCAATTTTAATTTTTGTTTTTTTAACGCATCTGCCAAAACCTAATATAAGTTTTGTAAAGTTTCTGATTTATACACAAATTTATGACGAGTATCATTGACATGAAAAGAACGCAGCAAGGGATCAACATAGGAATCTTTGTAACATGTCGCCTAGTTCATAAATATAGTGACGAACTTTACGATATTTACTTAGGCTGTGATCAAAAGTTAGCACTAATATCATTGAACTTTACCCGTTTATAAGTTTCAAAAAAGTCATTGCCTTATAAAGACAATGACTTTTTGAGAAGTTTGTGTATAGGGGTTACCACAAAATTTATTTTTTAATATTGGTAAAATATTCTGCTTATTTATATATCGACACATTATACTGTTTTCATTAACACTATTTTTAAAAAAATTTAATAAAATAAGAAAAAAATGTATAAAGTGGTGAATAGTTAGCGAAATTTGTAAAGTAATCAAATAATTAGTATGTATTATTGGAAATGTTGAAAGCATAAATATTTATATCTTATAAGATAGCTGTTTATAATTTTACCGTGCTGTTTATAATCTAAGGATTGTACTCGTACTCGAAGTTGAAGTTAAAATAATATTGGCTACTAAAACAAGTAATTATACTAATCTTTAACACAAAACCAGACTATTCCCAATATGCTATAAATTTTAGTAATTCACTTTGATAATAAAGCATGTTGTGAGTGTTGTAAAATAATAAATATCAACAGTATACTAGTTAAATAGTATTCCAGTTAATATAATATATGGCTGTCTCCCAAAATTGACGCTGAAATAATTGAGGTGAAGAATAAGAACTTTCGCCGACTATATATCCAAGGCATTTTGTATTAATTAATACTCACAGATACTTAATTTCGCTGTGTCGGCTACATTACTTTTTCTTCACCTACTATTTCTAGAATCAATTTTTAACTGAACTTCGCAATTTGATTATATTGCTGCTGCTTACCATTTTATTGATATTGCTAATAATTTTTTTGATAAAACATAAGTATGCAGAAAATGTTGTTTTGTCACAGTTCCAGATAACTTGTATTTAGCGTATTTTTCTGCACTCTAAATAGAAACGCTTTTCTTCAGCTTCTCCCATTGAAAATGTTTTTCTTGGAAGAGCACCATCTAAAATAACTGTTTTGAATAAATCGGTTTTGTTCATTGGGGGAAGATAAATTCCCATGTTGCCAGGTTGTGTGCCAAGCTTTGTTACAACATCATCACCATGTATATAATCAATTTTTACCTCTGGATGTTCTTTCATATATGAATCTAGAAAAGTTTGTAGTGTTCCCACTTCTAGATTACTCTTAGGGTTATTTATTGTTATGCTGCCTTTTCCTGCGGAGGTAATGTAATGGAATGTATGAACGGAATTAGGCTTTGCATTTTCACAGGTGCATTTTTCATCACATGAATTATTTGAGTAAAATGAGTTAAATTGGTTTATGAGATCTTCTGAATTAACATTAAATAAAACTCTATGTATTGGCTCGAAAACAAGACCATCATCATGTACATTCACAAGTTCAACTAAAGCGTATCTTGCAGGATGATTTTGCTGCTCCTCAGATGTTAAAGTAGCCTTTACATTTTCCCAATGGCCTTTTGCTGATGCAAGAGAATGGTTCCCATCACCTACAGCAAATAGTAAAATGTCTTTGTCACAGCCAATATTGTACTTCTTACTAAAATTGTCCTTCTGGGCCAGCTTTGACAAAGCGTCTGCAATGGAAGAGATATCAGCTTCATCACATATTTTATAGCCTTTGATATGCCCTCCGTTCATCATTAACTCAAAATCATACAACTTTTCTAAGTTAGCTGATTTTTCAAAAAGTGGCTCAATAACTGTTTTATCAGGGTCATCGATCAAAACCATTATGTGAGGCAACTCAATAGGTGCGTTCTGACGGATTTTTATTCTAGGTGGCAAGCGCTCTATAACTGTACCCTCAGTAGCTCTAATAAGTGTGTTTGAGCCTTTTGTATAGTCATAACATTCCAAATCTAGTGCAAGCATTAAGCCCTTTCTAGACTGACTATGAGATGTCTTCCTGTCTACTAGGATAAAACAATTGTCCAATTCATTGATAACCTTTTCGTCTATATATTTTTTCATGTTTTCATTTATTTGTGAAATCCTGCTTTCGCTATCACCGTCTTCTAAGTATACCTCTGGGAAAATAATGCTAAGAGTGGAAGGCTTTCCACTAGTAAATTCTTCTACACTTTTCCAGTAGTCTCTCTCTGATGTATATTGGTCACAGGCTACAACTGCCCAGCTAGTAAAATCCGTTTCCTTATTTGGAAGCATAATTTTTGGAATATGTACACCTAATTGGGATAAAACTTTATTTGAATTACTCATAAAATCACCTCATAAAAATTTTTGAAAATTTGTAGCAAATTTAATTACAAACTATTAATGCAAAATAATATTCAATACTTTAACTTTTATGTAAGATTTGCTGGGGTTACCTAGATAAAAACAACATTAAACGTATAAAAATAAATTTTTGTACATGATAATGATAAATTCATTACTAATTGTGCGGACTTATTTACTTCTAAAATAATTAGATTAATATAGCCCAACACAATTAAATTTTGATATTTGTTCTAATTAAAAGTTATCTAGTAGTTAAATGGTCTTACACAAAAATACCTCTGATAAACAGATAGATTGTACTAAATAAAGCAAATAATATTATTTATCATGAGGTAAGGTGATACCACAGTGGTATCACTGTGGCATCTATCTGTAAATTTTACAATAATCTAGGTTCTAAGTCAATTTTCATATGAGTTAATATCTTACTTTTTGTTTAGTTGACTGTCCTAAAACACATCTTTGAAGTAACTTTCATGTGAGCATATGTATTCTTTTTGCTTAATGAACTGTCTTAAAATACATCTTTGGAGCAACTCTGCACGAAATTGGCAGTAATAATCTCATTACGGACTCTACTGGCACATTTATTTCGCCACAATTAAAACTATTTAGCTTTCATTGATTGTTGCGAGAGACACTATCATGATTTTCTGTTGTAAAGCTAGATTTTCTGTACATTGATATCTTGCTTCAAGAAATAGTAAGCAGAATCAATATAGTCTGATTGCTAAACTCGGCTAGAAAATGATGCTAGAAATCATTAAAAATTGCCAATATTTTTATTATAAAATGTTTGAATTATTTAAATAACTAAAACAAATAATAAACATATTATGAAAGTGATAAGTGAAATGTGGTGATTTACTATGATAAGAAAATATAGTGAGGTATTGGGCTTGCCTGTTATATCTGCAAAGAATGGAATGAAAATAGGAACACTAAAGGATGTTGTGTTTTGCAGAGATAACAAAGGTGTCCTTGCATTCATAATAGAGAAGGGAAACCATAGCTTAAAGGGAAATGTAGTTATGCTGCAGGATGTTTTAAGCCTTGGAAATGATGCACTTATTATAAATGATTCTGATAACCTTGTAGAATACAAAAGAATAAAAAAAACACCCGAAATGCTAGAAAGAATACAGCTTCGTGGTTATAAAATATATACACATTCAGGAAATGATATTGGGATAGTTAAGGATATACTTTTTGATTACAAGACTGGAAAGGTTGAGGGAGTTCAGGTTTCTGACGGATTACTTCAAGATTTGTTAGTAGGTAGAAATATTATGCCATTTCTCGGCAAAATTGAAATAGGCGAAGAGAATATCTTAGTAGATAATGAAGCAGTTGAAGAGATGATGAACACTGGTGGTGGTATCAGAAGCCTGCTGGAAAACTAATTTTACTGACTTTCACGTAAGTCTATCACTACAGAGAAATTATCAATGGTTTGTTGCCAAAATAAACCCGAAAGCATAGTTAATGTTTACATTGTGCAATTTTAAGTTGGGTATAGCAATGTTTAGCCGACTTATAACATTTAATTATAACCTAACTTACCTACTGATTTGCTAAATATGGATTCATCGCCTTATGGTTTTTAACATTCATAAGGCAATGAAAACCATTAATTATACAAAGCTTCTTTGCGGTTTAGGAGGTGATTATATGAAATTTGCAAAAGGAATACTTATTGGGGGATTAATCGGAGCATCTATTAGCGTTCTGACCAATCCGGATATAGTAGACCCTCGCATGAGAAAAAGACTTATAAAGTCAGGGAAAAAGATTGTACGTAGATCTAGTAATGTATTTGAAGACATGATACACATGTTCAGATGATTTTACAACATGAAAAGGATACCATTATTTAAATGCAAAAGAAACTATTAAAGTAAAAGAAATATTAAAGTAAAGCTACAAGAAAAGTGGATTAAAATTCAGGCAGGTCGCTGCAAAATAATAAGTCAATTTGGAAGTTAATAAAATTTGCAGATTTTTTGTTGATTATTAAGTTGCAGTGACCATTTAGCCTTCTAATTACATCATATAAACTAACTTTAACAAACCCACAAGCTTCCTATCTCTACTATTTGTGTACAGCACAGGCGAAATGGATTTTATTAATTTAAAAAATAAAGCTTGCTCTAGCATTGATTTTCCAACAGAAAAATCTGCTAATAATTAAAAAGAGGGAATCTCTGCAAGAACTTTGTGGATTTGAGTAATCAAGCAATGAATATGCACTTTTTTATAACTATATGCGTTACTTTATAGAAGACTGTGCCATTATTAATAGTTTCAGTAAAATTTTATTACATAAGTCTGTGAGGATGATGTGTTTAAATTGGAATAAAAGGACATACTTAACCGAAAGCTTAACTATATTTTTATGAAGGTTGGCTATACTGGTCCAATTGGTACTACCGGACCAACTCGAAAACATAACTATATTTATATGACGGAAGTATGCATTGGAGGATAATATGAGGAATGTAAAAAAGGCTGTATTTTACATAATATTATCAGTGTTATTTATTGGATTGGTTATTTTTGTGTATTTTTTTAGCGATAGGATTTTTAAGATTTTATCACCTCTGCTAATTGCTATTGTCATTGCATATATTATTTATCCGTTAGTTATTAAATTTGAAAGAAAGGGTATAAAAAGAAGTATTGCAATAATAGTTATTTACACATTTATTGCATTATCAATAGTCTTCTTTTCAATTTACATTATGCCTTATGTATTGGACAATGCGAAACAATTGTTCAATACATTACCTAGCATAACAAATAACTACAAAGATCTTTTTAATTCACTTGTATCAAAAATTAAGACAAGCAAATGGCCTCCTGAAATTAAAAACGTAATATTTAATGAAATAAATAATGCAACCATTCTTGTGCAGCAATATTTTTCATCTGCAATGAAAAAGTCATTGGGGGCAGTAGCTTCATCAATTGCTATTTTAATAAATATTGTACTATCTATGATTATTGCATATTATTTATTGAAGGATATTGACGGGATAAAAAGATCAGCACTTCTAATTGCTCCAAAGAGAATGCGTAATGAATTAGTCAATATTGGGCGTGAATTGAATTCTATTATATCTCATTTTATACAGGGACAATTACTTACAGCACTTATAGTTGGAATATTAGAAACATTGGGTTTATATTTTATCAATGTGAAGTATCCTTTTGTTTTAGGGATAGTAGGAGGCATTGCTAATATTATTCCCTATTTTGGACCGTTTTTAGGTGCAATTCCTGCTGTTGCAATAGCATTACTAGACTCGCCCAGTAAAGCGCTTTTTGCAGTCTTAGTTTTTATTATTGTTCAGCAAATTGACAATGCTTTTATTTCACCTAAAATTATTGAAGGGAAGCTGGGTTTACATCCAATAACTACAATTATTGCCGTGCTTGTAGGAGGAGAATTCTTTGGAATAATTGGTATGCTGATAGGTGTTCCCATAACTGCAATGCTTAAAGTTGTGTTTAAAAGAGCCATTGATTTAGTGGTATAATTAAGAGATAGTATAATTTAGAGATATATAAAAATATTGCTTAAAATCAATTTAACCATTATTATAATGTAAGAGGAATTAACTTTATTATTTCATCTACAAAAGTCAATTACTGTTCAAAATCTTTGCTTTAAGGATAATATTGTTTTTATTTTGTTGGTCTGGAATTTGATTATGACTTTTAGGAAGCTTATGCTCTAATCAAAATTATCGCTTTTAGATAATAGTAATTAACCTTTATTAGCTGGAGTATGCATTTAGTTAGTGAAATACTAGGAACTTCAAGCCAGCAATTTACTTAATATATGGAGGTAATATAAGTGAAATTTGAACGCAAGCACAGGAATATTATAATAATTGCAATAGCAGCATTCTTTATATTATATGGATTGCTTGATATGGCATTCCATTTTAATATTGATAAAGAATTAGTGGACAAGGTGTCTTGGATTCTGACCATAATTGCTGTTGCATTACTTTTCAGTGGTACTAAGCCGAAAATTAATAATTTTGATGAAGATAATAATAAACTGGAAAATGATGAAGACAAACAAAGCAATGATATTAATACAGAAAACTCTATTGAAGCTGATTCTAAAGCTGAATCAGAGAATTCTGATATGCTTATAGATGGTACTGTTGAGCAGGATAATTCTAATGGTGCTGATAATAAGGAAAATTAGAATATAAAGATTAGAATATGAGAAGTTTTCTTTGATAAAATTTAGTATTGTCACTACTTGACAGAGCCTGATATATTATATATCATTATTTCTAAGCATTTATTATGATTTCTGGATTTAAAATGAGATTTTTTAATTGTATAAAATTTCATTAAGTCAGAAGTGTTATTAAAGAGGCGGGAGATATTGTTTTTTATTGTAAACTAATTGGTTCCCGCAACTTATAGAAGTGGAGGATATTTACTTTCCTCGTAATATTTTAAAAGTAATGAACAAGAGGAGTAGACAGTTGATTTTCCATAGAGAGGAGCCGCTGGGTGAAAGGCTCTGAATTGATGCTGTTGAAGGTAGCTTGGGAACTCCGCACTGAAATATTGTATTAATTAGGCAAAAATTTTAGTTGATTTTTGTGACACAGCGTAATATGCAATATATACGATATAGTAGGCTGCGGCGGGTTGCGAACGTTAATCGTTTTGAGATTCATTTGGTAAATCTGATAGAATTTATTCTGATGTATTTTTCTATTGAGATTAACTAATGAAATTTTGGTGGTACCGCGATATTGCTTTCGTCCAAATACTGGATGAAAGCTTTTTTGATTCTTACAGAAGTTTAGGCTTTAGTTAGCAACTAGCTACAAAATTAAAAACTGGTAAAGTCACATAAACATTAAGCTTCTTGAGTTGTATAGTAATTTTGTGGAAGTTTATATAAGGGAAAAATAAGAAGGAGGGAGGAATCCATGCTTAAGATAAATGAACTTTTATAACAGCGAGCATGGTCACATAATTATGAAACTAATTGATATAGTAGCATTAATAATATTGGCAGTTGGATTTGCTATAGTGCTTTTGTCTAAAGTTATAGTCAATAAATTTAACTTGGTTGAAAAGCAGGAATGTAAGTATGCAAGCGAATTATCTGAGGAAGAGTTACAGAATTACAAGCTAAATAAAGCCTCATTTAATATGAAATTAACAGGATTGATAATAACAATTCCTGGATTTGTTTTATTAATATTTTCTAATAAAATTTAAACAACTTAATTTGAAGCAACCTAATTTAATTAAGCTAATTTAATACAACCTGTAGTATCTAGATAATTAATAAGTTTATAATATATAAAATAATTTGGAGGGAAGATTATGGATGAACAACAAAACATAGCAAAACAATATGATCCTAGTCAAGTTGAGGATAGACTTTATAAAAAGTGGATGGATGAAGGATATTTTCATGCGGTTCCAGACAAAAATAAAAAGCCCTATACAATTGTTATGCCACCACCAAACATTACTGGCCAGCTACACATGGGGCATGCCTTAGACAATACGCTACAAGACATTCTTATCAGAACAAAGAGAATGCAGGGCTATAGCGCATTGTGGCTTCCAGGAACAGATCATGCTAGTATTGCTACTGAAGCGAAAATTGTTGATGCCATGGCAAAAGAAGGTATCACAAAGGATATGATAGGCCGTGAAAAATTCCTTGAAAGAGCATGGGAATGGAGAAGGGTTTATGGCGGAAGAATTGTAGAACAGCTTAAAAAACTAGGCAGTTCATGTGATTGGGAACGTGAACGTTTCACAATGGATGAAGGATTATCAAAAGCAGTTCAGGAGGTATTCTTAAAGCTTTATGATAAGGGACTCATTTACAAAGGTGAAAGAATAACTAACTGGTGTCCTAAATGTAATACTTCAATTTCTGACATTGAGGTTGAATATGAGGAACAGGCAGGACATTTCTGGCACATAAAATATCCAGTAAAGGACAGCGGCGAGTTTGTTATAATAGCAACAACACGTCCTGAAACACTATTGGGAGATACAGCAGTTGCAGTAAATCCAGAGGATGATAGATATGCTCATTTGGTTGGCAAGACTCTTATTCTTCCGCTTGTAAATAAGGAGATACCTGTAATTGCGGACTCCTATGTTGACAAGGAATTTGGTACAGGTTGTGTTAAAATTACACCTGCCCATGACCCAAATGACTTTGAGGTTGGTTTAAGGCATGATTTACCTGTAGTAAGAATCATGGATGACAACGCAATAATGAATGACAATGCTGGTCAGTACAAAGGCCTTGACAGATATGAAGCTAGAAAGAAAATGGTAGAGGATTTAGAAAAGCTTGGTTTGCTTGTTAAAATAGAAAATCACTCTCACAATGTTGGTACTTGCCAAAGATGTAGAACAGTTATTGAACCATTCATTTCAAAGCAATGGTATGTTCGCATGAAGCCGTTGGCAGAGCCTGCAATAGAAGCTGTTAGAAGTGGCGCAACTAAGTTTGTACCTGAAAGATTCTCAAAGATTTATTATAACTGGATGGAAAATATTCAGGATTGGTGTATTTCAAGACAGCTATGGTGGGGACATAGAATACCTGCATATTACTGTCAGGAATGTGGACATATGATGGTTCAAGGAGATGCACCTGATAAGTGTTCTAAGTGTGGAAGCACTAAGCTTGAACAAGATCCTGATACACTTGATACATGGTTCAGTTCAGCCTTATGGCCATTCTCAACTTTGGGCTGGCCTGAAAAGACAGAGGATTTAGAATATTACTATCCTACAGATGTTCTAGTTACAGGATATGATATCATATTCTTCTGGGTTGCAAGAATGATATTCTCAGGTGTAGAGCACATGAAGGAGACACCATTCAAATATGTATTTATACATGGTATTGTTAGAGATGCCCAAGGAAGAAAGATGAGTAAGTCACTTGGAAATGGTATTGACCCACTTGAGGTTATAGCTCAGTACGGTACTGATGCATTGAGGTTTGCTCTAGTAACAGGTAATTCACCTGGAAATGATTTGAGATTCTCAACTGAAAAGGTAGAAGCTGCTAGAAACTTCGCAAACAAGGTTTGGAATGCTTCAAGATTTGTATTGATGAATTTTGATGAGGACTTGGATTTCAGCAAGGTTGATAAGAGCAAATTTACCATTGCCGACAAATGGATTATGTCAAGAATAAACACAGTAACTAAAGAGGTAACTGATAATATTGATAAGTTTGAATTAGGTCTTGGTTTGCAGAAAATATATGACTTCATTTGGGAAGAATTCTGTGACTGGTATATTGAAATGGTTAAGCCAAGACTCTATGACAGAGAAAGTGAAGGAAGACTGGAAGCACAGTATGTTCTGAACTTTGTTTTAGGAAATGCTATGAAGCTGCTCCACCCATATATGCCTTTTGTAACAGAGGAAATCTTCACTCATCTTATAAATGATGGCAGAAGCATAATGATTTCAGAATGGCCGAAATACAGTGAAGAATTAAACTTTGCTGCTGACGAGGCAAAAATGAAAACTATTATGGATGCAATAAGAAATATTAGAAATATTCGTGCAGAAATGAATGTTCCGCCTGCAAAACGCGCAAAGATGATATTTGTAGCAGCTGGCGCAGATGAAAAGGCTACTTTAGCAGAGGGAGAAGCTTTCTTCCAAAGATTAGCAGGTGCTTCAGAAGTAGTGGTACAATCTGATAAAGAGGGTATTCCTGCCGATGCAGTTGGAACAGTTATTGCTGGAGTTGAAATATTCATTCCTCTTGATGAACTTATTGATTTTGAAAAGGAAATTGAGAGACTGACCAAAGAAAAGAAAAACCTTGAAGGCGAGCTAAAGAGAGTTAATGGAAAGCTTAACAATGAAGGCTTTATATCAAAGGCTCCAGCTAGTGTTATTGAAGAGGAAAAAGCAAAGAGAGAGAAGTACCAAGACATGTACGACAAGGTTGTTGCAAGGTTGGAGAGTTTAAAGAAGTAAGGAGAACATTTATAAAAAATAATTTATTTACGCTTGGTTAGGCAATAATATTTGCATAAAAACGTGATAGAATTGGCTGTTACAAAACTAAATATATAGCTTTGTAGCAGCTCTAATTTTAAGATTCACTGAGAATCTATAAATTCAAATAGCAGAATATTTATACTATACCTTAAGTTGTAAGGTTGTACTATGAGGAAAAGCTTTGAAGTCAAAACAAGGAATAAGAATGGTCTTTAGGATGGTTAAAGAATAATCTTTGGTTTGAGAATGAGGTGTTTCCTAGCTTAAAGTCAATTGTAAATCAGTATTTGAATGGAGTAGATTTGAATGGAGTAGAATCAAGAAATAAATTCATCAACAGAAAACTGCTTAAATAGTACTTCAGTGCAATAGATATATATTGCATGGGAGTACTATTTATAATATGTGATATATTATTTCTTGTTATGCATCAGCAAAAGTCTGAGAATGAATAGTGCTAGTTCTTAGTACTTACTAATTCCTGCAATTAGCAAACATAATTTTTGAATGAACTTATATCTTACAGTAACCGATTAACCCTCCCCCTAATATAATGTTATTATGGATACTTTTAGGCGTGGAGGTTAGCATAAAAAGAATTAGATTATGTTAAAAAAACTATTTGCGTAACCTCCACAATAACAACAGCATTTTTATGGTCAAAATTAGGTGCGGAGGTTTTTTATGTATAATAATTTCACAGGCAATCAGTTTTTATCTAATGCAAATCAATTTGGAAGAGGCTTTGAGAAAAGTATTAATTCTCAAGTAGCAGGCGGAAATCAAAGTTCAGGCAGATTAAATAAATATAGAAGCATGATAGTGGGCGTTAATACCAAAGTTCCCCTTGATAATGGTACATATACAACAGCAATTAATTTTGACAATGCTGCAACAACACCACCTTTTTATTCTGTAGAAAAGGAAGTTAGAGATTTTTTGCCCTGGTATTCCTCAATACATAGAGGACGGGGCTATAAATCCATGTTGTCCACTGAGGTTTACGAGGCTGGGCGAGATATTGTCAAAAGCTTTGTAAAGGCTGACAATAAAAAAGATATTCTTATCTACACAAAGAACACTACTGACTCAATAAATATGCTGGCTTTTATATTAAGTCAAGAAAAGGACGGCAGAGATGTGGTGTTGTCTACATGGATGGAGCATGCAGCAAATGATTTGCCGTGGAGAGATAAATTTACTGTTGACTATATAGAAGTAGACCAGTTTGGAAGGCTTTCGCTCGAGGATTATGAAGAAAAACTGAAAAAGTATAAAAACAGAGTAAAGCTGGTGACAGTGGCAGGTGCATCAAATGTTACTGGATACATAAATGATATACATTTAATGGCAGCAATGGCACATAGAAACGGGGCCAAAATTCATGTTGACGGAGCGCAGTTAGTACCTCATGTTGCTGTTGATATGAAGGATTTTGAAAGTGATGAGCATATTGATTATTTATCATTTTCTGCTCACAAAATGTATGCACCTTATGGATGTGGAGTACTAATAGGACCTAAGACTACATTTGAAGATTGTATTCCATGCTGTGTGGGAGGAAGTATTATAAAACTTATTACTCATGAGCGTATTTGGTGGGAAGAGCCTCCTCAAAAAAATGAAGCAGGCTCACCAAATCTTATTGGAATAGTGGCAATGGTTTCGGCAATAAAAACATTGTCAAAGATAGGTATGAGTAATGCTTACAATGTAGAAAAGAACCTTCATGACTATGCTTTCAGCAAAATGAAAAGCATACCAGATATTAAGTTTTATAGCAGCCCGGATAAACAGGAAACAATAGGTGTAATTCCATTTAATATAGAGGGAGTGCATCATTCATTAATGTCAGCTATACTTTCCTATGAAGCTGGTATTGCTGTGAGAAACGGTTATTTCTGTTCACATCCTTATTGTGAAAACTTACTTGGCTTATCTGCAAAGGACATGGAGGATTTAATGAATGATTCTGCTTCATTATTTCCCGGGATTGTAAGAGTAAGCTTTGGAATATATAATGATCATGCTGAAATTGATAAACTGGTTTGCTTCTTAAAGCAAATAGCTAGTAATAAAAAGTATTATATTGATAAATATAGCAATTCAAGGGGACGCTATAATATTAAAAATGAAGTTTAGAGATAATTTTCTATATACAACAAAAACATAAATATGTTACACTAAATTGAGGCAAATTAAGAGGTATAATAAAGATATAAACTTTACTCAAATAGATATATTAGGTGATTAAATGAATTTTGGATTTGTAAGAGTTGCAGCAGCGATACCAAAATTAAAGGTTGCAAACTGCGAATATAATACAGCAGAAATAATTGAAAGTGCTAAACAGGCTCAGACAAAGGGTGCACAATTTGTTGTGTTCCCTGAGTTGGCTATAACGTCATATACTTGTGGAGACCTTTTTTTACAGAAGACGCTCCAAAATGATGCAATAAATAGCTTAAAAACAATACTTGAAAAAACAAAAGGTTTAGATTGTATTTTATTAGTTGGTATGCCACTACTTGTAAATAGTAGATTATATAATTGTGCAGTTGTTATACAATCTGGAAAAATTTTAGGCATAGTTCCCAAAAGCTTTATACCCAATTATAGTGAATTCTATGAGGTAAGATGGTTTTGCTCTGGAATGGATTCTCACAATGAAAATATTAATTTACTTGGACAAGCTGTACCCTTCGGAACAGATTTGCTATTTGAAGCAGAGAATATGAATGGCTTATGCTTTGGAATAGAAATATGCGAGGATCTTTGGACAGCAATACCTCCAAGCAGTTATCAAGCTATTAATGGTGCGACATTATTATTCAATCTGTCTGCAAGTAACGAAATTGTAGGTAAGCATGAATACAGGGAAAGTATCATAAAAATGCAGTCGGCAAAGTGTGCTGCTGCATATGTTTATACTTCATCTGGAGTAAATGAATCCACTACTGACCTTGTTTTTGGAGGTCATGCCTTGATTAGTGAGTATGGGGTGGTGCTTGCCCAATCAGAGAGATTTTCTTTTGACCAACAATTGATTATTAGTGATGTTGATATAGATAGAATGGTCAGTGAAAGATTAAAGAATTCTTCGTTTACACATAGGACTGAAAGTATTCAGTTCCGAAAAGTTTTATTCAGTGTGAGAGAGCCAAATAATTCTGAAGTTAAGAGAACTTTTGATCCACTTCCTTTTGTACCTTCAGAACTCAGCATTAGAAATAAACGCTGTAATGAGATATTTAACATCCAGACATCAGGATTGGTGAAGAGGCTTAAACATACAGGAATAGACAAGTGTGTCATTGGAATCTCAGGTGGATTGGATTCTACACTGGCTTTATTAGTTATTGTAAAGGCATATGATAGATTGGGAATTGATAGAAAGAATATACATGCTATAACAATGCCTGGTTTCGGTACTTCTGATAATACACTTAACAATTCTCTTGAATTGATGAGGTTAATGAATGTAACTACATTCCAAATAGATATTAAAGAAGCATGTATGAAGCATTTTAATGATATTGGACATGATCCTGCTGTCTATGATGTGACTTATGAGAATGTACAAGCAAGGGAAAGAACTCAGATACTTATGGATATTGCAAATAAAATAGGTGGTCTGGTTATTGGTACTGGAGACCTTTCTGAACTTGCGCTTGGATGGTGTACTTATAATGGTGATCATATGTCTATGTATGCAGTTAATTCGGGAGTGCCTAAAACACTTGTTAAATATTTGGTTCAGTGGGCTGCAGATTATGTGTTTAAGGATGAAACTAGTGAAGTGCTTAAAAGCATTATAGATACTCCAATTAGTCCTGAATTACTGCCTACAGATGATGCTGGTCAGATACAGCAGAAAACTGAGGATATTGTTGGACCCTATGAACTGCATGATTTCTTTTTATATCATTTTGTAAGGTACGGAGCTCAGCCTTCAAAAATATTTGTTATGGCAAAGTATGCTTTTGAAGGAAAATATACAGATGAGGTTATTGATAAATGGCTCAGAACCTTCTTAAAAAGATTTTTTAGTCAGCAGTTTAAGCGCTCTTGTTTGCCAGATGGGCCAAAGGTTGGTTCAATCAGTCTTTCACCTAGAGGAGACTGGAGAATGCCAAGTGATGGTGATGTGAATTCCTGGCTCAAGGAATTAAAATTGAACTTATTTATTTAATTAAAAGGGGTAATGGAAATGCATAAAAAATGGGTTAAATATGTAGCGATTGTATTGGTTGTTATATTTTTGCTTACAACAATTGGGTCGGTGGGATTTTCTTTATTTGGATATTAATTAAAGTTTAATTTATTCAGTTAATTTAGAGACAAAATTATTTGAACAGTTTTAATGCTAAAATCATACTAAATTAAATTTTAAACGTATACTATAAGGCATTATTTTATTAACAAAAATTAACATAGTGTTAATGAAATTTTATTCATAAAATGTGTATATTTTTATATAATAAATAGAATTTGCTATAAAGCCGAATGTTCCATAGTTTCAACTTTTTAGATATACGCATTATATAGAATTAGGATACAAAGTATAAATAGTATTTTCTGAATAAAATAAAATTAGTTATTTTTACCCATTTAATATATTTTGTTTTTATATTAAAATTAGCTTGTATTATTATGTTGACTATACAAAGTCTATTATAGTTGAAATCTTGGGGTTTAAAACGAAAAATAGCGTTTTAGTGATATTGTGGGTAATTGTTTGTTATGTGACTGAAATATGGATTTTGCTTTCAATTTTATATGGCTCCATAACCAAAGTGTTTTATCGGGTGTTTCATTCATTGAATGGGAAAACAGTTACTAACATTAGAAGATGCTAAACATTATAAAAAATAAGAAAAGAAATTTTGCAAAGCCAATTCTTAGCCAATAATATTTGACTTTGAGCAAGGGTGTGAATGATTTGTTAAATTCTTTAGTTGAGAATTTCGAAAACATAACAAATTTTATATCGGTATATATACCTATTAATGCTCCTCTCGAAATGCTAAAATCAATTATTGATATAAGCATTGTTTCTTATATAATTTTTAAGCTGATAAAGCTTGGAAAAGAGACTCGAGCTTGGCAATTAGTTAAAGGTATAGTTGTAATATTTATTATTGCAATGCTCAGTGAATGGCTGCAGCTTAGAACCTTGGCTTTTATATTAAATAAAACTATTGAACTTGCAGGCTTTGCAGTAGTTGTATTATTTCAGCCTGAACTTAGAAGAGGTCTAGAGCAGCTAGGAAGAAGTAGCAATATTAGAGACTTTTTTAATTTTGACGAAAGTGATGACGTTATACATACCACATATACTATTGAGGAAATTGTTAAGGCTGCAACAGAACTTTCAAAGACACAAACAGGTGCTCTTATTGTTGTGGAACGTGAGACAAAGCTGGGTGAGATTATAAATACAGGCACAACGTTAGATTCAAATATTAGTTCAGAATTAATAATAAATATTTTTACGCCAAACACACCGCTTCACGATGGAGCATTAATAATACGAGATAACAAACTGAAATCAGCTGCTTGCTTTTTACCTCTTACTGACAATCCTAACTTGAGCAAAGAACTTGGAACTAGACATAGAGCCGCTTTGGGAATCACAGAAGTGTCGGACTGTATTTCTGTGGTAGTGTCTGAGGAAACAGGTAAAATATCCTATGCACTAAATGGTGGTTTATCAAGAAATCTTACACCTGATACCTTAAGAAAAGCGTTAAATAAAAACTTACTTGAGAAGAAGACAGTAAACAAAAAGTTATCTCTATGGAAGGGGAAATCAAAGTGAAAGAATATTTGAAAAAGGATTTGACATACAAAATACTTTCAATAGTCTTTGCTATTTTGCTTTGGTTTACTATTAATCCTGTTAAGACAGGCTATTTTACTGTTCC
The DNA here is from genome assembly GCF_005473905.2 of Ruminiclostridium herbifermentans. Taxonomy (NCBI): domain Bacteria; kingdom Bacillati; phylum Bacillota; class Clostridia; order Eubacteriales; family Oscillospiraceae; genus Ruminiclostridium; species Ruminiclostridium herbifermentans. Next base: position 1,491,518 of record NZ_CP061336.1, read on the forward strand.
TATAAACATTATCAACGAGGAAAGCTTAAAAGCAAATGGATTGGTTTTAAACAGTAATTCTTTTACAAAGTATACCACCGTTACAGTCCGTGAAAGGGTGGATGTGTTAGATGCTATCAAGGATTCTGATTTTGAAGTCACTCTAGATTTATCAAAGGTAAAAACCATTGAAGATAAGGTTATAGAGTTAAATCCTCCACTCTATTTAGGAAGAGAAAATATTAGCAGCAATAGTATTGATATTAAGCCAAAGTTTGTGGAACTGGACTTGGGAAAGATAGAGGAAAATCCCTTTGTTGTTCAAGTTGAAACAAGCGGAGATTTGGCAAGCGGGTATGAAATTATAACTAAGACAGCTAATCCAGAAACAGTTAAGATTGAAGCTTTAGATTCAGTTATTGCTAATGTGGGTGCAGTGAAGACATATATTGACGTTTCTGGCTTAAATAGAAATTTGCAAATTCAGAAAAAGTGCAAAGTATATAACAAAAGCGGCGAAGAAATGCCTGAATTAAGCAAAGGTCTTAATGTGATTGTGAATATTGAAGTTGGAAAGAGAGTTCCAGTAATTCCAATAACAGAAGGCAAGCCTGATAAGGATTATGTAGAGGGCATAAGTAAAGTAAAGCCTGCTAGTGTATTGTTAACTGAAATTGATGGAAAAGCTGATACATTATCTCAAATTAATGAGGTTACTACAGTTCCAGTCAATTTAGAAAATGCAACTCAAACTTTTACTAAGCAGGTTCTTTTGCAGTTGCCTGAAGGAGTTAAGGTGGTCAACTCCTCACGTGAGGTAAGTGTTGAGGTTGAAATAATACCTTTAGTTGAGCGCTCTTTTGTAATTGTACCTGGAAATATTACAATAATTGGGAAGACGGCAGAAGAAAACTATATTTATAAAATAATTGAGCCAGTTACAATTAAGTTAAAGGGTAAAGCCGATGATTTAAATAAAATCAGGGCTACAGATTTAATACCAAGTATTGACGTGGAAAAATTAGATGAGGGAATGCACAATGCTTTACTATCTGTAATATTACCTAGTGGTATTACTCAGGTAGAAAATGTTTTGGTTCCTGTTAATATAACAAAGGCGGAGTAAATGAAACTTTTAGTATCAAATTTAATTTTAGGTCTAGATGATGGACGAAAAGAGTTAGAAATTTTAACTGCAAAAAAGCTTAAGCTTAAGCTGCAAAGCGTAAAAAATATAAAAATAGTAAAGCAATCAGTGGATGCCAGAAAAAAGCCTGGCATTCGTCTTGTTTATTCGGTTTCCTGTGAAGTGTTAGAGGGCATTAGTATACCTAATAGTCCTGATGTTAAGATTTTAGAGCAAGTTCAAGAGGAAGTTTTAATACCAGGGAACAGACAAATTAACGGCAGACCATTGATAATTGGAACTGGTCCGTCAGGGATTTTTTGCGGACTAATTTTGGCTCAGAATGGTTATAAGCCTATTGTAATCGAGAGAGGCGGAAATGTAGAAGAACGCACAAAAAAGGTTGAACACTATTGGAAATGCGGAGAACTGGATACTGACACCAATGTTCAGTTTGGTGAGGGTGGTGCCGGAACCTTTTCTGATGGTAAGCTTACTACAAGAATAAACGATTCTAGGTGCGATAAGGTTTTGCAGGAATATCACAGATTTGGTGCTCCTGATGAAATTTTATATAAGGCAAAGCCTCATATTGGAACAGATATATTAAAAAATGTTGTTGTCAATATGCGAAAGGAAATTGAAAGGCTTGGGGGAACTATTTTATTTAATACCAAAGCAATTGACATTAATATTCGCGATGGGAAGGTATGCGGAGTTTTAACAAACACCCATTCAAATATTGATACAAATGTAGTTGTTATGGCAATTGGTCATAGTGCTAGGGATACTTTTAATATGCTTTATACTAGAGGTGTGCCCTTTGAACAAAAGCCTTTTTCAATCGGTGTAAGAATTGAACATCCGCAAAGTCTTATAAATACTGTTCAATACGGAGCAGCAAGCGGGCATCCTTCCCTTGGGGCAGCAGATTATCAGCTTTTTCATAAGCAAAAAGAGCGAACAACTTATTCTTTTTGTATGTGTCCCGGTGGTTTAGTTGTAGCATCGGCATCTGAACTAAATTCAATAGTTACAAATGGTATGAGTGAATATAAAAGAGACAGGGAAAATGCTAATAGTGCTCTTGTGGTTTCAGTAGGGCCATCTGATTTTGAATCCTCGCATCCTTTAGCTGGAGTTGAGTTCCAAAGAAAATGGGAGGCATTAGCCTATAAGATTGGCGGAAGTAATGGAAGCGCCCCTATTCAAAGGCTTGAGGATTTTATATATAATAGGGTTGGGAAAATTGGAAGTGTAAAGCCTAGTTATACAGGGAAATCCCAATGTGCTGATATTAATAATTGTCTGCCTAATTATGTTACAAGCAGTATGAAGGAATCCATAGGCTATTTTGACAAAAAGCTGAAGGGCTTTGGGATGGGAGATGCGCTTTTAACTGGTGTGGAAACTAGAACCTCTTCACCCGTTAGAATTCCGCGAAATGAGTTTTTTGAATGTGTAAGTGTAGAGGGGCTTTATCCAGCTGGAGAGGGAGCCGGATATGCGGGAGGCATAGTAAGTGCAGCAGTTGACGGCATAAAAATAGCTCAGCAGATAATAAAGACGTTTGCTGTACCAGCTTGAAAAAATGCGAAGTTTACATTTCGTGCATACATCGTGCTCTTCGCATTAAAAACCACAAGTGTTTTTTCCGCTGTTTTGACGATGTATGCGGATGATAAAGTGAAAATATTGATTTAATGTGGTTTTTGCATATAATTTTAATTATTTCATATATCATACATAAATATATTATTAAGTAAACGTTGGAGGTAGCATGATAGAATATGGTTACAACAGTAATGATAGATTGTGTACCTCCACAAATGGAAATGCTAAATACTAAATTAAAATATAGACCTAGGAGGGTTATAATGGGGAGATTATTTGGAACTGATGGTGTTAGAGGAGTGGCAAACCTAGAACTTACCCCGCAGCTGGCATATAAGCTGGGGCAGGCAGGCGCTTATGTTCTTACAGGAGAAACAAAACATACACCTAAAATACTGGTAGGTATGGATACAAGAATATCAGGAGATATGCTTGAGGCGGCACTTATATCAGGTATTTGCTCTGTGGGTGCAAGAGCAATTAGTTTGGGTATTATTCCGACACCTGCAATAGCTTATCTTACAAGACAATATGATGCAGATGCTGGTGTAGTTATATCTGCTTCTCACAATTCCTTTGAATTTAATGGCATAAAGTTTTTTAATGCAAATGGATATAAATTGCCTGACGCAATAGAAGATAAGATTGAGGAAATTATTGCAAATGGCGGAGAAGAACTGCCAAAACCAACTGGTCATAATGTAGGCTTTAAGGAATATAAAGAATCTGCTGTTGAAGATTATGTTTCTTTTGTAAAAAGCACTATTTCCGGCGATTTAGAAGGAATAAAGGTTGCAATAGACTGTGCAAATGGGGCTTCATTTCAGACTGCACCAATGGCACTTTATGATTTAAAGGCAGAGGTAAGTGTAATCAATAATGAACCTAATGGAATTAACATAAATAGTAAGTGTGGTTCAACACATATGCAGCAGCTTCAAGCCTTTGTAAAGGAAACAAATTCTGATGTTGGTCTTGCTTTTGATGGAGATGCAGATCGAGTTCTTGCTGTTGATGAAAATGGAAATATTGTTGACGGGGATCAGATATTGGCAATTATAGGATTGCATTTGAAGTCTAAGGGTATGCTGCCTCATAATACAATTGTTGCAACAGTAATGAGTAATATGGGGCTTGATATAATGGCTAAGAATAATGGCCTTATTATTGAAAAGACAAAGGTTGGAGATAGGTATGTTCTTGAGGAAATGCTTAATAAAGGCTATATGCTTGGCGGGGAGCAGTCTGGTCACGTAATTTTCCTTGAGCACAATACTACTGGTGATGGACTTGTAACAGGCATTCAGCTGTTAAAGGTGTTAAAGGATTCAGGAAAGAAGCTATCTGAACTTGCAAGTGTTGTTCAGGTATTGCCGCAAGTACTGATAAATGCAAAAGTTTCTAACGAAAAGAAAAATAATTATCTTGATGATGAAGTAATAAAGAAAATGTGCAAAGAACTTGAAGATGAGTTTAATGGTGAGGGAAGAGTACTCATAAGACCTTCAGGAACTGAGCCTTTAGTTAGAGTTATGATAGAAGGCAAGGACAAGGAAGTAATAACAAGGCGTGCAAAAGAGCTGGTTAGAGTTATTGAAGGTAGGCTAGCTTAAGAGAATAGCATAAAATGATTTATAGTTCTGCAATTTAAATACAATTTTGTTTAAGTTTCAAATTAAGCTTCAATTTGTTACTATGCTTGGTGAGAATTTTATGCTAGAAATAGTAGGTGAAGAACATGTATTGTAGCCGACACAGTGGAAGTCAGCAGCTGTGAGTATTGACTCGAGGTCATACGGTGGGCGAAAGTGCTTGTTTTTCACCGTAATTATTTGAGTGTAAATTTTGTGAGCGAGCAATAGATATATTTCACGGGAGTGCTATTTAAGCAGATTAATGGTTGCTTATATTATTTCCTGTTTTGAAGCAATCTGTATTTTATTTTGTTGACAAATCCATCTTATTTACGTATTATAAAGTGGATGGAAAAATTATTAGTCAAAGAATTAATGTGAGGGGGTGGAACAAACAGGATTAATAAGTAAATAATAAAGCGCCTGGACAGATATTTTATCTGTTGACGAGGAGAAGGAAGCAACACTTACCTTGTGTTGTATCGAAATATTCGGCGGATACCTTCCGGTTGTTACAATCGTCAGAAACGAAACAAAACTTGCAGGCAACTGCAAAACAAACTAGTTTCACGTAACTAATCCTGTAGCATATCTTTTTTTATCTAATTTAATTCAACAATCTCAGATAAAAGCATTAAAAAAACAGCTTGTACTTTTGCTACTAGTGCTTTGTTATTCTTATTTTTAGCTTTGCTTTGATGTGGAGATTTCACTAGAAACCAAGGATTTAGTGTACAAATTCTTAAGGCTGTTGCATTGTTTTATTTCAACGAAAGAAATAACAGCTTAGCTTGTACTAATTTGTATGCAAATGTGGAATGTCATTATGTTGAGGGCATATGTGATTATTAGGGCTATGCCTGTGACGATTGTTTAAAACAAACCTTCTACAAGCATTGATTAATTTGCATGTTAAATGAGGGATGCCATTTTGTTTTATGGCAATGTGGATGTTAGGGTTATGTGTGTGATGATTGTTTAAAATAAACCTTCCACAAGCATTGATTAATTTGCATGTAAGATGAGGGATGTCATTTATCTTGATGGCACATATGGATATTAGGGTTATGTTTATGATGATTGCTTAAAATAAACCTTCCACAAGCATTGATTAATTTGCATGTAAGATGAGGGATGTCATTTTGATTGATGGCATATTGGTGTTAGGGTTATGATTGTGATGATTGTTTAAAATAAACCATCCACAAGCAGTGATTAATTTGCATTTTAATTGAGGAATGCCATTTAGCTTGATGGTAAATATGGATGTTAGGGTTATGTTTGTGACGATTGTTTAATACACACCTTCCACGCTATATACGGCACATGCTAAATTTGCAATCAGTGAAGAAACACATTAATCATACATTGCTTGAGTGGGTATTTCCAACGCTTCAGCCGCTTTGGTCATTTTACCTGTGACCACCAAACGCCCATTGCCGTTGCTTTGCCCAAAATACAAAGAGAACGATGGACGCACGGATGAATGCTTTGCATTTTCAAGCTGTGAACTGTTGTTTATGCAATATATTTCGGATAAGCAATGATTTAAAATCATTTATTTCATCAATAATCCATTGATAAGCTTAAACACCGTAGGATTTTTGCGATGGGAAAGTTGAATGTTAAATAGAAAATATTATTATAATAATGACTGAGTTAAAAGCAAAAGCATAAATTAATTTTGAGATAGTTGCATTAAAGTCTATAATCACAATAAAAATGCTGGCAATTATTTTATTAGCTTATTGGGTTTAGTAGTTGACTTTATTGAAATGCTCTAGATAAGTGCATACCGTTAGTGGCTTGTTTGCAAATACGAATTGGCAGCAAAAGAATACGGCAAATCTATTTCATAAGAATTTAAGACATGGATTAACTAGCAAAAAAGTAATATTAGCTTTATGAAGTTAATTTTTTGATAAATTGATGTTTAAACTTTATAAAGCAGAAAAACATATAGCATTATTTAAAATGTACATGTGAAGACAAAAAGAAAGTCATTTATATAAGCATTTTGAATTATTATTATCAAAATTTATTAATTATTAAGGAGAATAAATATGTGCGGAATAGTTGGATATATAGGAAATAGAAAAGCAATACCTGTACTTTTAAGCGGACTATCAAAGCTGGAATATAGAGGCTATGATTCAGCAGGAGTAGCAATAAATGAAAATGGCAAGCTAAGAGTTGAAAAATGTAAGGGCAGATTAACATCGTTAGAGGAAAGATTAAAAACAGAAAATTTAGATGGTGGAATGGGAATCGGGCATACTAGATGGGCTACACATGGTGAACCTAATGATATTAACTCTCATCCTCATATAAGCCAATCAGGGGAGATAGCTGTTGTTCATAATGGAATAATTGAAAATTACATTCAATTAAAGGAATTTCTTGTGGAACGCGGGTATAATTTTAAGTCAGATACAGATACAGAAGTGGTTGCACATTTGGTTGAGCATTACTACAAGGGTGACCTTTTAGATGCTGTAATGAAGGTAATTGATGAAATAGAAGGCTCCTATGCGCTAGGCGTTTTGTCTAAGGATAACGAGGATATGTTTGTATGTGCAAGAAAGGACAGTCCGTTGGTTATAGGCTTAGGCGACGGTGAGAATTTTATTGCATCTGATATTCCTGCAATCCTTGAATATACTAGAAACATCTACATTCTAGAGGATAAAGAAGTAGCCGTAATGACTAAAGACAGCGTAAAGGTATTTAATAGCCTTGGTGCTCCAGTTAAAAAAGAGGTGTTCAAAGTAAATTGGGATGTGGAAGCAGCTGAAAAGGGCGGCTATGAGCATTTCATGATGAAGGAAATGTATGAAGAGCCAAAGGTTATAAGGGACACCTTTAGTCCTAGAATAATAAATGGAGAACTGAAGCTTGATAATATTAATATAACAAAAGAAGAAATTGATAATTTGCAAAAAATATATATTGTGGCTTGCGGTACAGCTTATCATGCAGGTGTTGTAGGGAAATATATAATTGAAAAGCTTTGCAAGATTCCAGTTGAGGTTGATGTTGCATCAGAATTCAGATATCGTGATCCACTAATTACTGACAAGGATTTAACAATAATTATAAGTCAATCAGGTGAAACACTGGACACATTATTTGCGCTGAGAGAGGCAAAAAATAAAGGCTCAAGAATACTTTCAATAGTTAATGTTGTTGGAAGTTCAATTGCGCGTAGCTCTGATGATGTGCTTTATACTTGGGCAGGTCCTGAAATCGCTGTTGCCTCCACAAAGGCATATAACACCCAATTGACTGCTCTATACTTGGTAGCACTTGATTTTGCGCTAAAAAAAGGTACTATTAGTAAGGAAGAGGCAGATAATATTTTGGCTTCACTGAAGGAAATTCCAGCAGGAATAGAAGAAATACTAAAAGACAAGGAAAACATTCAGAAATTTGCTCATAGACATTATAATGCAAAAAGTATCTTCTTTATTGGAAGAAGCCTTGATTACGCCCTTTCAATGGAAGGCTCACTTAAACTAAAGGAAATTTCCTACATTCACTCGGAGGCATATGCAGGCGGAGAACTTAAACACGGAACTATAGCACTTATTGAAAAGGGCACATTAGTAGTATGTCCAATGACTCAAGACTCTCTGTTTGACAAAATGGTCAGCAATATAAGAGAGGTTAAAGCAAGAGGCGCAGTAGTTCTAGCCATAACTCAGCAAAGGCACAAGGAAGAACTTGAAAAAACAGCCGACCTAGTACTAACAATACCAGATGTGGACTCACTGATAGCCCCAATCTCAGCAGTAACACCATTGCAGCTTTTCGCCTACTACATGGCACTAGAAAAAGGCTGCGATGTGGATAAACCAAGGAATTTGGCGAAGAGTGTAACGGTGGAGTAGGGGGAGCCTAGGGAGATTGATACATTGAGGAATCATAAAAAAGTTGTAGAATTTATAAAAAAGTAGTGAAATTTATAAAAAAGATATAGAATTTTCTAAAATTGGAGACATAACGGATTTATTGATATTGTAAAGTAAGATGACACGGTAAACCCCACTTTTGCTGAGTATTTAGCGGAGTGGGGTTTTACAAATATTGTTACTGCCTTAATATATATTTTAATATTTGGAAAGTAACAATAAATGGTCAAGATAAGAATGAACCGTTCTGTACAGATAAAAGGAGCATTTGGCTTTTAAAAAGCGAATATGGTTTCAATCGTTTCTAAATCAGAGGGAAAACAGTCTTAGAATTTCAATAAACAATCTATAATTAGTATGCTCAGAATCTACAAAACCGTTAAGATATTATGGAGCAATCAAAATTTAATTAAGAAATAAAAGTTAATAAAAAGAAAAGAGCATCTCTCGACTATTTTTTAAGTAGTTTTGAGACACTCCTGTTTAAAAGTCTCGTATATAATATGTCATTTAAATACGAGTTATATATGAATTTACTTTCTGTTAATAAACTATCTATGTATGATCAACTAGCAACCTTATCAATTTGGAAATATAAGCAGTTAAGTACTTTACTACGGTTTATTGGTTCCTATATTGAGTTCCACCCATATTAAAATATTCTCCGTCTTCTGTTATTCCAGTAACAGTTGCTATAGCCACATCAATTACGCTACCACCTGCGGAATAAATTTCACTAACTGACTTAAATTTCAGTAACCCACCAAGGAATCTTTTAGAATTTACTATTGGTCCACTAGAATTATTAATAAGTATAACATCTGCCTCTATATCTGAAACATTTAGTATACCCACATTTAATAATGTTAGTTTCCACACAGAAGAAGATACGAATGTACCTGTTAAAACTAGTACGCCTGCAGGTACACTTGCTGTAATAGCATTACTTTGAGTGGTTGTAGTGCTATCATTTTCTAGTTCACTCAGAGTGCTTGTAGTACTATTTTTTTCTGGAGCACTTTTATTCTTATCGTTTTCTTGTAAATTACGTTTGGAAATTGGTAATATTGCAATTACATTATCCTCAGCTATACCGTATTTCTCAAGTATTGGCTTATATTCCTCGAAATTATTAATGTCAAATTGTGGATACTGAGTAATATCAACATTAATTATCTCTACATCATTGCCTGTACTAATTGTAGTGTTATCATTAGCAAATGCAGGAATATTAGATGATATTAACAATGAAACAACAATAAAGATGCTAAACAATCTGGTAATTCTGTTTTTCATAAATTTCCTTTTTCTTTTTAGTTTATAGGTTTTATACTGGCTTATCAGCCCAATCCAGGTCTGGCATAATATCCCATCTAGCATTGGCAGTACAGGTATATCCCATCAAAGTATATATGGCATCAGGGTCTTTTTTTCGTATATATTGTACCAGTACTTTTGACATTGTTAGCTCACATAGTTCTTCGTCAGAGATAGAGGGATTCTGATTAATAGCTCTGTTGAATTCCAACTCAATAATAAAATAAAAGACAGAATCAACATAACCGTCACAGAAAAGATTGACTGCTGTTTGCAAGATTTTTTTGGAACTGCCGAACTTTGTTTTAAAGTTTTCTTCGGAAAAATGATTTCGTAAACAACCTTTATGGTGAATTGTTTTGTAAATTGAAACAACTGATGCAAATAAGTCCTTTTGTGAATCGTCTTTAGGTATTACCTCATACATTTGATAGCCTCCCAATAAATTGATTTTTAATGGTACTTTAAATCGTTTTGTTGCTAACTGGATGGATTAAACAGTAAATAAAGTCATAAATAAGTGTAAACTATACAATTTTAATTTTCAATATATATTACAAAAAATATAAAAATTTTAAAAAATATATAAAATTTTACAAATGTTGCAGTGTGTTTTTTTACCTTACAATTAGTATGGCATCAATAATTCAATAGAAAAGTATTAAAATTTATGAAAAAGGGTTATAAAAAAGATGTATAGTTTTATACCGTATAATGGTATACTTACATTAAAAAGGAATGCAGTTTTTATGAGTAAGTATAACCTTAATTGGGATGAAAATAAACTTAAAAAATATATTAGTGAGGGACGAGGTCAAGGTGTAGGTAAGGACTACAAGCCTTGGATTACTATACATGACTTCCCTTCTGATGGGTTTAGCTCAAGGCAGCCTGGTTGGAAATCTAATCGGGTCTGCCATTTTTTGTCCAATAATGAGTTACGATACTTCTATTTGCTTGAGTGGGCTGATAATGTAACAGATATACGTGAGCAATATCCGATGAAATTAGAGGATACTTTAAGAATTGCAGAGCAGCTTGGTATAAAGCATCCTATAAATACTAAGAATGATGTACCTTATGTAATGTCATCGGATTTTATGATTACAATGAGCGTTAACGGCAAGGAGACTGATATTGTAAGGACAATCAAGCCTGCAGATAAGCTAGAAAAGAAAAATGTAATCGAGCATTTTGAAATTGAACGACGGTATTGGGCTGAAATGGGCATTGATTGGGGTATTGTGACGGATAAGGATATTCCGAGAACTTTTGTTTCCAATATTGAATGGGCATATTATTCATATCATCTTGATTCATATAATGAGTTGAGTATTCAGGAATTGCAGTATTATGGAGAAATACTTAAGGAAAGACTACAAGAGTATGAAGGCAGAATTGTACATGTAGCCAGTGCTTTTGATAAGGAAATGAACCTAATTCCAGGTACTACACTTGATATACTGAAGCATCTGATTGCAAGGAAGGAAGTTATAATGGATATGCAATCGAAGCGCTGCATAGAAAATGTGACAGGAAGTATAAAAAAGATTAAAAAGAAAAACGATGGGATGGCTGCGATATGAAGGGATTACTATATGTTAACGAGCTTATTACATGGAATCCGGGTCAGGAGAATGAACATACAGACAGGATACTTTGGATAGAACCCGATGGATTTATTCTTTATACTATTGATGCTTTTTCAAAGCAAGGCTTACCTGCTTCAAAGAAAATAAGTGATGTATTAAGTGCAATTGAAGTTGGCGATGCTGTAAAACAGGAGGATGACTCCTTAATAAGGGTTATTGGTGAAGACAGCATAAAAGATGCTGATAGAATTAAAAGAGATAAGGCATGGTCTATTATAGCTGATATTGTAAGTTTTGAGAATGAACCTGATATTTATGAGCGTGAAAAAAGAGGCCCATGGATTTCAAAAGCAGTCGAGATGCATGGTGTTACTTATACCACAGTATATAAATATCTCAGAAGGTTTTGGCAGAGAGGCAAAAATAAAAATGCACTCCTCCCCGATTACTATAATTCAGGAGGCAGAGGAAAAAGAAAGCTTCTTGGAGATAAAAAAATAGGACGGCCAAGAAAAAATATTGCTGTTAATGGACCAGGGATAAATGTCAATGAGTCAACAAAAAGGATATTCAGAATTGCAGTAAATAAATATTATGATACTCCCAAGGAAAACTTTTTAACGACTGCTTATGACCTTATGGTAAAGGAATTCTATAAAGAAGATTACAGATTTGAGGATGGTATACGAAAGCCAACTATTATACCAATTGGACAGATACCTACGATTACACAATTTAGGTATTGGTATGAGGTTGAGAGGGATATTAAGAAATCTCTTACAAAGAAAAAAGGCAGTAAGAAGTATGCTTTAAATCATAGAGCTGTTACTGGAAAATCGGATGCAGAAATTATTGGACCAGGATCAAAATATCAGATTGATGCTACAATTGCTGATGTTTATTTGGTTTCAAGGTTTAACAGAACATGGATTATCGGTAGACCTGTAATTTATGCTGTTATAGATTGCTTTTCAAGAATGGTAGCAGGAGTATATGTAGGACTTGAAGGACCTTCATGGCTTGGAGCGATGATGGCACTCTCAAATGCCTTTACAGATAAGGTTAATTACTGCAAGGAATATGATATTAATATTTCACAGGAGGATTGGCCATGCCATCATATTCCGATTGCAATACTCGGTGACAGAGGAGAAATGGAGAGTAAATATGCTGATACATTAGTAAATGGTTTAGGCATCAGGATAGAAAATACTCCTTCTTATAGAGCTGATTGGAAGGGTATTATTGAGCAATATTTTAATTTGCTTGACGGCAAGGTAAAGCCGCTTGTACCTGGACATATTGATATCTCGTTTCGGGAACGTGGTGGAACAGATTACAGGCTTGATGCAAAGCTTGATATATACCAGTTTACCCAAATAATAATTAATTGTGTACTGTATCATAATAATCAACATTGGATGAAAAAATTCAGTATGAGTGAAATTATGGTTGAGGACGACATAGATCCTATTCCTAAAGAACTTTGGAATTGGGGGATAAGCAATAGATCAGGTAAATAAAGGTCTTATCCTGAAGATATTGTGAAGCTTAACCTTATGCCAGCAGATTTGGCTACAGTTACAGAAAAGGGGTTAAAATTCAAGAATCTGCTGTATAGCAGCCCAAAGCTAATTGCTGATAGATGGTTTGAAATAGCTCGCAATAAGCGAAGCTGGAAAGAAAATATAGCGTATGATCCCAGAAATATGAATTTTGTCTATATCAAAACAGAAAATAATAAGAGCTTTATTAAGTGTGAAATGCTTGATAAAAGACTGTATAACAATAAAACACTAGATGAAATAGAAAATTTATATGCTTATCAAAAGCTTAAGCTAGACAGGAATCAGGAAAAGCTTCTACAGTCTAATGTTGACTTTTTTACTAAAATTGAAAGCATAGTACAGGCAGCGGATAAAATGACTGCTGAACAAAAAGATAGAACTGTAAGTAATACGGAAAGAACTAAGAATATTAGGGAAAAAAGAAAATCGGAGAAGTATATTGAAAAGGCAGAGAATGCATTTATTTTGGATGCAGAAAAGGAATCAGAAAAAGCTAATATTCCTAACAATGTTATACCTATAAGAGAAAATGAAACCGATAAATACAAATATCCAAGCCATATTGAATATTTAAAGAAAAAGCAAAAGGAAAGAATGGATAAAAAAGATGAGTAAAAATCCAAACACAGGCGTGATTGTTGAAGCAAGATATTCAAAGCAGCAACTGAAGGAATACTCTGGTAACCCACTAATTGAGGCGTTACCACCAATTTGGAGCTTTGAACAGGTTGAAGAGCTGCTACACTTTTATCCTGAGCATACCAATGAAGAACGAAATTATGAGCCGCATATAAGATTTCACTGTGTCCAACGCCTTTTCAGCTACTTTCAGCCTTGGAGTACTCACTTTGATATTGAACAGAGAATTTCAAGGGTAATAAGACAAGGCTACATAACAAGAAATCCACTTAATCCAAATTATGCGGGAGATTTGCAAAGAATATATCAGATGATTAAGGATGGAAATTATGAATTTAAAAACTCAGAGCTTTCAAAGCCATCAGCATCAGGCTTCACAATAATAGGATTTTCAGGTATGGGTAAATCTACCGCAGTGGAAAGTATTCTGAATAGATATCCTCAAATTATTTTTCATGAAGAGTACAATAATTTTGATTTTGACCATAATCAGCTTGTATGGCTGAAGCTTGATTGTCCTCATGACGGTGGAGTAAAAGGACTGTGTGCCAACTTTTTCATGGAATTTGATAGGTTATTGGCAGACAAAACATACAGTAAATTTGCAGCCGGAAGAAATACTACAACTGCAACAATGATTCCTAGAATGGCACAAATTGCTAGAAGACATAGCTTGGGACTTCTCGTTATTGATGAAATACAGCATCTCAGTGTTGCTAAAAGCGGTGGTCAAGAAAAAATGCTTAATTTTTTTGTTAATTTAGTAAATACTATTGGGATACCAGTAATCCTTATTGGAACAACTAAGGCAATGTCAATTTTGCAGGGCGAATTCAGACAGGCTAGACGTGGAAGTGGACATCAGGGTGATTTGATCTGGGAGAACATGGAACAGGATGATGACTGGGATTTGCTTGTTGAAGGCATGTGGAGCTACCAGTGGATTCAGAATAAGTGTGAACTGACAAAAGAGATTAAGGATGTTATGTATGAGGAAAGTCAGGGGATTGTCGATATAGCTGTAAAACTATACGCAATGGTGCAAATGAGAGCAATAGCTACCGGCGAAGAAACAATTAACTCTGACTTAATCAAAAGAGTAGCTAAGGACAATCTTAAGTTGGTCAGACCAATGCTTGATGCATTAAAGTCTGGTAAAAAGCAAGAAATTAGCAAATATTAGGATATTCGACCTTTAGATATAGAACAATTCTGCGATGAGCGATTGAAGGAACTAAACCTTAATAAGCTTATTAAGCAGAAGCAGAATAAAATATTGCAGTCTGAAAATGATAAGGATAAGGTATTTCAGGAGGTTGTATTAAGGCTTGTAGATTTAAATATTGATCATGTTAAGGCTAAAAATATGACAAGGAACATCTTAAAGTCCTTTCAGGGTACAGTAAATGTTGATAATGTTTTCAAGGAGGCAATGCTTCTTTTACTGGAGCAGCGTTCAATAAAAAGTGATGTCCCTAAAAAGAGGACAGCTAAGAGTACTAAAAAAGATAAAGACGATTTGAGGGTAATTATAGAAAAAGGCAGAGATGAAAGCAAATCTGCATATGAGGCCTTAAAGACCGAGGGGATTATAAAATGTCCAGTTGAGGAATTTAATTTAACAGGATGATTATGATTGAACTACTTCCCTACTTCGTATCCTGACGAACTGCTGTATAGTATATTAGCAAGGTACCATGTCAGAAACGGTAATATAAGTCCTAAAATGACTTTACATGAATTGTTCGGAACAAACACTATTACTGCAGTGGGTGATATGCCAAGTGATATTGATTCACTGGTATGTCGGATTCCTAAGCACAAAAGGTTAACTGCTGATGGGCTAATCATGAATAATACACTTTTTCCGTACTATACTGCATTTATGCCTGAAGCCAGAACAAAGTTAATTGAAGCTGACATGAAAGGAAACGGCGGAGGCAAAATCCATACTATGGCTGGAATTATGGCAGGGTCTATTAATGTTCCAGAATATTTAAGGTTTTGCCCTGAATGTAATAAGGATGATGAACAGAAATACGGTGAAAACTACTGGCACAGGCTACATCAGATGCCTGGAGTGTTGTTTTGCCCTGTTCACAATGAAATGATACTGGATAGCACAGTTAATCTGAAAATACAGAATAGACATGAATTTATTGCAGCTAATGAAAAAAATTGCTTAGAGAAGCACACAAAAATTAACTACACAGAAAAAGATATAAATAGTCTTATTACTCTCTCTGAGGATATAGATTGGATAATTAAAAATTATGAAAATGTAAAAGATTTTATGGAAAAAACCTATGGAACTAGGAATTACTACATTGAAAAGCTTAAAGACAGAGGATATGCAACGGTAAATGGCCGAGTTTATCAAGAAAATTTAGTGGCAGATTTCATTGAGTTTTACGGATTTGATTTTCTTAATTCGGTACAATGTCCTGTAGACTATAATAACCAAAATAACTGGCTTTCAAGTATTGTAAGAAAGCATAGAAAAGTTTTTCATATTGTGATGCATCTGCTGTTAATCAGATTTCTTTATGGCTCTGCTGAGAAATTTATTAATATTGGGGACAATTATAAGCCATTTGGAACAGGTCCATGGCCTTGCTTAAATCCAGTAGCTGACCATTACAAGAAGTTTGTAATAAAAAAGGCTAAGATTACTCATTGCTATGATACCAAGCACCCGGTAGGAACATTTGAATGCAGCTGTGGTTTTATTTATTCCCGGCGAGGACCAGATACTTCACCGGACGATTTATTTAAGGTTGGCAGGATAAAAATGTTTGGTTTAGTATGGGAAAAGAAGCTTGAAGAAGCTATTAATAAAAATTGGGGCTTAAGAAGGGTTGCCCGGGAGATGAAGGCTGATCCAAAGACAATAAAGCTATATTCAGCCAAGCTTGGTTTGAAAACAGGGTTTAATGATGAGAATATACATTCTGAAAAAGGTAGTCAAGCATCTATTGATAATGTACTTCAACAAAACGATAGCTTACTTTATAATCACAGGAATGCATGGTTATTAGCAAAAAAGACTTATCCTGATAAATCAAAAACAGAACTAAGAAGCATAGCAAAAGCACATTATGCATGGCTTTACAGGCACGATAAAGATTGGTTAGATAAGAATTCGCCTGAGCATCAAAAGATACAAATAAATTCTACTAGGGTTGATTGGATTGCAAGGGATTTTGAGGTTTTACAAAAGGTTAAGGATGCTGAAAAGGAAATATTAAATACCAAGGGCAAACCAGAAAGAATATCTCTGAGCAGAATTGGCAGAGTTAGTGGGCTTCTTGGATTGCTTGAGAAGCACTTGGATAAGCTACCTCAGACTAAGGCATACATTGAGGCTGTTTCTGAAACTGATGATGCTTACAGAAAGCGAAGAATACTCTGGGCTATACAAAAATTATCCGAGTCAGGAGAAGAACCGAAATTGTGGAAGGTTATGAGGATAGCTGGTATACGTAAAGAGTATGAAAAGCAGGCTGAAGAGTGCTTGGGTAAGAAAAAAGGTTATTGAAATAATTTACTTCAAATATAAGAAGACGATATAAAATAAATTTTATTCCGAATAATTCAAATAAGGAAAAAATAAATTACAACATAGTAATCAGAGCTTTTGCTATATAATTTGCAAGCTCTTTTATGTTCATTGTAATTCTTTATATTGTAGCAAAAACTATTTGGAAATATCAGTACTTTTGTTATATTATGGAATGTTTTAGTAAACTATGGTGGAATCATATAGAAGCTAGTTTGAGGCTATATTATAGTCTAATAGATTTATTTTACTGATTTCTATCTAAGGAGAATATTTAAATGAATTATGATTATTCTGGATATGATTTTTATAATAGCGTTGATAAAATATCTTTTATGAATGAAAATTCTACAGACTTTAGAGCAATATTTAAAGCTGTTTCGAGGTTTGAATACAATTATGGAAAAGACCTTAGTGATTTTTCAATAGAAGAAATTGGGGGATTTATGAAAGCCTATGAGCCTTCAACTCCTGGTGCAGCAGCTACCGTTAGAAATTGTCTGAAAAATTACATTAATTACATTCATGCAAAGCAAGGAAAAAATAAAGAAGAAAATCCATTAAACAAATTAAAAGAGATTTTTAATACTGAACGAAATTGGTCAGATCAATTTGTGGCTGAAAGCCAAATTCTTATTAGTCATAATAAACTTATTGAGATTGAAAATAAATTAGAAAATAAACAAGATGCAATAATTTTCAGATTACTATTTGAAGGGATACAAATAGCTGAAATGGTGCATCTTACCAAAGAAAGTATATCTGGTAACACCATTAACATAGAAAATAATAGATTGGTTCAAGTTTCTGATCGATGCATAGAAATAATTAATGAAGCACTAATTGAAGAAGAGTATAAACCACTAGAAAAAAGTTTGGGTTCATCAAAAGGTATCTGGGGCTATTTAAAAGAAAATAAGGAATATTTAATAAGGAAGACAGATAGAGTATCTACTGAAAACGAGAGAACTTCTTATATGTTTATAAGATCTCGTATTACTGACTCTCTCATAAGACTAAAAATAAAAGGAATGACATCAAAAAATATCATGCATTCAGGAATGATTTATAAGTCATTACCATTATTTAGAGATGTTAATAAACCTAGATTAACACAAAATGAGTACTCTGACCTTGCAAAAAAATTCGGTTATTATACTATCGGAGCATTACCTTACATTGTAAATATTGAAAATGCAAAAAAGTTATATGGGAATGAACTGAATATTGATAGCAAGGAAATATTAAGAAATAGTGTTAAAACAGGAAATGATGATACAGAGAAAGAAATGTTCCCTTGGTGGAAGTTTAAAGAGGAAAACGGTGAGTATGGAGAGCTAATTGTAAAAAATTATTTATTAAATAAATATGGTAAAAAGAATGTAAGGAAAATGGTTGACTCAGCTGGTTTTGACTTTGAAGTTAAAACAGAAAATATTAAAAATTGTATTGAAGTTAAAACTATCGGTAAATACAGTATATATATATATTACTATAAATGAGCTTTTGACTGCCCTAGAGAATCAAGATATTTACTATATGTACATATTGAAACTTATTGATAAAAAAGAGTGCGTTACAGAGTGCTATGAGATAAATAACCCTATAGCTTTTTTTAATATAGACCATGAAATTTTAGGATATAATTTTTGCAACAATAACTTTGATCTGCAAATGACTACTCAAGTTTTTACTATAAATATAAATCAAGAATTTTTAAATGATTTAAAGAGAGTTTTTTAAGTAAGCTTTGTTTTTATAATTCAAATTTTATCAAAAGGTAATGTGTTTTTATTATGCTATAAATTTGATGTGTTTTAGCCCGTTTTATATTATGAAAATGATATAAATAAAATGTAGGCTAGTATAAAAATTAGGTGCAAAATGATAAGTATCGAATTACGAAAAAAATAATGCTAAAAATTATAAAAAATAATGTGCTATAGGTTACAGGAGCTATCAAGTTAGGAGAAGAAATAACATAATGAGCAGACTAAAGGTCAGATCATGGTCATTCGAAGAAGATGAAGAAGTTGAGTTGTATTGGCATGGGATTCCATTTCAGAATTCAGAGGGTTTGTGGATGTTGAAATGTTTATTCAAAAGAAGTGATGGCAGCTTTAAGGAGCAGATAACTCCATTTGGTACACTTCCCTATCTTAGAATTGGTCAATCTTATATAAATGGTGACTTTTCAAATAGACCAGGAAAAGGTTCGTTATATGAAATTAAATTACCGAGGTTTGTGAAATAGATTTCTAGCAAATAAAAAGGTTAATCTAAAACTTGGATTAAAAGAGCTTGATAATGGAATGCTTACAATAATTAATCAAATAAATAATGATAGGAATTGGGGATCACATATACCGGAATCTTTACTTGTAGCTCAAATGGAAATAGTCAAAAAAAAGATTGAAGAACACCCTGGTAGATATGCAGCAATTAATAATCCGATTCGCATTGTTGAGTTTGAATACTATGAAGGAGCGTGGTTAGTAGATCTATATAGAGAAGCAACTAATAATATAAAACGCTTTGAAAGAGTTTTACAACAGATGAAGAAAGACTATTCGATTTTAATTGGTAAAAGCATGCATATAGAAAAAGTATTAATAAATACTAGGCCCATAGGCGATTTAGATATTCCCCAAATCTCAAATGAGATACAACAAAACAAATATACTGGTATTGAAGGTCGAGATATTTTTTGGGATGACAATTTGTGAAAGAGATTCTGTAAGGACTAAGTATGATACTAAGTGTATCTCATAGGGAGGATTATTGTATTTTGTGTGATTTTACAACTTTTTTATTAATATTTAAATAAGTACTACTAAAAAGTGAAAATAACTTTATAACTTTATTTTTATGATTAACTTATTTGTTAATGATAATATGCGGATTCTATACTCGTAAATTCTACAACTTTTTTATGATTCCTCATACATGCGTCATAACAATAAAGTTGTGCACTGGATAATAAAGTTGTACACTGGATAATAAAGTTGCATACTATAAAATTTAAAAGAATGTTGTTATTTCAGGATTTTAAGTTATGTTACTTGCAATAATACATACTAATTTTTAAATCGCAATTAGCTAATATTATCAAATATTTATTCTGTAAAATTAGCTGGTGTACAACTTTATTATTTTATTACATTTTACACAGATGGAATATCAATGGTTTGATTCTTATCCCAGTGTACAACTTTATTCTTTATTACGAAAAGTAGAACTACCTTGATATATTTTAATGAAAGTGCTCTGGCGCACTTTCATATACACGAAGATTCAAATAAATATGATGCATTAATTTTTTTCATGTTATTATGAGGCAGGGCCAGCAGCTCTTTGAATGTGTAGTTTCTCATAAAGTTTGGTACTAGGGTTCATTACAAAAATTTATTAGTAGTGTCCTGTAATATAACTCTAGTGCATTATACAAGGATATAATCACTTTCCGTACCAAACTTTAGCGAGTCTAGTTCCAAACTATTCGAGAAACCACAACAATTTTTGGGCTTCGTTAATCAAATAAATATTGCGTTTCTAATAGTATACAATTAGATGTCCCAGTTTAATAAAGTCGTATACTAGATAATAAAGTTGTGTACTGAATAAAAAAGATGTGTACCAAATTCAAATTAAAATTAATTGGTATGCATTTTTTTTATGGTGTAATTTTATAAAACAGATTGGAGTATTTAAATATAGTTTGTATATAATCATCCTTTTTATGGTATACATAGCGTATAGAGGATGATTTTTCTATGGCTAAAAGAAAATGTGAGAGCAGACATGATTTTTATGTAATATGGATAGAAGAAGGCTATGCACAAGATATAGGGAAATAATATATACCTTGTCTGACAAATCTATAATATTCCGTCAAAAGGAAGAGCTACGAGGCTATATGGAATAAAAATAGACAGGTAGCATGATGTTTTTTAGGACAAGGAGAAAAAGTATCTATACATTCTTGAATTTGCTGATTGCGTTAAGGGTATTCGTGAACAATACCCTCTCTTTACTCTTAAGCAGACAATGGTTATTTCAGATGAACTCGGAATTGAACATCCCAAAGATCCTGTTACTGGTGAAAACATAATAATGACTACGGATTTTCTTATTACGATTGAAAAAAATGATCAGCTTCTGCAATTAGCTCGTACTTTGAAGAATCCTAAAGAACTTGATAATTATAGACAGATTGAAAAATTTGAGATAGAAAGACGATACTGTATTTACTTTATTGATACCTTATAAGTACTATTACCTAAATAATACTTTAATAAATTAGTTATTTCATTCTTATCTGATTTATGTTGCTGTTCTGAGAAATATGCATTATTAACATTAGGTTTTACAAGTTCAATTATTATGTTTCTCTGGACATTATCATACATTAAAATATTATGGTCAATACGTGGCAAATACCCGATTGCACCAGTTATTATTGTATAACCCGCTTCATATTTTCCTTCATCGGAGGATACAGGCTTTTGAGGTAAAGAAATTACGGTACCATTTTTGGAGACATTATACTTTTCAGACAAATCGGTTATTATGATAAAAGAGTCGTCAATTTCCTTTTTTGAGTCACTATCAATTACTTTAATAATCCATTTACCTTGTTTTATATCAGATATATTTTTATGTTCTACAACGTTATTTATCAAAGTGTCTTCCGTAATAAAGTATTTGTTACTACCTTTACTTTCACTAAAATAATAGTTTAATAAATCATCTATACTTTTTTTATTTACAGGATTAAGGATTTCTATGTAGTTTTCATTGTTTGTATTTTGAGATTTTGATAACTCTGCATTTAATATTGTTCCTTCAGTATAAATACAGGTATCATTTTCAATTATTGGTAAGTATCCTTCTGAATAAATAATAAAAGTATATCCTTTTTGATACCTCCCTGTATTTGGGGAAAAAGGACTTTGCGGTATATTAATTATATTATCAGTTTCTGTTAGTTCATACTTATTGTTCAAATCAGGTATTACCACAAGATAATTTTTAATTTTTTCTTTTGTTTCACTATCTATTATATTAAAAGTCAGATCGAATTGATTTTCTTTAATATTAGACTTGTTTTCTATATTTGATACTTCATTAATTAACTTATTTTGGTTGATATTTTGAGCACTGTTATATTTATACACAGAAAATGCTAATAAGCAAACCAAAGCAATTATACTACTTGATAAAATAATTTTTCTCTTAGTCATAATATTCCTTTCTTATTGTTTACCCAGGAGGTTTAAAATGCCTCTTGGGTAAACTTATTACATTTAGTTATATGTACCTGTAACTACTGATGCTCCTGTATAATAATGTGGAAGGATATCAGTATATAAATAGCCATTTGTAACATAACCGGCTGTTCCATCCTGACACAAGCCTACTCCATGCCCATCAGTTGCTGGAATAGCATATTTTGTTGGATCATATGGACAGCTAACACTTACAAGATAGGAAACGTCCGTCCCCCAGACATCTTTACAACTTTTTGTGTTTCCTGAACAGGAGTTAAAAAAGAATGCATGAACATATTTTATATTCCAATTATATGGAGAACCACTTACTAGTGCAGGTATTTTTTTAGCAGTATCATTTGTTGCTGTCGTAGCATAGCTATTTGTAAGATTAGGGTTATAAACCTGACAACATGTAGAGTCACAAACATCGTAAGAGCTACCATGTTTTCTATCAAAATATGTGGAATATGTAGCATAACCTCTTGCTGCTATTGCTTGAGTTCTGTAGATCTCTTTAATTTGTTCAACAGTTTTACCACCCATCTTATCTCCAATTTCACCAGGTATAACTCTAGATATATAAGTTTCTAGGGGGACAGTTTCGATTGTATTTGTGGCTTTCCTAAGAACTTTTATATTTGTTGGAACATATGGAGTAGGTCCTGCAGTATTAAAAATCTGTTTTAATACCATGTCATTTGTTAAACCCGATTTTTTTGACTCACTGAATGATAGTGCGGGTCCGGGGGCACCTTCTATTTGGGTTTGACGCTTAAATGTATCTATGATTTCCGTACTTTTTGATATTTCAAAAGATAAATTAGTTTCACCTGCAAACACAGGGTAGGCTATATACGAAGCAGTTTTATATCCTTTATACTGAATATACCAGTCATAATCACATATTTTAAGATCATTAATTAAGAACTCTCCATTCTTATCAGTTGCAATAGAATTTGTGGTATTATCCTCTCTATTAAAATATTTTACAATTGCATTGCTGAGTTTTTCTCCAGTAGAAGGATCTGTGACACTACCTTTTACACATGTTTGTATCTGAATTGTTTTAGTGCTATTAGATACATCATCATTTTTAGCATAAATTTAATATTGAGGTATAACAAGCGATAAAGCTAAAGTAATGATTATATATTTTTTTGAAGGTTTAGAAATTGGTCTTTTGTACATTACTGCCTCTTAGACTTTTTGATTTTTGATTAAACTTATGCATAAGTAATATATGTAATTATATACCAAAAATTAACATAAAACAATACAATTAACATAAATTCTGTTTTATGTTAATATAAGTTTTTTTTTATTAAGGCACACACAGAAGAGTTTTTTGTTATTCTATGATTTTTTTATTTGTTAAAAAGTAATTTTAAATAGATATTATATAATTTCTATAATTTTAAATAAAATTGCATTAAATGAAAATGAGATAATACTTACTAGTAGGCTATAAATTTTACATCTTTTTACTTATCAAAGCCATTTTCTATTTTGTTACTTTTACTTGATGATGTAAAATTAAAAGACAGATTGAATATTGGTAAGAATTTGTTTTTTTAAAAACAGAATGGAAATTTTAAATACAGTTTATCCATTTTGCATTACTATTTTTCAATTAATATATTTATTATTTTGTAATATGCTCAATAAATGAAATATTCGCATGTAAGCTTATGATTTAAACAACTGCAGAAATTATTAAGGTTATAGACATTAACCTTAGGCTAAGTTGTTTTTATATTGTTTTATATTACAATATGCTTTAGAATATGTTATTATGTGAAAAAATGGATTATAATGTAAATGCAGAGAGTGTGAAAAGTTTTGATAAAAAGTGATATTTCTTACAATTATACTAAAGAAGTTGGTAATACACAGCTTAGTCAAGGATTTATACATAAAGGATTTTGCTGGATATGACTATCAAAAGTGAAAGGTCAAAACTAGAGCTAATTTCCCACTCGCAGTAATTTTGAATTTAAAGGGTGAAATTTGATTGAGGAGGATTGATTGCAATGGAGAAAATGGAGAATATATTTATTCATGATGCTACAGCAACATGGAGTGGTTTTATATATCAGGGTGAGATCGCAATATACTTGGCAGTGAAGAAAATTTGTGAATTAAGGGATGTATATAAATTAGGAATTGATGAGATAGGTTCTAAATATCAAATCGAAGTAGAAAACTGTGAGGATATTGCAATTGTAAACATGGATGAAGAAGGAAAAAGATACATTTCAATTCATCAGGTTAAAAATCAAGATGCTAGTAGCATTGGAGATTATCGACGTCCATTGACACAGCTGATGTTAGAAAAAGGGTTTCATACTAAAGAACATTTAGGAAATCCAGAAGCATATTTGCATGTCAGTAATAAAATAAGTGAAAAAAGTGAGACTGATATAAACCAACATTTGAAAGAATGGGAAGAGAGCATACGAAATTATTTTTTTAAGATGAAAGATCTTATTGTAAAACTTGATAAAGTTGATGATAAGAAATCAATTTTGCAAGAGATAAAGAAAGAAGTACATAATGAGCCAATAAAAATTAATCGTAAGGAATATAATGAACTGAAAAGAAATATTAAAGATACTTGTAATAAGGAGAGTAACAATATTGAAGAATTAAAGCAAGTGATGGGAGAGCTAATTTCTTTTTTAGATAAAAAATTAGGTGCATCTTATATTGATAAGGAGGTACAAGTGTATCAATATGAGGATGGAAATACATTTTGTCGTGGAACAGATATCTTTAAAAAAATAGTAGAACAAGTAAAAAGATACAAGCAGGATGATAAGAATATTACACTTGAGCAATATGAGTATATAACTGATAAATTACTTCATTATATGAGGGGACATGTGATTAAAAGACATCAAAGAAAGCAAAAGGGAGTTACGTTTGAAAAATCGATTGCATTTTGTGACATAATTAATATTTTAAATGATAGTCTTGAAAATTATGAAAAGGAAGCCAATATTCTCGCATTAAGAAGATTGTATGATGAATATTTATCCCAATATTGTGAATTAGTATGCAAAGAAGCTTGTTTGGATTCAGAAGACCAAGCTAAAGAGTGTAAATTACAACAAAATGAATACACAAGAGTAGATTTAAACAATGAGGATTTCAAAAAATTATGTTATAGTTTTAATCCTGATTGCAATAAAACAATTTTTGACCGACGTTGCCTAAACAGTTTACTAGATAAAAATGGGTTAATTAAATCAGTTTTCGAGATTATAAAAAAAGTTCCAGAGCAGAATTTTATGAAAGAAGATGATAAGACAAGATTTGTAATAGACAATAAAAACAATAATGCATTTTTAACTGCTATTTCAAACAGTATTAGTAATGTAGTAGTTGATGATATAGTGCAAGGAATAGAAAATAATGCGGAATTAATTAAACCTATTTTTGAAGCAGACCAGATAATTACTGCTAATTTGAAAGCAAGTAAATCTATTTGGGAAAATAAATATAGTGAAATACAAGAGATATATATAAGAAGTGTAACTGAGATAAACGAAGAGACTAATCAAAACAGTATTTGTAAGCCAAAAAAACCAGAGTTTATCAAGTCAGAGGAGATAATTGGAATACTTTCAAATTATTAATTAGGAGGTAATAAAATGCGAGAATTCATAGAATCAATGTTTGATAGGGAAAAGAAAGTTAAGTTTAATTATCAGGATTATAATACTTTGTTTGTAAAAGAAAAGTATAATACGTTTTATTTATTCTTTTTCTTGAATAATGAAAATGAATTATTAGAATTGAAAGATAAAGCAGGAGAACTATATCAAACAATAAAAGAAAGTAAAGATATATACAAAGTGGATATGGATAAAAACGTAACATGCATATATTGCTTGTGTGTTGAAGATGAAAAATATTATGAAACAGAAGCAACAGGTACAATTAGTGAATTAAGTAAAAAGATTTGTCTCGTTGAAGAAGATTTAAATTACTTCAAAAAGAATGTTTTATTATATACAGATGCTATGGATAAGTTTGCAAGTGAAAATATTGGGGAATTTGATTCACTCTGTCAGGAGAAAATAACTGAAAGCAATTTCCAAGACTATAAAAAAAATAATATCGAAAACTATCAATATGATTTTCTTATGAATTTATTTATCAAACTTCCATTCCTAAATTTTCAAAAATATCTACTAAGGAATAAAAAAGGGTATAGAACAGTGAGCAGCTTTATTGATGAGGAATATAATGAAAAGAAAATTGATAAAGAGCGAATAATTAATGAAATGAATCAGTTGGAAGGGAAAATTGATGATGAAAATATGTTATATGCATGGTTAGATGAGTTAATAAAAAAGAAAACTAATGTCGAAAAAAATATATCTTGTGAGGTGATAAACGATGAAGATTAAAAGTCTAGAAATTTGCAATTTTAAACTCTTTGATAAAAATTTTAATGAGATTAGTAATATATCGGAAGTAGATCTTATTTTATTGAATGGTCCAAATGGATATGGTAAGACTACTATATTTGATGCTATAGAATTCGCATTAACAGGAGAAAT
Organism: Ruminiclostridium herbifermentans; assembly: GCF_005473905.2. Lineage (NCBI taxonomy): Bacteria > Bacillati > Bacillota > Clostridia > Eubacteriales > Oscillospiraceae > Ruminiclostridium > Ruminiclostridium herbifermentans. Next base: position 1,518,298 of record NZ_CP061336.1, read on the forward strand.
AAAACGAATTTATCAATATAGTGATGAACTGGGTGTAAAAAAAAATGACGCATACAATAAGAAAATACTAATTGCAGATGAAACAAAGGAAGCATATATTAAATTGTGCTTAGAAGGAAATAAAGGTGAGATAGAAATTCAGCGGATTTACAATCCAGAAAAAGAAAAATTAAATAAAGTATCTAAAGAAAATAACCCGTATAATATTTTTAAAAAATTTGAAATGAAGTTAATTGTTGATGGACAGGAAATTAAAGAAACTGAAGAAGTGAACAGAACGCTTCAAGAATATCATCTAAATGATATGGGAGATTTTTTTGACAAATGTTGTTTCCTTTCACAAGATGAACATTTAGGATTTTTAAAAAAGGCAAATACAGACAAAGTAGCAGCATTGAAATTTTTATTTGATATTCCATCTGAACAAAAAGATGAAGAAGATAGAGTTGACAAATTAATGAAATCTCTCAAAAATGAGAATAGGACAAAAAATTTGGGATATATAACAAAACTTGAAAATCAAAAAACTAAACTAAATAGTGAAATTGAATCATTAAATAAACATATAAAAGAAGCTACTACAAATAATGAACCTAAAATTAGCTACCAGCGTCTTTTTCCAGAAAAAACAGTATATTGGGATATGGAGAGCATGACATTAGATGGAGAAAAATATGATGAAGCAATAGCAGAAATAGAAAAGTTGATTTATTTTTCGGAAAATCAAGAAGCATGTCTTAATTTTTTATATAATAAACCGTTTAAAGATATAATAGAACCTTTTAGAGGAAATGAAAATATTATTTATACAGACAATCCGCTTGAGTATACATATAGGTATTACCCATTAGTGAAAGATGAAGAAAAACTTGAGACAACATATTTTGAACAGCAAAAATATAATATATTAAAAGAAAATATAAATAAAAGAGAATTACAGAAAATTAACTGGAACTTCATCTCTTCGAAAAAATTGTTAGATGAAGGCGCCATTAATAAAATAAAAGTAAAGTTAGAGCAAGTGTCTCAATTAGAAAAAACGCAAAGTATCGTATCAAAAGTCGTCACAAGTATTACAAAAACAAGAACAACATTAATGAACCTTGTTAATGACGCAGTTCAACAATCTATTATTGATGATAAAACTTGTCCACTATGTGGTGCATCATATTCTGAAAAATATGTGCTGGATCAAAAAATTAAAGCAGAAACAGATATATTACAAGCATTATGTGATAACTCTTCCAAAGAAATTAATGTCATTATTGATAGTTTATATAAAGAGTATTTTGATGCGTTACTAAAGGATATTGAAAATAAACTAAAAGATACTATCTCAGAAGGCATATTTAACAAGTTACAAGAAGTGAAGAAGAATAAATCTCATATGTATAATATAAAAGATTTATTACTAAAATTATCTATTAATTTACCAGAAAAATATACGGAAGATATAATAGAAATTGATAAAGGATATAATGATTTAATTCAAATTATTACTAAAAAGTTAAGAACTGTTCCTCAGGAAATCGAAATACAATTAAATGTAAAAGATTTTATTCATGAATATGAAAAATATTATGACAAAAATGAAGAAAGTTTTATAAAGCTTACAAGTGAAATGCTTCGTACAAAAATTAATTATGTAAAATCATCATTCTTTAATTCCAGTATCAAATTATTAAATGAGAAGAAAAATGAACTTGAGAAAACATTGAATAGACTAGAAGAATTGAATAGAATTTATACAGAATTAAGTAATTATCAAGATGCAATTAAAAAGGGGATTAAGGAATATAAGCGAAAAATAATTCAAGATATAGAACCTCTGTTATATGTATATACTGCAAAAATATTACAACAAAAATTTAATGGAAAGAGTATATATATTAAAACTGATGATGATATGGAGAACATACAATTTATTAACTCTGTAGATGATAAACAGGATATCTTATATAATATGAGTTCTGGACAGCTTGCAGCTGTTTCTTTATCATTTTTGCTCTGTATGAATCAAGTCTATTCAAAACAGGATTTACCTATCCTGTTGATTGATGACCCAATTCAGACAATTGATGACGTAAATATGGTCGGATTGGTCGATATCTTACGCCATGAATTTGATGATAGGCAGATTTTTATTTCTACACATGAACAGAAATTTGAATGGTATCTTGCATATAAGTATAAAATGACTGGAAGAGAAATAAAACCCTTTAATATGAAAAATTTATTGTTACTAAATGATAAGTAGTAGATTACTGCTTGAAACACATAATTATACATTTGCTTTGAATAATAGTTTCGAGAAAATATAAATAATAACAATTGTTATATTGATTCGAAAACAAAATACCATACTGTTTTAAGGAATTAGTGGCATGACAAAAGCTGAGTATGTTAAACTAGTTAATGAGAAATTCCAGTATAATGCAGGTGGAGTTAAAATCATATTAGCTAAAATGTAAATTAATATAATAGGCAAGGTTGAAAGAGAGGAAAAGGATGAATACACATTTAGAAACAGAGTTTTCGAGATGGCTAAGTCGGTATTTTGCATCGGAACTACGAGAAGAGATTAAGGCATTCAATTTTAACTTATATGAAAGTGAAGATGATTATCATGTTCAATTGATTGGTTCAAAAACCCTTCCTGAAGAGGATGATGATTGGGCATGTGATGAAGTGTTTACAACAGGAGAGGATGTATTTCTGGTTTCACGAAAACAGGCTGGTAGTGAATGGAAAGAAGGACTTGAGTTTATAACAAAGCTTGTTAAATGGTATTTAGAGCATGGCAATTATGCTGATGTGTTAAAGAGGGTTAAGGTAATTGGAATAGGTTTTGTTGATGGAGATATTGATATAATATATCAGGGATAGACTGCTTGGCTAGGAAATCCAAAAATTATTTACAAAAGCAATTCTGAAAAGAGTTCGCCTAAAATATATTTACAAAAAGCAGAGGAATCTACATATGAAATTTAAAAAAGCTGATGCCGAATTATTTATACCTGATGGAAAACCTGTTGCTGTTGCATTGAAAAGGACAACTTGTATGGCTATTTCTGCACATCAGGATGATATTGAAATAATGGCTTATCATGGTATTGCACAATGCTTTGGAAGAGATGATGAGTGGTTTTGCGGGGTAGTTGTTACCGATGGTGCTGGAAGCCCAAGGAATGGACGCTATGAGAAATATACAGATGAAGAAATGAAAAAGACTAGAAAACTTGAGCAGAAGAAAGCAGCCTATGTTGGAGAATATGGGGCTTTGGCACTTCTAGGATATACCAGCAGTGAGGCTAAGGATAGAAACAATAAAGAGGTAGTAGAAGAAATTAAAGAACTAATAAAAGAAGCTAAACCAAAGGTTGTTTATACTCATAACCTTGCTGATAAGCATGACACACATGTAGCAGTTGCTATTAGAGTTATAAATGCAATCAGGCTGCTTCCAGAAGAATTTAGACCTCAAAAGGTTTATGGCTGTGAGGTTTGGAGAGGCCTTGATTGGCTCAATAGTGAAGATAAGGTATTATTTGATGTGTCAGCTCACGCAAATATAGCAGCTGCAGTACTTGGTGTTCATGATTCTCAAATATGCGGTGGTAAGAGATACGATTTGGCAACAGAGGGAAGAAGACTTGCAAATGCAACATATTCAGAATCACATAAAACTGATTGCTCAAATGCACTAAGCTATGCAATGGACTTAACTCCATTAATTAAAGATGATTCACTTGATATAAGTCAATATATCCAAAGCTATATCGAACGGTTTCGAAATGATGTCATAGATAGAATCAATGCATTTATGTAACTAGCTTAACAAATATGTTTAATAGACACCTCATATGATAATATGTTATCATATGAGGTGTAATTATTTGGAATTGATGTTATATGGACATGGCTATTTGCGAGTAAGGTATAAATTGTCTTTGGAGAGGGTAATTAAGTGATATATGCTTCAATTGAGTGAATTTTTATTCATTACCTGTATAAACTTTAGAAATACCAATATTCAAATATTAAGATAATGCCTATGATAAATATTCAAAAAAGTGTAGTAAGAAAATGATATAGATATATTTTTTGGCTTTTTACTTTTTGAAAAATTTAAATTGAATTGGTTATTTACGGAGGCTCAAAGTGAAACAAAATAAATATGATGATAGTATTTTTTTTGAAAAGTACAGCAATATGGAGCGCTCAAAAAATGGGCTAGAAGCTGCGGGAGAGTGGCATGAACTTAAAAAGATGATGCCAAATTTTCTGAATAAGAGAGTTTTAGATTTGGGCTGTGGTTTTGGGTGGCATTGTAGGTATGCAGCAGAGAATGGTGCAAAGTCAGCCATCGGAGTAGATATATCACAAAAAATGTTAAGTGAAGCAAGGAAAAAAACAAGTTCTGAAAAGATTCAGTATATTTGTATGCCAATTGAGGAAATAGATTTTCCCACTGATTCTTTTGATGTAGTAATAAGTTCTTTGGCTTTTCATTATATTCAATCATTTGAGGATATTTTAAGCAAAATAAGTAAATGCCTAATAAATGGCGGAGATTTTGTATTTTCTGTGGAACACCCGATTTTTACTGCACAAGGACCACAGGATTGGCACTATGATAAACAGGGGAACAAGCTGCACTGGCCAGTTGACCGATATTATATCGAAAGTGCTCGTAATGCTGTATTTCTAGGGGAGGAAATTTTAAAGTATCATAAAACATTGACGACATACCTAAACGGTCTCATAAAATCAGGGTTTGAAATAACAGGTATTGTTGAGCCCAAACCAGCAGAAGATTTACTAAATACTGTTCCTGAAATGCTGGATGAACTCCGCAGACCAATGATGTTACTTGTGTCATCACGAAAAAAATAATGTACAAAAGTGATGAATGACGCATTGAACTATTTTCTTATACAAGCAAGTATAAAACATCAGATAGTTAAGTTGTTGAGGAGAAAACTTAAATATTTTGGGGGAGATGTGATATATGAAACTTAAAAAAAGAAGTATCCTTATAATAGCTGTAATGGTTATTATGACAGTAGTTGGATGTAGTTCACAAAGCACTCATACTTCTTTAGTACCATCAAATGAAACGGTAGCAGTTTCAACAACAGAATTAACCTCAGTAGAATCAATGGCAGATAAGCAAAATACTTCGAAGAGATTTAAAAAAATCACTATTTCAAGTGTTGCATTACAAAAAGAAATGCGTGTAAATGTATATTTGCCTAAGGAATATAGCCAAAATAAAAAATATCCTGTTCTGTATTTAATTCATGGATACACGGGAAATGAAGATTCTTGGTTTCCTGACCTTCAGGTTGAAAGGAAGGCGGATAAACTTATTGAAAATAAGGAGATCGAGCCATTAATTATTGTTTCTCCACAAATCGATAACAGCTATGGAATCAATTCTGAAGTGTTTTCTATTGAGAACGGTATCGCGCCTTCACATTTTGATAAAGGTATGTACGAAGACTATCTTTACAAGGAATTAATTCCTTATATTGATGCAAATTATAGTACAATTGCATCAAAAGAAGGTCGATATATAGGAGGATTATCTATGGGCGGCTGGGTAGCTTTACATATGGCATTTACTTATACAGATATGTTTAGTAAGGTTGGAGGACATAGTCCAGCAATATTTATAGACCAATACCCAGGTAGTGCAATGGCCTTTTTGTATCCTACTGAAAAACTTAGAAATGAAAGAGATCCCATTCGTGTAGCTGAGAGTAAAGATCTTACAAGCTTAAAAGTGTTTTTAGATTGTGGCGATAATGACAGCTATCAATTTTATGAGGGCTGTGAACAACTGAATGAGATATTAAAGTCAAAGGGTGTAGATTCACAGTATCACTTAAGCGCAGGCGAACATGATGGGGCCTATTGGGAAGCTAATGTTGAAAAATATTTAAAATTCTATGCTGGTAAATAAAGCAGTTGGTTAAACATCAAATTTAGCTTGACTTAAATCAATTATGATTTTAAGCTGATTATAGCCAGTTTACCAAATCTATAGTAAAAGAGAAATAAACTAAACTTGAGAGATTAGATAAATTCTATGCCGAAACAAACTAACCCGGCCATAATGACCGGGTATTTTTATTAAATTTGGTCAATTACGCTAAATATTTGACTTACGGGGACGCTATATATCATAAAATGAAAGTATATTTAGAGTTGTTATTATAAAAGTTTTATTTTCATAGCCCAAATATAATAATGACAGCATTTGACTATAGCAATTATTGTTCAAGTCTTTGTGATGGAATTCGTATAGTGATGACATTTATATCGTTTCAAAAATAAAACTATTGTTTATATTACTGGATATTTAGGTGATTGTAATTAACTATTGCCTATATATCCAATTCAAAATTCAGCGGTCTATACAAAATGCAACATTCAGTAGCTATTTCTTTCGGAATTGAATTAAAAACAGGATGCTCCGCATATTTACCCAATATAGGTTCGCCGTAAATATCATAAACCTGATGAAAACCACAATATTCGGAACTCATTTTTACACTTTTAGGATTGGTTGCTTCTACGAAAATTCCTTTGTAGCCTTTATTGTACGCATCTATAATCAAACATTCAACAAGCTTTATTATTACAAATCTCTTTCTATCTTTAAGTGTTGCTCCTGACATAAAACCATGTACATATTCGTCACCACGGATTTTAGTGCCTGTCTTATGTTCAATTGTACGTACAAGCCTAGCATCTAATTCAGATAGAAAATCGAAAGCAATATTTATAGGAGCAATATTACCTTCAAGCACAGGTAATTCTTCATCAGGATTAAAGTTCTCACAAGCAATTGCGCCTACAACTTTTCCTGAAAGTAAATCTTTTGCAACATAACAAAGATTTTGTTTAGCTATCACATTCAAATAACCATATACAAATTCATACATGTCAACTACAGATAGGTTTAGGGCATTGACCATTGGCTCACTTATATGAACGCCATCCACCTCAACTCCTGCAAAAGATTGGGCAAGGCATTCTGCTGCACCTCTAACTGTCTCTTCATAGTTAGGATTTAATGCTTCAAAGGTTAAGTCTTTAAAGCTAACCGGACAATAAACAATGTCTTTACTATTTATAAATAAGCTAAACTTAATGAGATTAGATAAATTATAAGATAAAAACAAGCCCGGCCATTTTGACCGGGCAGTTTTACTTATATGATAAATAACAAAATATAGAAATTCTTTATTATACGTATAAAATATAAATGTTTATAAGAAATATATAAAAGTGTTATAGTGTAAGCCTAATTATCACAACTTGTCTATGTAACTAATTCAAAATTAAGTGGCCTGTACATTATACGACATTCAGTAGCTATTTCTCTTGGAATTGATTTGAAAACAGGATGCTGTGAGTAGTCACCAAGTATTGGCTCTCCGTAAATATCATAAACCTGATGAAAACCGCAATATTCAGACACCATTTTTATACATCTAGGGTTAGTAGCTTCTCCGATAATTCCTTTGTAGCCTTTGGAGTAAGCATCTAAAATCAAACGTTCAAATAATTTAATAACTACAAACCTTTTTTTATCTTTGAGCCTCGCTGCTCCCATAAATGCATGTACATATTCTTCGTTTTGAATTTTATTAAAAGTCTTATTTTCAATTGTTTCCACAAACCTAGCATCTAGTTCAGCCAGATAATTTAAAATAATATTCATAGGAGCTAAATTGCCTTCAAATACTGGCAATTCGTCATCTGGATTAAAGTTTTCACATGCAAGAGCTCCCATAACCTTTCCCGTATGTATATTCCTTGCTACGTAGCAAAGATTCTGGTTAGATACTTCAGATAAATAAGCATATACATACTCAAACATGTCATTTGCTGATAGTTTGCAGGCGGTAGTCATTGGCTCACTTATATGTACGCCATCTATCTCCACTCCTGCAAAAGATTCTGCAAGACATTCAGCTGCACCTCTAACAGCTTCGTAATCTTTTGGATCTAATACTTCGAAGGATAAGTCTTGAAAACTAACCGGACAAAATACAACGTCTTTCAACATTACAGTATTTACAGCAGTACTCATAACATTTTCCTCCTTTATTATGTTTTATTAATAGTATACAAAAATAAGTAATACATAAAAATATACCATTAATTGTAATTAGTTTACTTCTATTTATTCAGCCAGTCAATAGTATTATCGTCATAATTAGAGCTAGGACCATTGATACAAGCTTTCTAGTAATTTGTATAGTCGACCTAATAAAGTAGATATTTGGTGATTAGTTGATTTAAATATAAAGTTTTTTACTGATATATTCAGTATTATACAGCCATACGCCATTTATAAATAAAGTAAAATAAGAAATTGAAAGTGCGGTAGAAATAGAGTTAATTGAAATCACGATAATTAAAATGAATTATATTAACTTACTAACTAATCACATAGTTGACAATGTTAGACAAACAATCTATAATTTTGATAGAGTATATAAAACTGTAAGATATATTTAAAATTTTTAATGCTAGGAGGCTGTTGAATGTATAAAATTGAGGTTGAATCTGCAAAAAAAGTAATAAAAGCAACTATATCTGGTATGCTAAGTTTAGATGATGTTAAAAATTATCAGGATGAGTTAATAACAACATGTTCCAAATTAAATATAAGTGAATATGTGCTTATTATTGATGCACGTGAACAAAAGGCAATGTCACAAGATGCAATTCCGTATGTAGAGCAAATTATGAAGTTTTATGCTGACACCCCATTTAAAAAAAGGTTTTCAGTTATGTTAGAATCAGCGATAGCTATGTCGCAGGTAAATAGGGTAGGGAAAAAAGAAGTTGAATTATTTGAACTTGTTACTAGTGTTGAAGAAGCTTATGCAAAGATATAAAGCTACATAGTAGTGTACATAAATATTATGAAAGGGCTTGATTTCGATATAATTCGAAGTTAAGCCTTTTTGCATGTATTTCATATATTTTTAGAGAATCTCTCAGTATTTCTTAAGCAGCACAAAATCATCTTATTCAAAGAGTTGATCTAGTGCTGTTATTCTTTTTAATCACAATAGCTGGGGAAGAACAATATTTGGATGTTTTATTTAAGAGCCAATTCATTAATTATATGATTCCTGTTTGTTTGTAAATATGAATTATTTATGTCTGAAGCTTATAAACTTATTCATAGTAAGTCACTATGAAAAAATCGGATTATATATTGACATTTATTAGTGAACCTCTTATAATGAATAAAATCATATTAAATATATAGGAAATATAGGCTAAAAGAGGGCGATTATTTGAGTATATTGATTCAATTTGAATTAAAGAGATACCATCATTTAAAATTTGGTGATAATGAAAGTCATCACCATCACAATAGTTCTGGTTGTAATGATTATGCAACTGCTATTGCAGAATATAGAAAAAGCTTTGCATCAAAAAAAGATGTTATTGAGCAGACACCTGACCCAGCTGTAAAGGATATGCTTTTACATATGAATGAAAAGGGTATTGAAACAGTTTTTGATCGGTTTGATGAACAAAAGCCTCAGTGCAGCTTTGGGTTAGCAGGTGTTTGTTGTAAAAATTGCACCATGGGGCCATGTAAAATTACAAAGAAAACTCCAAGGGGAGTTTGTGGAGCTGATGCAGATGTAATTGTAGCCAGAAATTTGCTCAGAAGTATTGCTGCTGGTGTTGCAGCACATGGAGCAAGGGGAAGAGAGTGCATGTTAGCATTAAAATATGCTGCTGAAGGGAAAATAGATATACCTATAGAGGGAGAGGCTAAAATACTAGCTTCAGCAAAGGCCTTTGGCATTGAGACTGAGGATAAAACAATTACAGAATTAGCGGCATTGGTAGCAGATATACTTTTAGAGGACTTATCAAGAACAGTACCTGCACCACATAAGACACTTCATGCCTTTGCTTCAAAAGAAAGGATAAAAACGTGGAGTGATTTGGATATTATACCAATCAGTCCATATCATGAGGTTTTTGAAAGCTTACATAGAACAAGCACTGGTAATGATGGATATTGGAAAAACTTGTTAAAGCAGATGCTAAGAAGTGGTGTAGCCTTTGCTTGGTCAAGTGTTTTAGGTTCTTCAATTGCAATGGATAGTCTTTTTGGACTTCCTACTCGCAGTACCTCAAAGGTTAACTTAGGTGCTTTAGAAAAAGGATATGTCAATATTGCAGTGCATGGACATTCTCCGGTTTTAGTGAGCCAGATTGTTAAGTTTGGAAAAACTGATGAATTTATAAGCCTAGCGAAAGAAAAAGGGGCTCTAGGAATTAAATTTTATGGCATCTGCTGTTCGGGACTTTCTGCCATGTATAGGTATGGAGGGGTTATTCCATTATCTAATGCAATTGGAGCAGAATTGGTGCTGGGAACAGGCGCTTTAGACCTTTGGGTGGCAGATGTTCAGGATGTATTTCCTTCAATTATGGATGTCGCAAAATGCTTTAAAACTACAGTGGTAACCACTAACGATTCGGCGAGATTACCTGGTGCGGAGCACTTTGGATATGACCATGATCATTCTAATATGGATCAGACTAATGCTCTGGCAAGAAAAATTCTACTAAGGGCAATTGAAAGCTTTGCAGATAGAAGAGAAATACCTGTTCATATTCCGAAATATGAAGCTGAAGCAGAGGTGGGGTTTTCCTTAGAGTATATTAATAAGTATTATGGTGGCTTAAACCCTATTGTGGATGCAATTAAAAGCGGAGAAATTTTAGGAATTATTAATCTTGTGGGCTGTAATAATCCTAGAATTATTTATGAAAAAGCAGTTGTTGAACTGGCTGATATATTGATTAAAAACAATATTTTAATATTAACTAATGGCTGTGCGTCTTTTCCATTAATGAAGCTGGGATATTGTTCAACAAATGCATTAGAGCTAGCTGGTCATAAATTAAAAGTTTTCTTAAAAGATTTACCGCCTGTTTGGCACATGGGTGAATGCTTGGATAATGCGAGAGCGTCTGCTTTCTTTAAAGCAGTAGCAGAAGCTTCAGGAGTAGCAATTAAGGATATGCCTTATGCCTTTGCAAGTCCAGAATGGTCAAATGAAAAGGGTATCTGTGCCGCTTTAAGTTTTAGATTATTAGGTATAGATTCATATCACTGTGTTTATGTTCCAACACAAGGCTCTGATAATGTAACGGAGTTTATGAAGAATGGAACAAAAGATATTTTAGGTTCAAGAATGATTGTAAATGTAAATCATATAGAATTAGCAAATCAGATTGTAAATGACCTAAAGGAACAGAGAAAAGCCCTTGGATGGGACTGATATTCATGGTTTTGTTTTGTGGAAACGCTAAAAAAATATAATTTGTGGTTCTCTTCTAATATCTAATCATGAAATTACCTAAAATTTTTGGCTCCAAGCGGGCGTGGGAGGTTATATATGAAAGGTATATATAAAATTATTGCGTTAGTTTTATCAATTGGACTTATTATAGGTTTAACTGCTGCTTGTGGAAGTAAAGCAGATGTACAAAATACAACAAACAGTGAAAACACAAATAATAAATCATCTAAAGAAACGGTGAAAATAGCATATTTACCAATTACACATGCGCTGCCTATTTTTGTAGAAAATCAGCTACAAAATCGAACAGGCGATAATTTTAAAATAGAACTTGTTAAATACGGTTCATGGCCTGAACTTATGGATGCACTAAACACAGGCCGTGTAGATGGAGCATCTGTTTTGATTGAACTTGCAATGAAAGCTAAAGAACAGGGAATAGGAATAAAAGCAGTTGCTCTTGGTCATAAGGATGGAAATGTTATTGTAGTAGCAAATGATATAAATTCTGTTGCGGACTTAAAAGGAAAGAACTTTGCAATACCTCATAGACAGTCTTCTCACAATATACTGCTCGGTCAATTGCTCAAAGATGCAGGTCTTACATATAAAGATTTAAAAGTTGTGGAACTTTCTCCGCCAGAAATGCCAGCTGCTCTTGCTCAAGGTCAGATTGCTGGATATTGTGTGGCAGAACCATTTGGGGCAAAGTCTGTTGCAATTAATACAGGTAAGGTTTTAGCCGATTCAAAAGAACTTTGGGAGGACTCTATCTGCTGCTCTTTAGTTCTTACTGAAAGCTTTATAAATGACAAGCATGATATTGCGCAAAAGCTTACTAAACAATATAACGAAGCTGGAAAATATATTGAAGAGCATAAGAAAGAAACTGAGGAGATTGCAAAACAGTATTTAAAGCTCGATGACAATGTATATAATTTGTCAATGAAATGGATTTCATTTGATGATTTGAGAATTACTAAAGGGGCATATACTGATCTCACAAAAAGGCTTATTGAGTTTGATATTTCAAAGACACCTCCTACTTATGATGATTTTATAGATGATTCACTCTTTGGTTAATAGAAAAAGCATTGCAGATGTTGATTTTATCAATAGAATTTAGCATCAAATTATTAATTTTGAAATAGAAAATGGGGGCTAATGAATGAAAAAAGTAATTCATATTGTCGTATCTTTTACAGCTTTAATTTTAATATGGCTGCTTGCTGTAATTTTTGGAAATTGGAATAAAGCACTGCTTCCTTCCCCTCTCAATGTAGTAGAGGGTTTCAAAGAAATGGTTTATAGTGGAGTTTTGTTAACAAGTATTTTAGATAGTATGTTGAGGTTTGCCATCGGTTATTGTATAGCAGTTATTACTGGGGTAACATTAGGACTGATATTAGGCTGGTTTAGAGGTGTATGGAACTATATAAATCCAATTGTCCAACTGCTAAGGCCAATTTCACCAATTGCATGGCTTCCATTTATTGTATTATGGTTTGGAATTGGTGATTTACCAGCCATTGTTATAATTTTTATTGCAGCATTTTTTCCTATTCTGCTGACTACAGTAACAGCAGTAAGTAAAGTAGACCAGACATACATAAAGGTTGCAAGGAATTTTGGCATAAAAGGCGTAAGCTTTCTCACCAAAATTGTTCTTCCATCAGCATTCCCATATATTGCTACAAGTCTTCATCTAGCACTGGGAACTGCTTGGGTATTTTTGGTGGCAGGAGAAATGGTGGGAGCACAGACTGGCCTAGGTTATTTGATAATTGACTCTAGAAATAATTTGAGAGCAGATATGTTGCTGTCAAGTATAATTGTTATTGGATTAATTGGGTTAATATTAGATAGTCTAATTGGTTTAATAGAAAAGAGTATATTAAACAAATTTGGATTTGTGGCTAATGATGGGAGGACTTGATTTGTATATAAAAGTTGAAGATGTATCAAAACAATATGTACAAAATAATAAAGTATTTCAAGCTATGGAGCATGTTTCGTTAAACATTGAAAGAGGAGAATTTATTTGCTTGCTAGGTCCTAGTGGTTGTGGAAAGACTACGCTGCTCAATTCCATTGCAGGCTTTGAAAGAGTAAGCAGTGGAAGGATTACAATAGATGGAAATGAAGTAACAGAGCCATCAAATAAAAATGTAACGATATTTCAGAATTATGGACTGCTTCCATGGCGAACAGTAAAGAAAAATGTTGAGTTGGGGCTAGAGGGCAAAAAACTCTCTAAAAAGGAACGGGCTGAAATTGCAGATAAATTCATTAATATTGTCGGCTTAAGTGAATTTAGTAAAAGTCATCCCAATCAGCTTTCTGGAGGCATGCAGCAGCGTGTTGCCATTGCGCGCGCTCTTGCAGTAGATCCTGAAATAATATTTATGGATGAGCCATTTGGGGCATTAGATGCTCTAACAAGATTGAAAATGCAAGATGAGATATCTAGTATATGGGAAAATCAGAAAAAGACTATTATTTTTGTAACACATGATATTGAAGAAGCTGTTTTTCTTGCTGATAGAGTTGTTGTTATGACTCCTAACCCAGGTAAAATTAAGAGCATTATTAATGTTCCTATAGCACGGAAGAGAGATAGAACTAGCCCTGATTTCTTAAAAATTCGAGATAGGATTTTTGATGAATTTGAAATGAAGAAAGCTGATAATACAGAGTATTTAATTTAGTATATAAATTTCACAAATACTGCAGCTGCATAAAAATAAATTAGTACAACTACATCACCATTTGGATATCTCTAAAGGTGATGTTTTTATATTCAAAGACAATTTTTGTACATAATTTACACAATTCATAAACTAATGGTATAATTTCCATATAGCATACAGGCACAAGGTCGTGCTGTGATCCAATCACACTAATTTGAAAATGTACACAATATAATTTTAGTTAATCAATTATCAAATATAACAATAGCATTAAAAGTTTTTATACAAAGAAGTATAAGACTAAGCTGAAAAAAAGGGGTTTTCAAATATGAATTATCAAGGTGATTCGGCTACAGATATTAATATTGCATACATAGGGGGAGGCTCAAGGGGCTGGGCATGGACATTTATGACTGACCTTGCTTTAGAGCCAAATATTTCTGGAACAATTAAGCTTTATGATATAGATTTAGAAGCAGTTAAAAGTAATGAGATTATTGGAAATAATGTTTCTAGAATAAAGGAAGCTATTAGTAAATGGAATTATGAAGTGGCTTATACTTTGCAAGATGCACTTATTAATGCAGACTTTGTTATTATTTCAATGCTACCTGGAACTTTTGATGAAATGGAAGTAGATGTGCATATGCCGGAAAGGTATGGGATTTATCAATCAGTTGGTGATACTGTGGGACCTGGAGGCATAATGCGTGCACTTCGTACACTGCCTTTGTTTGTAGGATTAGCAAATGCAATAAAAACCTTTTGTCCTAATGCTTGGGTTATAAATTACACAAATCCATTGTCACTTTGTGTGAAAACGCTATACTATGTGTTCCCAAAAATAAAAGCCTTTGGATGCTGTCATGAAGTGTTTGGTGCACAACAATTACTTAAGGGTATTTTTGAAAAGAAAACAGGTATTGAGGTTTGGAGCAGAAATGAAATATTAGTTAATGTATTGGGAATTAACCATTTCACCTGGTTTGATTATGCTTCTTATAAAGGCAAAAACCTTTTTCCAATTTTTAAAGAATATGTCTCTGAGCATTTCGATGAAGGCTTTATAGACGAAAATTATAGTAAAGCTGATCGTTTTTCATGCTCTCATAGGGTTAAATTTGATTTGTTTAATAGATTCGGATTGATTGCTGCTGCTGGAGATAGACATTTAGCTGAGTTTATGCCAGGAGACACATATCTCTTAAATCCCGAAACAGTTGAACATTGGGGATTTTCACTGACTCCGGTTTCATGGCGTAAAGCAGATTTACAAAGACGACTAGAAAGAAGTAGACGTTTGGTATCTGGAGAAGAGTCTTTTAATTTAGTACCATCTGGAGAAGAGGGGATTTTGCTTATTAAGGCTTTATGCGGACTTAATCGGTGCATAAGCAATGTTAATATGCCTAATTCTTTTATGCAAATTAGAAATTTACCTAAATCTGCAATTGTAGAAACAAATGCTATTTTTGAAGGTGACAGAATTCGTCCAATTGCAGCAGGAAGGATTCCTGAGGGGATTCTCGCATATATTAAACCGCAAACTGACAATCATGAACGTGTCTTAAAAGCAGCATTAGAATGCAACATAGATCTTGTATATGAAGCTTTCAAATATGATACGTTAATTAATGGAAGGCTAAGTAAAAAGGAAATAAAATGTTTAGTAGGTGATATGATTAAAGGTACTATGAAGTATTTACCTAAAAAATGGGAAGCTGAATTATGATATATTGGATATATTCTAATTATCTTTGAACAACAAGAAATAGATAAACTTGACAATAGCTTGACTTTCTATTCGAAAGTTGAGTAATAACTATTAATAAGCTAATCAAAATATGGTTAGCTTTTTTTGATGTGCAAAAATTTATTGATAATCCTAAAGCTTTCTAATGTCAGTGAAGAAATTCAAGCCTAATTGTGCTCAAATTGGATAAAAGATTAATTTTCCTGAAAAAATAAATATAGTTTTTTAATAAAAAATATTCTCTTCGAATTTTGAACGGTAATTGCCTATGTTTAGTATATAACAAGTAAAGTGATGGAATACTATTACAAAATTATGCTTTGTAGAGACAAATTTTATAGCTACAGCAAAAATAGAAAATTTCTAGAAGGGAGAACAAATAATGCATAACGAAATGTTTTGCTTTCAGTGTGAACAAACAATAGGAGGCAAGGGCTGTACGAAAGTAGGTAACTGTGGAAAAGACAGTGAAGTAGCAGCATTACAGGACTTACTTATTTATCAACTAAAGGGTATAGGCTATTGTGGACAAAAATTATTGGAAAAGGGTATCAAAATAGATGATGAAACAGATAAATTTATTATGGATGCTGCTTTTTCAACTCTAACAAATGTTAACTTTGATCCTGAGAGATTTGTAGAATATTTGAGAAAAGCACAAGAAATAAAAGAGTGCTTGAAAAAGCAGCTGCTAGAGTGTAAAAATCATTTTCCAGAAGTAGTAAGTTATACTCTTCCAGCTACAAAAGAAGAAATGCTTAAGGATGCAAAAAAAGCTGGTATAATGTATGACCAGACTTTAGATGCAGATATTCGTTCCTTAAGAGAGATGCTCATTTATGGAATGAAGGGAATGGGAGCTTATGGCCATCATGCGCATGTTTTAGGCTATAAGGATGAGACAGTTAGTAAGTTTTTCTATAAGGGTTTTGCAGCAGTTATTAATGAAGGCCTGACAGTTGATGATTTGTTCAATTTAATTATGGAATTTGGACAAGTCAATTTAAAATGCATGGAGTTACTTGATAAAGCAAACACGGGCTCCTATGGCAATCCTGTTCCAACACAAGTCAGTATTACAAAGAAAAAGGGTCCATTTATTATTGTTTCTGGGCATGACCTGAAGGACTTAAAGGAACTGCTTGAGCAAACGGAGGGCAAAGGAATCAATATATATACCCATGGTGAAATGCTTCCTGCTCATGGCTATCCAGAATTAAAAAAGTATCCTCACTTAGTAGGTAACTTTGGCGGAGCATGGCAAGATCAACAAAAAGAGTTTGACGGAATACCGGGTTGTATACTTATGACAACAAATTGTTTGCAAAAACCACGAGACTCCTATAGGGATAGAATATTTACAACAAGTATTGTTGGATGGCCTGAAATAACTCATATCAGAGAGGTTAACGGTAAAAAAGACTTTAGTCTTATAATAAACAAGGCTTTTCAGCTAGGTGGTTTTACAGAAGATGAACCTGAACAGAAAATAACAGTGGGCTTTGGGCATAATGCAGTATTAAGCAATGCCGATAAGATAATTGATGCAGTAAAAAATGGAGCGATAAAGCATTTCTTCCTGATTGGAGGATGTGATGGTGCAAGACCGGGAAGAAATTATTTTACTGAATTTGCAGAGAAAACACCAAAGGATACAATAATACTTACACTTGCTTGTGGTAAGTACAGATTTAACAAAATGAATTTGGGTCAAATAGGAGAATTTCCTAGAGTTCTTGATGTAGGTCAGTGTAATGATTCTTTTGGAGCAATAAGAATTGCACTGGCGCTTGCAGATGCATTTAAATGTGGAGTAAATGATTTGCCGCTTTCATTAATTCTTTCCTGGTATGAACAAAAGGCTGTATGTATTCTTATTACATTGTTATCACTTGGAATTAAGGATATTAGACTTGGACCAACACTACCGGCATTTATTACACCAAATATATTGCAAGTATTAATTGATAAGTTTGGAATCAAACCAATATCAACGCCAGATGAGGATTTAAAGGCTATATTGGGAAACTAATAAGTTTTTACAAAGTCCTGAGTAGAGAGTAAAAATGTGATGTGACCTCCTAGTAGAATTTTAGTTCTAAATATATGAGGTAGCTTATTCTATTCTTTACTTGGGATTTACATATGAAATATGTTTATTGAATTGCTATCAGAAATGATGTATTATATTAAGCAGGAAAATTACTATTTTTTGGGTAATGCGAGTAATATAATTTTTTAAAAGAGAGAAGATAAGTAGAAATGAAGCTTTTTGAATATAGTTTATCAACAAATACTGAAGGTATGTACAATGTAACAAGACAAGCAGCCGAGGCAGTAACTAAAAGTGGTGTAACTGACGGAATATGTGTAGTCTATTGTCCCCACACTACGGCAGGGATAACAATAAATGAGAATGCAGACCCTGATGTAGTCCACGATATACTCCTTGGTTTAAAGGCGGCTTTCCCAGATAGAAAAGAATTTTTGCATTGTGAAGGGAATTCTTCCGCTCATCTGAAAGCATCTTGTGTTGGAAGTTCAGCAACTGTCATTATAAAGGGTGGAAGATTGCTGCTTGGTACTTGGCAGGGGATTTATTTTTGTGAATTTGACGGACCAAGAAACAGAAAATTCTTTATTAAAATATGTGAGGATTAATAATTAATATATTAAATTTATGGTTGGGCTATACTATGTGCAGCAAAATATTCAACTTTTTAAAAAAATGTAATAATCAAACTTATGTATTGATAGTTTTTAACATCTGTAAATTGTCAATTAAAGTTGAGTAAATGATTTGTTATACAAGGAGCAAGAAATGGAAATAAAATTAAATTGTGATTGTTGTATTTATTATTTTTATGACGAAGAATACGACTGTTATGTATGTGAAGTTAATTTAGATGAAGATGAGATGGTCAAGTTTATACAAAATTCATTTGATGATTGTCCATACTTTAGACTAAATGATGAGTATAAAACTGTAAGAAAACAGATTTGATTTAAAATAAGCGAATAAATTGAAATAAGCTTATATTTGTAGGAATGACAATGACTATTTCTTTTGAATGATTATTCACACCTTCTTTTAGAGAACTTTTGTCTACTGGCTTAGTCTGAGCTATATTTCTGTTTTACAAATTCAATATAGTCCTCAATCTGCTTAATGGCCTCTTTAGGTAAATTGGAAACATAAAGGCTATTAGATATTCTAGAGTATCCAGCTTCAGAATTACTATTTTCAGTCCTACCAAGTAGATAATCTACTGATACATTGAAATAGTCAGCAACTTTTTCTTTGATCTCATCATTAGGCGTACGATTACCAGCTTCATATTGGGATAAGGTAGTATTGCTTATATTTAAAATTTTGGAAAATTCAAGTTGATTTAAATTGTTTTTTTCTCTTAGTTTTTTAATTCTTTTACCTAAAATGTTTTTATCCATAAGGTTCCTTTCTCATTTTGCGGCTTAAATATACCATAACAAATATCTAAAACATATTTCACAAAATGGCAAAATAAATATTGACTTTTACGAAAAGTAAAAGTATAATAAACCTAAGATTTACAAATGAGAAAAATATACTATCTTTAACCATTGATTATTAAAAAAATGATAATTAAAAAAGCTTATTAACTAAATTATTAACTAATAAATAATAGGTAGTGATTTTTTAGCATTTGTTGTTATAGTAGGTTGCATAACATTTATAATAATGAATATGAATCTTGCAAATTAAAAACTCAAATTATTAAACAAATTATTTATTAAACAAATTATTAAAATTAGTAAGATTTATATTTCTGTTTTACAAATTCTATGTAGTCCTCAATTTGCTTAATAGCTTCCTCTGGAAGATTAGAGACATCGAACTTATAGAATTTTTCATCATTGGAACCTTCATCCTCTAAATTACATTTTTCAGTTCTCCCGAGAAGATAATCTACAGACACATTAAAATAGTCAGCTACCTTTTCCTTAATTTCATCACTAGGAGTTCGGTTGCCAGCTTCGTATTGCGATAAAGTAGTGTTGCTTATATTTAAAATTTTTGAAAATTCTAATTGATTTAAATTTCTATCTTCTCTAAGTTTTTTAATTCGCTGTCCTAAGATGTTATTATCCATATGAATCCTTTCACATTTTGTAAATTAATTATATCATAATGAAATTTTGCAGAAATATTATTTCACAAAATGCCAAAAAATATGTTGACTTTCACAAATAGTAAAAGTATAATAAATGTAAGTTTTACAAAAAGTAAAATATTATACAAAAAACACAAATAAACTACTGGAAAACTTAGAAAAATAGCTTTGTAATATGATTTTCAGAGTGTAAAACATAGTGAATATAACTTGTAAAAGCAATATTACATAATATCTAAAACTATTAAAATGCATTATTTTCATGTAAAAGTATGTGTCAGTAATGTACTAAGCATTTAAGTAGGCATAGACAAAAATACAAATAAAATAATCTGTACTAGTTTAATAGGTAAAATTCAAAAAGCAATAATCAGCGAGGAGGGAAAGACAAAATGGAAGACCAGCATATATTAGATATTAAAAATAAAATTAATGCTTCCATATCACAAAATTCTTATAAGGGATTTGTAAATGATAGAGGATGCATTGTTGTATGTACCGAGATGATGTCAATTATACAAGTTGGAAAAATAAACATTAATCCAAGACGAATATTTGATGTTTACATAACAGTTATGATAGAGGCAGTTAAATTGTTTTTTCATGCTGATGGAACATCGGGAACAATTACTGAGGTAATTCAGGAGTGTATTAAGGGAATAGGAAGTTTATGCAGAAATGCTGACGAATACAATCAAACCTATTATTTTGACAGTATTATTAAAAGTGTTCAAATAAGAGCGTTTCATGATTGGCCTGATTACGGATACAAACTATTAAGACATGCAGTATGCCTGATAAATACGCAAAAACAGGCAAACAGAATATTTGATGTTTTTTCTATTCTAGGCAAAATGTTCGATGGGAAAGACTATCCAGATAAATTTGTTATAATCCATGGTATTGTTGAACGAATGGAAGGAAAGGAAGCTGCAGACAAATATTTGATGGAAAACTTACATGTTGTTGAAATAAGAATGATTGCTGTTGATAAATTACTTGCTGAAGGAAATTATAAATTAGCTGAAGAACTATGTGTTGAGGCCCTACGAAAAACCAGGCGAAAATACTTAAATAGACCTACCATTTGGGCATATTATCTTGAAAAAATTTATACTGATACTGCAAACAAAGAAAAGCTTATTGATATATATTACCATAACCTTTTCCATGGCGACATGTCGTATGTAAAAAAACTAAAAGAATTATACCTTAATGAAGAAGCTTTTATTTCTAATGGTTAAAATTCTTGATTAGTTAATAAAACATTCTTATTTTTAATAAGACTTAAGTAAGCAGATGACAAAGTAATCAACTTTAAAAGCTAAATAGAATATAAAACAAGATAATAAAGCTATGGATTGTTACATAATTATTTGCTGTTGCTTTTTTAAGCGGAGTCTTACTAAATTTAAGAATTGTTTTTTATTATAAAAGTACAATTAAATTAATGGCTTAGCCGATCTAATGACAATTTTCCTAATGTAAGGTGAAGTTTATGAATCAAAGCCAGAAGGCCCATAAATTCAAGCATTTTAGAGAGGTATAAATTTATAAACGATTAGCCCATTATTTTAGCCTTTATTTAGAGGGACATTTTTGAGGTTAGGCTGTTAATTTATTGTACTATTTTTTTAATTTATTTGTTATATGGTTTCAAAATGAAGAGTAATTATGCTGTTAAGAAGTATAAAACATGTCTGAATCATGTCTGAATTATTGAAGGAAACGAATATGAGC